>CP102405.1:0-600000 GCA_024628785.1 Fusobacteria bacterium ZRK30
ATTCACTTTTAACTAGTCACTAATCTCTCTTCCCCAACTCTAGCCTTTACCTCTGTAGAAGTCAGAACGAAGTTCTTCACCTCTCTATTGACTTCTTCAAGCTCCTTAAAGTAATAACGACCTTTTTCATAACCTCTTTAATCTCTCATATTCATGAACTTTTAAAATATCTTTCAGTTCTCTAGTATTTTAAATTCCCTACTTCATCTTCATCGTGAAGCTTTCCTATAAATATCTTTTTATTTTCTGTCTTTTCTGCACTATTGACATCGTAGAGTAGTTCCTCATATAATTTTTCCCCAGGTCTGAGTCCTGTTATCTCTATATTTATATCTTCCCTAATGTCAGTCCCTGATAATTTTATAAGGTTTTTAGCCAGATCCATTATCTTTACTGGTTCCCCCCCCCATATCTAAGATAAATACTTCTCTGCCTTTACTCATTGTTCCAGCTTCTATCGCAGACTGGCTGCTTCTGGTATAGTCATAAAGTAAATCTGCTTACTCCTCATAGAAGGGATAGCTATTATAATTTCGTCGATATTAAATGCATCTACCAGCCCTGGAATATCAAATCTGTTTCCTAAAACTTTTTTCCCATAGAGAACCATATTTTTCTTTCTGGGATCATCATCTACTACTCCTATTATTTCCAGTTTTAGATGAGGGTTTTTAAGATTCTCTCGGAGTAGCCCTTCTCCTGCTTCTCCTGCTCCTACTATCAATGCTTTTTTTCTGCCGGTTTTATTTTTTTTTCCTAATTGTACACTTTCTAATGTCCTGTGAACTCTAAACGCAAACCTTCCCATAAGAAAGTTACAACCATAATAATATTAAATATATCCAGGGAGTTGGTGTACCTCCAGCTTTTTTTATTTATCTTTAAAATCAAATTTAAAATAATATAGATCACTAAAAAATGAGCTATATACCTCATTCTAAAATATTTTTCCCATTTTCCTTCAAACTTTATCATAAAAGCAAATATAAAAGCTGAACTAAGTAATATGGAATCTAAAAACAGTTTAACACCGTTTCTTATCCTGTCATTTTTTAACATCTTCCCTCCTCCACAAAGTTCTTAATTTGTGTAAATAAACCTTTGAATATTTCGGTGATACCCTTTACAGGTCTTTCGAAATTCATCTCTATATTTTATCACATTTCTATACCATTTAATAGCATATAGATTACTATTCAACATACCTTTTCTTCCATTTGTTTCCATACAAATATTCCCCGTGTAAACATAATTTCCGACTTTCTTAAATTTTATATTATCCCTCTTTTCATCTGCTGTAGATTTCATTTTTATTATCCAGTTGAAATTATTATTCAAAATTTTTATTTCAAATTCACTCAGTAACAACTAAGTTAATCCTATCAAGTTTAACACATTTTTTCCGAAAATTTAAGTTTTTTTTAAGGAATTTTATAATCCCAATTTCAAAATCTACTCTTGAAAGAACTTTCGTCTATAAAAACAAACAAAATCAACTAGTTATTTAAAATTCATAAAAAAATACATAGTATAAATTTATTATACCTATGTATCCTTTATTTTTTTATTTCATCTATCTTATTTCCAATCTACACCTTTGATAAATTCCTTTATAAAAGCTGCAAAGATTCCTAAAAATAATCCTAATATCATCCCGATAGCCACTATCATCTTAGATTTACTCTTTTCCTCTACCTTATAGACAGAAGATATTTTTTCAATCTGCTTTCCTAATTTTTTATCCCCCTTAACTCCTTCTAATCCCAGAGCTTGATTATCATATTTTTCATATAACTTCTTATTAGAGTTCAATTCTTGCAATAAAGTCGGATTAGTTATTGTCAAAATTGATACCATACTCTGATTTTCCAATATTGAGACTGGCTGTTTTTTTATTATCTCTGCTATCTGTTTTTCACCTTCTCTAACTTTCACTCTGTATAGATCTCTTCTTTGGAAAACTAAAGAAATTTCATCTTCTATTGCGTTTTTTAACAACTCAGTTTTTTTCATATTTACAATATTTAAATATAATTCTATCATTTTTTTACTCAGCACTTCATCCTCTATTGTTGTATTCAATGTATAATATTTAAATTTTTCTTTATCTCCAGTTACCTTTTTCAATTCAAGAGAGTCTTGCAAAAACTCTCTTTTATCATCTGAAGTAGTTTTTTTATCTCTTGTTTTCTCAAAATAATATTTGTTAAAGTCCTCATCAGCATAAAATTCATCTACAATATTGTCATCTAAAAACATCTCTTCCACATTAAAATCTTCTACTTCTAATTGAGCTTTTTCTTCGTAATAACTGTCGATGGAGTTTCTCAATGTAAAATTCAATCCGAATTTTTCTATCCTGTTAGATCTGATATACAGAGCTCCCCCTATACTGAAAGCTGTAATTATCACAGTAATCAGAAATATCATTCCCTTATTCCTAATCAATATTTTCAATAGATCCACTAAATCTATCTCATCTTCATAGTCTTTTTCCTTCTCATTCATAAGTTCATTTTTCATTTTCTCACTCTCCTATTCTTTTATTTCTAATTCATTATATCATGTTTAATATCCTATTTATCGCTAACATTTTTTATTTAGTGCAGATATATCTACCGCGAATTACGCAAATACTCCCTAATGAAAACTTTAAATGCAGAAACTCAAAACCACTGAGCTTGTCAGATTTTTTGTCGCATATTTTATTCCTCTGTATATCTTCATGTCCAAGGTTTTTAATAGTTCTATTGGTATTAATTAGGTCATTTGCGGTTAAATTCTTGTTATGTTTTCTATTTTTTTGTAAAAAAAAAGAACCCTTTCGGGTTCCTAGAAAATTGTATTACCCGTAAAGGGCACCACCAATATTTCTATAGTTTGCTTACACAAACTGAGAATATTGCATTAGTTTTTCTTTGACTCTTCAAACTTAGCCCAGATTCCAGCTTTAGTTAATAAAGATTTAACAGTTCTCGTAGGTTGAGCTCCGTTTCCTAATAATCTTAAGATTTCTTCCTCTTTTAATACTACTTTAGAATCTTCTAATGGATAGTAGTTACCTAAGTAAGCTATTGCCTTTCCATCTCTTTTTTGTAATGCTTCCATTGCTACTACTCTGTAAACAGGTCTTTTCTTGCTTCCTAATCTAGTTAATCTAATCTTTAACATAATTATTTCTCCTTTTCTCATTTTAATTTATTTAATAATTTATTATAATTTGTTTTTTAAAACGGTAATTTAAACCCTTTACCCATCTTAGGCATTCCAGGCATCCCTTTACCACCACTGAACATCTTCATCATACCCTTCATTTGTTCAAACTGCTTTAACATCTTATTGATGTCGTGAACTTGGGTAGCAGATCCTCTAGCTATTCTTTTCTTTCTACTAGCGTTTATAACTTTCGGCTTTCTTCTTTCTTCTACAGTCATAGACTGAATAATTGCTTCAGTTTTTTTCATTTCTTTTTCTGCTGGTGCCAGGTCTCCTAGATCTCCTACACCTGGTAACATCTTTAGGATATTCCCTATAGGTCCCATTTTCTTTATATTTTGTAATTGCTTTAGAAAATCTTCTAAATCAAATTCTTGCTTTCTTAATTTTTCTTCTAATAACTTAGCTTCATCTTCATCTATGGCACCTTGAGCTCTTTCAACCAGGGAAACTACATCTCCCATTCCTAGAATTCTAGATACTAATCTTTCAGGATGAAATAATTCGATATCCTCTAATTTTTCTCCTACACCAATGAATTTAATCGGTTTCCCAACTACTGCTTTGATCGATAGTGCAGATCCACCTCTGGTGTCTCCGTCTAACTTTGTTAACACTACACCGTCTATACTTAAAGTTTCGTTGAAACTACTTGCTAAATTAACTGCGTCTTGACCAATCATTGCATCTACTACTAATAGTATCTCCTGAGGTCTGACTTTTTTTCTTATCTGATTTAACTCTTCCATAAGACCTTCATCTATATGGAGTCTTCCTGCTGTATCCAGAATTATATAAGTCGCTTCCTCGGCCCTGGCTTTTTTTACACCAGTTTGACAAATACCTACAGCATCTTTACTTCCCTCTTCGTAATATACAGGTACACCAATTTGGTCTCCTAAAACTTGAAGTTGTTTCATAGCTGCCGGTCTGTATACGTCTGCTCCTACTAAAAACGGTTTCTCACCATTTTTTTTCAAATATTTAGCTAGCTTTGCTGCAAAAGTCGTTTTACCTGCCCCTTGTAATCCCGCTAACATGATTATTGTAGGACCTCTGTGAGCTTTAGTTAACCTCGCGTTTGTCCCACCTAATAGTTCTGTTAATTCATCATTTACAATCTTTATGAATTGCTGTCCAGGATTGATTCCACTGAGAGTATTCTCTCCTACAGCTTTTTCCTTTATTTTATTTACAAAGTCCTTTACTACACGGTAGTTAACATCAGCTTCTAATAACGACAATCTTACTTCCTTTAATGCCGCCTTTATATTATCCTCTGTTAATTTTCCATGTCCCCTTACCTTTTTAAATATTCCTTGGAATTTATTTCCTAAATTATCTAACATAGAACACCTCTTATATATCAAAACTTGCTATTAAGCTGTCTAACTTTGCTTCACTATAATTTGCTTTTAGTTCTTTCAAACTCTGTCTTATCTCTTTTTCTCTCTTTAGGAACCCAATTTTTTCTTCATACCCCTTTAAAATTTTAATTCCCCTCTTGATATTATCATAGACTGCCTGTCTGCTGATACCATGAGACTTTGCAATCTCAGAAAGGGAATAATCTTCTTCAAAGTGTTCTTCCATATAGGTTCTCTGTTTATCACTTAAAAGGTTCCCGTAGTAACCTAAAAGTATCGAAATTTCTAAAAATTCATTTAATTCCATAATTTACCCCTGTATTATAATATATCTCCATCATTATGTCAAGTGTTTTTTCTTTACATTAAAACTATTATATCAAACTTTTCCTTCTATCTCAACTTTTAATTTTTTCTCATCAATCTACAGAAGTCTATTGAACGCGGATCTCTATCAAGAGCACCCGATATGAGCATCACCAACATCTCTAAAAGTTTATAGGTACACGGGTTAAGTCTGATTAATAGCTATGATTGTCGCTGATATAAAAACTTGCTTTTTTGCCACCGATCTACACCAATCTTAATTATTCTACCTCTACAACACAGAAATTTTTATTTTTTGGGTTTTAATCGAAGTTTATAGTCGTTCTACTTCAGCCCTCTGTTTCTACAATGACGATTGTGTATTACAATACAAAGACAATTAGAAACTTCTTGATCCTCTTTGGTTCGTTTCTCAGATCAAGCTGAGTAAATGAACCCGTATTAAAGATGGAATCTTTAGACTTATGTTTTGATACAGATTTTACTTTTTTTGAGTTCTGTGACTAAAAGTTTTTAAAATAAGATAAAAAAGGATTTGAAAAATTCAAATCCTTTTTACTATATTTCAATCTATGCTTTTTTCAACACAGGTTCTTTTGCCGATTCCTCTATTATCATCTTTTCTACGATTATAGCACAAGAAGCATCTCCTAATACATTTGTAGAAGTTCTCATCATATCAAACAACCTATCTACTCCAAAGATAAGCGGTAAAGCTGTTACTGGAATTCCTGCTGCTACCAATACCGCTACTACCAATAATGCCGGTCCTGGAACTCCTGCAGTTCCAATTGCTCCCAATACAGAAGTTAAAATTATTGCTATATATTGAGTCATCCCCAACTCTATCCCAAACATTTGAGCAAAGAATACTGCTGTCAATGCATATAACATAGCATTTCCATTCATATTAATTGTAGCTCCTAGTGGTAATACAAATGACGTCACCTCTTGTTTCACGCCTAAATCTTCACATTCCTGTTTGTTTATAGGCAGCGTAGCCATAGATGAAGCAGAAGCAAATGCCAATATCTGAGTTTCTTTCATTCCTTTTAAGAAAGTCAGCGGATTCATTCCACCTAACACTTTTACCAACATAGGAATCACAACAAAGTGAATTATTCCCAACGTTCCACTGAAAACAGCCAATAACTTAAGAACTAATACCATTATATCCATACCAAATAACGCAATTGAATTAGTCATCAATCCAAATACTCCTAGTGGTGCAATGACCAACACTTTTTTTATCATCCAGATCATTCCATCATTTACAGTATCCAAAATATCCGTTACTGGTTTTTGTTTTTTCTCATCCATTGTAGACAACGCTATTCCGAAGAATAGTGCAAAGAATAATATCTGCAAGATATTCCCACTTACCAATGATTCAAACGGATTTCCAGGGATAATCCCCTGAATTGTATCCCAAAACCCGGCTACATTAGAATTTTCTGCATATGTAGTGGCATCTGTCATCAATGAAGCCGGAACCTTTACACCTAAACCTGGTTTAAAGATATTTCCTGCCAACAATCCCAATACAACAGATATTGCTGATGTACCTAAATAATAAACTATTGTAAATACTCCAACTTTCCCTGCTGATTTAGTTTTTCCCAGTGCTGCTGCCCCAGAGATAATACTGAAAAATACCAAAGGTATAACCAGCATCTTGATCAAACTGATAAAAATATTTCCCATTGGTGCAAAGATCACACCTTTTTCTCCTAAAAATGCTCCTGCTATGATACCCAGAACCATCGCTATCAATATCATTGTACTGTTACTTATTTTTTTCATCTTTTTCATCCCCTTTAATTCAATAAAACATTTATTCTTACACGATATACTTTAATCTAGTTAAAAATTATAATATGATTATACTAATTTTTCACAATTAATTAAAATATCTAAATAGTATCGTATTTATATGAAAAAGAAATAGAACGAAATTAACACTTAAACAAATAGAATGCGAATCTTTTTGAGATACACGGAAAATTCTATAATTTATACTAATTTTTAGAACCTCTTAACACAGAGATCCCCTGAGAGGTTATACGAGTATTAATTTTATTCGTATTATTGGCGTTATTCGCAGTTAGATTCTTGTTTATATTTTTTATTTCATGTCCATTTTTTTCGTAAACTCTGTGTGAAAATCTTTTATTTTCCTCTATTTGAGAAAGGCCTCAATATGATATAATAAAAAGACAATATAGCGTTATATTTAAATTAAATCTAACTATAAAAAACATGTTAAATTGGGGGGTCAAAATGACACTAAATAAAATACTTAAAATAGCTTCCTATGCAGGAAAATTGGTCTTAGAAAATGGTGGTGAAACCTATAGAGCTGAAGATATAGTAACCCGGATCTCCGATACCCATAACGCTACTGCCGATTGTTTTGCAACCCTGAGCGGTATCATAGTATCAGTCACTAGGGACGATGTAACTGTTTCAAATGTTATCCGTATAAAATCCAGGACGGTAAATTTAGAGAAGGTCCATCAAATAAATGACCTTGCCAGAGACACGAAAAACTATAACTGCGATGAATTCATGGAAAAATTAAAGGCTGTGGACAAAGTTCCTAGATATTCTAAATTCCTTAACTTTATCTTTCATTGTACAACAGCCGCTTCTTTTGCACTGATTTTTGGAGGGAATACCCAGGATTTTATAGGGACACTCCCCATTGGAGGAGCCATCTACCTTCTTTCTTACTCTTTCAGTAAGTATGAATTAAACGGAATATTTGTAAATACATTAGGAGGAGCCCTCAGCGCTTTTATGGCTCACTACCTTCATATGATCCACCTGATAGACAACACAGATAAAGCTGTTATCGGTTCTCTGATGTTATTAGTTCCAGGACTTGCATTGACCAATGGGATCAGAGATATTATTGCAGGAGATTATATGACAGGGATGGCTCGTGGAGCAGAAGCTCTCCTTGTGGCTACTTCTTTAGCTGTAGGAACAGGTGTTGCTATAGGATACATTATGACAGGAGGTACTTTTTAGATGTTTGTACAAACTTTGATCGCTATTTTAGCGACTTTAGGATTCGGTATTATATTTAATATTCGTGGGAAAAATTTGGTTTTTTCCGCCCTGGTAGGAGGCATAAGCTGGTTCACTTACTTACTCTGTGTTAAATACAATACTTCTTTGATTTTTTCTTATTTTGCACCATCTGTTGTTTTAACTGTATGCTCGGAGATTTTAGCCAGATTTTTAAAAACCCCGGTTACATCTATCCTAATCAGCGGATTGATACCACTAGTTCCCGGAAGCGGTATATATTACACCATGTTTTATATATTAGAAAAAGATATGGAAAAAGCAGTCTTTAAAGGTGTCGAAACTATGTTTGCAGCAGGAGCTCTTTCTTTTGGGATAGTAGTTGTTTCATCTCTTGTAAGGATCCTTAAGACCGGACAAAAAAACAGGTATTCAAGAAATATATCGTAAGAAAGTTAGTAGGAGTTTTTTATGGAACTCCTATTTTTTTATTTTAATTCCATTTATAATTTATTTCAAATTACTTCTTAATTTAGCTTTTTCAGTGAATTTATTATATACTAGAATTCAAGACAACAATCTAATTTTAAGCAACATGACGTTGCATCTAGACATAAAAAAAATTAGAAATAATATAACAATAAATCAAAGTTTAGAAGGAGATATAGATGTTACAAGTTACTATGGATAAAATAACTAAGTATTACGGTTCAAATTTAATATTAGACGATATATCACTTAGGATAATAGAGGGAGAAAAGATTGGTTTAATCGGAAAAAATGGTAGCGGTAAATCGACTATCTTTAAAATAATCTCTAAAATAGAGGATTACAGCGGCGGAAACCTGACCTTACAAAAAAATCTTAAAATCGGATATTTAATACAAGATTTTACCAGTTTTTTAGATAGTGATGTCAACGAAGTTTTATATAGTGGATTCGATAATCTTTTAACTATAGAAAAAAAAATCAACACTTCATTAAAACTGATCGAAGATCACACTTCTTCTACCTACAATGAGGATCTCATAAATTACGGTAAATTGCAGGAGGAATTTGAGTCTCAAGGTGGTTACGAGATAGATGAAAAAATCAAAAAAATAAAGTTAGGATTAAAGATTCCTGATGAATTTTTGAAAAAAAAGATTAGTGAACTTAGCGGTGGGGAGAAAAACAGAGTTTTTCTTGCAAAAGCTTTAGTAGACGAACCTGATATATTGTTATTGGACGAGCCTACAAACCATCTGGATCTTAGCTCTATAAAGTGGCTGGAAGAATTTGTTAAAGGGTATAAAAAGAGTATTTTTTTAATTTCTCATGACAGGTATTTTTTAGATAATACCATCGATAAAATCTATGAATTAAATCATAAAGGTATTGAGATATTCAACGGAAATTATAGTTACTACGTTGTAGAAAAAGAAAGAAGATACCTCAAAGAATTAGAGATATATTTAGCCCAGGAGAAAAAAATCAAACAGATGGAAGATGCCATCAGAAGGTTCAGGCACTGGGGAAGTAATGGTGATAACGAATCTATGTTTATCAAAGCAGAAAATATGAGAAAACGTATAGAGAAGATGGAAAAAATAGATAAACCAAAGATCGAAAAAAACATTTCATTTGATTTTGACAGCCAGGGAAGAAGTGGTAAAAGAGTTATTAAAATCAAAAAAGTTTCTAAGGAGATCAATGATAAATTGCTGTTTAAAAACATCTCTTTAGACCTGTATCTAGGTGAAAAATTAGGTATCATAGGATCTAACGGCAGTGGTAAATCTACACTTTTAAAGATGATCTTAGACCAAGCAGAGGGGATCACCCTGGGAAGCAGCTTAAAGATAGCCTATCTTGACCAAAATCTTACATTTAGAGATTATCAATCTACTTTAATCGATGTTTTCAGAAACGAAAGTATTGTCAAAGAATCCGATCTTCATAGAAGTTTAGCAAAATTTCATTTCTACCAGGAAGATCTAAATAAGAAAATAGAATCCCTTAGTGGTGGTGAAAAAGCCAGATTAAAATTAGCTATCATGATAAATAACGGATTTAACCTTCTTATCTTAGATGAGCCTACAAATCATCTGGATCTGCATTTTAAAGAAATTTTAGAAGAAACCCTGGCTTCATTTAATGGTACTCTTTTATTTATTTCCCATGACAGATATTTTTTAAATAAAATTGCAAACAGGATCGTTGAATTAAAGGATCAAACTTTGTATGATTATCCAGGTAATTTTAATTACTACTTAGATCAGACTTCGGAAGTAATCGTAAAAGCTGTAAAAAAAGATAAAGTAGACACCAGAGTCAGAGATAACCAGAAACAAAAAAATGATCAACGCAGATTAAAAAAATTAAAAAATCTTGAAACAAAACTTTTAAAAACCCTGGATGATTTAGAGATCGATATCTCTTTAAACCAGAATGATTACACAAAATTAGGGAATTTAATCGAAGAAAAAGAAAAAAACGAGGTAGATTATGAAAATCTATTGGAAGAGATGTTTGAATTAGAGGAGCTTTTATCTTAAAAGCTCTTTTTTCAAATATGTAAAGTCAGAAACTTTTTTTGCCACTAATTGCACAAATTATACGAATTTTTAGTAAAAAAAAAGCGATAGAATAAATCTATCGCTTAACTTTCAAATAAAGAAATTATACAGTTTCGATGTTTGAAGCTTGAGGACCTTTAGCACCTTCAGTGATTTCGAAAGTTACTTCTTCCCCTTCTTTTAAAGTTTTGAATCCTTCTTTGTTGATTTGAGAGAAATGTGCGAAGTAGTCGTTTCCATCTTCAGCTTGGATAAATCCAAATCCTTTATCGTCATTAAACCATTTAACTGTTCCTTTTAACATGTGTGTTACCTCCGTAAAATTTTAATACAGTAAAGCTTTCTCAAAATCCATTTAACTTCAATCCCAGAAGGGCTTCTTACTCAATGAAACTTTTGTTAACTTCCTGTTACTTCTTATATGATACTACGACCTTTAGGTTTTGTCAAGTATTTTTACTTTTTATACTAAAAACAAATTGTATTTATTGATGTCATGCCCGTTTAAATAGGCCTTCACATGGAGTCCGTCATCTAAATATTGGTGCTCTACAACCTTGGTATTCTCCAATATATAATTGGCCATAGACCCTCTTTCAAATGGAATAATTAAATTTACAATTTTATAATCTTTCATTATTTTTTCTTCAATCCCAAAGATTAATTCATCCAATCCATCTCCATTTAATGCAGATATGGGTACAGTTGTTTCCAGAGGATCAATAATTTCTAAAAGTTTTTCAGGGTCTAACCGGTCTTTTTTATTTTGAACTATTATATATGGAATTTCCTGTGCTCCCAACTCCTTCACTACGTTTTTAGTAACCTTCAATTGATGTTCATATTCCTCATTGGATACATCTACCACATATAAAAGCAGATCTGCATCTTTTACCTCTTCCAACGTTGACATAAATGCATCAACCAGAGTATGGGGTAATTTATTTACAAATCCAACTGTATCGGTTAATATAAATTCTAGATTATCCTTTAATTTTACCTTTCTATGAAATGGATCCAATGTAGCAAACAACATGTCTGCAACTGGTGATTCATGTTTACTCTTCAACGGATTATTTACCCTTAAGAAAGTATTCATTAAAGTGGATTTTCCTGCATTTGTATATCCAATTAGAGCAACTGTCTGGAGGTGACTCTTTCTTCTTTTATTTTTTTGGACTTCCCTTTGTTTTTTCAGACCTTCTATAGATCTTTCCACGTCCCTTATCCTTTTATCGATGGTTCTCCTGTCCAATTCTAATTTTTTTTCTCCCAGTCCTCTGGATCCTATTCCTCCGGCTTGTTTTGACAGCTGGGTGCTTCCTCCTACAATCCTAGGTTTTTCATACCTCAATCTGGCTAGTTCTACCTGTAGTTTCCCCTCCTTACTCTTAGCTCTATTGGCAAATATATCCAAGATTAAGCTGGTTCTGTCTATTATTTCCATATCCAGAATACTCTCTAAATTTCTTATCTGTATCCCGGAAAGTTCGTCATCTACAAGGAGTATATCAGCCCCATACCTGGCCGCCAAAGCCTTTATTTCCTCTAACTTTCCACTTCCCAGATAAGTTCCTGCCTCTATTCTGTTTTTTCTTTGACTTATTGTATAAACAGTTTCTATTCCTGCAGCGTGAGATAATTCCTTTAACTCTGCCAGTGAATCTTCTAAAGATACATTACTTTTTCTAGCAAAAACCTCTATCCCTACAACTATAGCCTTTCCAATAACACTGTCTATAAAACCTTTTACTTTTCCCGGTCTTCCCATAAATCTCTCCTTTATCTAATCTTCTATTATTTTTTTTAACTCTTCATACTCCTCTTTGGTTATCTCTCCTTTAACTAACCTCATTTTCAACCTCTCTAAAGGAGTTTCTGATTTTTCAAGGAATTCTCCTTTTTTCCCCTTCATCAGTCTATAGACTAAGTATAACAATATTAGAGGGAAAATAAAACCCGCTACTCCCCGAAATAACATAAAGACCCAATAAATCCCTCCTGAAAATCCATTCATTGTCTCATGATTCATCATATGACTCCCCACGTTTATACCTCCTTGGATACTTTTTTCAGTGTAAACCAAAATTTCACACCATCACTTATATTTTCTACACCAAATTCTGATCCATGTCTTTCTAAGATCCCATTAACTATGGTAAGACCTAAGCCTGTCCCCCCATATTTTTTATTTCTTGATTTTTCTACTCTGTAGAATGCCTTCCAAATATTTTCCAGCTTATCTTCCGGGATAGAAGATCCTGTATTTATAATCTCTACTCTGGCTTTATCTTCAATAGTTTCTAAGTTCACCCTAAGTTCACCGCCATCTTTTACATAGGATACACCATTACTCAAGAGGTTATTTACAACCTGTCTTATCTTAAATTCGTCTCCCAAAGCCACTAGATCTTCCTCTAAATTCAGTATCAAACTTACATTTTTCTTTACCAGATCGATCTTGTATTTAGAACTTTCTTCCCTTAACAGATCAAACAGACTCAACTCCTCTATCTCTATATCTACTATTTTTTCCTCTAATTTTATAAGTTTTATCAATTCATTCAAAAGGGCGCTTATATTATCTCCCTCAGACATAATAGTCTTCAGATATTCCTTCCCTTCCTCCTTATTTTCAATCAGATCATAGAGTAGCATCTCAGCATGGGTATTTATCACCGTTACAGGGGTCTTTATCTCATGGGTCACGCTGGCAATAAACTCCTTTCTTAGTTCATCTATCTTTTTCCTTTTTTCTACCTCATCTTTAAGCTTCATATTGGATAGTTTTAGCTGCCCTATATTTTTTTCTAGTTCAGAGGAGAGAAAATTTATATTATCTCCTAATTCTTCTAATTCATCCCCGCTTTTTATGTTGGCTCTATAGGAAAAATCCATATTTACCATCCTTCTTATAATAGAATTTAGAGCTATTATCGGTCTCGTAATATGAAGGGAAAATATATATACAAAAAAAAGTGAACCTATCAATATAGCTACCCCTTCATATATATAAAATTCATTGACTATTCCCACTGTACTTTGTATAGAATCCATAGATATCCTCAGAGTTATAAACTGTCCTGTTGGAAGTAATTTATAATATTCTAAGTGCTCCATTCCCATGTGTCTGCTTACTCTGTTTCCCTCATTATTTTCATCCAATTCATACTTTTGTATACGCTTGGTATTTATTCTATCCCTCATATTTATTGTAATGTTATATTTTTGTGCATAGGTATCCAGCTCCTCCTCTGTAGGAACCCCCTTAGATATCAGCTTCCGTACTTCCTTTATCTGAGCTATCCTCCTATTAGAATAAAAATCTTCCAAATAGTTGTTGTTTATATATATCCCCCCGACTATAACTAAGGAGACAAGGGCTAAGGAAAATATAAACACCTTATGAGTTAATTTTAATTTCATCTTTTGTCCACCTCAAATTTATAACCTATCCCTCTTACAGTAGTTATATGTTCAGCACCGATTTTTTTCCTCAAGGTTTTTATATGGGTGTCTACAGTTCTATAATCTCCATCGTAGGCAAAATCCCATACATCAGCTAATATTTTTTCCCTGTTCAGAGCTATTCCGCTGTTTAATACCAAATAATTCAAAAGTTCAAACTCCTTAGGAGATATATTGGTGTCCTTCCCCTTTATATATACCTTATGATTATTTAAGTCAATATCTAAAACACCGTACCTCTTCCTTCCACCTATTAAGTTGAGGAGTTTTTTCACCCTTGTAATTAATATTTTCAGACTAAATGGTTTTTTTAGATAATCATTCGCTCCCACTTCTAATCCTTCTATCTCATCATCCTCTTGAGATTTTGCTGTAAGCATCAGGATTGGCAGACTAGATTCCTCCCTTATCATCTTCAATACTTCAATACCACTTATTTTGGGCAGCATCCAGTCCAGTACAATCAAATCAATCTTCTCACTATAAAATATATCCATAGCTTCTGCTCCGTCACGAGCTTCTAAGACCTCAAATTCATTTATTTCCAATATTTTTTTTATTACTTTTCTTATATTCTCCTCATCTTCTACAACTAGTATTTTCATAGCAACCTCTCCTTTTTAACGTTTTGATACAGATTAAAACCTCTAAACATCTTTCACAAATTTATACCCCTCTACCCACACACCACAGAAGTCTTTATTTTGTCGTAGACTACTTCTTCTTATTTCCTTCTATGAGATGACGAATATCAGAAATACCTTATAAATTAAAAGATATTTCTAAATGTCAGGAGAGAATAGAGGGGAAAAAAATCTCTGTGTCCCATTTTATTAATATAACACTACTTTATGAAATTAATGTGAAGACTATTTCTACACCTGCCTCTCCTGCAGTCCAAAGAGACTCTGCATTTTTTATTAAAAATCTGTAAAAGTTAGGATCTGTATAGGAAGCAATCCCTAGGAATAAAAGTAAAAAAGATCCTGTAGGTCTTATTAATTTACCTTCTTTTCTCCTATTTAATCCAAGCAATAATAATCCTAAAATTAAAAATAAAATCGTCTCTTCTATAGAGTGGCTGAGTCCTATCCCCACCACAAGTGAGATCAAAGTAAATAAAAGAAAGAGGATTATACTCCCCCATTTTTTTATCTTTCTATTTAAGATTGGAACGTGCAATAGTGCACTCCCTTTCCATCCCTTGGGAAACAGGTCATAGAGAAAATGTATTCCCATCCCTATGGAAAACCCCATTATAAAATATCTGAATCCAATCTCTTGCTCTCCTCCAAAACTTAAAAAACCACCTTGTTTTTTCATATATATATATATGAAAAATACAGTGATTAAAGGGCTATGAGTCAATATAGATCTATGTTTTAATTTTAATTTAAAATCCCAGTCTGGATATTTTATTCCTATGAATACGGAGAATAACCCCAATACTAAACCTATTGTATCTATTGTTGTAAAATCTAAATTCTGCATCGTTCCTACCTTTTTTATCAATTTTATTTTTTTCAGTCACAAATTATCACGAATAAATCTCCAGCACTAAGAAATAAATTTGCCACCTATATACACTAATCTATAAAACTTTACCGCTACAGCACAGATTAAAAAATCCTCTCAATGCAGAAACACAGAGATCACTGAGCTAAATCTTTTTTCTTGGCTAGAACCCTCTATCCTTGACGCTGACTAGATTCTGACTTTTTTAGTTTTGACTTTTATTTTGATTCTAAAAATGAAGTTTATAGTCGTTGAGCTTCAGCTGTACTTTTCCTACAATAACGATCGTGTATTACTCACTAAGACAATTATAAATCTTCTTGATTTTCTTTGGATCTTTTTCTTGCATCAAGACAAGAAATGATCTCAGTTAAGGGCGAAACCCTTAGAACTTTCTTTAGTAATGAATTACACAAAGGTTATACGATTATTAATTTTTTTCACCCCTTACACTAAGAATTTAATTATACTCCAATATATTTTCATACTCTCTGTATCTTTCCTCCCCTAATATCTCCATCATCTCGATATTGGAGTAGATCACATCATTTTTTCCCATATAAGTTTCTATTTTTTTTATTTCTTTTTTAGTAAATCCATAATACTTCAATACTTTAGGAGAGACTGAATTTATCTTTAACTTATTTAAAGTTCCTCCACCTCTTACCTCTATATTTTTAGATAACTTTTCCACACTTTTATCCCCTATACCAGCTATCCTGGAGAGGTCTTTTAGTCGATCTACCCTCCCTACTATTTCTTTATATTCAAATATTTTTTTAGCAATACTAAGACTTATTCCCACTTTTAAATAATCCTCTAATTCAGCATCGTTTATATTCAGTTTTGTATATTCATCTCCACTGCTGAAGATTATCTCTTTTTTTAATTTTATACTCTTTTTTTCAGGTCTTGTTTTATTATAAATAAAGCTTGTCGTCAACATCACTATAATTATAATGATCAACTTAATATTTTGATTCATCCTACTCACCCCTTGCATATAGAATAAAACCTTTTATCTTGTCACAAAATAATAATTTTTCACTGTTTTTTGGCACAGGTTACAAATGTTTCAATCTTTTAAACACGGTTCTCTTGGAGATACATTAAAATTCTAATTTTTATTTAAACAATTCTAATTTTTTAGGCAGCCTCTCCTTCATCTGTCTCACATATGCAATAGGCTCCTTAGGACTCACTATCCTCTTTATCTTATCTACTGTAAGGCTTTCAGTCACTACAGATTTAGTGATGGCTCCCCCGCCTAATCCAAGGGTTGACTGATTTTCCTCTATCATCTCAATGTTAAATATCGATTCTGTTCCCTCTACAGCAAATCCCATGTTTTCTCCCCATTCAAGGCTGTTTTTCTGCCTGTACATATAATAAGGTTTCATATTTTTACCTTCTGTTACCTCATATAATTTTTTTTCTATTTTTTCATAGTCCAAAGGTATAGATGTCTGAACATCTTTAAATAAAACAGAAGCTTTTTTTAGCGCAAGTACATGGGTTGTGAGGTTTTCCGCAGGATATTTTTTTAATTCCTCCAGAGTATACAAAATATCCTCTGTAGTCTCCCCTGGTAGTCCTAAGATCAGATCCATATTAATTATAAGCCCTATCTTTTTAGCGTAGTTAAACATCTGATCAAATTTATCCCTGTCCAAAGGACGATTGAGCTTTTCTAAAGTTTTCAGATTAAATGTCTGAGGGTTCAAACTGATCCTTTCAACCCCGTAAGATCTCATGATATCTAATTTTTTTAAAGTAAGTGTGTCCACCCTCCCGGCTTCCAGGGTAAATTCCTTTAGATAAGTTAAATTTATATTTCCTTTTACTGCTTTTAACACCCTTTCCATATCAACCTCTGTCAATATGCTAGGGGTCCCACCTCCAATATAGAGCGATTCAATCTTATTGGAAGTCCCCTTTAAAAATTCCCCTGTAAGAGTTATCTCCTCTAAGAGAGTCTCTACAAATTCATCATAGTATTTACCTATTTTTCCCTTCATCTCATAGGAAGCAAAGGAGCAGTATCTGCACTTTGTAGGGCAGTAGGGGATTCCGATATACATATTTATATGATCTCTATTGAGAAACTCCATCTCTTTTTTCACCACATCTATGAGCAATTTTACTTTTTTAGGAGTCACCAGATATAGTTCGCACAAGATTTTTTCAATCTCCCCATATGTATATGAGAGATTCAAAAACCTTCTCACTAATTTTGTCGGCCTTACACCAATGAGTCCCCCCCATGGGTATTTTTTATCCATTAATTTTAGTAAGCCCACCTTGGACATAACTGTCCTCTGATCCTCTAACCTGTCTAAATTATTCTCATATAAAAATACAATTTTCTTCCCTGCTGCCTCTAATTCCAACTCTAAGAATTCATCACATCTTTTTTCCATGATAACTATTTTTTCGTCTATTAATTCCGGTATAAGAACACGAATAAATTCCTTTAGATTATTTTTTTTTATCTCAAAATTTGATTTAATATTTTCCATTTTTTTACTTCCCTCTCCTAAATATCATACCTTTTTTATAATATCCTGTTGTTATATTCCTCTCTAGTTATAATCCCTTTATCGAATAAGGTTTCTAAAGATTTCTCCATTGTTATCATCCCAAACCTGGCCCCTGTCTGTAAAGCAGACGGTATTTGATGTATTTTTCCTTCCCTTATAAGGTTTCCTATAGCCGGTGTTCCTACCAATATCTCTAAAGCTACTCTTCGACCGCTTCCATCTTTTAATGGAACTAACTGCTGAGCTATTACTCCCCTTAGAGAAGTGGATAACTGAGACCTAATCTGTCCCTGTCTTTCCTTTGGAAATACATCTATTATTCTATCTATTGTTTTAGCCGCACTGTTTGTATGTAGAGTTCCAAAAACTAGATGACCTGTCTCAGCTGCTGTGATTGCAGCCTCTATAGTTTCTAAATCCCTCATCTCTCCTACAAGGATTACATCCGGATCCTGTCTGAGGATATATTTTAATGCAGTTCTAAATGAAGCTGTATCCGATCTGATCTCCCTTTGTTCTACCAAACTTTTCTTATGGCTATGCAGGTATTCTATAGGATCTTCAATTGTTATTATATGGTGTGGTTTCTCATCATTTATCTTATCTATCATAGCTGCCAAAGTAGTCGTTTTCCCACTCCCTGTAGGTCCTGTGACCAAAACCAGTCCATTTTTATATTCTGTAAATTGTTTCAGGGTTCCCGGTAATTTTAACTGTTCAAAGGAAAGAATTTCAGTATTTAATACTCTTATAGTTATCCCAATTGTTCCCCTCTGCATATGTATATTTACTCTGTATCTTCCCAATCCTGCTACCCCAAAGGCAAAATCATATTCATGGTGTTCCTTAAACTCTATATATTGATCTTCTGACAGAATTGTTTTAGCTAGATCTTCTAATTTTTTAGGCACCATCTTATCAAAATCACCTGTGTCTAACAGATCCCCATTTATTCTTATCATAGGCGGTCGCCCTACTACAAAGTGAACATCTGATCCGCCAACCTCTTTAGCTTTCTCTAAAACTTTTCTTAATTCCATAAAATCTCCCCTGTTTTATTTGATTATATACTCTTCGTATAGTTCATCATTATCCTCTGCCAAGCCTATAAAAACAGCATTGTTTTTTAAAATTATTTTTCTTGATCCCTCATTATCAGAGGTGCAAGACACTCTTACCTCTCCTACCCCTAGTTCTTTAGCTTTTTCTATCCCCAGCCGTAGTATATTTGTTCCATACCCTAAAAATCTTTTTTTAGGAGGTATATCATAGCCTATGTTTCCATGAACAGGTACACTCTCATGTCTTATCTTTATCATCCCTCTAATCTCTTTTCCCTCAGTATCTACAAGCCAATATTCAGTTGTAGCAACATCGCCTTCAGGCAAATTTCTTCCACTTCTTATTTCCTCTAACCTTCTTAAATAACCATCAAAATTATCCAAAGCATCCATATATGAGTAATACAAAAGGTCATTTTCTTTCCGATAATCAAGTATTATCTCTTTAAATTGTCTTTCAAGTTTTTTTACAGGTAATATTAATTTTATACCTATCACCTCCCGAATCTCATTTGTTTCTTTTTTAGATCTTTTTATAATTTTTTTCTCTACGTTTAGAAAACACCTCATAGTAAAAAATAAGTTTTTCACTATAATTAAAAACAAGGAAAAAATTTCCTTGTTTTTATCTTTAAATTCCTATTCTTTTATTCTATAGTTCTTTTAAATATCCTTTAAATTTATAGATATGGATTTTCTTTAGCCAGATGATTTTGAACGTAATCCTTTATTCCCTCTTCCAATGTATGGAATTTCTCTGTGTATCCCACGGACTTTAATTTTTTCATCTCTGCACAAGTATAATATTGATACCTTCCTCTAAGATCCTCAGGCATAGGTACATACTCTATAACTTTAGATTCTTCCAATGAATAATCATTTGCACCTGCTCTTATTGCATTTAATGCAAGATCTTTAAAACTTCTGGCAATCCCGGTTCCTATATTATAGATTCCTGATTTATCCTCACTCTCTATAAAGAACTTCAATACCTTTACTACATCTTTTATATAAACAAAGTCTCTTAACTGACCTCCATCTTCATATTCCGCCTTATGAGATTTAAATAATTTTACAAGTCCATCTTTTTTATATTGGTTGAATGCATGAAATACCATAGATGCCATTCTTCCTTTATGATATTCCTGAGGTCCGTAGACATTAAAAAACTTTATTCCAACCCATTGTTTAGGAGTTTCCTCCTGTTTAAGTGCCCAATCATCAAAGAATTTTTTAGAGTATCCATATTTATTCAGTGGTTTTAATTTTTTTAGTTCCTCTGGAGTCACATCATCGTCATAACCTAACTCTCCTAACCCATAAGTAGCAGCAGATGAAGCATAAATATAGTTAATCCCCCTTTCTGTACAGAATTTCCATAATTTTTTTGTATATTCATAGTTGTTATCCATCAAGAAGTCCATATCTGCTTCTGTAGTCGCAGAGCACGCTCCCATATGCACTACTGCCGTTATTTTTGATGCATTTTCCTCAACAGACAGCCAGTCAAACAGATCATTTTTGTGTACCCAGTCGTAGTAATCTCTATCTCTTATATTCAACCACTTATCTTCTTTTTCTAACTCTCCAGACAAGATAATATCGTTTCTTCCACCTTCATTTAATTCCCAAGTTAGTGCACTGGCAATAAACCCACATGCTCCTGTTATTAATATCATATTCCTAAACCTCCAATTATTTTAGTTCTAGATTTTTTTATAACCTAATTTTAACATAATTATATATGGATGAGCAAGAAAACTCCTTTATTTTCAGCCTTATTTTCGAAAATATAATCTTTTAAAAAATCCTATTTAACTTATCTTTCTCCTCTGTACAATTGTAGAAAAAATGACCAGTAATAGAAAAAGCATTAGAGATCCTGAATGTTTGACACAGTATATTTAATATGCTAGTATTACTTAAAGATGTTTATAATCAACATAATTTAGGAGGGGTTTTAATGAGTAAAGTTATATATACCGATGAAACTAGTTTTGATACAGTTATCCAAGATGGGATTGTTTTAGTTGATTTTTATGCTGACTGGTGTGGTCCTTGCAAGATGTTAGCTCCAATTTTAGATGAATTATCTGAAGAGGTTAGTGCCAAGATTGTTAAAGTAAATGTAGATGATAACCCGGGATTATCTCAAAAATACGGTGTTAGAAGTATCCCTACTATGATAGCTTTTAAAAATGGAGAAGCTGTTGATCAAATAATTGGATTAGTTCAAAAAAGTGCTTTAAGTGAAAAATTAAATTCATACTAAGAGTGAGGGTCTTCGGACCCTTTTTTTATTCTAAAAATTTGGGACGAGATAAATTTTCTATCTATTAAAAAAGATTATGGATCCTTAAATTGAAATTTAGTTTCTTACATTTGAAATTGTAAAAAACTATGCTATAATTTAATAATTATAATAGGAAAAATTTGCTTGAAACTAGGGGAGACATGATGATATGAAAAATTTAAACTCAAAAACCCTTGCTATCCTCCTATTTTGTGTTGTTCAAATATCCTTTGGTGCAAAAGAACCGGGATTTGGAAATGACCTAAATAAGGCGGCTTCAGCAGGGCTTTTTTCAACTGTAAACGATATAAGTAAAGTTAATACCTCTAATGACGGGGCTGCTGTCTCTAGCGAAAGTTTAGTTATCGATACAAAGAATGATACCTTAACAGCTGATGGCGGGGTAAAATTTCAGTACCAGGGCTTAAAACTCCAAGCCTTTGGTTTTAAGAGAGATAAGGACTCAAATATAGTTACTGCTACTGGAGATGTCAGGATAGAGATGGGAGATGGTTCTAACCAAGCCAGAATTGACTCTCATAAAACTCTTCTTTCATTGGACAGCAGTATCTTAAAATACTATGATAGTATTTCCTATATGGAAGTAGGAACTGTAACAGGTGCCGAAGCTCCCAACGACAGGATATACTTTGGTGGAGAAGTAGGAGAATATAATGAAGAAGCTTTCACTCTAAAAAACGCCTGGTTTACCACTGATTTTAGTATCTTAGAAACTGGAGATTATAAAAAGGGCGGGTATTATCTTGAGACTAAAAAATTAAAAATAGTCCCGGATAATAAGGCTGAATTTCAAGATATCGATCTATATATAAGCGGTCATAAGGTCGGCTGGTTCCCTTGGTATGCAGTCAATATAAGACAAGGTTCCAAAGTACCTCTTTTCCCTGTCTGGGGAGATAAAACCGATTATGGATTTCATATATCCAGTGGTGTCAACTACGGAGATAATAACAGTAAATACTTTAAAGGTGGTATAGCCCCTAAATTTGCTGACGAGTTAGGACTCTTAGTTGGAAGATTTGAAAACTGGTATGATCTGGGAGATTATGGAAAAGGTCTGGTTACTGCTGATGACCTATTAGTAGTAAAAAAAGACAGTTCTATCGATGACAGATGGGATCTTGCTGCCAATCATGAATATAAAAATGATAAGGGTTATTTAAAATTAGGTCTTCAGAGTACAACAGTAAATAAGATAAGTTCTTTAGAAGATTACAGAGATGATTTGGAGAGAGGTGGTTACTATGACCCTACCAGTCCTAACTACGGTGGGGAAGAAAGAAATGATGGGGAAGCCATTAATTTCATCACTCTGGACTCTGAATTTAAAAATATAGGTGAAAGAAATGATATAACCCTTCATTCTAAGGTTAAGATGTTAGCTGGAGGAGAAGATGCATACAGACAACTAGTCGATAACCGGATGGACGATGCTTCTTTTGGTTCCCAGTTAGACCATAAATTGTACACCGATCTTGGTTTCACCAAAGACAACGACGATTATATGATCTCTGCCTACTATGACTACCTAAAAGATTTAGATCCTGGTTCCACATCAAAGGAAGATGATGACCAGTCCAGACGTGAAAATTTTGGATTTGCATTTAACTTAAAGGAAGCTAAGATAGATTTTGCTTACGATCATCAAAGCGGGGACAAATTGAGAAAACTCAGATCTTGGGAGCGTAGCCCGGATTTAGAGGACATCATAAAGCTTCAGGGAGGAACTATAAACTATGTTCCTTGGTCTGTGTATGAATATGATAAAGATGACAGCGATAAGATCAAACTACACCTTGGAGAATATGATCTCGGTAGCAGCGGAGCAACCTATAAGGTAAAGTTTGACAGTCTCAGGTCTGAAAAGGAATTAAATTTAGACAACGATCCATTTAGAGAGACTAGTAGTTCAAATAATCCAAATTTCAATAAAAGAGATCAGCAGTATAACAAGGAAGAAAATATCATCTATAGTAAAAGTAGTGAAGATAAGGTTGCTACTGAATTTTTCTACGACCAATACAGGTTAGAGCTTACCTTTGGACGTACCAAAGAGGAGAACTGGGACAGAGAGGGAATATACAATTATAATGAGGTAGCAGAAAATGATGCCTATAATATCTATATCAATGAATCGGATTTTGCCCAGATTGAAGTGGAAGATAAAAGACTTAACTTAGGTTATCTCGGTGAAATAGGATTAAGATATAACCTTAGATATGACAGTTATACCAAGGGGTATGATTCCTATACTGGTGATAATAGCGGCGGAGATTCATCTCTGCGTCACCAGGTGGATTTCAATCACAAGGTTACCCTCTTAGATAATACCAACAACCATTTTAGAGATATAGACCTTAGATTAAATAATGAATTCAATTATTTTGGACAACTCTATTCTTATGACAATGGGAGCCGTAATGGTGACTCTACATATAACGGGCAGGTCAGATTAAAAAACAAAGACAGTATCAACGAATTCAAAGATAAGGTTACATTAGACCTTGGAAATACTACAACTATCTATACTGCCGGATATAAACAGAGTAATGACGGCTTTGACAGAGATGTAAAAAGAGGAGACCTCTTTACCAACAACATAGATTTTTTAGTCAATGATGAGAAAAAGTTAAACTTATACTATGATCTGGATAAAAGATTTACACGTGGAGAGCTCACCCCTTCAGGCTATGCCTTTGACGATGAATATAATGATCTTACCAGCAACAAATTTGGTGGTAGTTACTATATAAATGAAAATTACAGATTTTATTATGGTCATGAAAAAATTGATTATACCCTAATGAAATCTCAAAATATTCCTACTACCGATCCAAATTACAACTATGACGCAAATGAAAAAGTATCGGAAAGTACATATGGAATCGAGATCAAAGATGATCTGGATGTCTATAACTTTACCTATACCCATGGTTCCGATGACAGAACAGACAATAATTCAGAAACTTTTAATATTAAAAATGACATTATCGGTGCCAGCTATCTGAATGGAGGAGATGTAGAACACTTCTACCGTGCTACTTATGGAATTTATAAGTATGGGCCATCACAAAGTTTAAAAGATTATTCTTCAGATCAGGTTTCATTCAGATATGAATACAGGGATAAAAGATTTACCGATGAGGAGCTTAGAAGTTACGCTTCAGCTGAGTATAACAAAGATAAATTAGAGATCACTCCTGCTGAGATAAGCAGGGTAAAACAAATTTTAAATGAAAGAAATGACAACCAATTGGACTTTAGTCTAAACTCTATTATGTTTGAGGAGATGAATCGTCCAGAATATAAAAAATACTTTACCCTTTCCCTTATGGCAAAAGTGCATAGGGAAGCCTATAACCAAAGCAATGATTTCTTCGGAAGTTTAAAGGAATTAGAGGGAGATGTCTATGGTTCTTATAAACGATTTGGACTGGGATATACATATCGTGAAGAAGCCAGCTTTAACAGCAGCTATGACAGAGATATCACCAAACAGGAGCATGAATTCAGGATGCGAGCCGGGATAGGAAAACCCAGCCAGGGGTGGAACATAAAGTTATCCTATAAAACCGAACTTAATGATGAAGACGAATATGGTGTCTACCTCGGAAAGGAAATGGGTTACTATGAATGGTCTGTAGGATATACCAAAGATTACGACAGAAATACAGGATCATATGATGACCGTTTAGCTGTTCAATTTACTCTGCTTACATTCCCAGAAAATCCTCTCTTCGGAATTGGATATAAGGACAAGGATGGAAGTATGACTCCTAACCTATGGCTTGGTAGTGGAGTAGAGGTAGATGAACCAAAGAAATAATACACTTTTTGACATTTTGAACAAAATATGTTAGAATTTCCAGATAATAACAATATTTCAGTAGGAGCTTAGACTATGAGATTACTTACCACCACAACGGATACTTTTATTTAGGATTTGTAAATATACAGATCTTATTTCCTTTGTAAAAATATAAGTTTTGTATCTGTCTGGAATGAAAAAATATTTAACCCATCTAGATATGATCTAGGTGGGTTCTTTTTTTAGAAAAAAATTAAATTATATAAAAAAATTGAGGAGTGATGTAAAGATGATTAAGATAACTTTACCAAGCGGGGATATCAAAGAATTTGATGGTCCAGTAAACATGTTTCAAATTGCCAAAAGTATAAGCAACTCACTAGCTAAAAATGCTGTAGCAGCAAAGGTCAATGGAGAATTAGTAGATATGACTACAATGGCTTCAGAAGATGCTGCTGTGGAACTTATCATGCCTAACAGTGAAGAGGGAATAGAGATCATCAGACATTCCACTGCACATCTTATGGCTCAAGCTGTAATCAGACTTTTCCCCGAAACTAAAGTAGCTATAGGACCCTCTATCGAATACGGATTTTACTATGACTTCGACCCTAAGGAACAGTTTACAGAGGAAGACCTGGCTAAGATCGAAGCTGAGATGAAAAAACTAGTTAAGGAAGATATTAAGATAACTAAAGAAAACATCTCTAAAGAAGATGCAATAGCAAGATTTAAGGAAGCTGGAGAGGATTACAAGGTAGAGATCATTACTGATATTGCAGTAGGAGCTCTTACTCTATATTCCCAAGGTGAATTCACAGACCTATGTCTTGGACCTCATGTACCTTCTACAAGATATTTAAAGTCATTTAAACTTATGTCAGTAGCCGGGGCTTACTGGAGAGGAGATTCTTCTAACAAGATGTTGCAAAGAATATATGGTATAGCTTTTGATTCAGATAAAGCCTTAAAACTACACCTGAAATTCTTAGAAGAAGCTGAAAAAAGAGATCATAGAAAATTAGGTAAGGAGTTAGACCTATTCTTTATGAGTGAGTTTGGTCCAGGGTTCCCATTTTGGTTACCAAAGGGAATGGAATTAAGAAATGTATTAGAAGACCTTTGGAAATCAGAACATAGAAAAGCCGGATACCAGGAAGTTAGAACTCCTATTATGCTTAACAAGGAGTTATGGGAAACTTCTGGTCACTGGTTTAACTATAAAGAAAACATGTATCTTTCTGAGATAGATAAACATGAATTTGCTATAAAACCTATGAACTGTCCTGGAAGTGTTTTAGTATACAAACATGGATTACATTCTTATAAAGATTTTCCTATCAGAATGGGTGAATTAGGTATCGTACATAGACATGAATTCTCTGGTGCATTACACGGATTATTTAGAGTTAGAAACTTCACACAGGATGATGCACATATCTTTATGACTCCAGACCAAATCGAAGAAGAGATCATAGGAGTTATCAACCTGATCGACAAGTTCTACAACAAGCTATTTGGATTCGAATACCATATCGAACTATCTACTAAACCTGAAAAGGCTATTGGATCAGACGATATATGGGATAAAGCTGAATCAGCACTAGAAGGTGCTATGAAGAAAATCGGATTAGATTATAAATTAAATCCAGGAGACGGAGCATTTTATGGTCCTAAGTTAGACTTCAAAATCAAAGATTGTTTAGGTAGAGAATGGCAATGTGGAACTATCCAGCTTGACTTCAACCTTCCTGAAAGATTTGATATGAATTATATCGGAGAAGACGGAGAAAAACATAGACCAGTTATGGTTCATAGAGTAGTTTATGGTTCAGTTGAAAGATTCATTGGAATCTTAATCGAGCATTTTGCAGGTGCATTCCCATTATGGTTAGCTCCTACACAAATAAAATTACTTACTCTAAATGATGAAGTAGTTCCATACGCTAAGGAAGTTATGGCTGAATTAGCTAAAGTTGGAATCAGATGTGAATTAGATGACAGAGCAGAAAAGATAGGATATAAGATCAGAGAAGCTAATGGTAAATTCAAGATTCCTGTTCAATTAATCTTAGGAAAATCTGAAGCTGAAGCTAATGAAGTAAATGTAAGAAGATTTGGTTCAAAAGATCAGGAAACTATGAAATTAAATGATTTCATCTCTATGATCGTAGAGGAAGCAAAGGTAAAATTTGATAACTAATATATAATATAAAAGCTAGAAAATCATAGATTTTCTAGCTTTTTTTATTATCTAAACTTTACAAAATCTTTTTTATCTAACTCATAAACTTTTATCACCTGCAAATCCTCAAGTGTTTGTACTAATATTTCTTTAGTTTCTATATATTTCATACTGTTATTTATCATTACCTTCCCTGAGTTTGGATTTTCAGCTACATGCCTTGCCCTTAGTTTTTCAAAACCTACCTCATTAAAAAGATAATCCATCATTAGATTTAGAGCATTTGTCATTATTTTTTTATTCCAGAATCTCGATCCTAAACAATACCCTATCTCTCCTACTTTTTTATCTAAATCTTGCTTTACTAAATCAATACTTCCGACTACTTCACCCTCTACTTCTATTGCCCACCTATATTTTTCAGTGCTATACTCACCTACCCATGATGTCAAAAGTTCTCTTGTCAATTTAATATCTCTATGAGGATCCCATGTTATATACTCTGTTACTTTTTCATCATTGCAATAATTTTTAAACATATCGTATTCATCACCTAACTTAAACTTTCTCAAAACGAAATTTTCATGTATCAAAGTTTTAGTCCCTAAATTTTTCATTTATCCTTCCCCCCTTTCTTTTTCAAGAGTATATAACATAAACAACAAATAAAAAAGCTAATTTCTATAATTATAGAAATTAGCTTTTTTATTATTATCTATTTTTCCCATTCAGCTGTCATTTTTAGTCTTTTTATCCCTTTTTTTATGGATCTGGCTTTAAACATACTGATCCCTCTTATCTCCATCAATTCCTCTTCTGTCAATTCCAATATTTTAGATAAGATTCCATATTTACCTATTATTTTCTCGGTGTCTTTTCTCGTAATCCTTGTTATCTTGTTTAAGATCCTGTATCCCTTAGTGTCTAATTCCATGTCAAAGGTAGCTGCTGATCTTCCATATCCCAAAGCCCCTGCTATATTTTCCGACTCCAGAAGTTCCAAATCTCCTAATCCTAAAAGTCTTTCCTTTACTTCAGCTGCTCCAAATTCCTCTTCCCCTGGATTTATATAATCTCTGATGAAATTTTCTTCCTCTTTCAAAACTCCCTTAAACAGTTCCTCCAATTGAATCTCTAAAAATTTCCCCTCTGATCCTAATTCTATTATTGAATGTTCCACTTCTACCCTTATTCTTACCAGCATCTCAAATCTTTGAAGAACAGTGACAACCTCTGAAAGAGTTACCATTCCGTCAAATTCTAAAAGAGTAATATTTTGCAGTGCCCTGTCCAGTACATGTTTATACCTCTCAAAAGTTTTCATTGCCTGGCTGGCTTCAATCATTATATCAGCCAGATTTTTTACCTTATATCTAAAATCTCCCTTATAGAGAGTAATCCGATTTCTTCTTTCTGAGATAGCTATAACTAAATTATCTGTCTGTCTGGCTACCCTTTGAGCAGTTCTATGCCTGGTCCCACTCTCATTGGTTTTAAATGATTTATCTGGCTGTAGATGTACATTGGCATATTTAATCTTTGTAGCATTCCCATCTAAGATGATAGCTCCATCCATCTTAGACAACTCATGGAGTCTTTGAGGAGTAAACCTGCAATTTAATTCAAACCCACCATCTATAAGATCACCTAAAGTATCGTTGGCGTCTAAAACTACCAACGCACCAGTCCCAGCATCTAAGATGTTATCCAAACCTTCTCTGAATGTTGTTCCAGGGGTTACCTGAGAAAATATTTTCTTTAAATTCTGCTCCATAATCACCTCATCCTCTCTGCAAGTTCTGCTAAATTTTTTAGATATATCATCTTTAAATTATAACTATTATGTTCAATCTCTTTCTTATTGGAATGAGGCAGATACACCCCTGAAAAACCAAGTTTTTCCAATTCTTTCAGCCTCTTATCTACAAAGGATACCTTTCTTATCTCTCCACGGAGACCCAGTTCTCCTAGAGCTGCTATTTTTTGACTGACCTCTATTCCCTTAGTTATAGAGATCATTGCCATGACCACTCCTAAGTCTGCCGCTCCATCATAGATCTTTATACCTCCCGGAATATTTACAAAAACATCCTTGGAGGATAAATTCAGCCCTATCTTTTTTTCCATAACAGCATTGAGTATCTGTACCCTGTTTCTGTCAAATCCCTGTACCACTCTTTTTGGAATTCCAAAGGGTGATTCATTCACCAAGGTCTGAACTTCCAATAAAAATATCTTAGTCCCTTCCAATACCGGCACTACTATACTTCCAACATTTTTTTCATCTCGTTCACTGAGAAAAAATTCCGAAGGATTTTTTACCTCTACCATTCCTTTTTCTTCCATATTGAATATTCCAAGCTCATTGGTAGATCCAAATCTATTTTTTAAACTTCGTAAGATCCTATAAAATAAGCCCTCTTCTCCCTCGAACTGCAACACCGAATCTACCATGTGTTCCAACAGTTTAGGTCCTGCTACTTTTCCATCTTTGGTAATATGTCCCACCAAAAAGAAAGATATATCATGGGTCTTAGCCAACTCCACTATCTTTAAAGTACATTCTCTTATCTGAGTTGTGGTTCCTGGGATAGAATCAAAATTTGAGCTGTATAAAGTCTGGATAGAATCCACAACAACAACCTTAGGTTTCTTCCTGAGAACATAATCATAGATAGATTCCATCTCTGTCTCCGACATGATGGATATATTGTTTCCAGATAAACCTAACCTGTCTCCCCTGTGTTTTACCTGGGATGGTGATTCCTCACCGGATATATATAGTACTTCTCCATACTGTGAATATTGATCTACTGCCTGCAGCAGCAGAGTGGATTTTCCTATTCCGGGATTACCTGTCAAAAGAACTACTGCCCCCTTTACAAGACCTCCTCCCAATACTCTGTCAAACTCATTAAATTTCGTAGTATATCTATAATTTTTCTCTACTTCTACATCTTTAAAGTTAACTACCTTGGTATTACTGATTTTCTTTTTAACACTGCTTTTAGAAGAGGCACTGCTGACCTCTTCCTCCAATGTCCCCCAGCTGTCACATTCCGGGCATTTTCCCAGCCATTTAGAAGATTCATAGCCACAGTCTGAGCATATATATATAGTTTTTAATTTAGCCATGAATTCACTCCTTTATTCTTAATATTTTGTAATTATTAAAATCAAATATAAACCTCTAAAAGATTACTCTACTGAGATCCCTCTTTTATCTTTTTTGCTCTTTCTTTTACATCTTCTACTATCTCCGGTGAAATAAATTCATCTATTTTTCCACCATGTAGCGCTACTTCCCTTACCAGGCTGGCACTGAGATATAGACTTTCCCTCGATCCAGGTAAGAATATTGTCTCTACCTGATTGTCTGAAAGAGATTTATTTGTAAGAGCCAGCTGCAGTTCATATTCATAATCTGAAACTGCCCGTAACCCTCTTACTACAATATTAGCCTTATTCTGTAAAACAAAATCTACCAACAATCCATCAAAAGTCTTTACTTCTATATTATCAAATTCCGATAAACATTTTTCAACCAATGCTTTTCTTTCCTTTAAATTGAACCAATATTTTTTATTATGGCTGTTTAAAATTCCCACTATCAATTTATTTGAAAACTTACTGGCACGTTTTATAATATCCAAATGTCCCTTAGTTATAGGGTCAAAACTTCCTGCACATACTGCTACTATTTTTTTCATCTTACATCTCCATTACTATCTCATAGTCATTATTGTTTTTTTCTTCATTTTTCTTATTTTTTTTCAGGATAAATTCCTTTTTACGTAATTTTAAATATCCCTTTATAAACTCAATATAAGCCTCACAAATAAAGTCGTATAACTCTGTACTTGTGGTCAGCTTTATCAATCTGATGTCACTATCTTCTGCTATTTCCCTTATCTCTCTCATTATATCTAGGATTATACTCTCCTTAGATTTCACTGTTCCTGTCCCGGCGCAGCATGGACAAGGTTTTTGGTAGTACTTAGCCAGGGGACTTCCCTGTCTTTTTCTTGTCATTTCTACCAGACCAAGGTCTGTAAAATGGATGATATTGTTCTTTATTCTATCCTTTTTCAAACTTTCTTCCAGTACTTCTACTACCTTCAGCTTATCTTTCTCTACCTTCATATCTATAAAATCTATGATAATAATACCACTGAGGTTTCTCAGTCTCAGCTGTATCGCAATCTCTCTTGCTGCTTCGACATTAGTTTCCACTACAGTGTCTTCCAGGTTCATTACCCCTGTATTTCTGCCTGTATTTACATCTATACTTATGAGAGCTTCTGTCTTTTGGATGATCAAATATCCCCCACAATCCAGCCATACCTTTTCATTTAAAGCCGTCTCCAATCCCTTAGTTACATTGTAGTGATCAAAAATATGAAGGGAACTCTGAAATAATTTCACCTTGGTTTTAAATGTATTGTCGGAAAAGGCCTTTACATAGTCTACTATCTCCCAGTACTTCTCCTCATCATCTATTATTAATTCATCTATCTGATTAGAAAAGACATCCCTTACAGTTCTTGTGACCATATCGTTATCTTGGTATAGAACCTCTCCTACCTTACTTTTTTTAAATCTATTTTCTATATTTTTCCATTTTTTTACTAAATATTCAACCTCTTTTTCAAAATGAAGGTTGTTTTTATCTTTAGCTGCAGTCCTTATAATAACACCCATCTCATCAGGTTTTATAGTATCGATCAGGGTTTCGAGTCTCTCTCTCTCTTTGGGATCCTTTATCTTCTGTGAGATAGCAATATGGCTGTCATTTGGCATCAATACCAGATATTTTCCCGGTATAGTGTAATGTGTAGTTACACGGGCACCCTTGTCACCTCTGGGCTCCTTTACTATCTGGACTATTATCTCATCTCCTACACTCAAGATATCCTCTATAGGTCTATTACTATTTTCTACGCCATTTAGGTATTTTTCTTCAAATTCACGCAGATCCCGGACATGCAAAAAAGCATTTTTTTCTAAGCCAATATCCAAAAATGCTGATTCCATCCCAGGTAATACATTAGCCACTCTAGCCTTATATATATTACCATTTATTCGATTTTGTTCATTTCTTTGTATAAAAAATTCTGTGAGTTTTTCCCCTTCTAAAAGAGCTGCTCTTTCCTCAAAATCACTTATACTTATTATTATTTGATTCATAATATACCACTCTCTAAAATTTTATTTAAGATCTCTTCCCTAGTATATTCTATCTTATTTACCACTACTTTTTCTAGTGATAAACTATTATCAATCTTTATAGTCATCTTTTTCCCAAAGAACAATTTATTCTTCTTCTTCATTCCAACTATTTTAGAGATATTTTTCTCGTGGGTAACTATATCCAAAATTTCTGAATTTAAAGACCTTAAAAATCTCCCGTAAATCTCTGTTTCAATGGTTTCCTTAAAAGCCGGATGAAAGGGCCCTGCTTTTATTACTCCCTCTTCACAGAGGTCATCAGAAGGTTGTAATCCCACTCTGATTATATTTATATTGTTTAGTTCAAATAAAATCATGATCGGCAGCACCCTGACAACAGCTTCTTCTAACTCCATAGGGCTGTATTCCTTATCATAATACATCTTTTCCAGCTTGGTATTATTTATAACCAATGTGGGATATATCCTAACCATATCCGGTTTTATCTTCACTACCTTTTCTGCTGTTTTGTAATCTGTCTGATTAGTAGATCCAGGTAGTCCGGGCATTACCTGTATTCCCAATTTAAAACCATAACTTTTTATTAAAGTAGATGCCGCTTCTACTATATCAGATCTATAACCTCTTTCTGACTTAGCCAAGACCTCATCATCTAGAGATTGAACTCCTAACTCTATAGTTGTAACACCATATTTTAAAAGGAGGTCTAATATCTTTTCATTAATATAATCAGGTCTTGTAGATAATCTAATTCCATCTACAAGACCTTTATCGATATATGGTTTAACTGTAGCTAAATACTTTTCCTGTATCCTTTTGTCAATTCCTGTAAAGGTTCCACCAAAAAAAGCTACTTCTTTTTCTGAATCTTTTGGTAGAAGCTCTAAATATTCTTCTATTATTTCTTCAATATCAGAACATGTGACATCAGTTTCCCTGCCATTTATTTTTACTTGGTTACAAAATACACAGGTATGGGGACATCCAAAATGACTAATAAATATTGGAATATTATAATGTTTCAATATACTTTATTCCCAAACTGTCACAGGCATGTTTCGCGGCTTTCTGCTCTGCTGTTTTTTTATTTCTTCCCTCTCCTGATCCCACTAATTTTTTATTCATAAATACACCTATCTTAAAAAATTTAGCATGATCCGGTCCATCTTCACCTATAAGTTCATAGGTAGGTACTTCCTTATATTTTCTTTGGCTGTATTCTTGTAGTGCTGTTTTAAAATCTATCAATTCATCATTTTCATAGATATGCTCTATCTCATAAACTAGGTGAGATAACCCGTATTTTCTAGCTGTCTCTAAATCTGAATCTAGATAGATAGCTCCTAATACCGACTCAAATACATCTCCTAAAATTGAAGACCTGTCTCTTCCACCGGTAACTTCCTCTCCCTTACTCAGGAATAGATATTCACCTAACTTTAATTTTCTTGATATTTTTGCCAATACCGGTTCACTTACTACCATTGATTTTAATTTAGCCAGATCACCCTCTGAGGATTCTTTAAAATTTTTATATAAATATTCAGTAACGACAAGATCTAGAACTGCGTCTCCTAACAGTTCTAGTCTTTCGTTGCTTATTTTTTTATATTCCTTATTTTCATTTCCATAAGATCTATGAAGTAAGGCATGTTTTAAAAGTTTTTCATCCTTAAAAGTGTGACCTAGAATTTTTTCTAATTCCAAGTATTTTTTCATTTTCCCACCCTTAGTATATTATTTTTAGTTCTCGTATTTTTTCATAGCTATTACTGCGTTATGTCCACCAAATCCTAATGATGTAGATATTCCTACTCTTATTTCCTTATTTCTTGCTTCATTTGGAACGTAATCTAAATCACATTCTTCATCTGGATTTTCATAGTTGATAGTCGGCGGCATTATTCCTTCGTTAATTCCAAGGGCTAATATTACACCTTCAATTCCACCTGCTGCTCCAAGTGCATGACCTGTAGCTCCCTTTGTAGATGATACTGCTAACTCTTTAGCATAATCTCCAAAAACAGTCTTTATAGCTGCTGTTTCCAACCTGTCATTAGCTGGTGTAGAAGTTCCATGTGCGTTGATATAGTCAACTGTAGTCTTCTCTATATCTCCTTGCTTTAAAGCCATCTCTATCGCTCTTGCTGCTCCCTCTCCACCTGGTCCAGGAGAAGTGATATGATGTGCGTCACAAGTTTCTCCATATCCTACCATCTCTGCATATATCTTTGCTCCACGGGCTTTAGCCTGCTCTAATTCTTCTAAGATCAATATTCCTGATCCCTCTCCCATTACAAATCCATCTCTATCCACGTTAAATGGTCTAGATGCTTTAGTTGGTTCATCATTTCTAGTTGATAATGCTTTCATGTTAGCAAAACCTGTGATTGCAAATTCTGTGATACAAGCTTCTGTTCCACCTGCTATCATAGTATCAGCTTTTCCATATTTTATCATCTCAAAAGCATCTCCAATTGAGTGAGTTCCAGCAGCACATGCTGTTACTATAGTTTTGTTAGGTCCCTTAGCACCAGTATATATTCCTACATTTCCAGAAGCCATATTAGCTATCATTGCAGGTATTGTAAATGGTGATACTCTTCTAGCACCTTTGTTTAATAAAGTTTTATGTTGGTTTTCAAAAACTTCCATTCCACCAATTCCAGAACTAACAATAGTTCCTACAGAAGTTGCATTTTCTTCAGTTATCTCAAATTTTGCATCTTCCAATGCCATCTTAGCTGCTGCTATGGCAAATTGTGTATTTCTAGCTAATTTCTTAACTTCCTTTTTTTCAATTCCAAAATCTATAGGATCGAAGTCAGTTACTTCTCCAGCTATCTTTACCGATGTATTTTCAGTATCAAAACTCTCTATTTTCTTTATTCCACACTCTCCAGCTTTTATTTTAGCCCAAGATTTTTCTACCCCTGTTCCTAGTGCAGTTATCATCCCTACCCCAGTAATTACAACTCTTCTCATTTCTTCACCTCATAATATTTAAGTTTTTTAAATAACTACCTCTAAATTGTAGCTTCCTACCAATTGTTGATTTTCTATTATCACATCTAATCTACAGACAGTTTTTTAAATGAAAAACAACTTGACGTTGTATCCAGTTAACTATAAATCTAAATTTTTATAACTTCTAAAAAATAAAAAATAATAGGGGATATAACTCCCCTATCTATAATCTTTTATTTAGCTGCTTCTACGAAGTTAACTACATCTTGAACAGTTTTGATCTTTTCAGCATCTGCATCAGGAATTTCGATATCGAATTCTTCTTCGAATGCCATTATTAATTCAACTGTATCTAATGAATCTGCTCCTAAATCGTCGATGAAGTTCGCCTCTAAAGTTACTTGATCCGCGTCTACACCTAATTGATCTACTATTACTTCTTTAATTTTATCTAACATAATTTTTCCTCCTTGAATTTTAAGTTTACTATATATAATAATAACAAATTTTATACATTTTTTCAACCTTTAAAAGGTTTTATTGCATTATCATTCCACCGTTTACACTTAGGGTTTGACCTGTTATGTATGATGATAAATCCGATGCTAAAAATAACACTGCGTTAGCTACATCTTCTGGAGTTCCCATTGTTTCTAAAGGAACATTTCTCATCATCATCTCTTTAGCTTCCGGGCTTAAAACATCAGTCATTTCTGATTGGATATATCCTGGAGCTATAGCATTTACTCTTACACTTCTTTTAGCAGCTTCTCTAGCTAAAGATTTAGTCATTCCGATTAATCCTGCTTTTGAAGCCGAGTAGTTTACCTGACCTGCGTTACCCATAAGTCCTACTACTGAAGCCATATTGATTATGCTTCCTGTTCTTTGCTTAGTCATCGTTCTATAAAATGCTTGAGTTGTATTGAAAGCACCCTTTAAATTGATATCAATAACTAGATCAAAATCAATTTCCTTCATTCTCATGAATAACCCGTCTCTTGTGATCCCGGCATTGTTTACCAATACATCTACTCTTCCAAATTTTTCCATTGTAGCTTTAGCTAACGCTACACAACTTTCAGAATTTGTAACATTACTTTCAACAAATAATGTTTCTACATTGTATTTTTCAGCTATTTCTTTAGCTGTAGCTTCTCCTGCTTCTACTAATATATCTGTAATTACGATATTGGCTCCTGCTTCTGCTAATTTTTCAGCAACAGATTTACCTATCCCTCTACTTGATCCAGTAATTACCGCAACTTTATCTTTTAAATTAATCATTCTACAAATACCTCCTCAATTGTTTTTCTAGCTAATCTTTTTCAACATTTTCTGATCCTAACTTCATAAAATTTAGTTACTCCAGTATCCCTTAGTTACAAAGGTTTTATATTGATTCGACATTTACCACTTCTAAAGTTTTATCTATCTTCCTAACCAATCCTTTCAATACTTTTCCAGGACCAATCTCGTAGAATTTAGTCACTCCAGTGTCTCTTAATTTTTCAATTATTTCAACCCATCTTACAGGACCAAAAGTTTGGTGGTATAATTCTTCCTTTATTTTTTCAGCATCCTTTAAAAACTCTACTCCTGTATTAGATAATACTTCAATATTTCCTTCTTTAAAGTTAAATTTATCAAAATCAGCTTTTAATTTGTCTCCTGCAGGTTTCATAAGTGATGAATGAAATGGTCCGGATACAGCTAAAACCATAGCTCTTCTAGCACCAGCTTCTTTTAACTCTTCACAGGCTGCATCAATAGCATCTTTTGATCCTGCTATTACAGTCTGCTTAGGCTCATTGTAGTTTACAGCTTCTACTATTCCATCTATATTTTTACAGATTTCCTCAATTTTAGCTGATTCCAATCCAATGATAGCTGCCATAGTCCCGTCTACTTCTCCTGAAACCTCATTCATAATCTCCCCTCTAAGGGCAGTTAATCTTACTGTATCAAAAGTTGATAATACGTTAGCAGCTCCCAAGGCTGAGTACTCACCCAGTGAATGTCCTGCCACATAATCTGCTTCGATTCCGCTGTCCTTTAATAACTTCGTCAATACTAACGACATAGTTACTATAGCAGGCTGCGTATATTTTGTTTGTTTTAATTTCTCCTCAGGTCCATTAAACATAGTTTCTTTTAAGTCTAATTCTAAGCTCTCAAAAATTTCATCGAAATATTTTTTAGCCATCTCATTTGTTTCGTATAATTCCTTACCCATTCCAACATATTGTGTACCTTGTCCTGGATATATAAACGCTATTTTCGACATAGTCCCTCCTCTATTCATAACACCTGTAATTTATATCATATAACACCTGTTATGTCAAATTTTGTATGATTAATATGCCCATTTCATGACGCATGATGCATATGTTAATCCAGCTCCAAAGCCTACCAATGCTATATTATCACCTTTTTTAATCATCCCTTTTTCCACTGCTTCTCCCAATGCTAAACCTACAGAAGCTGCTGAAGTATTCCCGTATTTATCTAAGTTGATTACAAACTTTTCTGTCGGGAATTTCAATTTTTTCGCTGCGGAACTAATAATCCTCATATTAGCTTGATGCGGCACAATCAATTCTAATTCATCTATACCTATCCCTGTATTTGCCAATACTTTTTCCACTGCTCCAGGCATTGCTTTTACAGCAAATTTAAAAACTTCCGGCCCTTTCATCTTAAGGTAGTGAGATCTATTATCTACAGTTTCATGGGTCGCAGGAGCTCTAGATCCACCTGCCGGGATAACCAACACATCATCCAAGTCTCCGTCAGCACCTAGGTGAGAACCTATAATACCATGACCTTCTTCTACTTCTCCTAACACTGCTGCTGCTGCTCCATCACCAAACAACACACAGGTATTTCTGTCTTCCCAATCTAAGATTCTTGAGAACACCTCTGCACCTATTACCAACACTTTTTTATACATACCAGTAGCTATAAAGTTTCCTCCAGCTTCTAACCCGTATACAAAACCACTACAAGCCGCACCTAAATCAAAGGCCGCTGCATGGTGTGCACCTAACCTTTTTTGTAATATAGCCGATACAGATGGAGTAAAATAATCCAGTGTCATGGTAGCCACTACTATTAGATCTAATTCCTCTGCCTTTGTATTAGATGATTCCAAAGCTTTCACTGCTGCATTATAGGCAAGATCTGAGGTAGCTTCGTTTTCCGCAGCTATCCTTCTCTCCTTTATCCCAGTCATTTTTTGTATCCACGCATCTGAAGTATCCACTATTTTTTCCAAATCAAAATTTGTCATTATCTTTTCAGGGACATAGGTTCCTATTCCCAATATTCCAAAACTTTTAATAGTTTTCATCTTTTCCTCCAATTACCTTTTTTAAACTTTCTATAAAGTTGTTTTCTGCAAATTTATTACCAACTAAGATAGCATTTTTTATAGCTTTTGAATCTGAGTTCCCATGCGCCTTTATAGATATCCCATTGAGTCCCATGAATAACGCTCCACCATATTCCGATGAATCAGACTGTTTTTTCATCTCTTTGAATACAGAACTCATAAGTAAGGCTCCTATTTTGGCCAACAGACTTTTCTTGACACCGTCCTTTATGATATTTTTCATAAAATGAACCGTCCCCTCTGCTGTTTTTAAAACTATATTCCCTGTAAATCCATCTGTTACCACTACATCTACAGTCCCATTAGTCATCTCACGAGTTTCTATATTTCCGCAAAAATCTATATTTTTATTTTCTTTTAACAGGTAGAATGCAGATTTAGTAAGTTCATTTCCCTTACCATCTTCCTCTCCTATATTAAGTAAACCGATCCTAGGACTCTCTATATTTAATAATACCTTAGCATATTCATTTGCCATAGTGGCAAACTGGTCCAGGTACTCCGGCTTACAATCAGCATTTGCCCCTGCATCGAGCAACACTATATGTTTGTTATCGTTTGCCGGGAATACCGTTGTTATAGCCGGTCTCAGAACCCCTTTAATCCTTTTCAACTTCAACTGACTTGCAGTCATAAGGGCCCCTGTATTTCCAGCTGATATACAAGCTGTTGCTTCCCCATTTTTTACCATCTCTAAAGCCACATTCATAGATGCATCTTTTTTAGCTCTTACAGCTACTGTCGGAGATGTCTTTTCATCCATCTCTATCACTTCTGTCGCATTTTTTATCTCTATTCTATCCTCATCATAACTATATTTTAATAGTTCTTCTTTTATAAGTTCTTCCTTCCCTACAAGGATCACACGGATATTTTTATTTTCACCGATAGCTTCCACTGCACCCTTTACTGTTTCTAAGGGAGCATAGTCACCACCCATAGCGTCTAATGCTATTCTCAATATTCTCACCCCTTTTCCTACTTCTAACTCTATCCTACCATATTTTTTCATTTTTTTTCCCTTGTTTTTTCACTTTATCATTTATTTTTATATAAAAAAAAGGTAAGAATACTCTCACCTTTTTTCTCAAAGATTATTCAGCTTCGTTAGTTAAAACTTGCTTACCTTTGTAACTTCCACATTCTAAACATACTCTGTGAGGTCTCTTTGGAGCTCCACAGTTAGAACACGTAGCTAAGTTAGTTCCTTTTAAAGCGTGGTGCGATCTTCTCATGTTTTTCTTAGCTTTTGATGTTTTCTTCTTAGGTACTGCCATTATATTCCCCTCCTAACTTTTATTTTAATTATAATAAATTATTAATTCTTTAAATCCAGCAGCTTCTGCCATCTGGAGTCTATACCACTGTCACGATATTTTTCTAGTTCTTCTAACCCGCCGCATTCTGGTTCACAGGCTGGAAATTGAGGCATATCCAAAATAATGTAATCTCTCACTAAAGAGCTTATATCCACCTCGCCATCAACTAACTCTTCTACCATGTCATCTAATACTTGTGCTTCCTTACCTAGAGATTCGATATACTCATCATAATCTTTAGTTTCTTTGTAATCTCCGAAAAATTCTCCAGAAACCTTTACTTCGATCTCCTCTAAACACCTAACACAATTAGTCTTTACAAAAGCTGTATATTCACCTCTAATGATGACCTCGCCTTCAACTAATTCTAATAAGTAATCTACATCCACTTTAGGAACTACTGCTCCTTCTATTAGAATATCTTCTAACGTCTCTGTAAATTGAAATTTAGTTTCTCTTTTCATTTTTAACTGATCAATATTTTTTTTCAAGTCACTTCACCTCTATAATGTTACCTATGCATTATATTAAACTTTCCAATCTTTGTCAAGTAAATTTTCTTAACAAAGGTTTTTATTTTGGCCCCTATTTTATCCCAATAGTTATTCCTGCCAACCTTTTCGGTCTAAATTTAGTTTACTAAAAACAATTTACAACTAAATTTATTTTAATAAGGTAATTTATTCTATTATAAATGTCCAATCCACCTACCATTATATAACGTATGTTATTTTATTTCAATCAAAATATTTACATTATAGGTCAATTAACGATATAATATAAATTATAAAATATATTTAAGAGGTGATTTTAATGTCAAATTTAAATAAAACTCCAAGTTCAAATAGACTGCATATCTCTATTTTTGGAAAAAGAAATATGGGAAAATCAACGCTGATCAATGCAATCACAGGACAAAATCTGGCCATTGTTTCTGATTTTGCAGGGACAACAACCGACCCCATCTATAAAGCTATGGAGATCCTGCCTATCGGGCCATGTGTTCTTATAGACACAGCCGGAATAGATGACGTAGGTGCATTAGGAGACCTGCGTATAAAGAAGACTATGGAAGTTGTAAGAAAAACCGATATAGCCCTTATCACAGTTGATTACAACGGTTTTTTAGAATTTGATTACAACATCATCGACATCTTAAAGAAAAATAACACTCCATTTATAGTGGTTATCAATAAGGCAGATATAGAAAAGCCAAACTCTGATTTTTTAACCGAGTTAGAAAATTTAAAATATCCATATATAAATTTATCTGCAGAACAAAAAGACAGGATGGAGGATATGAAAGGACTTATCATCCAGCATTCTCCTCAAGAATTTGAAAGTCCCAGTATCTTAGGAGATCTTATAGAGAGTGGTGATCATGTTGTTTTAGTTATCCCTATCGATACCGGAATGCCCAAAGGCCGTATAATTCTGCCCCAAGTGCAGACTATGAGAGATATTCTAGATAATAGCGGAATTATCCATACCTGTAAAGACACTGAATTACAGGCCACTTTAGATGGGTTGAAAAATCCTCCTAAATTAGTTATTACAGATTCCCAGGCTTTTGAAAGAGTTTCGGCTATAGTTCCAGATAATGTCCTTCTGACTTCATTTTCCATCCTTTTTGCCAGATACAAAGGTGACTTAAGCAAGATGATAGATGGAGCTAAGACACTTATGTCACTTAAAAATGGTGACAAATTTTTAGTTTCAGAAGCCTGCACCCATCATGTTCAAAAAGATGATATAGGCAGATATAAGATCCCAAAATGGATAGGCGAAAAGATAGATACAGGGATAGATTTTGACATTGTAGCAGGAAGGGAATACCCTGAAAATTTAAAAGATTATAAATTGGTTATCCACTGCGGCGGGTGTACACTGAACAGAAAAGAGATGTTAGGGAGAATAGATATAAGTTACCGTGAGGGAGTCCCTATCCTAAACTACGGTCTTTGTATCGCTGCTCTTTACGGTATCCTGGACAGAGCCCTAAAGCCCTTTCCGGAAGTAGATGAAAAATGGAAGACAAAGTAAAAAAATAACTCAACCACGATATAGTATATTTCATAAACAAAATTAGGAGAGAATTTAAAAATGAAAAAATTAGCATTAGTTATAATTATCGCTGCTACTTTAGTAGGCTGCAGCAGCACCCCAAAGAAAACTGTATCATACCCTAAATCCCATGTACAAAACTCCAGATTTAAAGTAGGCAACACCGTCAGAGGTAAAGCTTCTTGGTATGGAGATTATTTCCACGGGAAGAAAACGGCCAGTGGGGAAAAGTATAATATGTATAATTTGACTGCTGCCAGTAAAACATTGCCTTTTGGCACTATTGTCAGAGTAAAAAACTTAGATAACGGAAAATCTGTAAAAGTTAAGATAAACGACAGAGGCCCCTATGTAAAGGGTCGTATGATCGATCTGAGCAGAGCTGCATTTAAAAAGATAGCTCCTTTAGGATCTGGAGTATTAAATGTTGAAGTTACTATCTTAGACACTTCAAACACCTTTAGATATAAGCACTAAATTTTAGCAACGTGACGTTGTATCCAGAAAGACATAATCTATATTTATATAATATTTTATTTATCACATAAATTTTATTGTAAATTTCTAGATACTTTGGTAGCACTCTTTATCGACTAAAAAATTTGGTGATATCCTTACAAGTATATTTTTCCAGATAATAAAAAATGAGCAAGATATCTTGCTCATTTTTTTATTAATTTAATTGTTTATCTTTTTCCACACCTAGGTGGAAATAGATAATCGATGCAGGACCACTTATCAGTCTTCTTCTTATAAAGTTGTCCGATGGTGTTTTGAAGTACCCCGTTGCAATAAGGGTAGAGAGACCATGGGCATATGTCCAGCAGTCAATGGTCAAGGTTTCCTTAACATCAGCCGGCAGACTGTCAAACCTTTCATCTTTTTTCATCTCCTCAAAGATAATCCTATGAAACTCAGATATCAATGTACTGTATGAACTATTTCTTAAAAATATAGATTTAAATAATGGTTTTTCTTCCCTTGCAAATTTACAGATTCCCATTCCTATATTAAGAAAGGGCACCTCCTCTTTTTCCTTACTTACATATGTTAAAAATAGATTTTTAGCTCTATTTATCAATTCTTTTTTTAATTCATCCATAGACATAAATAAACCATAGATGGGAGCAGGAGAACAGTTCAATTCCTTGGCTAAACTTCTAGCTGTGATATTTTCCAAACTACCCCTCTCTAACATACCAAAAGCTTTGTCTATTATTTGTTCTCTTGTGAATATAGGTTTTTTAGGCATTCTTCCCCCTCCAATTTTATTTTTTTGTATTATAACACTTGTTTTTTATTTTTTCAACCACTATTATATATAAGTTTATATTTTATAACTAAATTTTAGTTGTAATTTTATATAAAAGGGGAACCCAACGAAGGGTCCCCCTAAATAATTAAAATTTATATGCTGCACTTATTCCAGTGGCAATTATATTTTTTTTGTAATTTACTTCTCCAACTTCATGATCGATATAATCTACATACATCGTTGAGAATGTCCACTCTAAGTTAGGAGTCTGCTGAAATTTAGCTCCTGCAGTAAATATATGCGAGTTTAATGCAAACTCAGTATCGTTAAATGTTTCATCAGTTGCACCTGTGTCTGCATAGTTATATCCAGTAGTCAGAGTCCATCTTTCAGATACTTGATACTCTGTACCTACATTTACTTCCCATCCGTTTTCAAATCCGTCTTTACCGTCTGTATCAGCTTCTGAAACGAAATAGTAGTTTCCTCCACCCATTACAGTCCACTTATCAGTCATCTTATAAGCTATTCCATACTTTAATTCAGCAGGAAGGTCTCTCCATCTTTTGTCCCCGTCAACAATCGGAGCTAGGTCATTTATCCCTAATGTAGGTAACCCTTCTATAACTTTCGCTAAATTTGTATCTGTGTTTTTTACATCCGTTTCAAACTCCAGCTTAACCTTCGTATTGTAAGTCAAGGCCATATTCAGTCTGTCGTTAGGCCTGTAGTTTATACCAAAGGTTCCACCCAATCCCTGAGCAGTTCTTTCTGCATCATAAGTATCATTTAATCCTGCAGGATTGTTTTCTACATCGATTTTTATATTTCTTTGAGCATAGATATATTTCATCCCTGCTGCTACCGACCATTCATTGTTGATACTGTACGCAGTTCCAAAGTTAGCCATGGCATAGGCATTTTTCCCCTCAATAGTACCATTTCCTCCACCAAATTGCGTGAGTAAAGAATCCAATAGAGGTACTCCATCTTCATAGTCTAAAGTAGGTCCTCCTGCGGCTCCTCCGGTATTACCGTAGAATGCCCAGTTCCCGCTTTTATGAACATAACTTAAGTTAGGTATAAGTCCTAACGGGTCATTAGCCTTGTAGTTATCTCCGCCTTTTTCCATCTCATAAGTGATGTTAGACAGCTGACCACCTACAGATATATAGTTACCATCTTCTAAATGAACTAAACCTGCCGGGTTATAATAAGCTGCCTCTGCTGTTAATGTTGCATTTTGAGCTGGATTTCCCATATATGCCGGTGTTGAATTAGCAAGTGCATCTATACTAGCTCCATATGATGCTGTGCTTAATAAAGCTATGCATCCAAATAATATTTTCTTCATTTTATTCTCCTTCTTCCCCTTGTTTTATAGGTCAAAAATTTGACCTTTCTAATTAATTACTAGTGTAATATAACATCTATTATTTTAAAAGTCAAGGTTTAGAATAACACTCGTTTTTCATTACCTTTTCAATCACCAATCTCTTTAGGCTAAACAACTAAATCTTAGTTTCTTCTTATAGTGATTAATCCAAAACTATTAATTATACTCATCTTCTAATTCTTAGTGAGATAGAATTACAAGAAAATCAATCAATTACAAAGGATCTAAAGAGATAGACATGAGGAAGATAAAAAAGGTTTTAAATCACTCCTACCTGGGGTATAATTATTATATAGAAAAAACTAAAGGAGTTAAGATGTATATAGAACTAGCTAAGGAGATAAAAAAAATAAATGGTTGCCTGTATATCGTAGGTGGAGCTGTAAGAGATTTTTTCCTCTACAGTAAACCCATGAAAGAAAATTCAAATATCGATATAGAAATTTCAGGGGTTTCTCCTGAGCAGATAGAAAAAATATTAGATAGTTTCGGCAGATGGAAATTGGTTGGTACTCTCTATAAGGTTTACATCATAGAGAACCTGGAGATTACTCTGCCGCGGGATGATAGCGGATTTAACCCAGCTTTAGATATAAAAACTTCCATTCTAAACAGAGACTTGACCATCAACTCCCTCTATTATAACCCTCTGACAGATCAGACTATAGATCTTTATAGGGGTAAATCGGATATTAAAAATAAAACTTTACACTATGTCGATCAGAAAACCTTTTTAGGAGATCCCCTCAGGTTATTTAGAACTATTGAGCTGGCAGGGAGACTAGACTTTGAACTTTCACAGGATTTAAAAAAATTGATCTCGACAAATTTTCACCTCATTCAAAATATTCCAAAGGAAAGAATCATGGGAGAATTAGAAAAAATCCTTTTAAACCATAAAAAGCCTTCCAAAACTTTCAGACTGTTAGACGAAGTTGGGGGACTAGAGATCCTCTTTCCAAACCTGTATTACTCTAAAAAAGTAATCCAGGATAAAATTTTCCATCCTGAGGGAGATGTTTTTACCCATACCCTTATGACCCTTGATATCCTAAGAACATCTGAAAGAACAATGGAGCTTATGATAGCACTTTTATTTCATGATATCGGAAAAAACATCACACAAGACACCGGTTTTAAAGGTCATACCAGGGTATCCAGAGATATGTTTTTAGATCTGATAGATAAATTTACAAACAATAAAAAACTTATATCTTCTGCCTCTGATTTAATTTTTTACCACGTTTCCCCATTGATACTGATGTTAAACAACAAGGTCAATAAGGTCACCATAAGGAAGTTAGCTGTCAAAGTCAATATCCCAAAACTCCTAAAAGTCTATAGAGCTGATGTTTTAGGAAGGGGACGGGCAGACAACTCCGAGGAACTTGAGAATATCCAAAAGATAGATTCTATCTATCACCAGATAAAGGATGACCTGACACCTTTAGTCAATGGTAAACACCTTCTTTCATGGGGTTATAAAAGCGGCAAAGAATTTAAAAAGATCCTAAACTATCTATATAGATTACAGCTGGAGGAGAAATTTGTCAGTGTAGAAGAAGCAAGGGATATAATTGAGTTCAGAGAACTTAAGATTAAAAAATAAGAGTTAGAATATCAGCTTTAACCTATTTAAATCAAACTTTAACAAAATAACAAGGAGAAGGGTCGAATATTTACAAAAATATCTAATTATGATATTCTTGTACTAGAATGATTAGGAGGATTTATGAAAATTTTTAAAAAAATGTTACTTTTAACCATCTTACTTTCCTTTATAGGTTGTTCTAAAAACGCCTATGTTAGAAATATTGAAAAAGGCTACAGTAAGAGTAAGGAAGATTCCACTATTTATGTTAAAGACAGTGAACAATGGAAATATACCAGGAAAAAGATAAAGTATTCTGTCTATGAAAACCAGCACTTCTTAGTACTGAAAGAAGATAAAGAGACTCAGGAAAAAACTCTATACCTGGCTTTAAAATACAGGGGAGATGAGTGGCTCTATATGAATGGACTTGACCTGATTTCCGACGAAACTTATCATATGGATTTTATGGCTAGAAAATTAAATACAGCTTTTTGGAGAGACAAATCAAATCTTGTAGATTCTATCGAAGAGTATATTGCATTTGCTTTAAAGCCTCAAGAGATCGATGCCCTCAAAAAAATGGTTGTTAATAATCATGGGAAAATAAAATATTATAGTGAAGTTGATGACAGATCAGCAACAACAACAATAACTGCAGAAGAAATTCAAAATATGGGTAAGATCTTAGATCTATACTATAAATAAAAAAGCAACGTGACGTTGCATCCAGACAAGCATAATTCAGGTTTTTATAACTTTTTATTTATTATCATAAATTTTATAATTTCCTAAATAATAAAATATAGGGGTCACTCCCCTGTCAAAAGGAGAGATATTATGTCAATTAAATTAAAGCATTGCTTAACATCACATGTAACAAAATTCAATCCTCAAAGTCGTGGGTTTGATATAGCGGGACAATTCGACACTTTGGTTCAGCCTATTTTTCCAATTGGAATGCCTCAGTTATCTATATACTTAGCATTTGAAGGATTAAATAGAGATACTAACTTTGAGATGAGAATCAACAGTCCTAGTGACGAATTATTATCTAGTGGTGAATTACCAGTTCCTAGAGATATGTTTGGTCATGGTAGAAAAGTTATTAACATTGAAAAATTTGTTATTTCTGAAAGAGGAGCATATACATTAGATATCTTAGAAAAAACTCCCAGCGGATTAAAATTCTTACTTACTGAGACTTTATTTACTACATCTTATCCACCTAAGAGACAATTTCAAGATGGAGAAGTAGAAGCGATCTTATCTTCTAAAGAGAAGATCATCAAAACTATCAAAAGTGACTTCAAACCGGTAGACCTAGAAACTGGTGTAAAATTACAGCTAAGTTTAGATGTCAATGAAAAGCTGGAAGAAGGTCACATCTTATTCCCTGAAAATAATACACTTACTCTTGAAGGAAATGAATATGACCTTACTGGATTAAGAAGGGAAATGGAATGGATGTTTGGAAGACCTATCCCTGAGCAGCAGCCTCAAAATGAAGAAACTTCTACAGGTGAAACTAAATAATATACACTCAATATAAGAAACGCCCCTTGAAATTCAAGGGGCGTTTCTATCTATTTGGCTACATTCCCGCTTACATTGAGTACATCCCAAGTTCTTGCAAATGGAGGAGCATAACAAAAATCCATCATTCCTAACTCTGAGGTCTTCATCTTTGCAGCAACTGCCATGGCAATTACATCCACTCGGAGTACAGCTCCATTTTTCCCTATGATCTGCCCTCCTAAAATAACCTTAGTCTCGGCATCATATATTAATTTTACAAAAATATTCTCCTGACCCGGATAATAATTAGTTTGATTTTTATCCTTTACTAAGATAGTTTTATAGTTTACTCCGTCTAACTTAGCTTCTTTTTCTGTAATCCCTGTTCTCCCAGCTTCTAAATCCATCACCTTAATACAGGCTGATCCCAGAGTCCCGGTGAATTTATTTTTAGCCCCGGCTAAATTTTCACCTACAACTCTTCCAATCTTATTAGCTGTAGTAGCCAGTGGAATATATACATTTTTCTTTCTGACCTTATGATATACCACTGCACAGTCTCCTGCCGAATAGATGCTGTCTACAGATGTTTTACCCTCTTCATCTATTATGATAGCTCCTCTATCCATCTCAATCCCTGTACCCTCCAGGAATCCCGTTGCAGGCCTCACACCTGTGGCTATCACTACAACATCAGCCCTGTATTCACCCTTATCGGTAATAACTCTTTCTACTTTGCTGTTCCCCTCTATTTTTTTTACAACCTCTTCTAAATGAAGATCTACACCGTGGGATCTAATCTCTTCTTCCATAAGATCTGTTATCTCACAGTCAAAAGAAGCAGACATTACTCTTTTTCCCCGTTGTATAACCCTTACATTTTTCCCCAGTTTTTTCGCCGCTTCCACAACTTCTATTCCTATGTACCCGGCACCGATTACTAAAATATCTTTATTTTCTTTTTTCATCATAGCTTTCTTTAAGTCTATTCCGTCATCTATAGATTTCAACGTGAAAATATTTTTTAAAGTCTGTATTCCTTCAACTGGCGGTAAGACAGCATTAGCACCTGTAGCTACCATGAGTTTATCGTATGAACTTTCAAAAATTTCATCTGTTTCTAAATTTTTAACCATTACTATTTTTTTCTCTGGATCTACCTTTAAAACCTCATGATTGATGTTCACTTCTACACCAGATTCTCTAAACTGCTCTGGAGTTCTGGCAATCATCCCTTGGGGATTATCAAAGAAATCTCCTACATAGTAGGGTAATCCACAGGCTCCAAAAGATACAATGCTCCCCTTTTCATATACTATAACCTCTGAATTTTTAGCCATCCTTTTAGCTTTTGCTGCCGCACTCATTCCCGCTGCTACTCCACCTATAATAACTATTCTCATAAATCCTCCTTTATCCCCTGCGAAACTAATAATTAAAAACATATAGTCAGATTTTTTATAATGTCATTCTTATATTTCAATATTAAATTTTGTTGTTCCAGATAATCTTTCATTATCTAGCTTTATCAACCCTTCTGATTTTTTAAACATCTCTTCTCGCCATTTTTCCAGACTTTCTAAATCAGATGAAGGTTCCTGAATATATAACTTAATCATCCTTTCGAATATTTCACCTGAAAAACCCGCGATCATAAATGAAATTAACCCTATTTGATTTCTATCATTAACTCTAAATCCCCTAATATTATATTTATTATTATTTGAAAAATTATGAATAAGTGACATCTGGTTATGAGCTGCCGCACATAGAAAACTATAGTGTCTCTTTGCTCCTTTACTTTTGTAAGGATCATCTGTTTTTTCATCTAAATAAAAGCTTTTCCAGTTAAGTTTATAATCGTTATGTTCTTTTTTCTTTCCTCGTTGTTTTTTTAATTCTTTTCCCAATACTTCTTGTAATGCCTTTAACTCTTTTTTAGTAAGCTCTATTTTTGATATTCCATCTTGTTTTGACAGATAATCTAAACCTTTGCAGTAGATATAAGCCAATGCCCTTTTCGGCTTTTTCAGCATAAAATTTAAATCCAAGAATCCTTCTAAAACACTTCTAGATAAAACAGATATATTTTGTTGGGAGTGTTTTCCCGACAATATAATTATCCCATCTATTTTTTCAAATATTTCCTTTAAAATAGAAATCATTATCTGCTGCTGTTTTTCTTCCCAGCCAATTACCTTGCTTTTATTTAAAGAAACTATTATATCTAATCCTTTTTGAATAATTTCTTCCAACATCATCCCAAAGTTTTTATACATCTCTTTTGTTTTATCAGTTGCTTCCTCTATCAACTCTTCTTTTGTAATTCCCATACTCATCACTCCTAAAAATAATTTTTATTCGTGTCATCAGCATAAATTTGCAGTTAGAAGTTTTTCGTTGTAAATATCTTCTTTTACTTTTTTAAGTATAATCTTATTTCTTCTTTTCTCTGGCTTCCTTTTCCCTCTCAGCCTGAGTTTTTGAGATATAATATGGCTCCAACGTATACAGATTATCTGCATCTTTTTCTACTGCCATCTCAGCCATAATTCCTGCCCTTACCATTGAGTTAGATTTAAAATTATATATGGCATTTTCACCCATAACTTCATCTATTATTTCCTTATAGACAATACTCCCGTCACCTGTAAAGATTATTTTTTCATCTTTAAAATCTTCCAATACTAATCTTAACTCCTCAGCTCCATAGTGAGATACCCTTTTTATTTTGTCGCCATTATATTCATAGGCAGAGTAGTATACCCTTCCCTTTCTGGCATCTATAAGTGACATAATTTTGTTGGGAGTCTGTGACACAGTATGTGCAAGGATATCCAATTCATTTACTCCTACAATGTCGCAGTCGATACTATAAGCCAATCCTTTGGCTGTTCCTACTCCTACTCTTATCCCTGTAAATGATCCAGGCCCTATACTGACAGCTACTCTGTCTATATCCTTTGGCTTAAGCTTAGCCAGATCAAATACCGTGTCTACTATGGACATCAAAGAATCTGAATGATTCAACTTTATATTTGCATTTATCTCCGATAAAATTCCTATCTCACTATCGTATAATGCTACACTACCTGTTTTAGTAGAAGCATCGATTCCTAATACTACCATAATTTATTTAACTCCTTCTCTCTCTTTTCATTTCCGATAAATTTCATCTCAACTTCACGAGAATTTTCATCTCTATGATATATTTTTATCTCTATATATTCCTTGGGTAACTCTGTATCTATTATGTTGGCCCACTCTATTATTGTCAGTCCATCGTTATGCAGATAATCTTCATATCCTATCTCATATACTTCCTCAGGATCACACAATCTGTAAACATCAAAATGATATAGGGGCATCTTTCCCCCTAGATGTTCTAAGACATAGTTAAATGTAGGACTTTTTATATTCCCAGTGATTCCTAATTCTTTCGCTATTGTTTTAGTCAGAGTTGTCTTTCCTGTTCCTAAATCTCCTACCAGTGCTATTACGTCATTTGGAATTACAAATTCAGCTAACTTAACTGCTAATTCTGTCAATTCCTCAAATGATAGTATTTTTTTCATATCTATACCTGCCTTTTTTTCTCACAAATTATATTTCTTATTTTCCGCTTATCTTTTTCACTACATTACTTGTTGATTTTCCATCTACCAAAGTAAGGATCCTTACCTCTCCTCCGTTTCTCTCTACGACTACAGTTTCAGGAAGATCTTCCTTCTTATAATCTCCTCCCTTTACATGGATAGAGGGTTTCAATGCCTCTATTATCTCTACAGGAGTATCCTCCGGAAATATTATAGAATAATCTACAGCTTTTAATCCGCACAATAATTCTGCCCTGTCCACCTCACCATTTATAGGTCTTGTAGGCCCCTTTAACCTTCTTACAGAATCATCAGAGTTAACTCCTACGATTAATATATCCCCGCATTCACGGGCTTCATTTAAATATCTTAGATGTCCCACATGCAGGATATCAAAACACCCATTGGTAAAGACCACTTTTTTCCCATCTTTTTTTAGTTTTTCAACTAATTTACCGGCCTCTTCTCTAGTTAATATACTCATTAATTCCTCCTAATTTTTTCTTTTTATATCTATAAATTATACCTTAATTTCAATTCTTTTAAAAGTCCTTCCATCAAATCTGACTATAGTTTTCTCTATTGTCATATTTTAAAAATTATTTTTCAATATAATAATTTTTTAATATTCATGACCACGTGAAAACACCAAAGAGGAAAGAGTAAGCTTCTACCTATGCCTCATCTCATCCAATTCAAATATCAGTTTATCATATGAAGACTGCATCCTTTTCATCTTTTCTTCATATTCCCTTGTTTTTTCCTCTACCTTTATTTTCAGCCTGCCATCTACATCACCTAATTTTGCCTTCAGTTCCTTTAATTCACTGTTTCTAACCTTTAATTTCTGCTTTAAGGTTGTATTTTCTTCCTCTATTTTTTTATATTCATTCTGAATCTCTAATTTATCCCTGCCTAATTTATCCAGTCTCCCTCTCAATTTTTCTACCTTACCCAACAACTCTATCTTTTCCCTTCTATACCTGCTCTTTAATACAAAAAACATCCTTTATTCTCCTTTTTCTTATATATTTTATACAATAATATTAACACGATTTTATTAGTTAATAAAACATTATAACTAGACTTATGCAAAAATATTTTATAAAAAACTTTAGGAATTTGCATAACTCGAGTTATAACCACTAAAATAGAGAGGAATAACCCTAGGATTATCCCCCTCTATATTAATTACTATACTTTCAACCTCGTAAAACTATTATACTCAAGATCAATATAAAGGACCTCGTTATTTAATAGTTCTCCTTTATTTAATAGAAACTTAATTACTTCTCCTACCTGGATAGAAGCTGCCAAGGCAGGTGTAAAGCTGGGATTCCCCATCTTATTTTCTAGGTCATCCCCACTATAAATTTTATCCAAAATAAAATCTCCCGGCATGATCACCGCTACCTGTGCTATCCACCCTCCTATAGCTCCATGAACCATAGGGATCTTGTTTTTAGCACAAGACTTCTCTACAACCCTTTTTAGCCTGGAAGAGTCCAGTGCATCCACTACTATATCTGCACCTTTTATAATTCCATCGATATTATGATCAGATATCTTTTTATTGACTGCTACAACTTTTATCTCCGGGTTTATAATCTCCACCCTTTTCTTGGCTTCCTCTACTTTTAATAAGCCTAAATTATCTTCTGTAGAGATTATCTGCCTATTTAGATTAGATACCTCAAATTTATCAAAATCTACAAGGAGAAGTTTTCCTACTCCTATCCTTGCAAGCATCTCAAGTACATATCCGCCTAAACCTCCTACACCTAAGATAACTACCGTAGATTCAGATAATTTCTTCTGTTCATCAGTCGATATCATCTTTTTATTCCTGGAATACCTGTCCATCCTACCCCCCTCCTACAGGGGGAAAGATAGCTACTCTGTCTCCATCCTTCAGAGACTCGTTATAATCTAATCTCCTTATCCCATTGATCATAACTATCATAATTTCTTTTTCTAAAATTCCAACCTCATCCATCAAATCATCTATTGTCAGACAATTTTTTATCTCTATTTTTTTTACTCCTCTGCTCTCCGAAGGAAGCAACTCCCTCAGATAAGCAAAAAGTCTCACCTCTATCTGAATATTTCTCATCTAAATACTCCTAAAATTCCAATGTCTTATCTAATTCTTCATCTGTAAAATCAAAAGTTACATTGTGAGGAGCAACTGCTTCCTCTTTAAAAAATTCAGGTAATCTGTCTTGAGCTTTTGTTATTCCCGCTCTTTGATTAAATGCTTTTTCCAGCTTTAATACTTCCTGTCCCCCTGCAAGGATCTCATTAATATCAAAATTAGTGTTATATTTTGAATTTATCATATTAGCTACTTCAGGGAACGCTGTTTCGTCATCTAAGATAGGGAAAGCTACAAATATACAGAACCCTAAACTATCTAAAACTGCCGTTGCTATTTGAAGGTTTCTGGATAATTCCACCTGTCCGTCTTTCTTCAATGGATCTACAACTCCTCCTACACCTAAGATATTCGATGTAACTGCATATCCTGCCGTATGATCTGCTCCCATTGGAGTCGTTGCATAGGTTACTCCCTGCCCCTTTACCGATCTCGGATCGTAAGCCGGAAGTGCCTGTCTTTTTACTACTGGCACCCTCTCTGTTCCAAATGCCTGCCCTGTAAATGCAGCTCCATTACCTATGATTCTTCCGATAGGTGAACCTTTACCGATCTCTTCTAATAGTTTTATTGCACCTTTATCATCACCAAATTCTAAATACCCCCCTTCCATTGCCACTCCTACTGCAACTCCGGTATCTATAGTGTCCACTCCAAAATCATCACACATCTTATCCATCTTGGCTATTGAATCCAGATCTTTTATGTGACAATGAGATCCAAATGCCCAGATAGTCTCATACTCAAATCCACCTGTTAGATAATCCCCTTTTTTATCGTTATAAACCTGGGAACATCTCATGATACATCCAGGATGACAGGCATGGGTTGTCTGCCCCTTTCTTTTTTCAATGGTTTCAAACATCGTTTCTCCACTGATATTTTCTGCAAATTCAAACCTGCCCTCTCTAAAGTTATCTGTAGGTAATCCTCCAGCTTCATTTAAAATATTTACAAGAACCGCAGTTCCATAGGCTGGCAGACCTTGTCCAGATACAGGATGAGCTAAAACTGATTTAGAGAAGTTTCTAGCTGCTGCTCTAAAATTATCTATATTATGGTACTCAACTTTATTTTCTTTCCCGGGATCAATAACTATTGCCTTTATTCCTTTAGATCCGAGAACTGCCCCGGTTCCACCTCTTCCACAATGTCTTGTAGGTCTCCCCTCTGGATCAGTAACTGCAATTGATGCTGCAGTTAATCTCATTTCTCCAGCCTGTCCAAGTGACATGACAGTTACTTTTTCCCCGTGTTTTTCCCTCAAGATATTTCCTACCTCGTAGTTTCCTTTCATCTTTAAGTAACTAGCATCCTCTATTGTAATCCCTTCTGGAGTTATTTTTATAAGGTTTAATTCCTGGTTTTTAGGTTTATTCTCTATAATAACTGCCTTATACCCTAACTTTGCGAGACTCTGGGCTGCTGTTCCCCCTGCATTTGATTCCTTTATCCCGCCAGTCAATGGACTCTTAGTTCCTACACTAAGTCTTCCTGAACTTGGTGCTAAAGTTCCTGCAAAAAGACCTGGAGCTATTACTAATTTATTGTTTTTCCCTAGTGGATGTGATGTTGCATCAACTTCATCAGATATAATCCTAGATGTCAGTCCTCTCCCGCCTAATCCTACATATTCCTCTTTTACCTCTTCAAAACTAATGCTCTTGGTACTCATGTCAATTCTACAAATTTTCATAATGTGTTCCTCCTTATTTTGGTCTACTCCTTTCCAAATGCGGGAGGAAATTCAGTTTCCTGAAAGACCCATTGGTGTCATTTCATAGATATCAAATATCCTTAGAAATTTCCACTCGGAGATAACATTAATATAATAACCTTACATTAAAGTATACAATATATATTTTTTATTTCAAATTTCTTTCATTGCAGTTTTTTTCTGATATGATAGCCATCTATTAGTCTTTTTTAGCTTTAAAAATTTCATCATTTCTAACGACCATTTATCTGTGCTGTCAATCTCTAAATACAATATTCTTTTCCCACTCTTCTTTGTGTATCCAATCTGTAGGTTAGTTAAAACTTCAACACTTTCATACCTCATAAAATCATATTCTTCAGCTACACCTCTCCACCCTAAATCCATTCCTAATTGGTCATTTTCATACATTAAAGCGAAGGCGATTATTCTTTTTTCTTTTTTTAAAATAAATGAACCTTGTGCAATTAAATCTTCTTTAACTATCTTTCCCCATGTTTCTATACTGACTTCCTTTACTGGATTATCAAGGTGTGATTGAGTATAGCAACCTTTTGCTAATTTAAAGACTTCTTTCAACTCATTGTCAGATTTAATATCTGATAGTGCTAAAACTTCTAAATCATGTTTATTTATATAATCTTCTATCTTCTGTTTATTAATTTCAACTCTCGAAGTATCTATCTGAGGTTCATGAGTAGATCTGTATAGCTTGAAACCTAGATCTTCTAAAAAATCTGATCCAGTTAAATATGTTTCATAAAATGAACTCTGTAAATATGAGAAACCACCGCCTAAACTTTCAATATATTTATACATATTGGTTCCAATTTTACTTCTTCTATATTTTTTATCCACAATCATATTGAAATAAAGAGTATTTGGATGAAAATTATTTAGCCACATACTAAAAAAACCGACAGGTTCTCCAGCAACTAAAGCTATATATACTGAATCAACAGGTCTTTCATTCACATAGATCTCTTTATTCTTGAAAGGAATTTTTCTCTCTTCTAAGATAGTTCTATCAATAAGATCTTTGATGAATTCTTCGTATATTTCCGATGAAGAGATTATTTTTATCATAATTTTATTCACTCTCCATGTTCCTTTATAATTAAACACAACTTTTATAGGTTTATGCTAACATTAAATGGGAAGATCTTTATAATTTAAATTATGACTATCCACATATTTATGGTCCTCTCAATATAGACGCAGTAGTTTCGATTCATGAATTTGAACCTAACGAAGAAGGCTACTTTCGTATTCCAAATGATCTAATATAATTGATTGCTCAATATATGTAAATCATGTAAGCCATTATACAGGTGTTGTATTAACCGATATTACTTACCTTAAAGTATTTCTGTACATAAGGTTTCAAATCATTGTATTTCAAATTCAGTATCTCATTAACTGTGTATACCGTCATTAATTCTTTTGTAATTTCATAACCATAATAATATGCAACTCTACCTTGCCAAAGATTCATAGAATTTGATATACTAAATAATTCTATTTGTGATTTCCTTTCCCAATTTTGAATTTTTAGTATATTTTCTAAAGCTACTCCATTTTCATGTCTTCTTTTATCAGAATAATCTACCCATTTGTCTACACCTTGTTCATCCAAATAACCTAACCAAAATATATCTATATCACTTTCATCGGTATAATACTTTGTCAGATATGTAGCTAACCCTTCAATAAAAATCCTTTTAACCGTTGTATCCATTCTGTCTTTATAATTCCTAAAATACATTTCTGGATTTAATTTATAATGAATTGGATGAACAATTTCATGAATTACAAAAGATTTAGGATTATATTTATCTTTTGCATTGTCATAAGCTAACAAATCTACGATCATATATGATTTATCTTTAAGTATTATCCCATGTGAATCTACTGTCATGTCACCCAACAAAAATATAACACCATCTATGTTATACTTCGAAAATAAAGGATGATCTGATTTTTCGTAGTCTTCAATAGTAGATTTCAATAGTGATACGCTATCCTCTAGACTTTCTATCTTTGCTTTGTTAATGCTATCTATATAGATTTCAATACTCTCTTTAATTTTTTCATCACTTCTATTAATATCGTTTAGAAAACAATTTAAGCCACAGTATTCTGTAAATATTGGTGATGAGTAGTATTTCTCTTTTTCAATTTTATATGATCCTAACTGTATTTTATATAACTCCAAGTAATTCATTGTCCCACCTATTTTTCAGTAATAAATAGTTTTAACTGCCGTTGCCAAGCTTTATTAAAGATCTAATCTTCTAAAACTTCTATTAAATCGCCCTCTTTTATTTCTCCACCCTTTAAGATCTTAGTAAATATGCCCTCTCTAGGCATCACGCAGTCTCCTACTAATTTTCTTATCTCACACCCTACATGACAGTCTTTCCCTATCTGAGTTACCTCTTGTAGTGTTTCACCAATCTTTAACTTTGTCCCAACTGGTATTTCATATAGAACCATTCCTTCTGTTGTAAGGTTTTCAGCAAATTTACCTGTACAAAACCCTACTCCGTCTAAATTCTTTAATTTTTTTATGCTGGAGTTATCTAGTAGACTAACCTGTCTATGCCAGTTACCGGCATGGGCATCTCCTACCAAACCATGATCTACCTTAAACATTCCGCTTTTTATAGGCTGTTTTACTACACCCTTTGTTTCACTTATATTTATTGCAACTATCTTTCCTTTTATATTACTCATGATTTTCTCCTTATTTTAGTTATTTTATAATTATTTAACTTTCTTTTTGCTGAGTTCTCATATACCTGACGCAGACTAGAATCTGACTTTTATTCCTTTTTCTAGATGTTACCCTACTTCCCAGTATATCTCTTACGAGTTTCGTCGTACCCGCCATGCCCGTCAGGCACCCCAATAAGAAACGGGGATCCATGGTCTCGCTCTATAACATCATTTAGAAAAAGTCTGCTTTTCTTTCCTCTATTTCTTTTTCAGATAAAAAGAAATGGAGTCGGTTAAGGGCGAAACCCTTATAACCTTTCTTTTGACACAGAGACTCACTGAGAACTAGATTAGAGTTTCACTAAGGTTTTTCTCTGGACAACTCTTCTTTCCTCTGTGTACTCTGTGTCCATTTTTTTCTTGCGTATTTTCTCCTAATTTAGAATAGAAAAAAGTGAAGATCTACCTAAAACTCTATTATCTCTCCCTGATTTTCTAATTTATATCCCGGTATATTTTCCACTTCCTTAGAAAACTCTTCCGATCTTATATATTCAATAAATTTTAAAACTCTTTCATCTTCTAAACTGTCCTTTAAAACTGCAAAATCATAATCTTCATAATCTACAGATATAAAATCAAGATCCAATATATCTGCTGCGGATTTAACTCCTAAAGCCAGGTCACAGGTCGAAGACTTCACCGACATTGCTGCTGCCAAATGAGTTGTAGCTTCCCTTTCATATCCCTTTATATCGTTATTATCTATACCTAATTTTTCCAGATTATAATCCAAAAGAATACGGGTTCCTGCTCCCCTTTGTCTGTTCATAAATGTCAGATCATTCCGGGTCAGGTCTTCTATTCCTTTTATATTCTTTGGGTTTCCTTTAGGAACTATCAGTCCCTGTTCCCTCTTTATTCCTTTTATTAATGCCACATCTCCAGAAGGGAAATATTTATTTAAAACATCTATATTGTAATCCCCGCTTTTACTGTCCAGCATATGGATAGGAGCTATGGTAGTTTCCTTTTTCTTTAGGGCCAACACCCCACCAAAACTTCCTACATGAGATAGGGACAACCTTACCTTGTCAGAAATCCTGTCCATTATAGGATCATTACTTCCAATTACTACTATGGATTTTTTTATAGCTGAGAGCGGCTTAAGTAATCTTATCTCTACCTCTTCACCTATATCATGTCCCTCGTTATTCCTGGAGATCACAAGGATTCCATCAGCTTTTACCAGACTCATACTGACACCTGCTCCCCTGTCTAGGGGAGTTGCAACTAATTTTCCACCTACATAACCTAAGGTCATACGAACAAATTCCTTATGCTTTAACGATGAGTGTATCCTCTTAGATAAACTGGCTTTTACTATGATTTCCTTTTCATCATTCCTGCATAACATCTTCTCTAGGAGTGATTTTACAAACTGCTGGTAAACAAAATATGCTGATACCGGGTATCCCGGTATTCCTATTACAGGTTTGTTCTTAATAAATCCCAATATAGTCGGCTTCCCTGGTTTGATAGCTATACCATGGATTATTACCTCTCCTAATTCTTCTATGAGAGATTTAGTATAATCATGGGTTCCTGCTGATGATCCTGCATTGATTATTACCACATCATTTTTTTCCACGGCATCTAATATATTTTTCTTCAATAACTCCTTCTCATCCCGAACAGGTGAATATCTGTATGGCTCTCCTCCTGACATGGTAATCATAGCCTCAAACATCCTAGAGTTAGAATCTATTATATCTCCTACCTTTAGATTTCTATAGTCTTCTACTATCTCACTTCCCGTTGGAATAATTGCAACTTCTGGCTTTTTAATTACCTCTATCTCAAATATTCCCCCGGCAAATAAAGCTCCGATATCCTCTGGTCTGATCTCGTGAAACGAAGGTAAGATCATATCATTTTTTATTATATCTTCTCCGACATTTCTGATATGCTGATATGGATATGCCGATTTTATTATTCTGACATCTCCATTTTCAAGTTCCACTACTTCCTCTATCATTATGACAGCATCAAATTTACTCTTAATAGGATTTCCTGTATTCACATAGAGAAAATCGTTCCCTTTTTTTAAGATTACAGGATTAGTTTCACTGGCCGTCTCTGTATCTTTTGATCTGACTAATATTCCATCCATGGCTGAAGCATTAAAATTAGGAGATGATACATTGGCAAAAACAGGTGACGATGTTATCCTTCCCAAAGATTTTTCCGTGGAGATTATCTCCTTTTTACTGTATTTTTCTATCCTGTTAAAAAACAGTGGTTTAGTTTCTTCTAAGCTGATATTATCTATAAATGTATTTCTCAAATTTCTGCCTCCTAAAATCTATATACCTTTACCCTGCTTCCCTTTTCCAATCCCTCTATATTGTTTTCCAATATTATATATCCGTTGGATTTAGTCATAAGGGTGGTCATCCCTGATTTCCCGAAAATAGGATTAATGACTATCTCATTGTTTTCAATAGTTTTGTTAATCATCTGATATGTTGTTCGCCCAGGGGTAGAATGAAGGTTATGGGATAAAGTTCCATAGTAGTAATCATCTTTATCCTCGAAAAAATATAGGCTTTCAATAAGTTTTTTTACAACAATATTAAAAACAACCATGGAGGAAATAGGATGCCCGGGCAACCCAAAGATAAGTTTATCGTGAGATTTACCAATAATAGTCGGTTTTCCCGGTTTTATCGAAATCCCATGAACGAAAACTTCTCCCCCGTCCAGTAGGGAGATCACCTTACTTGTATAGTCATAATTCCCTGCAGAACTCCCCCCTGATATGAGAACTATATCTGATTTTTCAGTGGATTTTTTTACCTCTTCCAGTATAGTATCAAAATTATCTTTCACTATTTTTTTCTCTATCACAACTCCAAATTTCTGGATAGCCAGAGAAAGGGTGTAGGAGTTCACATCCCTGATTTTCCCCATCTTGTACTCTTCATCTTCCCCTATGATCTCATCTCCTGTAGAAATTATAGAAAATTTGAATTTTTTAAATACAGGCAGGTCATATATCCCAAGAGATGCCAAAGCCCCTATATTTTCAGGGGTTATAGTTGATCCTTTTTTCAGGATAATGTCATCTGACTTTACATCTTCTCCCATAAGCATTATATTTTCAAAACTGCTTACCGGTTTATGGACCAATAAAGTATCCTCTAATATCTCACAATACTCTATCATGATCATAGAGTCTGCTCCTTCCGGAATCATAGCCCCTGTAGGGACATATACGGCTTCTCCCCTTTCTAATTTTTTAGAGGTATCTTCCCCCATCAAAACTTCACCTTTTATGGTGAAAAATGCAGGTATACCCTGGGAAGCTCCCAGGGATTCCTTAGATTTTATAGCATATCCATCCACTGTAGACCTATTAAATTCAGGGACATTGACACTGGCTACAACGTTTTCACACAGTACTCTGCCTAATGACTCTTCCAATTTACATGTCTCTTTTTTTCCTTTAAGTGTTGGTATCTTTTTTAAAATTAATTCCTCTATCTCATCTATATCCGTTACCTTCAAAAAATTCATATTTTAAACTCCTTATTTTATTCCATTCCTAATTTCTCCAGAACTATTTTTTCCCCCTTTAGATTTTCAAAAAAACTATGATCATGGGTTACAACAATTATTGTATTCCCCTGCTGGTTATAATTTTTTAAAATATCTATAAGTTCAAGTTTAGCTGATCTATCCAGGTTTGCCGTAGGTTCATCCAACATCAACAGTTTTGGAGAAAATGAGAGTGCCCTTACAATTGCAACTTTCTGGGTTTCCCCGCTGGAAAGTTTAGAAGCTTCCTTATTTTTTAATCCATTTAAATTAAATATATCTAAAAGAGCTGACATACTCTTCTCTATATTTGCTCTTTTTCTGATCTTCAACGGGTATGCAATATTTTTATAGACATCTCCTTTGAGCATATATGGGTTTGCATCTACCAATGAGATCTCATCTTCTGTAAAAGAGTCACCTATTTTACCCTGATAGTCCTTATCTACCTTGGCTAAAATATTTAACAGGGTAGATTTCCCTGCTCCGTTTTCTCCAAGCAGATAACTAATCCCGCCATGTTTAAACGTAAGTTCAGGAATATTTAAAATCTCTTTCCTGTTAAATTTTTTTTTTAAACCTCTAATCTGAATATCCTTTATCATGACTAGTTATTCACCTCGATCTTATGAACATATATGAAATTGTTAATTAAAAATGTAATCCCCAATAATATTATCCCTAAGGCTATTCCTGTAGAATAATCTCCCATTGAGTTTAACATAGAGATAGAGGTCGTCATCACTCTGGTAGAACCCTTAAGGTTCCCTCCTACAATCATTACTGCCCCTACCTCTGTTATCGCACGAGAAAAGCAAGTTATAACTATTATCAGCAGCTCATCTTTCAGCTCAAATAGGATTAAAAATAACCTGTCTTTTCTCCTGCCGCCCAGTATTTTTCCTACCCTGTTTATTTTTCGTGCCTTGGACCGGCTCAGTGTATAGGTCAGACTGAGACACAGAGGCAGGATTAAAAATGACTGGGCTATTACAATAGCTGTAGGTGTATACAGTAGTTCTAAAAAACCAAATACTGAGTTTCTAGATAAAATTAAAGCTACTATCAAACCTACTACTACTGACGGAACTCCCATCAAAGAGAATATTGTTCTGGCAAAAAAAACTTCTCCTTTAAATTTTTTCAGCCCCAACTTTAATCCTATAGGTATAAATATAACTGAAATTATTGTTGTTGAAATAAAGGCAACCCCTATTGAAAGGAAAATAACTTCATACAACTCCTTATTTAAAGAAATTATCAGTTGAAATGCCCTTATAAATCCATTTAATATATAATCCATATTTTTTCCTTTTAAGTTTACTTCACAATAAATAAGCAGCGTAACGCTGCATCCAGATAATCGTTAATCAAAGATTTGGTAAATTTTAGATTATATATTCGACTTGTACAACTTAACTTTAATTATAAATTTTCTTTAAATTTTTTCTAAAATTAAAATATATTGTCTATTTTAAAGAAAAAAGAGCTGTTTACTCAATTAACCACCTATACTTACCATATTTTTTTTTATATATTTTTTTTCATCTAACTTATGTTCTTTCGGTTTTTCCCCCATAATTTCTTTTAGGGCTCCCATAGGATCTTTCTCAGCCAAAACCTCTAACAGGTCATACTCTGTATCAGAATGTAAACACAGTTTTAACTTACCCTCAGAAGTTATCCTTATCCTATTGCAGGTAGAACAAAATTTATTTGAATTAGGAGATATAAATCCTATCTCTCCCTTTGAACCTGATGTTTTATAAATTTTAGCTATATTTTCTTCCCTGTAAAATTTTAATTCCCTGTATTTTTTTATAACTTCTGCTTCTGAATAATGTTTCCCCTTACCCCACTCTATATTATCTCCCATTGTCATCAATTCAATAAACCTTACCTGAACTTCCCGATCTTTGGTAAATTTTATAAACTCTCCTATTTCATCACTGTTGAAATCATTGATTAAAACACAATTTATCTTTACAGGAACCATATTCAACTCTTCTAATTTATCTATAGACAATAAAATTTTACCTAAACCATCTACCCCTGTTATACCTTTAAATTTCTCCCTTTTAAATGTATCCAGGCTTAAGTTTACCCTGTCTAGTCCCGCTTTTTTTAACTCATCTAATTTATCTGATAACAACAGCCCATTGCTGGTCATGGCAATCTCTTCTATCCCATCTATCCCCTTTATTCCCCTAACTATCTCTATCAAATCTTTTCTTAACAGAGGTTCTCCTCCTGTTAACCTGATTTTTTTTATTCCCATTTTTGAAAATAATTTTACCAAATCAATGATCTGCTGCTGTGACATATTCTTTTCAAAACGATGTATATTATCACAGGGACTGCAGTATTTACACTTAAAATTACAACTATCTGTCAATGAAATTCTTAAGTAGTCTATATCTCTACTATATGAATCTAACATATTTCCTCCCTCTACTTTCTGGCACAGTCTCCTGTTTTTCTCAATAAAATTTCTAGACCGTGATCTATCGGTTCTAACATATATTCTAATATCTCCCGTACTGCTTTAGGGCTTCCAGGAAGATTAATTATCAACGTATCCTTCCTGATTCCTGCAACACCCCTTGACAACATCCCGCGATTAGTGATCTTCATACTAAAGGCTCTCATAGCCTCTGGTATCCCAGGTGTCAGTCTCTCTATCACTCTTAGAGTTGCTTCTGGTGTTACATCCCTTGGAGAAAACCCTGTTCCCCCTGTGGTTAAAATTAGATCTATATCTCCTCTCTCTACCACCTCTAGAAGCTTACTTTCTATAAGATCTTCTTCATCTGGAATGAGATCTGACACAATAACTTCATATCCAAATTTTTCTACACACTCTATAATTACTTTTGTACTCAGGTCTTCCCTCTCTCCTTTAGACCCCTTGTCACTCATACAAACTATTCCAACCCTCATGACCTCACCTCTTCTTATCATAACATAACATTATATTCTATTTTAATTATACCAAGCATAATATACCTCATTTTTATATAAATCAAGTTTTTTTCTAAATTGTACAATAAAATAATACAACAAAAAGACCCATAGATATTTTCTCAGTATAATGTAACTATCACTAGACATTAAAGAAATATCTATGAATCATAAATATTTTAAAAATAACAAAATATAGGCAAAACAAATTACTCTTATTTTTCCCCATTCCATTCAGAATGAAAATTTTCTAAAAATTCTTCCATTACCCTGTGCCTATTCTGGGCTTTTTTATATCCTGTTTTAGTATTCATCTTCTCCTTCAGGAGCAGCAATTTCTCATAAAAATGACTTATTGTATCTCCCTTTTCCTTTATATCGAGCTTACAATCCGGGTCATACATAACTCTTTTTTTATACCCTCCATACGCAAAAGTTCTCCCTATCCCTATGGCTCCTATGGCATCTAATCTGTCTGCATCCTGGACTATCTCACCTTCGATAGTTTCCATCTTGTGTTTATTTTTTCCTCCCTTAAAAGAGATATTATTAGTTATATAAATGACATGATCTATTATTTTATTCTCTACTCCTAATTCCAGCAAGAAATTAGTTATGATATCTTTTCTGTCTTCATCGGTATATCCAAATTTATGATCTGCTATATCGTGGAGGAGGGCTCCTAATTCAACCACGAAAATATCTATATTCCCCTCATATAGTGGCTTTTCCTTCTTAGCTATATCCAGTGCGTTGTTAAATACCCTTACAATATGCCACCAATCATGTCCAGATCCTTCCCCTTCTAACTTCATCTTAACAAATTCTTTAGTTTTTTCTATGATCAATTTTCTATTCATCCTCAACACTCCCACAAATATTTTTTTTATATTTTATTTTAACATATTTATTTGATCTCCATATTGAAAGATAGTCTAATCCAAAAAAGAATACTGTAAACAGTATTCTTTTTTGAGTTTTATCCTTAGATATTCACTATATAACTAAAATAGTTTAGTATTCTCCTTCTTTTGCTTTCCCTGTACTTACTAAGCTTACACCAGAAGATGTTCCTAATCTAGTTACTCCCATCTCAATATATCTCATAGCAGTTTCTATATCTCTTACTCCACCAGCAGCCTTTATCTCTGCTTTATCTCCTACTACTTCCTTCATAAGAGCTACATCTTCAAACGTAGATCCTCCTGTTCCAAATCCTGTAGAAGTCTTTACGAAATCCGCTCCTGCACTTACAGAAAGCTCACAAGCTTTTCTTTTTTCAGCATCTGTTAAATAACAGTTTTCATGGATAACTTTTAATACATGAGTTCCCATAGCTTCCTTTATTCCTCTGATTTCAGATTCTACCTCGTCAAATTTACCGTCTTTTAAGAACCCGACATTAAGTACCATGTCGATCTCATCTGCTCCATCTTCAATACATTTTTTAGTTTCAAATATTTTTGCATCTTTAGACATAGCTCCTAAAGGGAAACCTATTACTGCAGCAATTTTTACATCTGATCCCTCTAATTCTTTCTTAGCTAAAGGTACATAAGACCCGTTTACACATACTGAAAAGAAGTTATATTCACGAGCTTCCTTACATAATTTAATTATATCTGCCTCTGTAGTCGTTGCCTTTAATACTGTATGATCTATATACTTATTTATTTCCATATTTTTTATCTCCTTTTAAATTTTATTTTATTCACCTTATATTCTTTCTGTCCAAAATTTTACCCTTTTTCCTTTTTCTTTTCAACCTTTTTATTTCTATCTAATGCTTATCCGATCATATCTAATATTGTCGGTATTTTTTCTACTTTTTCCTTAGAGAATACAAAAGCTCCCCTTAAAGTTTCTATGATCTCATCTCTCATATTGTTTTGATGGTATAGAGTTAAAATAGCTTCTCCTGTCTCAAATTGATCTCCTACTTTTTTATGCATTATCAATCCAACTGAATGATCGATTATATCTTCCTTTGTAGCTCTTCCTGCTCCCAACATCATTGCAGCCTTACCTATTTTTTCAGCATCTATATGCTTTATATATCCACTTTCTTCTACATTAAATTCAAAAGTTTCAGTAGCTATATTAAGTAACGAATAGTCATCACAGATATCTGGATTTCCGCCGCTTCCTTTTACGAATTTTTTCAGCATCTCAAGAGCTTTCCCATTTTTTATAACTTCTTTTACCTTTTCGATACCTTCTTCCAATGTTTTTACATCACCTTTTAAGATAAGCGCCTGAGCTCCCAATACTTCTACCAGGTAAGTGAAATCTTCCGGGCCGTTCCCTTTTAGAGTTTCTACAGCTTCTACTATTTCTAGTGAGTTCCCTACTGCATTTCCCAATGGTTCATCCATATTAGTAAGCATACATACGATATTTCTATCAAATGCCTTCCCTAAATCATACATTGTCTGGGCTAATTTACGTGCCTCAGCAAGATCCTTCATAAATGCTCCGGATCCTACCTTTACATCTAAAATTATTGCATCTGCATGAACTGCCAGTTTTTTACTCATTATAGAGCTGGCAATAAGTGGAATACTCGATACAGTAGCCGTAACATCTCTCAACGCATAAAGTTTTTTATCCAAAGGAACTATTGTGTCTGCCTGTCCCATAAGTCCTGTTCCTGTTTCATTTACTATCTTTATCAACTCTTCCTTTGAATTGCTGAATTTAAACCCTTTGATCGATTCAAATTTATCTATAGTTCCACCAGTATGACCCAGCCCCTTACCAGATAATTTCGCTGTTCCCATTCCCAGAGCACCAAATATAGGAGCTAAAGCGATAGTTGTCTTATCTCCTACCCCTCCTGTAGAATGTTTGTCTATCAAGAATTTCTCCACACCAGGAAAATCTATTGTATCTCCTGAATCTATCATAGTTTCTGTAAATACCTTCAATTCCTCTGTCGTCATCCCGTTAAAGTAAACAGCCATTAAAAAAGATGCAATTTGATAATCAGGTACTTCTCCCGCCTGATAATTTTCTAATAAAAATCTTATTTCCTCATCGGTTAAAATTTCTTTTTCCCTTTTCTTTTGGATAATGTCAACTATTCTCATTTTTAGCCTCCCATATAATACAACTATACCTATATATTATAACTTATATTTTCTTATTTCCTCTTAAATCACCATTATTATTTTGATTTTCTTCTAAAAATATGATATAAAATTTTATAAGTTAATTATAGGACAGGTGGCAGAAATGGAGGGAAATCAATGAAAAGCAATCTAATTATAGAAAAATTTATCAATATATATAAATTGAACAACTTGTTTTCTAAAGAAAATATCAATTTATTTAAATTGAAAAAATATTCCAAAGGAGAAAATATAATCAACGCCAAAGATGAAGTAAAACACATATATTTCATCGTATCTGGAGGAGTTGATATCCACTCTTTTTTAGCCAGCGGCAGGAGCATCTTCATCAATAAATTATCTCCCCCGGAAATATTTGGAGATGTAGAGTATTTAGGAGAAACTACCATGTTGTTTGATGTGGCTGCTAACTCTAATAATACTATTATTATGAGTATCTCATTTAAAGCCATTGAAGCGCATTTGAGTAATAATTCCCAGCTATGGAGATTTTTAGGGGTGGCTTCTACCCGAAAATTATTAAAAACAAACAGAGCTATCCTTCTAAAGGAAGGATTTAATCTGAAAAACATATTAGCCCTTCACTTGGTTAAAAACGATCACCTTATTAATTTCAAATCTTTAAATGAACTATCCAAAGAATTAAATGTCAGTTATCGTAATCTAACCAGGATAATAAAATTTTTCACAGATTCAGGAATAATAAAAAAAGATCGAAAAAGTATCATTACCTTAGATAAGGATGCTATAAAAAGATATTCTAAAGAGATATAAAAGTAATGTGACACTGCATCTAGACCCTTACTAATTCTGGTATCAGGTTTATATATTAATCCCTTTTAGACTCCCTTAAAGAATAAAAAACTAGGATTTTTTAAATCCTAGTTTTTTATATCTCTTTTATCTTTTAATCTCTTAATTTTTGTTTTATGTCCTGATATTCTTCCCTTGTAATCTCACCATTAACGTACCTTTTCTTTAGTATTTCCATACAATTTTCATCCTTATTCCCTCTGAAGCTTCCTACTCTTCCAAAAGAAAATTTTCTAAATATCGATACTATTGATACAACAATCAATATCCAGAATATAAACATAAATATTCCATGGCCAAAAAACATCGAATTTCCAAAACTAAAACCTAATCCACAACTATTTATCATTACTCTCTCCTCCTATTTTTCACTCTAAAATTGTATTATAGTTATGTGAAAATTGAGTGAAGTTCTCATTTAAAATCTTTTATTTTTTTATTTCTTTTAATTTATGCATCTCTTTTTGCAGGTGGTCATTTGATCTTTCCAAAAACTTTAAGATAGTGCTTTGTTCCTCTCCAGTAAAGGCTGAATAAAAATTCATCTCTCTGTGTTTTGCTGTTTCATGAGATTTCTTATGATCTAAATAAACCTCCATTCCCTTTGAAGTTAATTTAAAATACACCTCTTTTTTATTCCCTTCCTCCTTGAAGCTGGTTATAAATTCTTTCTTTATTAATTTTCTTGTAATCTTAGTAATCCCCCCCCTGGTCATCCTCATTGTATTTGACAGTAAAGTAACATTTGGAGCTTCCAGCTTTTCAATATTATCTATACAGTGGATCTCTGACAGCGAAAGGTCCCAGTTCTTATTTTTATTTGATAGATCGTTGTATACCTCTGCCTTTTCTAAAAATTCAGATATTTTTTCAAATATAAGTTCCTCTTTCATTTTTTCCATATTCATTCCTCCTATCTATATCAAGGCTCATAAAGGTTATCCCTGTAACTTCAATCTTCCTGAAATCACCTCTTTCACTACCCTAAAACTTCTATTTCTACCGGGATAGCTGTAGCCCCTTCTTTTTGATTCCATTCTAACTTCAATTGAATTATACTAGAAACCTTATCTAAATTAGTCATATTTTCAATTACATAGGTTCCTTTAGTCTCTGTATATTCATCTATCTTTCGATGATCTCTTCCATGTTGAATTCCATGAAGATCTATCCCTATAAATTTTACTCCTCTGTCTATGAGTGAATCTACCGCTTCATCTGTCAAAAATGGTGCACCTTTTAAATTTAAATATTTCTCCGTCCCATAACCGAATTTTTCCATAAAACCAGTTCTAAAAATAACAAAATCCTCTTTTTCAACTTCAATTTTTTCTACTCTTTCATAATCTATGATATCCAAATCTCTGACATCAACAACCACTCCTCTACACAGCTTTAAAGACAGATCTAAATCAGAATAGTTATACACATCTATATGGGTCCCTATATGTCTCGCCTGATGCTCGTCCTGCTTTTCAGCCCACGCTCTAAGTTTTTCCGGCATTTCAACAGTTTTTAAATTTAATTTCATAACTCTACCTCCTTTTTGTTTACAAGGAAACAATACCACTTCTTTTGTTTCTTTGTCAACAAAAAGTTTTTGTAATAAAAAACCCTCCAAAATTGAAGGGTTCAAAACTTATTTTATTTTAATCTTTCCTGAGATTAAGTCTTTCTTTATTTGTTCTAATTTAGCTAAATTTTCCTCTCCTATTAGTTCTTTAGAAAATTCAAAGTTAGTAGTTCCCATTCCATTTTCTTTTAATCCTAAGACAACTGTTCCACCTTTAAAGTTTCCAGCTAATCCCTCTGAAGCTGCATTAAATACAGATATGTCCACTCTTTTTAAGATTGAAGTTAAGATTTTTCCCTCTACTTCTCCATCCTGGTTTGAATCTACACCAATTCCATATAGGTCTTCTCTTCCTTTTATAGCTTCCATAACTCCTCTACCAGATCCACCTGCTACTGTAAATATAACATCTACACCGTTTTCTGCCATTGAGATAGCTAATTCCTTTGCTCTAGCAGGGTCATTGAATGGATTACTTCCACCAACATATATATCCTTTACTTCAACATTTGGATCCATATAAAGTGCTCCCTGCTCATAACCTTCATAAAAACTCTTTATTACCGGAGCCTCTACCGATCCTATAAATCCTAATGAATGATTTTTACTTACCATTTGCCCTAAAGCTCCTGCTAAGAAAGATCCCTCTTTTTGATTAAAGATTATAGATTTTACATTTGGAAGATCTACAACTGAATCTATAAGTACAAAATTACTTCCTGGATACTCTTTAGCTACCTTTTCAATACCTTTTTCAGCATCAAAACTTACAGCAATTATAAGGTCATAGTTTGCTTCTGCAAATTCAGTAAGGAATTGATCAAATTCTGAAAGTGTTGTAGGCTCTACATATTTAACTTTTACTCCTAACTCTTTTTCCGCTTTTAAAAGACCTTCATAAGCTGAATCACTGAAAGATTTATCTCCTAATCCACCTAAACCAAGTACTATTCCTACTTTATAATCAACTTTTTTTACCCCTTCATTTCCTGCGTTCTTAGAATCCTCTCCCTTTCCACAAGCAGTCAATAAGATCAAGCTTAAACCCATTAAAAATAATATTATTCTTTTCATCTTTTCATTCCTCCTAATTTTTAAACAACATCAACAATATCTTATTTCTATATGTAAAAACTAAAAACAGCTTACCAAAAAGTAAACTGCTCGCAATTTACTCATAGTGGCTAATTTAGGTTAGCCGTAGAAACTTTTGTCCATATCACAAATTTATATGAGTTGATTTATTTTTTTATGGTAATATGATAGTATAATAGCATAAATAAAAATAGGTCCTATGTCCTTTTTTACCCATGAAATTAATTTAAAAGAGAGGTGTAGTCGATGAAAATCATTAATAGTCCCAATTTATTAAAAAAATATATTGAATTATATAATATCAACTCCATTTTTTCAAATAACCTTGAAAAATATATGACCCTCTACCAATTTAAAAAGAATGAACATCTGTTTACCTCCTCTGAAAAGGTAAATTATTTCTATCTATTGGTTGCCGGAGGTACAAAAATCGTTTTAAACTTGGAGAATGGAAAGTCACTCCTAATTGATTACAGTAAACCCTTGGAGATGTTAGGAGAGATGGAGATCATTAATAATCCATATTCAAAATATGATATTATTGCTACTGAAGATACTACCGTAATCGGTATTGGCATGAATATTTTTTCAAAGTTAATTGCCAATGATCCGATATTTTGGAAGTACCTGTACAGTTCTACCCTGAATAAATTACAGGCTACTGTTAATTCAAATATTATTTCCTCCTCCTATAGTTTTGAGCATGTTTTGGCCAATTACCTTATCAACCATGCTGTAGAAAAGGGAGATGAAATCTCCATAGAATCTATCAGTTTTAACGATCTGTCCCAGCTTTTAGGAACCAGTTACAGACATCTCAACAGAGTTTTAAAAAAATTCATTGAGCAGGGGTTGATAAAGAAAGACAAAAGAAGGATAGTCATTACAGACTATGAAAAATTAAGTGAGTATTATATAGAACTATATTAAAAAAAGAGCGAAAGCTCTTTTTTTTTACATATTTTTTACATCATATTTCATATTTACGATATCTGCTTTAATAGCAGGAACTATCTCTTTCCAGATAATTTTCTTTTCTGCTGCAAACTCTTTTTTCATCTTGTTTATTTTTTCAAATAGTGATAGATAGATCTCTCTGACTTTTTTATTTCTAAGGTCTGTCTTATATACCTTGTCAAACTCTATTAAGATATTATCTACACAACCTTCATTTACAAAATTTTCCCCATCATAACTGGTTTTAAAAAGCATCAACATAAATTTATATCCAAATTTTGCTTTATCCAGTTTGCAGTATTTTAAAGTGTAAATATCTCCATCTGCAATTACATTTGAAATAAATCTTCCATCTATATGATCAGCTACCTTCTCCTTTATTTTTAATACATGATTTTCATTTTCCATTGTCTTTCAACTCCTAAATATTTTTTATATTACATTCTACCATATGATCCATTAAAACAACTAAAAAGAAAGGAGAATCCGCAAACTCCCCTTTCTTTTCAACTATATATTTTTAGTTATCATTTTTTACTTAATTTTAAAAAATTATAAAATCAACATTAAGAAATTAAGAGGGTCTATAACCCCTTTGTAAACTCCCCGAATTCCACCATAGTCTCTTCTAATTTCTTTTCCGCCTCTGACTTACTGTCTGATTTTACAGCAAAATAATATTTTATTTTTGGCTCAGTTCCAGATGGTCTGGCTGTTATATATGTTCCATCAGCTAAAACAAATTGGAGTACATTAGATTTTGGAAGATCTAATTTGATCTCTGTACAAGCTGTCTTATCACATTCTATCTGTAATTGAAAATCTCTTACCACTACAACATCTTGGCCTAACAGTTGTTTAGGAGTATTTTCTCTTAGAGTTTTCATGATATTTGTGATTTGTTCTGCTCCATCTTTTCCACCCATAGTTATTGCAGTGATTCCTTCTCTATACCATCCATATTTATCATACATCTTATCTAATTCTGCTGGGATATCTGTCCCAATAGATTCATAATAGGCTGCCATCTCAGATAAGATCATAGTAGTTACAATAGCGTCTTTATCTCTGGCATGGGTCCCTATGAGATATCCGTAAGATTCTTCAAATCCGAATACATAACTTCCATCTAAGACTCCGTCTTCAAATTGTTTAATTTTTTCTCCTATAAATTTAAACCCAGTTAACGTTCTGTACATCTTTACTCCATGAGCTTTTGCTACTTCATCCAGCATAGGAGTCGATACTACAGTAGAAATTACTGCACCATTAGAAGGGATATCTTTTTTAAATTTCAAGATATATTCCATCAGTAATAATCCTACCTGGTTTCCATTTGGATATGACCAGTTACCTTTTTTATCTTTTACTGCTATCCCCAATCTGTCTGCATCGGGGTCATTTGCCATTACAATAGATGAACCTTTTTCGTCAGCTAATTCAATTCCCAATTTAAATACTGCTGGGTCTTCAGGATTTGCATATCCCACTGTAGGGAATGTCCCGTCAGGCATCTCTTGACTCGACACTGTGTATACAGATTTAAACCCGCATTCATCCAATATTCTTTGTACAGGAACTCTTCCTGTTCCGTGTAGCGGAGTATATACAATCTTATAATCTGCTTTGTTCGGGATATCAGTTATAATCTGCTCAGTCTTTACAACTTCCATATATTTATCGTCTAAATCTTTTCCTACTATAGTCAACAATCCCTTGGATTTAGCTTCCTCTTCAGAGATAAGTTTAATATCTCCCAGATCTTTAACATTTTTAACACCATTTACTATTCCGCTGGCATGAGGTTCTACACATTGAGCCCCGTCATTCCAATAAACTTTATATCCGTTGTACTCTACCGGATTATGTGATGCAGTTACTACTACACCTGCCTGGGTTCCTAACTCTCTTACTGCAAATGATAGTTCCGGAGTAGATCTAAGGGATTCAAATAAATATGCAGGAATTCCATTGGCAGCCAAAACCAAAGCTGTATTCAACGAATACTCTACCGACCCGATCCTGCAGTCATAAGCTATCACAACACCTTTTTTTCTTACAGCCTCTGCATCTACTTCTAATAGATAATTTGCAAACCCCTGAGTCGCTTTTCTTATCATATATTTATTCATTCTGTTGATTCCGTTTCCTCTAACTCCTCTTAATCCTCCTGTACCGAATGCTAATTCAGTATAAAACCTTTCCTCTATCTCTTTTTCATCTCCCTTTATAGAAGCTAATTCTTCCCTATCCTCTTTATCTATATGTGGTGAATTTAACCATATTTCATATTGTTTCATATAATCTTTCATAGTTCCCCTCCAATTTTAATTTCTACTTCTAATAGATGATACTTTTTTTCCATATTTTTTTCAAGTAAGATTTTCGATTCAAATCTACCCATCCCTTGTTTTTACCACCAATTTTTAACTCATAGAAGTTTTTAAATTTACCTTAATTATCACAAATTTTTAGAACCTCTCAACACAGAGACTCACCGAGGTAAAATAAGAGATTCATAGAGATTTTTTAGTGTATCCCTATATCCAAGTTTTTTCTTTTTCTTGGTTTTAATCGAAGTTTATAGTCATTACACTTCAGCAATACTGTTTCTACAATGACGATTGTGACAGAGGTTATTGCTTCGTCTTCCCCATTTAGAGTTCATATTCAAAATTAATTCTAAAGTTAGAATAAATTTTGATACTCATGAAACCTCATAACGAGGAAGTATAGTAATTTTCTTGAACTTTTTGTATCTCATTTTATTCCACATCTTAATTTTTTCTAAATAGAACTAAATTAAGTAATCGTGAATTGAGAAACTATAAGAAGGAAGAGTTCAATTTTCTTTGATTCCTTACTCTGTACTCAATTTATCAATAAAAAAAGGCTGAATAATTCAACCTTAGTTTTCTATCAATATAATTCCCCTTATTTCCTTTAACTTTAAAAGAACTTCTTCTGAGATTCTTCCCCTGTAGAGAATTTGTTCCCCGTATTCCTTGGAAAACTCCTCTTCCCCCTCTAACAGCTTATCTATCTGACTAGACCTGTCATAAGAAAATTCTATCACTATATTTATTTTGGGATTCCATTCCACTATTCCAGCTTCTTCCACAGCTAATTTTGCAGTTTTAGCATAATTTCGAATAAGTCCCCCGGCTCCTAATTTTATCCCGCCGAAATACCTGGTAGCTACTACGACTAAATTATCCAGGCCCAGTATATTTAAGATCTCTCCCATAGGTTTCCCTGCTGTTCCGCTAGGTTCCCCATCGTCATCTACCTTGTAGTATTCCTGACCATTTTCTAACACCTTATATGCACTGCAGTTATGCCTTGCATCTGGATGTTTTAATTTTATCTTTTTTATAAAATCCTCTGCCTCATTCTTTGTAAAAATAGGCTTGATGTACCCTATAAATCTAGATTTTTTTATCTCAAACTCTATTACACATTCTCTTTCTATTGTTTTCATTTAATCTCACCTTATAGTATTTTTTTTGATAAATGAATATTATACTTGATCGTAACTACCCTTACAGCAAATATACATATAACAGCTATATTTTTTAATAACATTCTGTCTATATCTGTGTAAAGAACTAGAGTACCATAGATTGCTCCTGATACCATACAAAGAGATGCATACACATCTTCTTTAAATATATAAGGAACTTCCCTTACGAAAATATCCCTTAATAATCCACCTACAGCTCCTGTAAGAGTGGCCATAATAGCTATTCCTAATATACCTAATCCATTATCTATCCCTTTATCTGCCCCTATTATTACAAAGACTGCAAGACCTGCTGCATCCAATGTTTTTACTACTTTATAGTAATATTTTACCTTGTCTGAAAAATAAAATGCTAAGATGGATACTCCCAATGAAACATATACAACCCACTCATTTTTTACTGCAAAGGGAAGTTGATTCATGATCACATCTCTTAGTACTCCTCCACCTAGCCCTGTAGTCAGACCTATTACCGCTACTCCGAATACATCTAAATTGTGTTTTCCACCCTTTAATGCCCCTGAAATTGATGATGCCATAACACCTAAAATATAAATAACTTGAAACATTTTTCCTCCTAATAAAATATAATAATTTAAGATGTAGATTGTTAAATTATAAAAAAGAGGAATTGCCCCGTTTATTCCATATTTTCTCTATTAATCTCTTCTTTTTTTCATCTTATCCGTATAAATTATCATATTTGTCCTATTTTTTCAACATATTATTAGGATGTTTTTAGATTATTTTTTTATTTTTATTTTAACAGTATATTTGAGATTTCTTTCACTTAATTTAGTTATATATTCTATATATTTCATTTGATTTTCTACCTTTTTCAGTCATTATATTCACTATGATTTCTCAAACCTTTAGTTCTTGTGAAGAGCCAGTTCTTAACTAACTTTTACTGTATATACATATTTAAGATATTCACTAAAAATCCAAATATTGGGTCGATTATTTTCCATAATATCCCCAGATAACTTAATACAATTATTATAAAAAATCCATATCTGTCTAAATTCTCGACCATATCTTTTATCCACTCTCCTCCAAGGCTCCATAGGATCTTTGAACCATCTAAAGGCGGAATAGGTAAAAGATTAAATATTCCTAAAACTAAGTTTATCCTGATTAAATAAACTGTCGCCATATGAACTATATCATTCGTCATATATATTTCCGGAAAAAATTTAATTATACTGGCACCTAAAAAAGCCAGTGTAAAATTTACCACTACTCCAGCTATAGATACCATGAAAACACTAAATTCTCCCTTTTTTAAGTTTCTGTAGTTTACAGGAACTGGTTTAGCCCAACCTATAACAAAGGAAGATCCCATCAAGATCAATCCGATAGGTAGTAACATTCCCAAGGGGTCTATATGCTTTATAGGATTTAATGTTAAACGCCCCATCACTTTTGCTGTAGGATCTCCATTTAGATAAGCTGTCACTCCATGAGCTAATTCATGCAATATTATAGATATCATAAGGATTCCAATCATAATAAGTATCATTGGTGTTTTTATCAAACGCCCTGTCATAAACACCAATAATAACCCTGCCAGACCTCCGTAGATAATCTTGGTAGATCTGGGCATATCTTTGTTTACATATTTAAAATTTTCAAAAAACTCTTTCATATTTTAACTCCTTTTTATTCTCACTTTACATCACTTAAAAAAGTAATATGACGTTGTATCCAGAGAGGCACAATCTAGTTTATGATATTCTTTTTTCATTCTATAGATTTTATCTTTCGCTCTCTTTTATCTTTATCTTTCCCTTTTCATTTATAAAGTATTCATCTTCTAACCTTATTCCCTCACCCTTATTTAATATCGTGTTTTCTGCACCAGGATAAGCCTTCTTTAACTCCTCATTTTTCATCTCATAGGAGGTCACTATATAATCCAATTTATTTATCCTGTTGTCTTTCAGCAAAAGGAGATCTCTCCTTTCTGGTCTCTTATTCAAAAATAATACTTTATTGGGAGTACTCCTATAGTTCATCCACTTCAAATCTAATTTTTCTATCCTCTGAGGTGGTACTAGAAATATTAAGGGGATTACCCCTAAAGATATATACCAGTATCTTCTTATTTTTTCCCTTTTAAAGAGGATGAATAACAGTATTATAACATATAAGAAGATATATAATAATAAGGAGATTTTAGCATAAAACATCAAAGTTAAAAACGGAATTTTAGAAAATATATCTATTATAAAGATCAAAAATTTATAGGACATATATCCAATTGGGATCAATAGTTTTTCCAATCCTATAAAGGATAGTAAGAGAGATATAAATAATATCAGTACCGTGACCGACCCCAGTGGGATAACTATTAAATTCGGGATAAAGGAAAATAAGGGCAAAACTCTAAAATAATATAAAAATATAGGTATCAAAATAATTTGGATGGAAAAACTCAATATAAGAAAATTAACAACCTTATATTTCATTAATTTTTTAGGTAAGATCTCTCCTAAATACCCCTTGACTTTGGGATCTAAAAACAATATTCCTGAAAGGGCCAGATAGGACATTTGGTAGGAGATACTTCTGACAGCATAGGGGTTGATAAAATTAGAAACTATAAAAGCCACCATCAATGCTTTTATCATCTCCCTCTCCTCATAAAAAATTTTAGCAGCCAAATATAATATCCCCATAATATAGGCCCGCTGAACTGAGGGAGTAAATCCCACTCCATAACAATAAGCTGTAAGGATTACTCCTGCCAGCCCATACCTTATCTGGTAGGGCAGCCTTTTTAACAAAAATAGTATGGAAACTATTATTATTCCTATATGAAGCCCTGATATTACAAGAATATGTGAAGTTCCTGTATAGTTAAATTTTTTTCTTATCTCTTCAGATATTCCCTCTTTCCTTCCTAATAGAACTGCCTTGGTAAAATTTTGAAATTCATAAGAAAAATCAGACCCCAGTTTATCTACTCTGTTGTTTAAAAAATCTCTGATCCTGGTCTCTATCTTTTCCTCTTTTAATATAGACATTTCGACCCTGTTATTTTCTATTTTATTTATTCTTCCTAGAGTTTTATAGGATCCCTCCTCTAAAAACTTATCTAAAACAGGGTAATAGCTGACCTTCAAATATTTTTCATCCGCTTTTATTATCTTAGCTCTATCTGAGATCACTTCTATCTGAAATTCATAGATTTTATCTGCACTCAACTTTTCCATGGTTCTTAAAGTGTAATTTCCATACAAATATATCGTCATCCCCATCAAAACCAATGCTAAGATCTTATCTTTTCTCTTAAAATAAACTCCCAGGATAAATAAAAGGGAACAAAGCAATGCTTCCCTCCCTCCTAAAAAATTGACTACAGATACAAATATTGCATTTAAGAAAAATATCATATTTATATCCATGAGATCTCCCCCTTATTCTAATATTTTATTGCTGTAATAGCCTGATACAGATCCAAAGCGTAACTGTCTGTCATCCCGCAGACAAAGTCCGTTACCAGGTGCAGTTCATTGTATAATTTATTCTCAGTATCTGGATATTTCTTCATTAAAAATCTATAATTACTGGAGATTAGTCGAAATAGTTTTTGTTCCTTGGTTCCTATTATTTCCCTGTTAGGTGAAGCCACAGCATCTGTAAACTCCTTCAATAAAACCCTGATTATTGCATCTCCTGCAACCTCTAACTTTATTACTTCCTTTTCGCTGATCAATATCTCTAAGAGCTCACGAAAAGCATACTCTACCCAGCATGCCTTTGAATTTTTTAAAAGTTCACCTCTGTAATTTCCTTCCATAATCTCACTGTAATACTCTATAAAAGTATCCACAACCGAATCCATCATAAAATTTTGTAACTTCTTCCTCGCCACTTGGATAGCTATCTCAAATGGTTTAGGATAATCTGAATCGACCTCTATAACCTCTAAACTCTTCAATATCTCTTTTTCTTTTTCACTGGTTATATCACAATATTTAAATAATTTTTCCTTGATAATCTCCAGTCCTAAAACACCTTTTTTACATCCATCCTCAATATCCGCTATTGTATATGCAATATCATCTGCTGCTTCTAATAGGTAAACCAGCGGGTATCGTACTATCTCATTCTCCTTGTTTTTTATCTCCAAAGTATCAAATATTTTTTCAAAGGATTCCTTTTCACTGGAGAAATATCCAAATTTTTTATAACTGGGATCTTCATTTTTTATACATCCCTCTGTAGAGGATCTGGGATATTTTATTATTGTGGCCAAAGTTTGAAATGAAAGGTTCAGTCCGTTTTCATCTCTTAAATATTGAAGTTTTTTTAGGAGCCTGAAAGCCTGGGCATTCCCTTCGAATTTTTCAAAATCATACCGTTCCTCTAACGACCATGGATATCCGTAAAAATCAACATTATTTTCAAATTTTTCTTCAAAATATTTAGTGTAAAAATCATGGATGATAAATTCCCCATAATGACCAAAGGGAGGGTTCCCTATGTCATGTACCAGAGATGCAGCCTTTAAAATACTTTCAATCATCCCTTTCTTCTCTTTGGGCAATTCCTCCATCTCTACCAGCTTTTTCTCCACTTTGTTTCCTATTATTTGTGCTATTGTAGATACCTCTATGGAGTGAGTCAGCCTTGTTCTGACAAAATCATTGCTCTCCAAAGGGTATATCTGAGTCTTATTCTGCAACCTTCTAAAAGCTGAGCTGAAGATGATCTTAGAAGAATCTTTCTTTAATTCCTCCAATTGGTTGTCTACATCTTTATTCCTAAAATATTCCACATCCAGTAATTTTTCCCATTTCATAGTATCCATCCTTTTGTAATTTATATTTCATTAAAATCTTGTTTCCCTCAGACACTCTCCATACTGATTTGGCCCTTCCTCTCCCTCTTTAACCATTAAAATCAAGAACCATATCCAGCCTATTAATGGAATCAGTATAACCAGCTGCATCCATCCGCTCTTTCCTATGTCGTGTAATCTTCTTATGGTCACTGCAATTCCCGGGATAAATATAAACAATGCATATATTCCTGAAAGAATTCCACTTTCAGGAGTTATCACCTGTTCCACTGTAGCCAATGCTATATTTATTGCAAAATTGACCAATACGAACATCCAGTATTCTCTCCTGTCAGCTCTTCCATAAAAATCTTTATACTGCCTCAATACCTTTAAATAATAGTTCATTTTTACCCTCCCTTAATCTTCATATTCTCCTACTACAAACCCGGGTCTTGCCAATTGTATCAAAACCCATATAGGCCCCACTATGGGTATCAAACCTATAGCTTGCCACCAACCGCTTTTACCGACATCATGTAACCTTCTACAATGAAGTGCTATTACAGGAGTCCAAATAAACAATATATATAGACTCTTTAAAAAATGTTGATCACCATACAGGAAATTATCCACAACGGATATTGCCAAAAATATAATACAACTAATCAAGGTAAACATCCAATATCCTTTCCTCGTTGTAAACCCTTCGTAATCTCTCCAACGTTTAAAAACATCAAAATAATAGTTCATAGTTTCCTCCTTTTATTTAGTTGAGGTATGATGCTGAAACTTCTTTTATAACCTAAAAGCTTCTAATTGATTTATTACCAAAATTATCTAATTTTTCCTTTTTTTATCGCTATACTCCTAAGTTATAAAATAGACTTTTTATAACTTATAAGCTAAACTATTTTTATAAATAAATTTTATAGGGGGAAAATATCGGCGGATGCGGAGTAAATAGTATCGACTGGAAAAACAACAAAGCAGTAATCGGGATATTTATAGGAGATAAGGAATATTGGAATAAGGGATATGGCAGTGACGCCATAAATACCTTAGTTAAATTTGTATTTGAGGAGATGAATATCAATAAGATAGCTCTCTGTGTCTACTCTTTCAACGAAAGAGCCGTCAAATGTTATGAAAAATGTGGTTTTACCCAGGAAGGTATTCTAAGGGAGGAACTTTTCAGAGAAGGGAAATATCACGATGAGATATTGATGAGTATGCTGAGAAGGGAGTATTACAAATAAAAAGAACTCCTCTCTAAGATTCAATGGAACTTTAGAGAGGAGTTCTTTTTCATATATAAGTTTAATTTTTTTCTTCACCCCTTGCTTCTCTAAAAAAATAATCCAACTCTTTTTTAGACTTTAAAACTTTGCATTTATTGCAAAAAAATTGTTGCGCCCCGCAAGAAGATAATTTTTCCAACTCTTCTCCACACACTTCACAAAGTGCTCTTTTTACAAACCTTTTTTTACAGTCTCCACAGTAACGTTCTCCTGTTCCATTATTTTTAATTATATCTCCACCACAATTTGGACATTTTGTTAATTCATCCATAAGTTACCACTCCTTTTTTATTTATCTTACTACAAAACCAAAAAAACTTCTAATTACAAATACGCAACTAGAAGTTTTTTTAATCTATCTTTTGCTTTTTCCCTTTACTATTACATTAGTTAACTCTATCTTTTCATCTAAAATAACTAAATCAGCTGTATAACCAGCTGCTATTCTTCCATACCTGTCATCTATCTTCACTGCTTTAGCAGGATAGAGAGATGCCATCCTCAGAGCTTCTTCCAAAGACACACCTACATGTTCTACCAGATTCCTGACTCCCTGATCCATAGTCAATACCGAACCGGCCAAATTTCCCTCCTCATTTCTCAGCTGACCATCTTTATGAAAACATCTCTTTCCCTCAAACATAAATTCAGGCATATCTGTTCCTGCTGGAGAAGCAGCATCGGTTACAAGATATAACCTTTCTCCCATTATTTCCTTAGCAACCCTGACGCTTCCATAATGACAATGGAACCCATCCACTATTATCCCGGCTTCTATATCTTTCGAATCAAATATAGCTCCTACAACTCCAGGCTCCCTATGACTAAAAGAACTCATAGCATTATATAGATGAGTAGCTAAAGTGATCCCATAAGGTTTTTTTCCCATAACCTCTTCATAAGTTGCATTGGTGTGTCCAAGAGCCACATGTACTCCTCCATTTTTCAGAGTTTTAATATGTTCAGCCTTGGCATTTTCAGGTGCTAAAGTAAGGATAGTTGTCTTTGATTTAGATATTTTTTTTATAATCTCATCCGATAACACCCTTATCAAATCTTCCCTATGAGTCCCCTTTTTATTTACAGAGATATAGGGTCCCTCTATATGAAGTCCCAAAACTCCTAAACTTTCCAGATCCTCAATCTCCTCCATGACCTGAAGGGCATCCTCTATCTTTTTATCCTCACAGGTAATAAGGGTAGGAGTATACAATGTACACCCGTATTTTATATTGGTTTCATTCATTATTTTAAATGTTTCAGCCGATAAATTATCATTCACCAGAACTCCTCCACAGCCATTAAGCTGCAGATCTATAAATGCCGGGGCTATAAGATTTCCACCCATATCTTTTTTTTCTATATTTGGATATAAAATGTCTAAGTCCTCTGATTTCACTACCTCTTTTATCTTTTTCCCGTCTACAATAACTGCCCTGTTAAATACAGTTTTTTCTCCGGTAAATATTCTCCCCTTTACCAATGCGTACATATATTTCATCTCCTTTTGAAAACTAACTTTATTTCACTCTATTGTATAAATCTGCAATTAATTTTTCCGAATCTAAATTTGCACTTTCGATATCTTTAAAATATCTATAAGTTCCTACTTTTAATTCTACCGTAGCCTCTTCATCTGATACTATGATGCCTTTTTCATGCATTTGAAGAGCTGAAATTGTCCACATATGATTGATTCCCTCTTCTACAGCCTGACGCAGTGCTCTGGCTTTATGATGACCATTTACCATGATCAAAACTTCTTTAGCATCCAGTATTGTTCCTACTCCTACAGTCAATGAGAGTTTTGGCACCTTATTTATATCTCCGTCAAAGAACCTTGAGTTAGCTATGATGGTATCTGCTGTCAATTCCTTATCCCTTGTTCTAGAAGTAAGTGATGATCCCGGTTCATTAAATGCAATATGACCATCCGGACCAATTCCACCTAAAAATAGATCTACTCCCCCTACAGCTTTCATCTTCTCTTCAAATCTTGCACACTCAGCCTTATAATCTAAAGCCATTCCATCTAAAATATTAATATTTTCTTCCTTTATATCTATATGATTAAAAAAGTTTTCATACATAAAGTAGTGATAACTCTGGGGGTGTTCCTTGTCTAACCCTACATATTCATCCATATTGAATGTCACTATATTTTCAAAACTGATTATCCCATCTTTATTAAATTGGATAAGCCTTTTATACATCCCTAAAGGTGTTGATCCTGTAGGCAATCCCAATACAAATGGTTTTTCGGCACTAGGTTTTGCCTCCAATATTTTATTTGCTACATAACATGCTGCCCAGTCACCAATATTTTTTTCAGTAATTACAACTCTCATAATTTCTCCTCCGAATTTATATTTTATTTATCAAATTATAGTTTTATTTTTTACCGTTGTCAATTTTTTTTGAATAAAAAACACATTTTTTTTAAAAAAATGAATTTTTTTTACAAAAAGCTTGATTTTTGATATAATCATACTGTATTATGTTATTAAAGAGTGTTACTTAATAATATATACTGTATTATATCGCATCAATTTATTTCCTTTTAAAAAGGTATAAATTTAAGAAAATCTTTAGTAGGAAATTGAGGGCTTACCGAGTATCTTAATCTAAGCAACAAATTTTTTAACACTATAAAAATTTTATAATTATTTAATTTCAAGGAGGAATAATATGTTTAAGTATTTACAAAAGATTGGTAAAGCATTAATGGTTCCTGTAGCTGTACTTCCAGCAGCAGCGATATTAATGGGTATCGGATATTGGATCGACCCTGCTGGGTGGGGAGCAAACAGTCAAGTAGCAGCTCTTTTAATCACAGCTGGTAATTCACTTATAGGTAGTATGGGGATTTTATTTGCTGTAGGTGTCGCTTTCGGAATGTCTAAGGATCAGCATGGATCTGCTGCCTTAACTGGTTTGGTTGGGTTTTTAGTTTTAACTACACTACTCAGTCCTGGAGCAGTAGCTGCACTACAAAAAATAGACATTGCCGATGTTCCTGATGCTTTTAGTAAGATCAACAACGGTAACCAATTTATTGGTATCTTAGTCGGGGTTATCTCATCTGCACTATATAATAAGTTTAATAAAGTCGAACTGCATAAGGCATTATCTTTCTTCTCTGGTAAAAGACTAGTTCCAATATTGACAGCTGCTATTATGATCCCAGTTGCATTTGTATTGATGTTTATCTGGCCGATAGTATATGGCGGACTGGTTTCTTTTGGAACTGCTGTTTCTTCAATGGGACCTGTCGGTGCCGGAATTTATGGGTTTTTCAACAGATTATTAATCCCAGTGGGATTACACCATGCCTTAAACTCTGTATTCTGGTTTGACGTAGCAGGGATCAACGACCTTGGAAACTTCTGGGCTGGAACAGGAACTAAGGGGATTACAGGTATGTATATGGGTGGATTCTTCCCGATCATGATGTTTGGATTAGTAGGAGCCGCTGCTGCATTTATTAAAACTGCAAAACCTGAAAATAAAAGTAAAGTTGCTTCTATAATGATGGCTGCTGGATTTGCAACATTCTTTACCGGTGTTACTGAACCTATTGAATTTGCATTTATGTTCTTGGCTCCTGGTTTATATTTGATACATGCACTTCTTACTGGTGTTTCTCTATTTATCGCAGCCAGTATGCACTGGGTTGCCGGATTTGGATTTTCAGCAGGATTAGTTGACTTTATCCTGTCTTCAAGATTACCATTAGCTAATATGCCTTATATGTTAATACTTCAAGGTTTAGTATTTATGACTATCTACTATTTTGTATTTACATTTGCTATCGTAAAATGGAATTTAAAAACTCCTGGTAGAGAAGATGAAGATGAGGATTTTGAAGAAATTGAAACTCCTACAACTCATACTGCAACAGCTAAGTTAATCTTAGAATATCTAGGTGGAATGGAAAATCTTCTAGAAGTAGACAGTTGTGCTACCAGACTTAGATTAGAGGTTAAAGATCAAGAATTAGTTCAAGATGCTAAGATTAAGAAGATCGCTTCCGGAATACTGAAACCAGGGAAGACATCTGTTCAAATTATTATTGGACCACATGTAGAATTTGTAGCTACTGAATTAAAGAAATTAACTAAGTAAAATATTTAAATAGGGTTGGCCATTTGGTTGACCTTATTTTTTTATTACCTTTTATTTTTAAAAAATAAAAAAAAGGAACTAATCATACGATTAATTCCCTCTTTATATTTAATATATCTTATATTGTTCGTTCATATTTTTAATTCTAGCTAAAGTTCTTGCCTTCCCTATGATAGAGATAACGTTGTATAATTCAGCACCCTTTCCTTGACCAGTAATTACTGCTCTAAGCGGCATAAATACTTTACCAGGTCCTGTTCCCATAGCTTCTAAAGTGTCATTTAACATAGCTTTTACATCTTCTACAGTTAACTCTTCATTTGCACCTTCTAATTTTTCTACGAAATACTTTATTGCCTTTACCTCGTCTTCACCCTTTATAGCATTATGAAGTCTTTGAATAGGTTTTTTCTGCTTATTACTCATCTCTTCAGTTGTTTCAGGCAACTTGAATTCGTCTACATAGTAGATGTCAGCTAATGCTGCTAATCCCTTCATAGTAGTTGCAGGTTCTCTCAAGATATCGATTACTCTCTCTAAAGTTTTCATCTCTTTTTCATCTGCATTTTCAGATACGAATCCTCTTTCAACGAAGAATCTCTTAGACATCTCAGTTAATTCTGTTAAGTCTTTCATTCTCATATGCTGGTTATTTACCCATCCTAATTTTTCTAAATCAAAGATCGGTCCTCCTAATGATACTCTTGTAATATCAAAAGTTTCTATAAATTCATCTAAAGTAAAGATCTCCTTATTTTCTCCTACAGAGTACCCCATAAGACCTAAGAAGTTTATCATTCCCTCTTTTAAATAACCCTCTTCAAGATAGTAATTTAATGATACAGGATTTTTTCTCTTAGAGATCTTTGTTCTGTCTGCATTTCTAAGTAATGGCATATGAACAAATTCAGGCATATCCCATCCAAAAGCCTTATACATTTGGATATGTTTAGGAGTAGAAGCAATCCATTCTTCCGCTCTTATAACGTGAGTTATTCCCATTAAATGATCATCTACTACGTTAGCTAAATGGTAAGTTGGGAATCCGTCACCTTTTAATAAAATCTGGTCATCGATCTTATTGTTTTCAAATCTAACTTCCCCTCTTAAAACATCCTTTATCACAGTTTCACCGTCATATGGCATCTTAAGTCTGATTACATATTCCTCTCCAGCTTCTAATTTAGCTGCGATCTCTTCCTCAGATAATGATCTGCAGTGACCATCATATCCAGGAGCCTTTTTCATGGCTTTTTGTCTCTCTCTTAATTTATCTAATCTGTCTCTCGTACAGAAACAGTAGTAAGCTTCTCCTTTTTCCACTAATTCAGCAGCATATTTTCCATATAAGTCAAATCTCTCAGATTGTCTATAAGGACCAAAGTCTCCACCTACGTCTGGACCTTCATCCCAACCTAGATCTAACCATCTCAAAGTATCAAATATTTGCTTTTCTGAATCAGCAGTTGTTCTAGTCTGGTCTGTATCCTCTATTCTAAGTAGAAATGAACCTCCGTTTTTCTTAGCCATAGCTAAATTAAATAAAGCTATATAAGCTGTTCCCACATGGGGATCTCCTGTTGGAGAAGGTGCTATTCTCGTTCTAATTTCTTTACACATATCTATATTCCTCCTAAATTTATTTTTTTATCCATCTCAGATATCCAGTTATAAAGTTATCTATCTCTCCATCCATAACTGCCTTTACATTTCCACTTTCCGTATTGGTTCTGTGATCCTTTACCATGGTATATGGCTGGAATACATAGGACCTTATCTGGTTTCCCCAGCTGTTCTCAGACTGTTCTCCATGGAGTTTTTTTAGTTCATCTTCCCTTTTTTTCATCTCTATCTCTAAAAGTTTTGATTTTAGCATCTTTAAGGCTGTTTCCCTATTTTGAAGCTGTGATCTACCATTTTGACATCCAACTACTACTCCTGTTGGAAGATGGGTCATCCTTACAGCTGAATCGGTAGTATTTACATGTTGTCCTCCTGCTCCTCCTGCTCTAAATGTATCAACCTTTAGATCACTAGAAACAATCTCGATATTAATAGTATCATCAATTTCCGGAGACACATCTATAGAGGCAAAAGATGTATGTCTTTTTTTAGCAGCGTCAAAGGGAGATATCCTTACTAATCTATGAACCCCTTTTTCACCTTTTAAGTATCCATAAGCTCTCGAGCCACTCACTAAAAGGGTAATGGACTTTATCCCTACCTGGTCACCTGCCTGATAATCAAGTTCCTCCACCTTATACCCCTTAGAATTAAACCACCTGCTGTACATCCTATAGAGCATCTCTGCCCAGTCACAGGATTCTGTTCCTCCTGCACCTGCATGGATAGTAAAGATAGCTCCATTTTCATCATATTCGCCATCTAAAAGCAGACTGGTATCAAAATCTCCTATCTTCTTTATGAGCTTAGAAAATTTAGTCTGAAGTTCCTCAGCAAACTCTTCTTCTCCGGCTTCTACAAATTCAATGAGTAGGTCCAATTCATCTATCCCATCAGAGATATCATTATATTCTCCTACAATCGCTTTTAAAGAATTTAAGTTTTTAATTATCTTAGAACTTTGCTTCTTGTCGTTCCAAAATCCATCTTTTAGGGTTTCACCTTCTAGTTTTTTTATCTCATCATTTTTTTTCTCTAAGTCAAAGATGCCCCCTAATTCCAGTTAATTTATCCTTAACTCCTATCATTTCCCTTCTTATCTCTAAAATATCCATATTTACCACCTATACTCTCTATTTTATTCAACCACAACGATCTTATATTTATCCTTTAAATTACACTTTTATTTTATTTTTATTCAGAAAATTATAGCATGAAATTCCTTTATTTTCAATGCTGCCACCAGATCTCTAAATTATATTTTTTAATATAAAATTTTATTTTTCCCTGATCTTTTAGCCTTATATAGTGACTTATCAACTATCTCTATTAACCCTTCTATACTCAGACCTTCCTCATACTCCATTACTCCTCCACTCATAGTCACTTTTATTTTCTCCTTGTTATTAAAAAATTCTCGGTTTTCTATCTCCTTCCTTAGTCTTTCTCCTGCTTTAAAAGCATCTATTCTGTTTGTATTAGGCAGTATAATTAAAAATTCTTCCCCCCCATACCTGCACACTTTATCCATCCTGCTGGTTTCTTCTAGAAAAACTTTACAGACTTCCTTTAATACAGAATCTCCAAAAACATGGCCGTAAAGATCATTTATATTTTTAAAGTTATCTAAATCAAGCATAATTATGGAAAACTCTGACTGAAACATCTTATTTTTAATTATTTCATCCTCTAAAAAAGTAGTGAGACTCTGCCTGTTGTATACTCCTGTAAGGGAGTCTATTCTGGCAATCTCCTTTAACTTAGTCTCTCTATTTTTGACATTCTTTTGTATATTTCTTACTTCTTTTGTTATTACATTCAATTCAGAATCATCGGATATATACATCAATATCTCTTCTATATTTTTACTGTAATTTCCATTGGAAATCCCCTCTATTAAAACACTTAAATTTTTTAGATGAACCTTTAATTTTTTAGAAAATGAATTTATTATCAATAGAGATATTATGGTTCCTATCAAAGTAACGATCATTCCAACCTTTATTATACTTAAAGGGAGCTCTTTTAACTCATCTTTATATGTTCCTCCTACCATGATTAATCCTAATTCTAAAATAGGCTCTAGCCTAAAATATTTTTCACCTTCAGGTGTCTCTACATCAAATATTATAGGTTTTTTAAGCCTTATAATTTCATCTAAATAAGATTTTTCACCATTGAAATTTAAATCCATATATCTTTTTATTAAAGTTATATTTTTATCATTCACACCTTTTTCTCCGGTATCTACAACAAGTAAGCCCTTCTTATCCATGATGAACATCTTTCCTGTTTTTCCGATGGACAGATCGGACATCTTCAATTGATAATCCGAAAAATTGAGGTCCACTCCTACAACGCCTAAAACTTTTCCTTGAAAATATACGGTCTTTGCTATTGTAATTCCACTCTCTTTATTTGGAAATCTATAAATATCTGTAGTATGATAGTCTCCCTCTTCCTTTATTGCCCCTCTATACCACGGCCGACTCCTAGGGTCATATCCTTCCGGTATAAACCCTGATCCCTTTAAGGAAATTCTCCCATATTCATCTCCATAAAATATATTTTCAACCTCTTTATTATCAGCTACTATAAGGTCCATCATCCCCTCTATGAGAACTTGAAATTCATCCTTATGGGAGGTCTCCACTTTACTGTGGATCACGAAAAACTCCAAGAGATCTAACACTGCCTCCATCTTATCGTTGATTAATTTTAACTGTTTTTTTTCTGAAGCAAAGATAAGTTCAATTTTTTCCTGCTCCCTTCTTTTAGTTTCATTTTGTGTTAAAAAAAAACTGTATATCCCCAAAAAAAAGATGGGTATTAAACAGCTAATTACTGAAATTTTAATTACACTTTTTTGTATATTCATAGCAACCCACCTCCTTTTTTTATCTTAGATCGAGTAATCTTTCAGCTACTGATTCAAAAGAATATTTTTTACTTTCCATTATAAATTTTTTATTTATATTTGGTATTTTCTCTAACTTCTCTAAATTTAAATGTATTGCCTTCTCCAGATTCTTTACAACTTCATCATCTAGATCTACTAAACTATCCTCGAAAGGAATAACTTCTTTTAATCCTGAATGGTTAAAAACTATAGGGACTAACCCCTGAGACATCCCCTCGATACTTACCATTCCAAAAGATTCTGGAAAAATAGATGGCACTACTATTATACTATGTTTTTTTATAACATGGGGCAGGGTATCGTGATCTAATTTACCTAAAAATACAACCCTGTCTATATCTATTTTTTTAGCTAATTCTAAATATTCATATAATTTCCCATCACTTTTTAATGAATTCCAGAATATTGATAGATATTTCAAGTCGCCATGTTTTTTCTCTTCTAAATAACTTCCTTTTTCTATAATAATTTCCAATAACTCTTTGTTTCCCTCTATTAATCCTCTCAATAAAATCTCTAAAGCCGGCCTAAACTTTCCATAGCCTACAATAGTAATATTTGCAGTGGGATTATTTTGAAAAATATAGGGGAGACTCATCAAGAGAATATGCACCCCTTTGGAGATTATTAATTTCCCTATGTATAGTATATTGTCTTCTCCTTTTAATTCCTCAGATAATTTCGAGTCCAGATCTCTGTCTATATCCCTGTACTCTATCCTATCCTCTGCCTCATCTATAATTTTTTTTATCTTTTTTATATCTTCTAATTTTTTTATCTTCTCATAATTTTCATCATATATTTTTTTTAATGGTCCATTGGAAAAAACAGTTTTCCCCTCTATAATATTTTTAAACTCTTCATCTTTTAATAACTTATTAAATTGTTCAAAATTAACACCTGAAGGAATTATTTGAAATCTGGAGTCCCTAAAAAAATCTATTTCCTCATAGATCTCACAAGATCTCCCTCTGATATATTCGCTTTGAACCACCACATTCTTAGAGTCCAAGAATCCTTCATAGGATAGCTTCATATACCTTTTGTCTCTGCTTATAATATAGTTTAATGAACTTCCATGACCAATTACTATATATGGAACCCCAGTCTTTTCCTGCACTTTTTTCATTATATAAGGGGATATGGCAAAGTGATTACAGTAGATTATATCTATCTTGGTTGTCTCTAAAAATTTTATGACAGCCTCTACATTTAGGTCTATATATCTTTTTAACTCAATATCTGTTAATTTATCAAATGTTTTAACTTTAAACCCATCATAATTATCATAGACAAATACAGGAAGGAGATCACCTATATAGGGGGTTACCCCTACAAATCCATCCTCTTTAAATTTTGTCTTTAAAGAGATATTTTGATAGTCATCCATAATCCAATGGGAACCAACCTCTTCTATACCATCCCAATCTCTTTCCTGGGAAAATAGATATACATTATTCTCTTTTAAAAATTCTTTTACTATATTCAAGGCAAAAATATTACTGCCGCTACCATGCAAAAGATAACCATGCCAAAATAAAATCTCCAAATTCACCAACTCCCTTTTAATTTAATATACATTTAATTTTAAATATTACCTATACAAAAATAATTCAGAATAATAATTTAAATCATCATTTGTAATATTTACAAATTGAGGTTATAATTAACTATAACAATATATAGGGAGTTGATATCTATCATGACTTTTAATAAATTTATAAAAAATAAAAGAATAGAATTAAATCTAAGTCAAAATAAATTTGCTAAATCCATTGGGATAACTCAATCTTATTTTAATAATATAGAAAGAGGTGAATTAAAAAATCCGCCCAGTGAGGACGTTTTAGAAAAAATTTCCATAGGTCTTATGTTAAATGAGGAGGAGATTGAATATCTAAAATTTTTAGCTGCTTTTGAAAGGACTCCTCAGCTCATCAAGGATGAATTGGATAGAAAAGATAAGGAGATCAGCTACCTCAGGGGAAACTCATCTATCTCTGAAAATAACTCCATCTCTATAGATGACCAGATTCCGGTCTTTGAAAGGATCAGTGCAGGCATCGGGGTTTTAGGAGATCAGGAAGTTACAGAATATATTACCCTCCCTGGGATAAGAAATCACGGTAATATTTTTGCTGTCAATGTATGGGGAGATTCTATGGAGCCTACTATTAAAGACGGTTCTATAATTATCGCTAAAAAAGAAGTTGAGGTAAGAAATGGAGATATCGGAGCTTTTTTCATAAATGATGAAGCCTTTGTAAAAAGACTAAAAGTTACAGAATCATATGTAGCTCTTATCAGTGATAATCCCAACTATCCGCCTATTTTTATAGGCCCTGGAGAAGATCTCAAAGTTGTAGGAAAGGTAGTAAAAGTTTTAAGTGATATATAAAAGAGCAACGTGACGTTGCATCCAGATAGGCACAACCTAGGGTTTTATAATTTTTACCTCAAGATTCTTAGATTATATAATGACCTCTAAAATCTTAGTGATACCACTTACTGGTAGATATTTTAGTATAATTTCCTGGATAATAAAAATGGAAGCAGAATTTCTGCTTCCATTTTTTTAGTTTATCCTCTGTTCAATACGGCCTTACCTTCACCGTCATTGTATATCTCTTTATCTAAAGATCCTAATAATTTTGCTGTTACAACACCAGTAGCCATAGCTCCTGATACATTTAAAGCAGTTCTACCTTGATCTAAGATAGGCTCAATAGCGATCAATAATCCAACCAATTCAATAGGTAATCCCATTATAGGCAGTACAATTAAGGCTGCTATTGTAGCTCCTCCACCGATTCCAGCTCCTCCAAGTGAAGCTATCATTACAACTATAATCAATTTTACAAAGAATGCCGGATCCAGTACATTTATACCAGTAGCAGTAGCAATCATTACAGCTAACATAGCTGGATATACTCCACCACAACCATTTTGTCCAACAGTAGCTCCAATTCCAGCTGACATACTTGCAATGGAATTAGGTACTCCTAATTTTTTTGTCTGGCAGTCAATATTCATTGGGATACTTCCAGCAGATGTTCTAGATGTAAAGGCAAATGTCAATACTGTCCACGCCTTCTTCAAGAAAATTATTGGCGATACACCACACAACATAATCATTACTAAGTGAACTCCAAACATAAGTGCTAAAGCAACATAAGTCGCTACAACGAAGTTACCTAATCTTGAAATTTCTACAAAGTTAGAACTCGCACATACCTTAGTCATTAGAGCTAAAACACCATATGGAGTAAGTCCCAATACCATCTGTACTAACTTTAATACTACAGCTTGAGCTGCATTTACACCATTTTGAATTAATTCAAAAGTCTTCTTATCTTTCTTTTTGATCTTTCTTGTAGCTATCCCTACTAAAGCTGAGAAGATAACAACACCGATTGTTGAGTTATTTCCTGCACCAGTCATAGCTTTAAATGGGTTATCCGGAATAATTCCAACTATTTGTTTAATCAATGAAGAAGCATTACTAACATCTCCTGCTTTCCCTTCTAAGTAACTCATTCTAGCAGCTTCTTTAGCTCCTGATATTAGCCCCTCTGCACTTAGATTAAATGCTAAAGATGTAAATATAGATATAAGAGCAGCTATACCACAAGTTACCAACAATAATCCAATGATAGTCGTACTCATCTTTGCTATAGAACTATTTTCAGATTCCTCTGCATTAATAACAGATGAAGCTATAGATACCATTATTAAAGGAATAACAATCATCTTTAACAGCGAAACATATCCACTACCTATTATGTTGGTCCATTGTAATGTATTTGCAATTATCTCCGATCCCTGTCCATAAAAAACCTGCATAGATACACCAAATAATATTCCTAATCCCAATCCAGTAAACACTCTATTTGTAAATGACTTATATGATCTCTGCATCCAAGCCAGCACATATACTAATATTGCCATAATAAGTATATTTAAAATTTGCATATATATAACCCTCCCTAAAATTTTCTACCTGATTTAAAACTTTTTTTATCTAATTTATTATGATTTCACACTTGAATTTCTTATTTTAAGTCTAACCTAGACTTTTTATTTTTATCATGTACCGCATCCATCGTCATTTGCATGCCATGCATTGGTACCGTATTTCATATTAAATGATTTTTCAAATCCATATTTTCTAAGGATTTTTACAGCTTTTAATCCTTTAGCTCCCGTCGTACAGAACACTACATATGAATCGTTTTTAGTTATCTCTTTTTTTTCTAAAAGATCCTTTACCTTCGTTTCGAATTCATTAAATTCAACGTCGATAGTTTCATCAAAGATAGCCTCAACCTTATTTCTTTTCCTTTCATTCCTTACATCGATTACGATTGCATCATCCCCTATAAGATCTAATGCCCCATCTTTATCTACTTCCAGGTGTTTATCCCAGCCAAATAGATCACTAATAATTCCTGCCATTTTCTCCCTCCTATTTTTAAATAATTATTATCGTCATAATAATTTATTATTATTTACCCGCATTATAAATAATTATATTTTTTTTGTCAACCTAAATGTTTCTTAAATATATCTTTAATTCCAAAATAAAACACTTTTAAATTTAAAACTAATATTCTTAATATAAAAATAAAGGCCCAGAAATATAACATTTCCAGGCCTTTTTCTTATTCTATTTCATTAAAATAACCATATTTTGACAGGATAGTTTTTACCTTACACACATTTTCTTCCTTTATAAGGATATAAAAACCTTCTGCTTTTAAAATGTATTCTTTTAACTTACTCTCTGTTGCTAGGATCTTAAAAAATTCTTTGTCCTGTTTAACTTTAAATACTTTTATATCAGATTCATGAGTCAGGCAGTTTACTTTAGATCTCAACTCATCAAAGAAAGTTTCCCAGACCTGAGGCAGATCTTTATAGAATTTATTTTTAAATTCTTTTATCCTTTCCTCTAATTCTTTTATTGTTAAGATTCCCTTTAAAAATCTTCCCTTATCCATCCTATACTTACTTTCACCGATCTTAATAGATACTTTCTCTAAAAACATAGACATTATAGGAGCTGATCCAATGATAGTTATCAAAAGAAGATCTTCATCATAGACTATCTCTGCGTCTTCATTCTCTTCTGTGAATGCGTAATCGTCTGCTCTTCCCAGGACATATTCACCTAATTTAGTCAATTCTATATATTTCAATCCATCATATTTTGATAAATAATTATTCTTTAGATACAGTCCATTATTACCGCTAGGCAAATCATAATAAAGGGTAAATAATCCCAAGCTTCCTAAAAGGAAGAATATAGATTTTACAAAGGGCTCAATGATGTATCTATGATATTCATCATACTGGGATATTCTGGTTCTTCCATAGTTGGATTCATTGATATACACATAGTCATACACATCTTTTAACTCGATGATATCTAAAAATTCATCTCTATAAACCAGATAATTTATTATATTCGAGATACTTATGGTCTTTTCCGAAGGCAGTTCCATAATTAACTTCACTATAGTCTGAAGTGATCTGGTTAAATTTTCTGTTTTCTTTATATTTTTTACACCCTTTAGATAGTTCAGGTATTTAGTTGTGTACTCGTACCCATCATTCTTTGTTAACTTTCCGCTAAGGAATTCATTTATAATATACTTAAATTTATCCAACTTAAAGTTTTCCGGGACAAGGTATTCATCTTTTATTAAATAAAATAATAGTCCCATAGTTTCAGTTTTTAAATAGTCCAAATCTTTATTTTCACTGTAAAACTCTGAAATATCGCAGTATTTCTGCATATCTCTCTTACTTTCTTTGAGGAGTTTTAAGCTGGTAGAAAGTTTTATGTTTCCCTGGCTGTAAAAGTTATAGTATAAACTATATTTTTTACATATTTCCTCCTCAGAGTTATGTTTATAAGTATATATCGGATTTTCTATCGGATGGATAAAATAATCTCTCACCTTATTTGGACAGTGAGGTCTTATTTTTCTGATAATATCATTATCTAAATATAGGTATCCAGGTCCTTCTTTAGCTATTTTATTTTTTTTATAATGAAAAAATTTATATTTATCCTTTAAATTTTCACTGGTTTCATAGGTATGGTCCTTTTCAAAGAACTCCTCTATCTGTGATTCTTCCAAGATATATTTTCCGCTCCATATGATGCTTCTAAAGATCTCTTTGACCTCCTCTTCCAGGCTGTTAAATATCTCTACAAAGGTTTCTTTTTTATAAAAAGCTTCCTCCAATAAATCTACAAATACCGATTTATTCGACGTCTCCGATAACAGGGATACCTCAAATATATCCAGATGGAGACCAATGTGCCCATCTGCTATCCAGTCTATAAAATATTTCTTATACAAACTATAGATCCCATCTTTTGTATAAAAATTTGTAATTGAACTTTTAAATTTATCTCTGCTTATTCCCATTTTAGTTACACTCCTAACATATATTCAATATCAGATTCACTTAGACTTTTAACTGCAACAGTATCTGTAGTTATAAGACTGTTAAATAATTTATTTTTTTCCATCTGTAAACTAAGCATTTTTTCTTCTATCGTTCCTTTTGTAATAAGTTTATAAGCAAATACCGTCCTGTCCTGTCCCATACGGTAACTTCTATCTACAGCCTGGTCTTCTGCCGTCTTATTCCACCAAGGGTCATAGATAAATATCTTATCAGCAGCAGTCAGGTTCAGTCCAACTCCTCCTGTTTTTAACGTCATGATAAATACCTTACATTCCTTTGATGTCTGGAATTTTTCCACTAATTCCTGCCTGTTTTTTGTAGCACCTGTCATAGATATATGATTAATTCCATAATTTTCCAGTTCCTCACGTATATTATCTATAGAGTTAATATAGTTTGTAAAAACCAGAACCTTATGTCCATTTTTTACAGCTTCCAGGATATTGTTTACCAATATCTCTAACTTAGCCGATCTTACTAAACCATCACTCTTAGATTCCGGGCAGCTGGCTATTTGACGTAGTTCATTCAATGCCTGCAGGATAAATATCTGACTCTTTCCTATCCCATGTTCAGATAATTTTTGATTTATAAGGGTATAGTAGAAGTTTCTTCTCTCTTCATATAACTTTCTTTGGGGTTCATTCATCTCCACATAGAGAGTTTTTTCGATCTTATCCGGCAGATCTTTTAGTACCTGCTTTTTTATCCTTCTTAAGATAAATGGATATATTTTTTTCTTTAATTCCTCTATTATCTCTAAATCATTGTCTTTTTGAATCGGGTTAGCATAATAATTATTAAAATCTTCAATCCCGCCAAACATCTGTGGGTTTAAAAACCTGAACAATGAATAAAGTTCCCCCAGATTATTTTCCACCGGTGTTCCACTGAGAGCTAATCTTTTTTCAGAATTTAATAACATCACAGCTTTTGTTATCTGGGATGTTATATTTTTTATATTCTGGGATTCATCTAAAATTATCATCTCAAATTTTTCCTTAGTCAATAATTTAACATCATTTCTTACTGTTCCATAGGTCGTAAGAATAATATTTTTGTTTTTTACTTCATTAAAATCTCTGTTGTTTCCATAATATATACCTACAGTAAGGTCTTTACAGAATTTTTTTATTTCATTTTCCCAGTTAAATACTAAACTTTTAGGCATGATAATAAGAGATGGCTTCGTCAGGTTTTTATGTAGATATGTATAAGCTAATATACTTATAGTCTGAATAGTTTTTCCCAGACCCATATCATCAGCCAGACATCCGCCTAATTTATTTTCAGTTATATAATACAGCCATTTATACCCGTATTCCTGATAATTTCTCAGTGTTGCATCGACCATGGCACCAGGTATATCTAAGTTATCTATCTCATTTAAACCCTCAAATATTTGCCTTCCATAGGTCATTCCATCTCCAGATATTTTTTCTCCAATAAGCTCCTCTATTATGGGCAGATCAAAGAAAGATACCTTAACATCTTTTGATGATTTACTGTTTTTAAATAACCTTTCTAATTTTTCTATATATTTTTTGTTGATTAGTGCATTAGTTCCATCACTTAAAACAACATATGAATCTTTTTTATATTTTGAAATTATATCCAGGATAGAAAATTTTTCTCCTTCTATCTCTAGGTGGGCGTCTCCCTCTAAAAAATCAATTGAATGAGATAATTTAGCTATCAACTTAGGCTGAACAGTTTTTATCTTATATGTCTTTAATTTTTCAGTTCCTATGAATTTATATTTAGATACCAGATTAAGGAGTTCCTTACTTATAAATTCTTTAGCTAATTTTTCATGGAGAATGATAAGGTTCTCCTCTACATAATAGCTTTCCTTTAATTTTAACTTTCTTTGGTATTTCACCAATATCTTTATTACATCTTCCATACTTTCAGACATGGTAGATATATCTATATCACAGATTGATATTACTTTTTCCAATGAATTTAATAATACCACTGTTTTAATGTCATCTTTTTTCAACATATTATAGGTCATAGTAGATATCTCAAAACCAAATTTAAGATACAAACTTCTGTCTTTAGAAATTTTTTCTATTATAATACGTGGGACAAAGGACTTCTTATTTAATTTTTCTACCCTATAGTCTTCATATTCCACATTTAAATTATCAAAGTAAGAATTAGTTATAGTCAAAAATCTTTCCATCTCTTTTAGCTCTATCTGCGTATTTAGTTCCAATGCACTAAGATAGTTTTCCCCTATATCCTCGATATGATAGATCTTGTGTTTTCTTATGACATAATTTTCAGTTAAAAATTGAAAAGTTTCATACTTACCATCTAACACTAATTTAACCTCTATTTTTTCCTTAGATTTTTCCAGTTTTAGGGTTATTTGTCTTTTGTTTTCCCTAATACTTATTCCTTTAAAATCCTCTGTAACAAAGTATTTACTCTTCCTTAACAGTTCAAATAGATGTGGGTTTTCCTCTAAATAAATTAGATTATCTTCGTTTTCCCACGATATATTAAAATAGTTATGCTCATTTATAAGTTCTAAATTAGAAATTATTTCTAAAGTATTTTTATCTGTTTGGATAGGGGTCATCGGAAGACTTATTTCATCTCCTTTTTTATCCACTATCTCTATGTAAGATTTCTTCTCAAAAAACCTCAATCTAAAATAAACTTCTACCCGTTCTTCACTTTTACTAATAAATTTATCGTACATCATTCTCTCCACTTTTTAAAATTTCTAATTTAAATATCCATTAAAGCCTATTATATCAAAAAATCTAAGCTTTTTCAATCCTTAAGATAATTTCAGTTCTAAATTTAAAATCTAAAAGATAATTTAATTGATATAAAAAAAGAAGGGGCGTTAACCCCCTTCTAAATAACTACCTGGCATATTTTACAGGATGTTTTGCTCCCGGAGCTTTTATAACTATAAGCTCTAAGACTTCATCCTCTTCATTTCTAACATTCATCTTTACGTCATATGGAATTCTCAAAAGAGTCCCTTTTTCATATATTTTAGTTTTTTGATCTCCTAAAGTTATAGATAATCTTCCTCTGATAACCGTCATATTTACAACTGCGTTTGAATAGTGTAAAGGCAGCCCCTTTCCCTTTTCAAATACCATATGAATGTAGTTTAAATCATCCTCTAAAATTAATTTTTCTACTACCGTTTTATCTTCAGTTGATATTTTAAAGATTTCTTCTATCATGAAATATCCCCCTATTTTGTATATATGCTATCTATTAAAAGTTAATTATTTTTCTTTGAAATTCCCATCGGAATCTCTGTTTAAGATTAATTCATCTAACTCTTCCTTGGTATAATGCACTACTTTAAGATCGTAAAATTTATAAAATGATAAACCTATAATCCCCCATACTATTACTATAATTGCTGAGGGCATGGACAGAGAACTATTCAATCCCGGCACCAATAATAAGATTAAGAAGACTATCCCGGCTATAGAACCAAATATAGATGGAAAATACACCCTATTATACTCTTCCTTGTATAGTCTATAAGAAGATAAACTGGTATACAGATATCCGATGGAAGCTCCTACACTGGAAGTCCCCACTATCCATCCTAATACATTCCTTCCAAACCATGGTGCAATCAATGATATTCCTAAGATAAACAACACGGCATTTTTGGGAGTATGATATTTGGGATCTAATACACCAAAGAATTCAGGCAGTATCTTTCCCCTGGACATGGCAAACAATAATCTGCTGGCAGCCATATAAAATCCATTTATTCCTGCTACAATAGCTGAAAGTAAAGCTATCCCCAGGGACCATAGTCCGATCTTACCGAAATAATATTCAACTGTATGCCCTGTTGCCCACGTTATATTTCCATTTGCAACCTCTTCCAAAGTTATCCCAAAGCTTGTAAAAAATAAAATTGAACAATAGATTAAAGCTCCGATTAAAATAGAAAATACAGCTAATCTAGAAGCTTCTTTAGCCTCAAAATTCAGTTCCTCTGCCACCTGCGGGATACAGTCAAATCCAACAAACAACATTGGAGCAATAGACAGCACCTTTAATATATTAGATAGACCGATCTTTTGACCTGTAAGAAAGGTAGATGTATATGAGTTATTAATACCAGCTTTTGCTATGGCCAGACTTAAAAATAAAAACACTATCCCTACCAATAAAAGCACCATTATATTTTGAAAGTTTGAGGCTAATTTTACCCCTTTAATATTTAAATAAGCAAAAAAACATAGGGCAAATATCGCTATTCCTATCTCCCCTAAATATATACTAGATCCTGCTATAGTATATAGATACCCTACCTTTAAGACTCCCGGCATTATAAATTTCGCAACAAAAGCCAGACCTGTAGCATTAAATGGTACTAAACTTGAATATGCCAAAGTAAGAAACCACCCGCATGTCAATGCATGTTTCCAACCAAATGCATCGTAGGTAAATGCATACTCTCCTCCAGCTACTGGAAACTTATGGAGCAGGTAACCATAATTTTTTTCTATTCCAACCATTATAAGCCCCCCCATAAGGATAGCTATAATGGAATTTATCATCCCTGCTTTTAAAAACATCGTTCCCGGAAGGATAAAAGCTCCTGTTCCTATGATTGCACCTATTGCCAAAGATAATATATCCATCTTTTTAATTTCTTTTTTTAACATCAAATCAGTCCCTTTATCTCAAGATTATCATCTGTTAATACACTTCAAAACATCATATTAACATATAACAGCAATATAATTATATCACATTGTTTTATCGGAAAAAGAAAATTCTCAAAATATTAACCTGATATCTACCCCTTATTTCTCTACTTCTATTTCAACCCTTCTATTAGTATTATGATCTTCTCCCAATGGCATCGATTCACCCTTACCTATCACTTCTACCTCTGTTTTTTCTGATATTTCCAAATAATCCGCCACTGCCTGGGCTCTCTCTTCTGATAATTTTTGATTATATGCAGCAGACCCACGGGTATCAGTATGTCCTGTTACAGTTATTTTTTTGGCTCCTTCCACCTCTGGTTTTAATTTATCCAAATCAGCTTTAGCTTCTTCACTTAATTTACCGTCATTAAATTCAAAGTTGACTAAGATATATTTCATTACAGGTTCTACCTCTACAACTACTGGAATCATTTCATTTTCTTCTCCAATAGACATCTCTTCAGTCATTACTGATTCATCTTCTTCTGCGAAAACTAAAGTTGCTTCACTAGGAGTCGTATCCTGCCTCATCATGTCATAAAATTCTCCCAGTTTCATTCCAAATTTTACCCCTACACTGTCATGATATCCCCTCTGATCCTCCCTTTTAAACTCATAACCCATATTTTCATATAAAACTTCCAGATTAAAAAGTCCAATATCTCTACCAATACCGACCCCTACATAGTGTCCCCCTCTGGTATTTCCTCCGGTCACATTGGAAGTTGCATTATATCCCCCTCTTCCAACCAGGTAGAACATCTCATCTAGCATATCGTACTTCCCTACTAAATAAAAAGGCATAGACTCATTATATTCGTTATTGTCATCCTCTATTCTCGATCTGAATTCAGTCCCCAGTCCATAAGAATAATCATCCCCAGAAGTCCATAGATATTCCGCTCCCAAGGTCCACCCCTGATCCATCGATCCCCCGCTGTCCCCTATATAATCTTTGGATATATTTCTCCAAACATCGTAACCAGCTTTGATCTCCAATCCCTCTGCATAGGTTGTAGTTACCAATGCCAATGCTGCCATACCAAATAAAAGTTTTTTCATCTCTTACCCCCTTAAAAATACATATTTGTAATAATATTTACCTACCAATTTTATCCTTAATTTCCTTTTTTCACTTTTTATTCCCTCATTTAACGAGATAAAAACTCCATCTATAATATCAATTTTTTCGACAAAAACTTACACATTATATTATGATATATGATAAAATATAGCTTGATAGTTTTAACCTTAACCTAACATAATATAAGGAGAGCACAATGAGAAAAATAAATTTAGTCCTACTTTTTTTTATCCTAACTACCATAGGATTTTCTAACCAAATTTTATTGAAAAACCTAAGGTTTAACGGTAATCCTCCACAGATGGTTATCGATGTAGAAGGAAATGTTAAGCCCAAGTATAATATTAGTTATGATGAACACAATAGATACCTCTTTGTTGAATTTTTAAATACAAGAGCTTCCTCAAATTTAAAAAACAGGATAATCAACGGAAGTTATGTTAAAAGCGTAAAAGTGAGAAAATATAAAAACTCTACCGGTGTTTTTGTATTTTTTAAAAATAATATAAATTATAGCGCTCGTTATTGGTCCAACCCTACAAGGTTTGTATTGAATTTTGATAAAAATAAAGCTAAAAAGGAATATACAATCATCGTCGATGCAGGTCACGGAGGAAAAGATCCCGGTTCCACTGGTTTTAATAGATACCATGAAAAAGATCTTGCACTAAAAATCGCAAAATACCTTAAAACCAGTCTTCAAAAAGATTTTAATGTTATTATGACCAGATCCAATGATTCCTTTGTTAGTTTGTCCGGCAGGCCAAATATAGGAAACAAAGCTAAAGCTGACTTCTTTGTTAGTGTCCATTTGAATGCCAACAACAGTTCACAGGCCAGTGGAGCAGATATATTTTACTTCTCCAGAACGGAATCTGATTATGCTAAAAAAGTAGCTGCATTTGAAAATAGTGTAGGAAACAAATTTGGAGAAAATGCCGATGATATAACCCTTATTATGGGACAGCTTTTCTATAAAAAAAATAAAGAAGTCTCTGCCAAGATAGCACAAAACCTTGTAAATTCTTATTCTAGAAGATTAAGGATGAAAAACAGGGGAGCTCATGGAGCTAACTTTGCAGTTCTTAGAGGATTTGACGGCCCTGGAATACTTGTAGAAGCTGGATTTATTACAAACAGCTCAGATATAAGTAAACTGAAGCAGAGTAAATATCAGAAAATAGCTGCTGATGAGATTGCCAAGGCTATAAAACAACATTTTTATTAAAATATTAAGGAGATCAACTATGAAAGATAAAAAAAGTTTAATTATCTTAGGAGGATCCATCGCCTTCCTTTTGATAAGTGGTATTTTTTTCTATAAATACGTAACTATGGGAGACCAGATCCCCATAAAAAAAATTACTAACCACAAAAATACACAGGCGATCACCAATATTAAGATAGTAAAAATTTATACTCCCAATGATTCTTTAGACAGCCTGGTTTCATCGGATATTGAGATTATTAAGGAGGATTTTGCTTCTGAGGTAAGATCTATTTTCAATGCAATCCATGAACAGAGTAATTATCAGATCAAAGATGAAGAGGGAAACTACTATCCATTTATGGATCCCAATATAGAACTATTAAACTCCTACCTTGTAGGCGACAAACTATACCTTAACCTCAGCTCTAATATCACCGATAATATCCGAACCAAGGAACAAGAACTACTGATCATCTACTCTTTGGTCAACACCTACACAAGTTTAGAGGGGATCAACAGGGTAAAAATCATTATCGACGACGTAGAAGTAAAAAAATTAAAATGGTATAATCTCAGAACTTTTTACACGCAAAATTTAGATATCTAGAAAAATAATGTAATGTTGGATCCGATTAAGTTAAACTCTAAATTTTTTATATACTTTAATCTATTTAATGATTTTTTAGACAATTAATAAAGTATAACGGAGGTTTTTATGTTGAATAAATTATATGACCATATTGAGAAGTCCCTTCCTCCTAAAAGGTATCAACATACCTTGGGAGTTATAGAAGTAGCTGTCTCTTTAGCAAAACAATATGATATCAATGAACACCGTGCTGAGATTGCGGCTCTTCTGCATGATGTTTCTAAATGCATGACTTTGGAGGAGCTGCACTCCTATGTAGAATGTGATGAAACTTTAAAATATTATGGGACTATGGGAGAATTGCTCCATGGTTTTGCAGGAAGTGTCTATGCAAAACAGGAGTTGGGAATCTATGACGAGGATATACTGAGTGCTATCAAATATCACACTATCGGCAGGAGAGGAATGACAACCCTGGAAAAAATAATTTATATAGCCGACGCTATAGAACCTAATAGAAACTATCCTAATGTGGATTCTATTAGAGAAAAAGCAAAAACTTGTATCAACGATGCTATCCTGTTTGAAGTGGACAGGAAATTAAAGTATCTCCTAAAGGTCGACGCTCCTATCCACCCAAATACTGTGGATATGAGAAACTGTATCCTGGGAGAATTGAAGAAATAAAGGGAGAAAAAGTTATGAATAAAAACGATGAAAAAAAAGTTTTAGAACTTTTCAAAAAAGGAAAGGGAAAAACTTTAAGTGAGATCACATCTTATATGGATTGGTCTCCTAAATTAAAAAAACAAAATAGAGATTTTTTAGATAAATTAGTTGAATCAGGAGATCTTATCTTAAGTAAAAGGGGCAAGTATAACACTCCTAAAAATTTAGGGTATATTACCGGTAACCTCGAGGTAATAAAGGACAGATTTGCATTTGTTGATACGGAAGATTTTGGTGTATTTATCCCTAAATCTAAATTCAACGGTGCATTTAATGGAGATCTTGTTATGGTGCAGCTTTCCAACGAAACTACCGGAGCTAAAAAAGAGGGAGAAGTAGTAAAGATTTTAAAAAGGGAAAAAAACACCATCATCGGTATCTATCAGGCCAATGAAAGGTTTGGTTTTGTAGTTCCTACCCATTCATTTGGGAACGATATATTTGTCCCCAAAAGATTTAATGGAGGAGCCCACAATGGTGAACTGGTGGTCTGTGAGATCATATCTTGGGGAGAGAAGGATAAAAAACCCGAGGGTAAGGTTATAGAAAGAATCGGGGATCCCTATGATACCAATAATATGATTGAAGCTCTTATCATCAGGGAGGGACTGTCTATGGACTTTTCTCCTAAACTGATTAAAAAGGCAAAGGAATTAAGCGATCAGCTCTCAGAAGAGGAGATTGCAAAAAGGCGTGACCTGAGAGATCTTCCAATCATTACCATCGATGGAGATGATGCCAAGGATCTAGATGACGCTGTCTATGTAGAAAAATTAGAGAATGGAAATTTTAAACTTATAGTATGTATCGCCGATGTTTCTTATTATGTCCCATTTGGAAGTGCTCTGGATATGGAGGCCCGTAAAAGAGGTAACTCGGTATATCTGGTAGACAGAGTGATACCTATGTTCCCTAGGGAGATCTCAAATGGACTGTGTTCATTGAATCCCCATGAGAATAAATTTGTATTTACATGTGAGATGGAGATCGATAACAAAGGGCAGGTAATAAATCACGAAACTTATAAAGCTGTAATTTCTACCGCTCATAGGATGACCTATGGGGGAGTTAACAAGATCTTAGCTGGAGATAAAACTTATACAGAGGAATATAAAGATATAAATAAGATGGTCTTTGAGATGTTAGAGCTGTCTCATATCCTAAGAGGATTAAAATACTCCAGAGGAAGTATTGATTTTGATATCCCAGAAGTAAGAGCTGTCTTGGGAGAGGATAAAAAAGTAGAATACCTTAAAGTTATTGAGAGAGGGGAATCTGAAAGAATTATAGAGGATTTCATGATTGCGGCCAATGAAACTGTTGCTGAAAAGATATTTTGGATGGAACTGCCATTCCTATATAGAACCCATGAAAAACCTGATCCGGACAGAATCACAGCATTAAACGATTCCATTAAAAAGTTTGGATATAATCTTCACGGACATGAGGAGTTACATCCTGGAAAGTTCCAAAAAATAATAGAGCAGTCTAAAGAGGACGGTAACAGCCAGATCATCCATAAACTTATCCTGATGAGTTTAAAACAAGCCAGATACACAGTAGATAATATCGGACATTTCGGATTATCTTCAAATTATTATGCACATTTCACTTCTCCAATCAGAAGATATGCCGACCTTATGGTTCACAGAGTTATCAATGAAACTCTGACAGGCTATCCAAGTAAAAAAACTATAAAGATGTTTAAAGATGAGATGTCTGCCATTGGATCACATATCTCAAAAACAGAGAGAACAGCTATGAAATTAGAATCTGAAAGTGTAAAGATAAAAATAGTAGAATATATGCTAGATAAAATAGGTGAGGAATATAAGAGCAGGATTATCGGGTTTAATAAAACCAAGATATTCTTTGAGACAGAGGAACATGTAGAGTGTTTCTTTGACGGAGTTAATTCTCCTAACTACTTCACCTTTGATGAAGTAAACTATACTATGACAAATGAAGATACAGGTGAGATCTTTAAATTAGGAGATAGTGTAGAAGTATCTATCGTTAGAGCTGACCTCAGTGAACTAGAAGTAGAAGTAGTTCCGGCACAATACTTAGATCAATACAGGGGACCGAGACAATACAGAAAAAAATATTAAAGAGGCAATGTGACGTTGCAGACAGACATATTCTAGATTTTTATAAAACTTATATTTCCTAGATAAAAAAAAGGATTCCATGAGGAATCCTCTTTTTTTATCCCATTATTTTTTCCATTAACTCATCTGAGATATCAAAGTTAGCGTAAACATCATTTACATCTTCATTATCTTCCAATGCTTCGTATAATTTCATAACTTTTTCAGCCATCTCTTCATCTTCTACCTTTACCATATTTTCAGGAAGCATTACTATCTCTGCTTCTTCATACTTATACCCTGCTTCAGTTAAGGCGTCTGCTACAGTTTGTAATTCAGTAGGATCAGTTAATATCTCAAATGTACCATCTTCTACAATCAGGTCTTCCGCTCCCATCTCTAGTGCTTCCATCATAAATTCATCGGCATCTAAACCTTCAGAATTTAATATGATTTGACCTTTTTTATTGAACATCCATGCTACTGCACCGTCAGATCCCATATTTCCGCCATTTTTAGCAAAATTTGACCTTACAGATGACGCAGATCTGTTCTTGTTCTCAGTAACTACTTCTACGATAAATGCAGTCCCGCCTGGACCGTACCCTTCATATCTGATCTCTATATATTCTACACCAGCTAATTCTCCAGTACCTTTTTTTATTGCTCTATCTATATTATCTTTTGGCATACTCTGTTTCTTTGCCTTCTCTAATGCTAATCTTAATCTAGGGTTAAAGTTTATATCTTTTCCACCCTCTTTTGCTGCTATTGTTACCTCTTTTGCTAATTTTGTAAACAATTGAGCTCTCTTTTTATCTTGAGCTCCCTTTCTATGCTTAATATTAGACCATTTACTATGCCCTGCCATCTCAATTACCTCCGCTTATTATTTTCTTTTATATAACCTAATAATTTTATCATATTTGGAATAAGTTATCAAATTCACTCTATATTTTATTGGTTTAGAAGGAGAAGAATCCCCCCCGACACCTTCCATTAAATAACTAAAAAAAATAAAAATTTCAAACAATATTCATGATATTATTTATTAAATAATAATTTTTTTACTTTAGGAGGACAGAATGAAAAAATATTTAATTGGTGAGGTAGCCAGGCTACACAATATAACAATTGAAACTCTCAGATATTATGATAAAGAAGATTTATTTAAACCTGCGTATATTGATAAAGAAAATGGATATAGATATTATTTTCCCGAACAATTGATTGAACTCGCAACTATTATTGAACTAAAAAATTTAGGTTTTCCATTAAAGGAGATAAAATATTACCTAAATCACAAGGATATTGAGATGACAACTAAAATTTTGAAGACACAGAAGAAAATTATTCAAGAGAATATAGATCAATTATTGGCTACACAAGATGAAATAAAAAATAAATTAAAAGCAATAAAAGGTATTAATAAAATTGATGAAACTGTAGGAAAAATAATAGAAAAATACATTCCAAAACGTAATATAATCAGCTTCTTTGGAGATTTCAAAGAAAATAGTAGTACTAATTTGGAATATATAAATTTTTCAAAGAAAGAGTATCAAAGATTTTCAGAATTTCCAAAAGAAATATTTTTAGGCTACCTCTCTGGAGTAGCTGTATCCAAAGATAATCTAATTGCTGAAAAGCATAGTATATTCAATAAGTTATTCATATTTTCAAAAGGAGATGAAGGAAACGACACAATTTCAGCTGGAAAATATGTAACCTACCTTCATAAGGGTGACTATATTCATTTAAAGAATATCTATACGGAGCTTCTAAACTATACATCTCAGCATAACTATACTATTATAAATGGTTCCATTGAAATATCACTTATCAGTTCTGTTATCACTAAAAATCCCGATGAATTTTTAACAGAAATACAAATCCTTGTAAAATAAATCCTGACTATTAGAGTAATTTTGGTGTTTATAAATAGTGTGAAAGTTCCACTATGGATCCCCAAAACTAAAAGAGAAGAAAGGCATGAAAATATAATAATTCAATGTCTTTCTATCTAACTCCCTTAAAACCTATAAGCTAATCTCATATTAACACCATTAAAATCTCTAGCTAAAAATGCTTCACATATGATTTCAAAATGCTCCACAGGCTCATATCTAAATCCTATAGTAGGAGAAGTTTCAGGCCCTTCTAGATTCAAAGAATATGAAAAAGCAGGAAGAGATCCAACGGTATCTGCAGGCATATCACCCTGTAATTCACTGTTTTTATTCATATACATAAGTCCTGCCCAAAGCTGAAATGTATTGCTTTCATTTTTTATCCCTATCCTCGGAGTAATAATAAAGGTTTGTTTTAAAGCTCCTGTTTTATTCATTTTAGAGAATGATAAAGATCCGTTTAATCCTGTAAAGAAATTTTTATAACCCCCTGCAAGATTCATCCCTAGTCCGTAGGCTTGTCCATCATCTCCAAAATTTACACTGGTCATTTTGGTGTTTTCAAATCCTATTTTTAAGTCACCGCTAGTCCTAATATAGGCAGCATAACCAAAAACATTTAAAAATGGTAAGGGATAAAAATCTAACATTAGTCCGCTAACTTGAGCGGTTAAATCTCCATCAACTTTAAGCCCTATATCTGTAAATTCTTTTCCTCCTCCAAAGTTTATATCTAACCCTTGACCACCAGTTTCAACATTTGCAACATTCCCCATAACAGAAACTCCAAATGGAAGGGGCAACTGTATATTTTGAGCTTCTATACTTTCCCTAAATAGAGGGAAAATTCGTTCTCTTTCTTTTTTGTTTTCAATATATTTATTATCTGTATTCTCATCAAAATCTTTATCTAGAGGTACTTCTATATTAAATGCTTCCTCACTTATTTCTGTAGATAAATCCATCCCAACCAAGGTGGTTGTAAATAAGATGAGTAAACTTAAAGTTAATTTTTTCATATCTTTTGTCTCCTCATTTATCTCAACTATTCTTATTAAAAAGTATAATTGATCCCTAAATTTCCATAAATATTTTTTTCATTTTCTCCAAAATTATAATTAATGCCCCCATAAAAGGAAAAATTATCATTCATTTCATAATAACCTATAATAGACGTAGCTATAGCAATATAATCAGACTCATACCCCTTGATGGTATTAGTTTTTCCTATAGGCTCTCCTTTTTTAGGCGGAAAGCCGCTAATGGGAGCTCTGTCATTAAAATTAGTTTTATTTGTTAGTTCCGAATAGGGGTCCCCAAATTCTACGAGAAGATCTACTCCAAATTCAAGATTAAATTTTCTATTGTTTTTTAGAAGAAAATCTTTCCCTATAGCGATTCCCACAGAAGAGTTCACTGAATAAGAATCTTCACTTTCAATAGATAAGCCATTAAAGTCAGATGATGTAGTAGATTCATTAATGCTATCTTGCATTAAATAAGCAGCGTTAAATTGAAATCTAGGTGCATAATAAAATGAAGTTTTAAATTTATCTATATCGTATCTTTTGCTTATATTATTGTTTATTCCAAAATAATAATTTTCCATATCACTGGTAGCATTTTCATTCACAGAAACTCCTGGTTTATTTCCATTATAAAGTGTTGCGCTATAATATCGCTTTAAATCAGAATTGGTTTTCCCAAAATAAATCATAGAAATAAACCTTAGATTCTCTACAGTCTTATGATCTAAATAAAAACTTCCTTGAAAAAATGTATCTTCCCTAGAACTATTACTATCATCATAATTATATTTAGATTGCCCTACATTAAAAACTCCCCCTAAACGAAGCTGTTCATGGATTTTATAATCCAGACCAAAATAGGCACTTGTAATCTCAGTCCCATACCCCAAAACATTATCATAGGGATCATCAGAAAAAGCAGACCCATCAACTCCTACATAATAAGAATGTTCTCCCTTTTCCAAGGGCTTAGCATTTTTAATAATATTGTTATAAATAACTCCATTACTATGATCTATTAAATCATAGGTTTGTTTTGAGATAGTGGGGATAAAATCCAATCCATAGATAGCATCTCCTCCATCTGTAAATAAAGGGTCATATTTTTGTCCTACCAATGGTCTTTTAGGCTCTGACAGCCAGTTTATAGATGTCCCTTTACCACTATTTTTGGTATCTGATAATTTAGTATTGCTAAAAAATAAAATTTTACTTCTCGACGCCTCTTCTAAAGTAGAGTTACTAATTTCTTCTCCCATGGCAATAATATTACTTACTAATATCCCTCCAATAACTATAACTGTATTAAATACCTTTTTAAATTTCATTTTTTCACCCTTTCCTTAAAATATTCTTCCCCCAAAACTTTCATAGACGGACTAGATTTATACTCAATTCCAATGGTAGGTACAAAGGTATTATCTAAAACATCGATCAAAAACCCTTGTTCTTTATTGATACAACTACCACCTATCCAAGTTTTATTTTTTTTAGATTCATCTATATAACCTAGATGAGAAGTGTTAGAGTAAATACCATAATCTTTTTCTTTTTCCATGTTATTATAGAGGCAGTAAAGTTCTAATCCATAGCTATCTCTATCTTGATTTAAAAAATTATTATTTATATTTCTAGAAGCTGCAATATAGTTTTTTTCATCCCCATTAATAATTTTTACATTTTGCTCTTTTTTTACCTTCCCAGCCTCATTATTTACATCTCCACTATCAAAAATAGAGAGCCAAGATAACAATGCATATATCGCAATAAGCATATTTTATTCTCCTTTTTACAAACCATAGATTATCAAATAAATATAATACTAAATTTCTTCCAATATATTTATAAATTGAAAAATCTCCTCAGAAAGTCTAGCATAGAATCATAAACAAAAAAGACGTTTAACGGAATTACGACAAACTTTTTGAAGAAGTTATCCCAGTATTAAATATATTTATTTTTTTAAAACGATATAAAAAAAAATTTTTCTAAAAGAACAGAAGAAAAATAATCCTTGACCATAAACTACCTTTAGGGTTTATAATATGTTACAAATGAAATTTTTATCAATGATGTCAAACTGCTACTATAAATCTAAACATTAAAAGGGGACAAGGACATGAAAAAAGATATAAAAAAATTGTTTTTAAAATACACCATCCCAGGTGTTATCGGTATGATTGTAACATCGCTATATATAGTCGTAGATGGAATATTTATAGGTAAGGCTGTGGGAAGTGACGGTTTGGCTGCTGTAAGTATGGTCGGACCTCTTACTTCCCTGTCATTTGCATTAAATATAATGATTGCTACAGGAAGTGCCACCATAGTAGCCATAAAGATGGGAGAAAAAAAAATAGAGGAAGCCAGCAAGATATTCAGCTTCTTTGTACTCATGCTCATTTTAGGAGCCGGTGGAATAAGTCTTTTTACTCTGGTATTCCCAGATCAGACTGCTGTTTTTTTAGGAGCTACCGGTGATTTAAAATCCATGGTTATAGAATATATGAAGATAATCATGTATTTTAATATTTTCTATATGGGTACATATTTTTTAGAGATTTTTGTACGAACAAATGGAAGACCGACCTATTCAATGAGTGCATTGATAATAGGCGGGATATTAAATATAATTTTAGATTATATCTGGGTTATCCAGATGGGATACGGCCTGAAGGGTGCCGCCTTTGCAACGGGAATATCCCAGACAGTTGCTTCTATAATACTTATAATTGACTTTTTTAGAAGTGACAGCCAGCTGAAATTTGTAAAACCTGATTTTTCCCTCAACCTCCTTCTTAGAGGTATTATCAACGGATCTTCAGAATTTGTAAGCGAGATCTCTTTGGGCTTTATCATATTTATGTTTAACCTCATCATCATGAGAGAGGTTGGTAAGGTTGGAGTTTCAGCTTTCAGTATTATAAACTATGTCAACACAGTAGTTTTCGCTATTCTTTTAGGTGTTTCCCAGGGGATACAGCCAATTATAAGTTATAGTTTAGGGGCAGATGAAAGATACGTGATTAGAGGTATCTTTAACCTGGCTATAAAGACAGTTTTCATCATTGGAACTGTTGCTTTTACATCTATGTTTATATTCAGTGAGGAGATCATAGGGACTTTTTCTAAAAATAAAGAACTCCTGACATTTACCACTAAAGCTGCCAAGATCTACTGTTTTGCTTATTTTCTAAACGGTATCAACATGGTCATGTCAGCATACTTTACAGCTATTGAAAATGCTGCACTTTCTGCTTTCATCTCAGCTCTTCGAGGAATAATATTTGTTCTCATGGGTACTGTAATCTTTCCTCTGATCTGGGGAATAGACGGTATATGGTTCACCATGCCTGTAGCAGAGGTTTTGACAGCTTTTATCGGTTATAGATACATAAAAAAATGTAAGGTATTAGATCTAAAAGCTGCCTAACGCCCATTAAAAAGCAACGTGACGTTGCACCCAGACAAGCACAATTCAGGTTTTTATATTTTTTTTATTTAGTCCATAAATTTTATCTCAAAATCCTATGTTTATGTTGTAAAGTCATAGCATTTTAGTGATGCCCCTTGCGGGTATAATTTCCTAGATAATAAGCAAAAGGAGGAGAATTCATTGAATTCTCCTCCTTTTGCTTATTTACTCACCTGTTTTATGTATCTATACATTGTAGCTTCTGAGGTTTTTAATTTCTCAGCCACCTTGGCTACGGATCCCTTTATCAAGAATACCCCTTTTAAATTTAATTTTTTAGTTATCTCTATTTTTTCCAGGTGATCCATCCTGTCTACAGAGATCCTTGAATCTGTAATAACTTCATTTATTATGGAGTCCATAATATCTTCAATGGAACTTTCAAAACGCTCCTCTTCCCTGTCCTCTACTATATTATTTCCACCATAGTTGATAAAACTCTCCATCCTTTTCTTGAGCTCCACAAAATTTGAGATATCTGTATTTATCCCAAATAAACCTATAATATCTTCCTTTTCATCTCGAATGAAATATGTAGAAGTTTTGAGCTGTCTCCCATCCTTTGTTTTTCCGTATAGAAGCAGATATTTTTTATCACTATTTCTATTTTCTTTTATATGTTTAAAGGAAAGATCCGCTAATGGTCCTCCTACCTTTCTTCCAGAAATATGCCCATTTTTTATAGCTATTATTGAATTATTTATATTTCTTACATCATGAAGTACAACCTCATAATTAGGACCTAAAAAATCAGCTATAAAATTAACCAGATGTATATAAGATTTTAATTTAGAATCTACCACAATCATTTCCCCCCTTAAATTTTATAATTTATTTTACCATAAAAGATTTTTTTGCCATAGAAATTAATTTATACAAAAGATTTCCCCGTGCAATAACAGTGCATATATGATATAATATATAGTATTTTAGAATGATTATTTTAGTGTAATGTAATAGAGGGAGATAAATATGTTTTTACCAACTACCAGAGAAGAGATGGATAGATTAGGCTGGGATTCTTTAGACATAATCCTGGTTTCTGGTGATTCCTATGTAGACAGTTCATATAACGGAAGTGCCGTTATAGGGAAATATCTGTCAAAATACGGATTCAAGGTGGGAATAATTGCCCAACCAGATATAGATAACAATGAGGATATCAAAAGGTTAGGAGCCCCGAACTTATATTGGGGAATCTCTGCTGGATGTGTTGACTCCATGGTGGCCAACTATACTGCTACTAGAAAAAGAAGACAGAAAGATGACTTTACTCCAGGTGGGTTAAATAACAGACGTCCTGACAGAGCCACTATTTCATATACAAACCTTATAAAGAGAAATTTTAAGCAGACACCTAAACCAATTGTTATTGGTGGGATAGAAGCTAGTTTACGTAGAACTGTTCACTATGATTTCTGGACAAATAAATTACGTAAATCAATATTATTCAATTCAAAAGCCGATATCCTTTCTTACGGAATGGGTGAAAAATCCATGTTAGAACTGGCTCATACCATTCAAAATGGAGATGATTACACCAATATTCGTGGGATCTGCTATATTGCAAAGGAACCCAAAGCCGGGTATTTGGAACTGCCTAGTTTCGACGAATGCAAGGCTGACAAGCACAAATTTATAGAAGCTTTTGAAAAATTTTATGTAAACAACGACCATATTACAGCTGTAGGCTTATCACAAAAACAAGATACCAGATATCTGATCCAAAATCCCCCATCAATTATTCCTTCAACTGAGGAGATGGATGAGATCTATGGATTAGAATATGAGAGAGCACTCCATCCATACTATAAAAAGATGGGAGAAGTAAAAGCTCTTGATACTATCAAACATTCAGTTACTACCCATAGAGGTTGTTATGGTGAGTGTAATTTCTGTGCCATTGCAGTTCATCAAGGAAGAACTATTACTGAAAGAAGTATAGATTCCATCGTGAAAGAAGTAGAAGATATCTCTACAATGAAATCATTTAAAGGATATATCTCTGACCTTGGCGGTCCCACCGCTAATATGTATGGAATTGAGTGTCTTAAAAAGCAAAAATTAGGAGCCTGTAAAGATATCAGGTGTATGTATCCTAAAACTTGTAAGGTCTTAAATGTAAACCATAATAAACAATTGGAATTACTGGATAAAGTTAAAAAAGTAGAGGGGGTTAAAAAGGTATTTATAGCTTCTGGAATAAGATACGATCTTATTATGGATGATAATAAATGCGGTTCTCTATACCTTGAAAACTTAGTTAAAGATCATGTATCAGGACAGTTGAAGATAGCTCCTGAACATACTGAAGATGAGATCTTAGGTCTTATGGGAAAACAAGGAAAAGATATACTAAAAAGATTTAAAGATGAATTTTATAAGATCAATGACAGGTTAGGGAAAAAACAATTTTTAACTTACTATCTAATTGCTGCTCATCCAGGATGTAATGAGAGACATATGAAAGATCTTAAGAGATTTGCCAGTCACGAGTTAAAGGTTAATCCTGAACAGGTTCAAATCTTTACTCCTACCCCATCGACATATTCTACCCTTATGTATTATACTGAGATAGATCCATTTACAGGAAAGTCTATGAAGGTAGAAAAAGATACAGCTAGAAAGTATAAACAAAAAGATATTTTAATTGATAAAGACGCCAAAAATGGATATATGGGAAATTCTTATAATAAAAACCATAAAAGCTCTAAAGGTGATACTGCCCATAGTAATGGGAAAAATAAAAAAACTAATAAACCCAAGAACAATAAGTTCAAGGGTACAAATAAATTTAAGAAGAAAAAATAATTCTTCTTTCCCCTCTCCTTTTAGATAATCTATGATTATTGAGATTAAATATATTTAAAACTTAATTTCAAATCTAGATTTTTCAAAGAACGAAACAAAGTAAAATTAGATAACTCACTCTCCCTAAAAGGAAAGAGGTGTCATTAGATAAAAGAGGGTCAAGGAGTTAATAGGAGGAAATAAATTATGAAACCAATAGTTGCCATAGTTGGTAGACCAAATGTTGGAAAATCTACTCTATTTAATAAATTAGTAGGAGATAGAGTAGCTATCGTTGATAACCAGCCAGGTGTTACAAGAGACAGACTTTATAGAGAAACTGAGTGGTGTGGAACAGAATTCATCTTAGTAGATACAGGTGGATTAGAGCCTAGAAATAATGACTTTATGATGGCCAACATCAAAAAACAAGCTGAAGTTGCTATGAACGAAGCTGACGTTATTCTATTTGTTGTAGATGGAAAAGCTGGAGTTACTGCTTTAGATGAAGAGGTAGCTTATCTGCTTAGAAAGAAAAATAAACATGTAATCTTATGTGTAAATAAGATCGATAACTTCCAAGCTCAATTAGAAGATACATATGACTTCTGGGGATTAGGATTTGAAGACCTGGCTCCTGTATCAGCAGAGCACAAGGTAAACTTAGGAGATATGTTAGATACAGTTGTAGAACATATCAATGAATTAGAGATACCTGAAGAGGAAGAAGGAATTAAGATTGCTCTTATCGGTAGACCAAATGCCGGTAAATCATCTTTAACTAATAGATTATTAGGAGAAGAAAGAAGTATCGTCAGTGATATCGCTGGTACTACTCGTGACTCTATTGACTCATCTTTTGAGCACAATGATGAAAAATATGTACTTATAGATACTGCTGGTATCAGAAGGAAATCAAAAATAGAAGAAGATTTAGAATATTACTCTGTACTTAGAGCAATCAAGAGTATAAAAAGAGCAGATGTTTGTTTTATGCTACTAGACGGTAAGGAAGGTCTTACCGAGCAAGACAAAAGAATCGCAGGTATTGCATACGAGGAACAAAAACCAATCGTTATCGTTGTAAATAAATGGGATATCGTTGAAAAAGAAACTAAAACTATGCACAAGATGAGAGAATTTTTAAGAGTTGAATTACCATTCTTAAGTTATGCTCCTATCGAATTTGTATCAGCTTTAACTGGTCAAAGAACGTTGAAGTTAATCGATCATGTAGACTTAATTCATGAAGAATACCATAAGAGAATTAGTACTGGATTATTAAATACAGTATTAAAAGAAGCTATGGTTCTAAACGCTCCTCCTACTAGAAAGGGTAGAGTTGTTAAAGTTAACTATTGCTCACAAGTTTCATCTGCACCTCCTAAATTTGTTATATTCTGTAACCATCCAGAATTATTACATTTCTCATATGTTAGATATATTGAGAATAAGTTTAGAGAAGCCTTTGGATTCGAAGGTTGTCCACTAAACTTCGTAGTAAACAAAAAAGGTGAGTAAAAACCAAAAGAAATTCGAAGCCCAGGCTTCGAATTTCTTTTTTATAAAAGTTTATTTTTTTAATATATCTTTTACAGGAACATTTACTATTAGTGCTCCCTTATTTCTATTTTCAGTCTCTACATCAAATTGAATATTGATCTCTCCCTGCTCAATCTTTATATATTTTGAGATAACTCCAATCAGTTCATCTTTCATCTCATTTAAAACTGTATTAGAGATCAATCTCCTGTCGTGGATTAAAACTAATTTCAATCTATCTTTAGCTACCGCACTAGATTTTTTTCTTCCAAATAATTTTTCAAACATATCTATCCCCCTGCCTATCTAGAAAAGAAGTTTTTTAATTTACTGGCAAAACTTCTTTTTTCATCTATATTTAAAAATGGGATATCCTCTCCTTGTATCCTACCTGCAATATTCATATATGCTTTTCCAGAAGGTGCTAAGGCTTTTACAGTAACAGGCTCTCCTCTATTTGTAGAGATTACTATCTCCTCATCATCAGGTACCACACCAACTATATCAAGTCCTAATATATCTACAATATCATCCATATGCAGCATATTTCCTTCATTGACAAGCTTCATCTTTACTCTGTTGACAATAAGTTTAATCTCTCCCATCTCACTGGCTGCAAGGAGTCCTATTACCCTGTCTGCGTCCCTTATAGAAGATATCTCTGGAGTTGTTATTATTATTGCCTCATCTGCTCCTACTATGGCATTTTTAAATCCCTGCTCTATTCCAGCCGGGCAGTCAATCAATACATAGTCAAACTTTTCTTTTAACTCAGCTACTAATTTTTGCATCATATCTGTTGAAACATCCATCTTATCATTTGTTTGAGAAGCCGGCAGTAGAAATAATTTATCATATCTCTTATCTTTTATCAGTGCCTGTTTTAACCTGCAAGTTCCCTCCATAACATCCATAGAATTATAAACTATTCTATTTTCTAACCCCAATATTACATCTAAATTTCTAAGACCTATATCAGCATCCATCAGTACTACACTATTACCATTTTTGGCCAGACCAACTCCTAGATTGGCTGTGGTGGTTGTTTTTCCTACTCCACCTTTTCCAGATGTAACTACATATACTTTTCCCATATCTGAGTTCCTCCTAAGTTGTGACAATATTTTTCAATGATTTCCTTGTTAATTTATCTATTATTAATATATTATTTCTTAAATAAGCTATATTATTTTTATTTCGTATAATCTGTTTACTACGAAATAATATATTACTGCTGTAATTTTTAAATAAAACTTCATCTATCTTCAATTGAAATGGATTCATATTAGAAGCTACAATAAACGCTTCGTCATTTCCCTTTACTCCAGCATGAGCCACACCATTTAAAGTTCCTATAACTACTATGTTACCTTCAGCTTTAACAATGGATCCTGGATTAACATCCCCTAATACCACTACATTTCCTGAATATTCCAGGATTTCTCCAGACCGCAGTGTTCCTACATGAAATTTGGTTACCCCTTCATTTACTATATTAACTGCCTTTTCTATTTCTTTTGAACCTAACTCTTCTCCATCAGTTACAAATAAAATATTAATATCAACTGCTTCATCTACGATATTTAGCAATTCTAACTCTTCCTCTTCACTTAGCTCTCTACCTTTAAACTCAATAACTGCTTCGTAACCCGTCAATAGCTGCTTGGATTTTTTGAGTTTTTCCACTAAATGATCCTTTAGTTCCTCGAAGGAAATATCAGGATTTAATATTATTACCAGCTTACCGTTAGATCCCTTAAATATCACATTATTTCCCATATCTTCCTGCCTTCTAGTAACAATTTATATGCTTTTTACTTTTATTAACAATTATCTTCCATTTTTTTCAATGTTTTTTCAATATTTCTTACTTTTTTATTCATCTCATTTACTCTAAACTCCAAGGAATTCAAGATCCAAAATTGGAAATGACTAACTTTTTGTGCCTCATGGATCATCCAAGCTATCTTTAATACAACCAGTAATATCGCCGCTGCAATCTCAATTTCCAAGGAGATTTTTTTTAGTACTCCTCCAAAAATAACAAGTGCAAATAATATCCCGAAAAAAGCTATATTTATTAAACTATTATTTGAATTTCCCTTACTCCCGCCAATCTGTCCAACTATGCTGCTTATCCTGTCTTTTTCTTTTTTAAAGTCGTTCAGTTCTTGCTTTAATTGATCTTCACCCTTCATAATTCCCCCTCATTTCAATCCTTAATTAATTTTACAGAATCTGCCACCTTTAATGCTCTCACTGTTTCCTTAACTTCATGAACTCTGATTATAGAAGCTCCATTATAAGCCGATATTACCGCTATTGCCAGGTTACCTTCTACCCTATCCAGGGGAGGGGTTCCTAATATATTTCCAATAAATCCTTTTCGAGAAGCACCTATTAATATAGGATACTCTAGTTTTTTAAATTCACATAATTTTTTTATAATTTCCAGGTTGTCTTCAAATGTCTTACCAAATCCAATTCCCGGGTCTAATATTATATTTTTAGGACATATTCCCGCTTTAACAGCAATCTCTATACTCTCTTCCAGACTTTCCTTAACGTCTTCTATTATATTATCATATTCAGGATTTTTCTGCATGTTTTTGGGATCTCCCTTGATATGCATAATTATAACAGAAACCCCATATTTCGCTATTACTCCAGCCATATTGGGGTCCCCTTTCAATCCTTTTATATCATTTATAATGTGTGCTCCTACTTTGATACATTCCTCAGCTACACGGGATTTATATGTATCGATAGATATAGGGACATCTACCTCAGTAACCAGCCTTTTTATTACAGGAAGTATTCTTTTTAACTCTTCCTCTTCCTCTATATAGTCAGCTCCAGGTCTAGTCGATTCAGCTCCTACATCGATTATGTCTACTCCCTCTTCCACCATCTTCTTGGCTCTTTTTATGGCCACTTCCACATCTGTATATGATCCGCCATCTGAAAATGAATCAGGAGTAAGGTTTAATATACCCATGGTATAGGTTTTATTTTCAAAATCAAATTTTTTATTATTAATTAACATCCACCTTCACCCTTCCTTTAATGGTATTTCTTGTCTCCAGATTAACTTTCTAAAGTCAAAACTAATCATAAAGTGTAACTAGTAAGATACCATAATATAATACAAGAGATAGATTAATTAAAATCTATCTCTATATTCTTTTATAAAAGATCTACTTTTAAATATTTTTTCTAAATCTAATAGATATCAGAAAAATCTACCTATATTCCCCAATCTCTAGGGTATCTAAATTCTCTTTCCATAGTTCTATTGGAGATCTTAGCTATAAGAGGTAATTTTCTCTTATACTGATTGGTCTTTATCCTCCAAAGGATAGAATCTATAGTCTTTTCAGAGTAACCTTTTTCTAATATTTCCTCTTTTGTATATCTTTCATCCACCAATAAATTAATTATTTCATCGGCTAAAAAGTATGAAAATCCCAATTCATCCTCATCAGACTGACCTTCCCAAAGATCAGCACTTGGTTTTTTTTCAATAACTTCCTTTGGAACACCCATATATTCAGACAGTTCCCAAACCTGGGTTTTCAAAAGATCACCTATGGGATTGATTGCCGAAGCTGAATCTCCCCATTGGGTACTGTAACCTAGCAAAATCTCTGTCTTATTAGAAGTTCCCAATACCAATGATTTTTCCTTGGCTGAATAATCATATAGGATAGTCATCCTTTCACGGGCCATCTTATTTCCCTTTCTCAGATCTGAGATATCAGGTTCTTTGGCAAAATATGCATCTACCATATCTGTAATCTCTATCTTTTTAACTCTCATCCCAGTAGCTTCCACTACTCTTTGGGCATCTTCTAAACTCTCACGGCTAGAAGATTTATAGGGCATCATTATTCCCAATACATTTTCAGGTCCCAGTGCTTTTACAGCTAAGAAAGCTACTATGGCTGAATCTATTCCTCCAGATAATCCTAAAACTACCTTTTCAAATCCAGCACTTCTAACTTCTTCTCTGATAAAGTTTACCAGTATTTTTTCAGTCAATTCCATATTTAATTTTATTTTTGATTTAATATCATTCATATAAAAATCTCCTATTCAGACATATCCTTGTCTAATCCAAATTTACCTAATCTTTTGGCTCTATAATCACGTAGTAAAGTCAAGGCTGCCTGCTTTGTATTTACCCTGTCACCACTTAAGATCATCCTCATTCTAAGGGCAATCCTATCTAAAATAATCTCAGGGATCTCCTGCATATCTTCATCTGTCAACTTATATTTATCTTGAAGAACTTTTGATTTTCTATATCTAAGCATCTTTTTTATCAGTAGACTGGCTACCTCTTCGATAGGTAAGATCTCATCTTTTATAGCACCTGCTATTGCTAGGTTATATCCAATCCTCTGATCTTCAAATTTAGGCCATAAAATTCCAGGAGTATCCAGTAATTCTAAACCATCTTTTATTCTAACCCACTGTTTACCTCTGGTAAATCCTGGTTTATTTCCTACACCAGTTATTTTTTTACCAACAATTCTATTGATCAATCTGGATTTTCCAACATTTGGAATACCAGCAATCATAAGTCTTGTTTGGACCTTTCTCAAACCTTTTTTCTTCATTCTGGCAACTTTTTCTTTGGCTACTTCATCTATTATCGCAAATAAAGCTTTCATATTGTATCCAGTTTCAGCTGAAATCTCCAATACATGATCGGCTAGGTTGTTTTCCTCAAAATAATTTTTCCAGTATGCTAACTCATATTTTTCTACTAAGTCGGCCTTATTTAGAAGAACTATTCTTTTTTTCCCTTTAGCAAATGTTGCTATCTCTGGGTTTCTACTTGAAAGTGGAATTCTTGCATCTACGATATCTAACACGATATCTATTATCTTCATATTCTCAACTATCATTTCCTTGGTCTTTTTCATATGACCAGGATACCAGTTTATTTTTGTCATTGACATAATTGTTTATCCTTTCTAAATTTATTTTTAACCGTTTTCTTCCATTTTATCTACCGGCCCTCTTATTCTCAACGATGTGAATAAGATCTAATCTCTTGCATATTTATTTACTTTTTCCCTCTTTTTAGTCACTTCTTCTTCCTTTATCAAAAGAACAATCTCCCCTTTTATAGGATTTTTTTCCAATCTTTCGATTAATTCCGAAGTTTTACCCCTGATTATCTCTTCATACATCTTTGTAATCTCTCTAATTATTATTACATATCTGTCTCCAAAATATTCGTTGACTTCCTTTATGGTTTTTAAGATTCTATGGGGAGATTCATATAACACAACTACCCTTTCCTCTTTAGCCAGCTCTTTTAAAAGAGTCTGTCTCCCTTTTTTCTTGGGTAAAAATCCCTCAAAAGCAATCCTTTTCATAGATATCCCAGCTACTGAAGCTGCTGCTGTAAGTGCACTTACTCCTGCTACAGGAACTACTTTTATATCCTTATTAAGAGCAGCATCCACCACTTCATATCCAGGGTCTGAAATACAAGGTGTTCCTGCATCTGTAACCAAGGCTATATCTTTTCCCTCTAAAAGCAAGTTTATTATATTATCAACTTGATGTCCCTTAGTATGTTCATCGTACCTGTATACTATATTTTCAATCTCAAAATGATTTAATAGTTTTTTAGTTACCCTAGTATCTTCAGCGAATATATAGTCTGCCTCTTTTAGAATTCTTACCCCTCTATAAGTCATATCCTCTAGGTTACCTATTGGAGTTGCTACAATATATAACATATTTTCTCCTTTTTTAATTTTTTATCTTAACTTTTTACTCTCTTCTACAACTTTATCTATATCTACAGTGTTTTTAGTCTCTGCCAATGAAAATAATGAAATATATTCTATATTTCCTTTCCCCCCTGTTATAGGAGAAAAGTCTAATTGATGTAATTTTACTCCATATTCAGCTGCACTTTCCACCACCATCTCTATGGCCATCTTGTGCTTCTTAGGATCTTTTACTATCCCACCTTTTTCGATGTTTTCACGTCCTACCTCAAATTGCGGCTTGATTAAAGCCATTAATTTAGTATCTTCATTCATAAATTTAATCAGATGGGGAATTACCTTAGTTATAGAGATAAAAGATACATCCATAACAATAAAATCTATTTCACTATTATCAATTTCTTCTAAAGTAAGATCTTTTATATGTCTTCCCTCGATTGATTTTACCTGCTCATGTTTACGAAGTTTCCAGTCTAATTGATTGGTTCCTACATCCATCGAATAGGCAAAAGATGCACCATGTTGAAGTGCACAATCTGTGAAGCCGCCTGTAGAAGCTCCTACATCTAGTATTTTTTTCCCTGAAAAATCAAGGTTCCATATCTTTATAGCTTTTTCTAACTTAAGCCCTCCACGACTAGCATACTTCAAAACTTCCCCTTTGATCCTAATCTCAGGGAGTTCATCGGTCCATTTTATCGCGGTACCTGCTTTCTCTATTTTTTTATTATCCACTATTACAACTCCTGCCATAATAGCTCTTTTAGCTCTTTCCCTTGTTTCAAAAAAACCCTGTTGTACCAAAAGTACATCTAATCTCTCTTTCATCTACAACCCCTTTTACAGATTTCTATCAAATATTTGATTATCGTTGAAATATTTGAACAATTCACATTGTTTTACCAGTGTTTCAAATCCAAATTTATCTACTTTTTTAATTAAGTCCTTTGTCTCGGTGATCCTTTTTATAAAAAATTCATCTCCGATAATAATCTTTTTATTGGCATTATAATAATTAAGTAATTGTTTATTTGTTTTTAATTTCAACTCTACCTTTGCTCTTTTAAGTCTGTCTTTTATAATTCCGCTGGTACAGTCTAGTTTTTCTTTGATCTCATCCAGACTATAACCTTTGGCCATTAATTCCACTATCTTATCTGCACCAATAGGATTTATCCTATGATATTTTGCCGAGTATTCATCGGCTTTATGAACCATAAGAGCTTCCTTAGTACTAGGAGAGACCCTCCCCCATCTACCATGGTGAGACAGTACAATATGAACTATCTTCCTCTCAGTATTAGGATCCAGGATTAACCCGGTTTCCTCTTCCATCTTCTTTAATATACCTGTAGCTTCCTTTCTTATCCTATCAGGTTTTTTCAACATTACCTGACTATGAGATAAGATAGAATCTCCTCCTACCCTTAAACTTGCTTTTGAAGTATCATGAATTATTATTCCCACAAGCATAGCAAATAGGTCCAATTCCTCTCCTGCTCTTTTTAGATTACGATAAGATTTCTTTAGATCTCTTATGGCAATCTCCAAAACATCATAGGTATGAGTTGTTACAGAAACCCCTAAATCTTCCATCTCTTTCAGTTGATCTATTACCGGAAATTCCAACAATATATCTATATATTTTTTTGCTTTTCTATTAATATTTTGCATTTACACACCTTTCAATATCATTAACAAGAGGTCTCCCCCTAAGTCCAAATTCTTCTAAAAGTTCTCCTCTTTTACCGTGAGGTATAAAATCACACTCTATTCCCAATCTAAAGATTTTCTTGTAGATGTCCATAGAATTTGTCATCTCCAAGAGAAAACTTCCGAAGCCACTTTTTATCCGACCTTCTTCCAACGTTATTATGTTTTTATATTTTTTAAAATTTTCCTCTATATATTTTTCATCTAAAGGTCTAATACTAGACACCCCTACTATAGTAGGTGATATCCCTCTAGTTTTTAGTTCTTCCTTAACATTAACAACTTCTTTTATCATACTTCCAACAGCTAATATCAAGGTATCATCACCTTTCTCTATCTCTTTCCATTTTCCAAATTCAAATGCAGGAGAGTTATAATCCCAGGCATTGTCTCTCGGAATCCTGATACTCAGTGGTCCACCTTTATAGGTAGATGAAAATTCCAAAACTTCTTCCAGTTCTTTTTTAGTTGTAGGAGCTAATATATTTATATTTGGAATTGTCAACAGATATGGTATATCGTATAATCCCTGATGGGTTTTCCCATCCTCTCCTACTATTCCTGCCCTATCTAAGATAAAATTCACAGATAGATTTTGAATAGATATATCATGGATAAGCTGACCATAGGCACGCTGTAAAAAAGTCGAGTAGATAGCTACATATGGTGTTTTCCCCTGGGTAGCCAGTCCCCCTGCAAAGGTTACTGTATGTCCTTCAGCTATCCCCATATCATAGGATCGGTCCTTAAACTTAGCAAAGTAATCGGATAAGCCGGTTCCTTTTACCATCCCACAACATAAGGCATAGATGTCATCATTTGTTGTTGCCATCTCAGTTAACTTATCCCCAAATACCTTAGAATAAGATATTCCACCCTTAGGTGTTTCCCCAGTTTCTATATTAAAAGGAGATATTCCGTGGAATTTTTCCGGATTTTCTTCTGCAGGAAGATAACCCTTTCCCTTATGGGTTTTTATATGCAAGAATATAGGGCCCTGTAAGTTTTTAGCTTTTTCCAGTGCCGGCAACAGCTCCTCAAAGCTATGTCCATCCACCGGTCCTACATATTTAAATCCTAAAGATTCTGAGATACTGACAGGAGCAACCATGGTTTTTACTCCATGTTCGACCCTGCCTATTACATCAGCGATCTTATTCCCAATTTTTCCACGCCTAACTATTCCTTCAACTTCGTTTTTAAACTCTAAATAAAATTTACTGCCCATCAAACGGCTAAAAAATTTCGAAAGTGCTCCTACATTGTTTCCAATAGACATCTCATTGTCATTTAAAATGACTATAAGATTTTCACACCTTCCATCCATATTATTTAAAGCTTCCAAAGAGTGGCCGTTAGCTATAGATGCATCACCTATAACTACTATGACTTTATCCTCCTTATCAGCTGTTGCTATCCCAAAACCTGCTGAGAGAGCTGACCCTGCATGACCAGATATAAAGTGATCATGGGGAGATTCAGCCCTATCTGTAAATGGTCCTATACCGTGTCTTTGACGGAGGGTAGAAAACCTATCTTTTCTTCCAGTCAGTAATTTATGTACATAGGATTGATGCCCAACATCAAATAATATTTTATCCTTAGGCGAGTTAAAAACACTATGAATTGCCAAGGTTAACTCCACAATTCCTAAATTAGGGCCAATATGCCCTCCATTTTTACTCACTGTTTCAATTATTATTTTTCTAATTTCATTAGATTTAATTGTTAACCCCTCTATCAGCTTTTTTTTATCCATGTTAAACCCCTAATTAAACTTTTTAGTTATATTCTTCTAAGATCTTCAGATACTACTGGATGATCTTTATTTTCTTTGTATAAAGTAATAATTCTTCCTGTTATTCCTACTACTTCACAACCACTTTTTTCAGCTAATTCAGCAGCTAATTCTCTCTTGTCTACCTCAGAGTTTTGTAATATTTTTACTTTGATTAACTCTCTCTTTTCAATTGCATCCAATATACTCTTTACTATATTTTCACTAAATCCATCTTTTCCAACTCTTACTAATGGTGACATGTCATGTGCTACTTTTCTTAAATATGCTCTTTTTTTACTTGTTAATTTCATTTTTTACCGTCCTCTACTTTAATTAATGGGCAGTAAGATATACTACCCTTATATTTTTTATTTTAAAATCCTATTTTTACTAAACTTCCATTACTATTGGCAAGATAATCGGTGATCTCTTGATCTTTTCATAGAAGAATTTATTAGCTGTATCTTTTGTTATAGTTTTTAAAGTTGACCAATTTTTAGCATCCTCTTCTTTTAGAGCCACTATTTTTTCCCTGATGATTACCTTAGCTTCATTGATCATGATATCTGCATCTTTAGAGTAAACAAATCCTCTAGTAACTATATCCGGTCCTGCTAATAATTTACCAGTTGTTTTATCGATAGTAAGTACTATTATTACTACACCATCTTCAGCTAGTTGCTGTCTGTCTCTAAGAACTATCTTACCGATATCTCCTACTCCTAATCCATCTACTAATGTTATTCCAGAAGTTACTTTCCCTGCTAATTTAGCATAAGATTTTGTTACCTCAACTCTGCTTCCATTTGTAGCTATGATTATTCTTTCTTCAGGTATTCCAGTCTCCATCCCTGTTTTTTTATGGGCTATCAGCATCTTATAGTCTCCATGTACAGGCATAAAGTTTTTAGGTCTAACTAAGTTAAGCATTAATTTCTGCTCATCCTGACTTCCATGTCCAGATACATGGATACCAGCTATTTTTTTGAAAACAACATCTGCATCATTTTTTAACAGGTTATTTATGTTGTTATAAACTGCTCTCTCATTTCCAGGAATTGGAGTTGCAGATATTATTACTGTATCGCCTTTTCTGATCTTGATATGCTTATGCATATTTTTAGCTATTCTTGATAGGGCTGCCAATGGCTCACCTTGAGTTCCAGTACATAACAGCACTGCTTTCTCATCTGGTAATTTTTCAATCTGCTTTAAACTTACCATTATTCCTTCTGGTAACTTTAAATATCCTAATTTAGAAGCAATATCAAAGACCTTTACCATACTTCTTCCCTCTACAGCAATCTTTCTATTAACCCTATGAGCTTCATTTACAATTTGCTGTAGTCTATATATATGAGATGCGAAAGAAGCTATTATTACCCTTCCAGTAGCTTTTTCAAATTCCTTTCTTATAGATTCTCCTACACTTCTTTCAGATGGAGTGTATCCCTCTAATTCCGAGTTTGTACTGTCTGAAAGTAAAAGATCTACTCCTTCATCTCCTAATCTGGCTAACCTGCTGAAGTCTACTCCGTCACCGTCAACTGGTGTTAAGTCTATTTTAAAGTCTCCTGTATGAAGTACTTTTCCAGCTGGTGTTTTTATACAGATAGCGTATGCATCTGCTATACTATGAGTTACACTTATGAATTCTACTTCAAAATATTTTCCAATCTTAAATTTACTTCTTCCACGAGCTTCCTTCATCTTAGGTGTAAATTTACCAAAAGATGATTTTTCAAATTTAGATTTTGCTAAAGCCAGTGCTAATTTACCACCATACATAGGAACATTATGGTCGATAGTCTGGTAAAGATATGGCGTCCCACCGATATGATCCTCATGACCATGGGTGATTAAAAGTGCCTTTATCTTGTCCTTATTACTTGCTATATAGCTATAATCTGGAATTACTACATCTATTCCCGGTAATGCTTCATCTGGAAATGCTATTCCTGCATCTATTATTACGATCTCATCTCTATATTGAAATAAAGTCATATTTTTTCCTATCTCGTCTAAACCACCTAGAGGTATAACGAATAATTTTTCCTCTTTTTTCTTAGGTTTAGGAGCAGTCTTATCATTTGTAACTATTTTTTTAGGTCCTTTATGTACCTTTTTTCTATGCTTTATATCCTTTATCGAATCTTTTGCTACTGCATCTTTTTTCACTTCTACAGTTTCTGATTTTTCCACAGTCTCAACATTAGTTTTTTTAGGTCTTTTAAAAAAACTTTTGACTCTTTTTACAGGATTATCAGATAAAGATTTATTCATCTCTACCTTTTCCGTTGTATTCATTTTTCTCCTCCTTAACTTTTGAGAAAGAGCTTCTTTACTTTCTCTCAAAAATTTAACAATAACATAACTCTCTTAATTTAAGAGTAACCTTTATCTTGCCCTTATTTTTTATTTTTTTCCTTTTCTAAATAAGCATCTACAAAGATTTTGGCTACTTCGGCTGCATCTTTACCTCCAGAACCTCCACCTTCTATAAAAGCTGTAAACGCTATTTCTGGCTTATCAGCTGGAAAATAGCCTGAAACCCAAGAATGAGGCTTCTTATATTTTGAGTTTTGAGCTGACCCGGTTTTAGCAGCCACCCTTACTCCCTCTGTCCTCAATCTTTTTGCTGTTCCATCTTTAGCTTCTACAGTTTGTACCAAGGCTTCTTTAATCTCTTCCATATACCTCTTATTGTACTTTACTTCCTCCCTCTCACCTTTTATTTCCTTTATTTTTCCTTCTTCAGTTACTATTTTTTCAACTAAGTGGGGAGTATAAGTATACCCCTTATTAGCTAATATCGAATAAGCTTTTGCCATTTGAAGAGGGGTTACCAATAAGTATCCCTGTCCTATGGACAAATTTATAGAATCCCCTGTATACCAAGGTTCCTTTAATTTACTTTTTTTCCAATCGTTATCTGGCAGGAGTCCTGGTTTTTCTCCCGGTATATCTACTCCTGTTTTTTTACCTATTCCAAAGGCATCTGCCACTTCCAGCATCTTCTTTCTTCCATATTTGTCTGCTGCTCTATAGTAGTAATAGTTTACAGATTCCACCAAAGATTTGGACAGATCTGTATACCCGTGTCCCCCTCTTTTCCAACTTCTCCACTTCCATTTACCTATTTGGTAGTATCCAGGATCAAAGAACTCCTCATTGGGATTCATTCCTTCCTCTAAAAAAGCAAGGGCCGATAAAACTTTAAATATTGAGCCTGGCGGATATCTACCTGTTATAGCTCTATTTTCTAAAGGCCTGTCTTTATTAAACATGATGTCATCCCATTCCTTAGTTGTCATCCTAGAAATTATTGTATTCAGTGGATACTCAGGATTACTTACCATAGTTATTATCCTACCTGTTTTTGGCTCTATAGCGACGAAAGCACCTTTCATCTTTCTTTTATTCATATAATCAGTTATTTTCTGTTGAAGATCAAAATCTACAGTGAGATAGATATCATCTCCTATTTTAGGATTTTTCTCCTCTAAAGTTTTAACAAACCTATTATGTGCATTTACCTCAATATATCTATATCCATTTTCTCCTCTGAGATATGGTTCATATTCTTTTTCAATTCCCTGTTTTCCTATTATATCATCTTTTTTATACCCACTGTCCTTCATCTTTTCATACTCATCTGAGGAAACGTTCCTTACATACCCCAAAATATGAGATCCTAAGGAATCATGAAGATATTTTCTTTTAGAATAAATTTGAACTTCTAAATATGGGTAATCTGAATTTTTTTCTATTATCTTATGAGCTCTTTCTTTGGAGATATCATCAAAAATAACATTTTCTCGAGTATAATTATAGATCTCTCCATACTTTATCCTCTTCTCTATTACTTCTTTATCGTATCCCAAAAGTTTTGACATTTCATCCAATTTTTTCTCATCATATTTTCTTTCATTTAGATAAACTAATCTGTATCCAGCTTCATTATTTACTAAGAGCTTTCCCTCTGAATCGTATATTTTACCACGATAACCGTTTATCCTCTTCACTTTAATACTATTTTTATTAGACATCTTTTTATATTTTTCTACTTTTACTATCTGCATAAAAAAAAGTCGGGCAAAAATTAAACTATATATTATTGCAACTATTATCAAGAAGTTCTCTCCCCTTCCTTTTTCCGACCTTTTTAATTTTACCGACAGCATTTTTCTTTTTAATTTCATATATTTTTCCTTAATTTTTTTATAAAACTATAGTTAAATAGCAGATATCCGCCAAACATAATTACCCCTTGATAGGGATGAAAATATGGCAATTTTATATATAAATATGTTCCATAAATAATAAATTGTATCAAACTATAGTAAACTATATTTATCTTTTCATATCCTAATACCTTAGATAAGAAATAACTTATCATAAATATAATCACAAAAATAATCCATAGTTCTGTCAAAACATTTTTGTCCTTAGATATTATCAGGCAGATTAATATAACCTCAAATATCCCATTTTTACCTCTTTTATAAGCTAAGTATGTTAAATACGGTAGTGCTATTATGTTATAAGGAAAAGTTACTACCAAAGAGTTTTCTAAAAAGATTAAAACCAGAATAAGAAAATTAAGCATCTAATCTAGGAAAAACCACATTAGCATATCCCCATAACTCCTCTAATCTGTATAGATCTCTCGTCTCTTGATCTAGAACATGGATCATTACATCATCCCCATCGATCAATATCCAATGAGCTTCATCCTGTCCCTCTATATGCAATCTTCTTTCATCCAATTCCATTAATTTAACTTCTACTTCCTCTGAGATAGCCCTTATATTTCTATTAGATGATCCTGTACATATCACAGCATAATCACATAGAGAATTTTTCCCTTGGAAATCAAGGATTATTAATTCTTCTCCCTTCTTACTCTCAATAGCTTCAACTATCTTTTCCAACTTTTCTAACATAGCTCCCCCTATTCTTTTATGTAGACATTAATTATGTTATTTTCTCCACTGTTACTTTCTACCATATTTTGTATTCCTAATTTCTTAGCTATCTTATAGGCTATATAGTAGTCTTCTGATCTATATTCTACTACAGTTAGATTACCATTTTCAGTTCCTGTAGAGATATTTTTATACCCGTCTTTTGCCAAAATATTTTTAGCAGATCCAGTTACCTTGTCTGTACCATGGATATTAATTTTAGTTTGTATATTTTCCTCTTTTCCTAAAATTATCACAGCGTTAGCCAGAGTCGGCAGATCTAATTCTGATTTTATCTTAATATATTTTTCGTCTAAACTCATAATTAAATCTTCTATTTGATGAGTTTGTAAATCTTTGTTGATTATATAACTATATTCACTGTCCCTCTCATAGTTAGCGGCATTATATTTGTACGAAAGTGCAGCCTCTATCTTCTTTCCTGTTCTACCTGCATATCCAGATCTTCCATTACCATTCAATACATCCACTATTACATTTTCCGCAGTTTTACCATTAGATTTATAATATTTTTTCATGAACAATGAATTTAAATTAGAAGTTAATACATACCTTTTATCTTCTATCACAACTTCCGGGACATTATATTTATAGGCTACGTTTAATCTGACTTCACCATTTTTTACCACTTCAAAACTATCTACCTTTTCTGGAAGAAGTTCATTTATTCCATCCATGATCCCACGATAGTTACCTACCTTATTCAAATCTGCTATAGTTTTCTCTCCGTTTAGCTGGATATCAAAAGGTATACTCAATGATAATTTATCTTCATACACAACAAATACATTTTCTTTTCCAATAACCATATATCTCGGAATATCTATTATCCTTTTGTTATTATTGTTAATATTCATATACAATAAACCTATTAGAGTTATCACAAGAAATATTATAATGCTCAATAATTTAGATTTTTTCTGTCTCTTTGCCATAAAGTTTCCCCTCTTCTAAATATATTTCTACTTCTACTATCTCACTTACTTTATATCCGGAATCTATCATTTTTATCCTGTGATAGTTTTCTGTATATCCGTAAGCATAACCGTCTTTTATAGTTTCCACCAATACCTTTGTCTTCTTACCAACATTTTTTTCCTTCGATAAGTCTTCCATCTCTTTTCTCAAACTCTCTAGCTTTTTAGTCCTGTTTTTCTTATCATTTCCATCTACCTTACCAGGTAATCTACTGGCTACAGTATTTTCTCTATCAGAATATGGAAAGATATGAAGATTTGAAAATCCAATTTCCCCTATCAAGTTGTAGGTGTTTTGAAAGTTTTCATCTTTTTCTTGTGGAAATCCTACGATTACATCTGCTGTAAATTCCAGGCCTTTCACTTTTTCTTTCAACCCTAATAACCTGTTTTTTACGAGCTCCGTTCCATATTTCCTCTTCATTAATTTCAGAACTTCATCATCACAAGACTGGAGAGAGATATGCAGATGCGGCATCATTTTAGAATTATTTGCCATAATATCTATAAATCTATCATTTATCTTGTCTGGATAGATAGATCCAAGCCTTACTCTTTCTACACCTTCTATTGCAGTAACTGCTTCTAATAGGTCTTCAAAGTTTTTTCCCTCTTCTAAATCTTCACCATAGACACCCATATTTATACCTATCAAGATGATTTCCTTATACCCTTCTCCAGTCAATATTTTGATCTCAGTCAGAATACTGTCTAATTTCCTGCTTCTGCTTCTCCCTCTGGCAAATGGGATCTTACAGTAAGAACAAAATTCATTGCACCCATCTTGAATCTTTACATAAGCTCTACTCATCTCTCTCATTGTGGCAAATTCTAATTCGCAATATTCATGATCTTCAAATATATTATGAGAAACTACTTTTTCTGTTTCTTTTTTTTCATCTATCGATCTTACTAATTTCAAGATATCAGTTTTATTAGTATTTCCCACAACGTAGTCTATATAATCTTTTTCTAAAAGACTCTCGCCGTCAGTCTGAGCATAACATCCCGTTATTATAACTATAGAATTTTCGTTTAGCTTTTTTGCACGGCTCAAAATATTTCTAGTTTTTTTATCAGCTATACTGGTTACAGTACATGAATTTACTATATAATAATCTGATTTCTCTTGAAAACTTACCTCTTCATACCCTTCTTCTAAAAACTGCTTTTTTATACTCTCAGTCTCATATTGATTTACTTTACATCCTAGAGTATAAAAAGCTACTCTCTTACCAAATTTCATTTAAAATTACTCCTCCTGCTACTATAGCTGCTGTCTCCGCTCTCAGTATTCTTCTCCCCAGAGAAATTATTTTCACACCTTTTCTTTGTAAAAACTCTACCTCTGAATCATCAAATCCACCCTCTGGACCTATAAGATATAAGATTTTTTTTAATTTATCCAACCCATCATAGTTGGTTATCTTATTTCCATTAGCTCCCTCATAGGGTAAGAATACCAGATCATAATCCTCATAATTAATATCCTTTAGATTAGTAGGTTCAGCTATCTCTACTTTTCTTACTCCCTGGCATTGTTTCAAGGCTTCTGTAGATACTACAACCCATTTATCTTTTTTTTCCTTTACTTTTACAACTGTTCTTTTGGTTTTCATAGGAATAATTTTATTTATCCCTATCTCCGTCAATTTTTGTATAGACAGGTCCATCTTGTCGTTTTTTAACAGTCCTAAGGCAATATCCACCTTTACAGAAGTTGAATAATTATCTTCTAAAACTTCCTTTATTTCACCTAAGATTTCTTTCTTTTCCAATGAAAGTATCTCACACCTATACTCTTTTTCACCATCAACTACTCTGATTTCATCTCCTACACTCATACGAAATGAATTTTTCAGGTGATTGATATCTTTTTTATCCTTTATCTCAACTATATTTCCCTTTATATTTTCTTTTTCTACAAATACACTTATCATGGACTATATCATATCCTTGTTTTTCATAAGATCTGCTAAAGTAGTTTTTCCTAAAATCTCCTTCAATGCATTATCTAATTGCGACCACAAACAACTGGTTCTACAATCTTCTTTGATACATCTTTGATTATTCCCTTCATTACAGTCCACTACCCTTACCTCTTCATCTAAGATTTCATAGAGTTCAAGTACTGTAATATCTTCAGGTGCTCTAGTAATCTTATATCCCCCATTAGGTCCTCTTTTTCCCTTAATTATATCTTTCTTCTTCAATTTAAAAAGAATTTGCTCTAAATACTGAACAGATATATTTTGATCTTGGGATATCTCTTTTATTCTTACCAGTCTATTTTCACTTAAATTTCCTTCTGCTATATTTATAACGGCTCTTAGCCCATATCTTATTCTCGTGCTTATCTTCATAGGTTTTCCTCCGTTTTTTCTTTTTTATTAAAATGTTTATATGCTTTTGGGGTTACAACCCTTCCCCTATGGGTTCTTTTTACAAATCCAATCTTTACTAAGTACGGTTCATAGATCTCCTCTAAAGTTCTCCTGTCCTCTCCTAATAAAAGAGCCAGTGTCTCAATTCCTACCGGTCCACCACCATAATTATCTATGATAGCCAAGATTATTTCACGATCTAATTCATCTAATCCATAATCATCGACTCCTAATAAACTCAAAGCTTCTTTAGCTATCTTTAAAGTTATTATTCCATCGCCACGAATCTCAGCATAATCCCGGACTCTCTTTAAGAATCTATTGGCTATTCTGGGAGTTCCCCTGCTTCTAAGAGCTATTTCCAAAGCTCCCTCAGGCTCTATACCAACTTCTAATATATTAGCTCCCCTCATGATGATCTTCAAAAGATCATCGGTAGAATAATAATCCATCCTGTGAACCAAACCAAATCTGTCTCTCAAAGGTGCACTGAGCAGCCCTGCTCTGGTTGTAGCTCCTATCAAAGTAAAGTTTGGCAATTCTATCCTGATAGACCTCGCTGTAGGTCCTTTACCTATTATAATATCAATCTCACGATCTTCCATAGCCGGATAAAGAATCTCCTCCACCGATGTATTCAGTCTATGAATTTCATCTATAAACAGGATATCCTGTTCCTCTAAAGATGTTAAAATTGCTGCCAAATCTCCTGCTTTATCCAAAACAGGTCCAGAGGTTACCTTTAGATTAGTTCCCATCTCTGTGGCTATAACTCCTGCCAAAGTAGTCTTTCCTAATCCGGGAGGCCCATATAAAAGAGTGTGATCCATAGATTCATTCCTGTTCTTAGAAGCAGTCATAAATATTTCCATTTTTTCCTTTAACCTGTCCTGACCTATATATTCATTTAAAGTTTTAGGCCTTAAATTTCTCTGTACTTCTATTTCCCCACCAAATTCAGCTGCCGACAACAGTCTTTCATCCATAAAATACCCCTATTCGTCTATATATACATACTGATTGCAAATTGTATTCCGCCTATTACAGCTCCTAAGATCGCTCCTATAATCTCTATATGCTTTAATTCGTTATTTGCTATTCTATATACCATTTTTTCCAATTCATCCAACTCAAAGTTTTCAATTTTTTCGATAATTATATTTTTCATATCTACACTGTCTTCCATCTTTTTTATCACTACTGTAAAAAATTCGTCTTTATTTTCATCGATAGCATCTTTTATATGACCTTTAATCTTCAATATCATACTGTCGGTTATAAACAAGCTTGCCATTGGAATCTTTGCCAAGACCTCTTTTTCTAATTTATCTTCTACAATTCTGTCTACAATTAGGTCAATCTCTTCTCCTAGCTCTATATCCCCAATATTTGCAGTTATATCCTTCATGGATATTAATTCTTCTTGGATAGTATCAGCTATACTTTCAGCCATCTCCATCTTTCTTTTTGGAATAAGCCCCTGGATTTTAAATCCTAATATATTTATCTCTTTCAATGGTCTAAATAACATCTTAATTGCAAAATAATTTGTTATCCACCCAATTAATGCTCCTATCACTATCATCAAACTTGCTTTTAATAACATCTCTTCCTCCTACTTTTCCCATTACAAAGTAACCGTAAAGATAATCACCAAAGTATCTAAAATTTTACTCTGTAATTTAAAAGCTTTGATATATAAATTTATTTATAAACTAAAAATAAAAAACATTAAGAATTCCTTTCTGAAGTTTTTTTATTTCTTTTCTTTACGATCAACTTTTGAATATTCGTTACTTATATTTTTGGTGTTTTTCAATATTTATTTCTATTTATAACCATTTTTTTCGATACTTAAAACAATATAACATTTTATCATATTTAGCCCTTTTTTTCAATTCCCTTATTAATTTAGTAAAGAAAATAAAATGAATAAAAAATTCTTCTTTAATTTTATTCAAAAACTAAAAAAAGTGGTAGAAAATCTACCACTTTTAAACATTTCAAATATATATAATTATACAGTTTCGATGTTTGAAGCTTGAGGACCTTTAGCACCTTCAGTGATTTCGAAAGTTACTTCTTCGCCTTCTTTTAAAGTTTTGAATCCTTCTTTGTTGATTTGAGAGAAATGTGCAAAGTAGTCATTTCCATCTTCAGCAGAAATAAATCCAAATCCTTTATCATCGTTAAACCATTTAACTGTTCCTTTTAACATGTGTGTTACCTCCGTAAATTTTGATACAGCGAATCTTACTAATTTCCAATTGAAATTGTCAGCTCCCTGTTACTATTTATATAGTATCTTAAAAGTTATATAAAGTCAACTTTATTTTCTATTTATTTAATCTAACTTTAAAAACTCAGTCTTTATACTGTATTCATCTCCTACCTTTTCCCTGATAACCCTCTCATATCGTTTCAACTGTTCATCGTCCATAGATACCCCGGATTTATAGTCGTAGATGACTATTTCCTTCTTTTTTTCATCCAAGTTAAGCCTGTCTATGATGTGAGTCTTTCTTTTAGTTATTTCTATTCTATCGACCTCTTCTTTTTCAAAAGTAACCAACTCTAACTCCTTAAAAATAGTCCATCTCTTATGAAAAACTCCGGAATTTTTAGATATAAATTTTTCCACTCTCTCAATTATCTTTCGAGTTCTTTCAATTCCCAGCATATTACTATACTTATTCAGCGTCATCTGTTTAGCTGTTTTTTTCTCCTCCAATCCAGCATATTCTATATTTTCTAAATAATAATGGATAGCCAGACCTGATTTTCTCTTTAATTCTTTTTCTACACTATGTTCTATGGGGTTTTCATTTTTTTGATTGATTTTGTCTTCTCTTTCCCCACGAACTTTTAGGACCACAGCATCTCTATATAGATCAGGTTCTATATAAAAAATTTCATCCCTGCTGTCATCGTCTATTTTTTCCTCATAGGGGATAAATTTACCCAGCATCTGGGTTCCACCTTCTAAGAGGACTTCTCTGGATACATCAAAATATTTTTCAATTGGAGTTATTAGGATGTCGTTGTTAAGTACAAATATCTCCTCCTTTTTCTTAGTAGTTTTTGTAGGCTCAATACATAAAAATAGATTTGCACGGGGTCTGGTCATCCCTACATAGAGAGTATTTATCTCTTCATCTAAAAATATTTGTTCGCTATGTTCATATATCTCTGTTTTTTTTATAGCGCTGTTATAGATCGAATTAGTAAATAGATAGTCTTCTATATATTCATAATTTTCATCCAGTTTAGCCAACAGCTGGACTTTATGTTGCATCCCCTTATCTGAATATCCAGTCAATTTATAGCTTGATCCCTTATCTGATAAAAACATATATTCTGTATGAAAATCCAAACCCTTAGATCCATGGATCGTCATCAAAACTACAGAGTTTAGTTCAGATATTCCCACCTGTTTCAACCCATTGGAATCACTGTTCATCTTCAAAAAACTCATAAAATCAGACAGATAATCATATTCCTCCATAAGTTCCAAGAAAAAGTTGATATTTTTTATATCCCTTGTAGCACCATAAGTTTCTGCAAAGTTATATTCCTCGACTATGCCCCTTCCCATTCTTCCATAGGGCAACTCTTTTATTTTTTTTATTCTATTCAATTCTATTCTCAAATTTTCTTTTATAACGACTTCTTCTATATCTTCATTTTTTATCTCTTCACTCTCAATCAATAGATATTTCAGTATGTTTCCCCTATTATTCAGTAAATATTTAAGATCTTGCTCTCCCACTTCAATGGTTTTCCTGAAAAACTCCACCAGTGACATAAAATCATTATGAATAAAAAAATTGAATAATCGGAGTATCTCCTCCACACAGGGGTGCTGCACAATAGAAAGGCTGTTTTCCATTATATATGGGACCCCCAACTCTTTTAGCTTATCTCCTATCTTACTGAGATCCTTCTTTTTCCTCCCGACTACTCCTATTCCTCTATAATCAGGATTTCCATCTGTACCTCTATCTGCGAACCTGTCTTTAATATCTATGGCAATTTCAGAATGAATTTCAGAGTCTACCATCACTGCTACAAATCCCTTATCGTCTTTTTTACAGCACTTAACTTCCTTATATTCCCACCTGTCATCTTCATTTTTAGTATGATGATTTTTAGAAACATGATCAAAAAATAAGTTAACAAAATCTATTATCTTTTTTTCACTTCTATAATTTGTTGGCAGTGATTCAGTCCCAGCTCCTAGGATTCTGTCAAAACTAAGAAATAACCCCTTGTCACCTCCACGCCACGAATAGATACTTTGTTTTTCATCTCCCACAATAATTATGTTGTCGCACCCCTTAGCGATAGGTTCAATTATCCTCCACTGGGATACACTGGTGTCCTGTGCCTCATCCAAAAATAAAGTTGAGATCTTCCCTCCGATTATCTCATAAAAATTATCTGTGACTATACCACCATTTACAAGGTCCAGGTCTTCTTCTACCATATATTCACTGGTATAGTTGGTTATATCGGAAAAAGTAAATTTCTTCTCCCTGAATTTTATATCATCATAGATAGACCTGGTTATCTTCTCTATCTCCAATATATCTTTTTCATAGGGAACGACCTCTTCAATGAAAATTATACTTTCCAGTAACCTATGGATCTCACCTTGGACTTCCAAAACCTGAGCCTTTATATGCTCTCTGGCTTTCCCTCCCATCTGAGTCCCATTAATAATTTTATTTTCTAAAAAGTCTTTTCTTTTCTCCAATATAAGGGTAATCAATCTCTCCTTATCATCTAAAATACCATGAAATTCTTCCTCTATGATCTTTCCTGCTTTGGCCAAAACCTTTTCATAGACCTTACCATGATCTGTCACTAGTTCATCAACCAATTCAAAGGTTCTCACTATATTTCTATACAATTCAGCTTTTATACTATCCGTATCATCACTTATCTCTTTTTTTCCTATCAGAGCAAACTTCCATCTCTCCTCAGATATTTTTTTTATGAGATCGATATATTTCTCTACCTCTCTATCTGCTGTTTTTTCCAAAAATTTCTTTATTTTATGAAACTCCTCACCCTTTATAATACGACTGAATACCTCACCATAGATCTCCTCAGCTTCCACAGTATTACTCATAGAATAAGTATAGATATTGAGTGACGGTCCGATAGCTTTTTTAAAGATCTGGGCAATAAATGAATCTATTGTATAGATCCTTATCTTATCTTTATTTAATAAAAGTTCGGTTTTCACTTTTTTTATCCTGTCTGTATCTATCTCAATTTCCGGATATAATATTTTAATATTTTCTTCTAATTCTTTATTCCCCTGACTAAGGTCATCTAAAAATTCAAAGATTCTGACCTTGAGTTCTGCTGTAGCTGCACGGGTAAAGGTCATAAACAATATCTCATTGTAATCCTCACCCAACAATATTCTAGATATATACTCTATGGCAAGTCTGTAAGTTTTCCCTGTTCCTGCACTGGCTTTCACTACTTTTTTATTCTTATTGTCCCTTGTTTTCATCTAATTCACCAACCTTACAGATATCTAGATATTCACATCTGTCACACTTACTTGTTTTATTCCTCTCAAAAATTCCTGAGTTCAAAAATTCTTTCAGTTCTATTTCCAAAACCCCTAATTTCCTTTCCTTCCCATCAGGATCTATTTTATTCTTGCCAATTTCATCTTTTACCAACTTGATTTTTTTACTCTTTTCCAAACTTCCCTTATCCACATTAAATATATATTTTTCTGTCAGGTCTGCCTCTCCTGCATGTAAGATACTATAGAAATCCAGCTGCCTTTCATTCAGGTTTCCAGTTTTAAAGTCGATAATATAATCCATTCTATCGGTTTTAATTATAAAGTCTGCCTTAGCTCTCCCTACAATACCTATAGTTTTATTTTTTATATCATCCTTCAAAAGTTCCTCTATTAGAAGTCCCTTTATCTCCTTACCACGTAGCTCCTTTGAGATCTTTCTAAAAAATTCTCCCACACTGTCAGCTAAATTTTTATAGATGATCTCCCTATAATACCTTTCATTTAACCTCGGCAATTTCAATCTTCTGCTGCCTACCAACTCTTCTAAGACTCCCATAACTATCCCCACTTCTATCCCGCCTTCTTTCAGCAAGGAATAATCCCTGGTCAACTCTATTTTTTTTAACACTGCCTCAAATAGTTCATGGGCAAGGTTTCCATATTCCCGACGTGTGAGATCCCTCTCCACCTCAAGCTCCTCCCTATTCAGCTTCACCAAATATCTGAGATACATCTTATATTTACAGTTAAACAACTCATCACACATATATGCTGTTATCCCAAATGGGTTTTGTAATTCTTCCGTTTCAAACTTCATCTCAGTAGGTTTTTCTCCCTCAAACAACTCTTCATCATCTTCTATATTTTCTACTCTAGAGTCCGGTCTTATTAATTCTAAGTAGTTTTCCAAGGGTTGCTTCAAATGTTTAGATTTTACTTTAAATTGTCCCAGGAGTTCCTCCACAAACGGAGAAAGGGAACTGTCTGAACCCATATTTTTTATAGCTAATATAGTAGAGTTTTCACTGGTCATCACAGCCCTGAATAAATTATATTTCTCTTCTAGTCTTATCTCATCCACACCTTTTACACCTAAGTTTTTTTTCTGCTGCTCTGTAAATAAAAATGTATTCTGTTTATTTTGGGGTATAAAACTATCTGAAATATTCATCAATAAAAGGTTTTTACTCCTTGTAGTTTTTATCTCTTCGAGCCCTTGTTTCCTTAATATCGTATCCAAATTGCCTGATATCTCCTTAAACTCTAAATATTTTAATATCAATTTCAGCAATCCTTCTGCTGTTTTTCCCTGTCCAAAAAAGTTTTTCCAGCCATCTACCACATCCAGGTCTTCTATAACCTCTATCTCACTGAGAGCCTCAAAATACTTCCCGATATTTTCACTTCCATCCAATACTTTTTCCAGCTGTTCAGTAGAAAAAGTAAGTTCTTCAGTCCATTTTTTTAAGTTATCGTAGGTTTTCATCTGCTCTATATCTTCGAATATCCTGTAGATAAAGTTTTCATCTCCAAGTCTTTCTGCTATAACATATTTCGTCAAATATTTGTAACCTTCATTCACCAAAACCTTGAATTTATCAAAATCCTCAGGTACGATCTTATAGTATTTAGAGATCTCATCTCCTTTTATAATATCCACAACAGTGTAAAGTTCCAAAGCCAATTCCCCTTCTATCTCCTCCAGGGTAGACAATAATTTGTGCAGCCCCTCCAAAAGGGAAAAGATAGGGAGATCCGATATATACCTGGTTTCATTAAAAAAATTGTTATATTTGTAGTTATCGTTATTTGCATCAAAAATTTTAATACCTCTATTTTTATCATCCATATTTTTAATCTTTTTTTGTATCTCCAAAACTTTTAAAAGTTCTGTAAATTCATCATCTACAGTATAAACTTCTATTTTTTTAGTGGTATTAGCTACCCCTATTTTTACATCCTTTATAGCCAACGTTTCCTCACAAAAATCCTCTTTAGCCATCTGTAATTTTAGAGTTACTATAAATCCATCACTCTCTAATTTTTCAACTACCCATTTTTCCAACGGGGTAAAATGGATCTTATTATATATAACTATATCCCTATATCCATCCAGACTTTTAGAACTATAGTTTTCATCCTTTATTATAAAAGTAGGATCAGTATAATTTTTATCCGACAAAAATTTTATATAATTTTTTTCAATATCCAAAAATGTATCATATATCTTCTTCTGCCACTTCCTGAGGTCTCTCACCTCTGTTAACCTATATTCCTTCAACAGTTTAAAGAAATTTAAAAAATTAGCGGCAATGTCGATTACATCGTAGTAACTTTCTACCCCTAATTCCTTTCTGTTTTTGGAGCTCAACGACCTGTAAAAGGCTATCACCTGTTTCTCTTCCCTTAACACCATCTCGTCACTTAAAAACAAGTTAGTTTTAAACTCTCCTAATCCCATAAATTTTGGCTGTTTCAAAAATATATTGGGACCTTCATTGTCTTTATTTTTTTCCATACTCTCCATATATCTTTCTTTAGCTAAACTTTTATCTACCGACTTAGGAAAGATATGGATCTTTCCCGGTTCTATATTTTGTATTATCTCCTCATTGTATGAGTAATATTCTTTTTTCATATTTATTCTCCTTATATCCTCTGTAAAACTTCTCCTTTTAATACAGTTCAAATCCTGACTTAACTCTAAAATTATACAACAATCTCCCCATATAAAAAAGACGGTATACAAAATATTATATACAAAGTCACTACCATTAATTATCGATTATCACCTTCCCCTTCTTTTTCCTTGTGCTATAAAATGTAATTATATTTTTTATTTAGTACAAATTTATAGTCCAATAAAAACACACAAATGGTATTTTCTTGATCGAATCAAGAGAAAATTTTGATTTTATACATAAAGTGTGTTAAAATAGGAAAAAGAATACAATGTGAAGTAAATTAAATGATTACTTAATTGGCGAGATTTACAATGTTTTTTAATAGTGTAGATACGAACTAATTGAACAAAAGGAAAATTTAATTTGAAAAATATTTGTAGAACTGGGGTTTACTTAGGGTCTCAATTGAGGCAACGAGTTATGCTACTTATGTGGCATATTGTGAGTCTATATGACGAAACTTAAACACTCTAACTCTGCTACCTTTATGGTGGTGTAGTTAGGGTGTTTTTTTATTTTTAAAGGAGTGATTATGTTAAAAAAAGAAATTAATAAATTGGACATATTATCGTTGGCCATAGGAGCTATTATTGGATGGGGAGCTTTTGTTCTTCCGGGAGATTTATTCTTAAAGGCAGGAATTTTAAATTCAACTATCGCAATAATTACAGGGGCATTAATAATGATCGGAATTGAAAAAAATTACGGTTATCTACTTCATAAGTTTCCAGTAGCAGGGGGAGAATATGCCTTCACCTATGATGCTTTTGGATGGAAGCATGCCTTAGCATGCGGTTGGTTTTTAGCTCTGGCATACATAAGTATTGTTCCGTTAAATGCTACAGCATTAGCTTTAGTAGCAAAGTTTACCATGCCGGGATTTTTAGAAGTGGGTCATCTTTATAGTATCGCGGGATCTGAGATCTATTTAGGAGAAGTAGGAGTAGCTCTATCTGCCCTTTGTTTATTCGCTTATTTAAACATTAAAGGGATAAAATTAGCTTCTCAACTACAGAAGATAATGGTAATTTTATTGGTAGGAATAGTATTTTTATTTTTAAGCCTGGTTATCGCCAGAGCAGGAATTACTAATCCAAATACCATGTCATTTATAGATTCAGAAACAGTAAGTTTATCTAAAATATTAAAGATACTATCTATTGCTCCAATGTTATTTGTAGGATTTGACTGTATCCCTCAAGTGGCAGAAGAACTGGATTTTGAAGCTAAAGAAGCATCTCATCTGGCTATAATTTCTATCTTAGTAGGGGGACTTGTTTACGTATTAATCATTCTTTTTACTTCTTTCGGAGTTACAAGTGAGCAAATAATGAATGGTCAAATCTCTTGGGCAACAGGATATACTACAGAATATTATTTTGGAAAGATAGGAATAATACTTTTAATAGTAGCACTTACATCAGCTATAGTAGCCGGGATAAATGGATTTTATATGGCAGCCAGTAGATTGTTATTTGCCATGTCTAGAGGAAAGATATTACCAGAATTCTTCGGAGTATTGGATAAAAAATATCACACTCCTAAAAATGCAATTTTATTTACCCTAGGTATATCTTTGATAGCTCCTTGGTTTGGTAGAAATGTATTGTTATGGATAGTTGGAACTTCCAGTGTAGGAGCATCTATTGGATATCTATATACAAGTCTTTCATCTTATAAACTATATAAGGAAGAATATGGAAAAACATTTATACCAAGTATTTTTGGTTCTATCTCAGGGATAATATTTTTAATCCTTTTATTGGTACCGGGACTAGACAGTTCTCTAAGCCTTCCATCTATAATAGTTTTAGTAGTTTGGGGTATAATAGGATTATCATTTTATAAGTTTTATGATCTTAAGGTTGTACATTATACCAAAGAAGAGTTGGACGAATTAATTCTAAACAGGGATGCTGATGGAAATTTTAAAGAAAAATAAAAAGTAACTTTACGTTGCTTTCAGATATGCACAATTTAGATTTTTATAGTGGTTATTCCTCTTTCGGGTGTAATTCCTAGACAATAAAAAAAGGTAATATACAGTCTACTGTATATTACCTTTTTTCTATCTCTTATTCATATTTTCTAATTCCTTTTCCCTCTGTTTCATCCTCTCTTCAGGTGAAAGTGATCTATCAGATTTAGGCATAATATCTCTAAAACTATTTAAATCAAAATTCCTATTGTTCCTTTTTTCCTCTTGGTTTTTCTGCATTCTAGTCCCTCTTTGTCTGTCAGATCTTCTAGGAGTAGAATTTTTTCTGTTATTAGATCCCATATTTTTCTTTTTATTTACTTTACTCATAATTATTCTAACTATTATCATATAAACAATAATTTTTATTATAACATCAAGTTCCATACCTATCACCCCTTACAAACTTCTAAAACTTCCTCTACATGCCCCTTCACCTTTACTTTTCTCCACTCTTTTATGATCTCGTTGTTTTCATCCAATAAAAATGTAGATCTTACTATTCCCATAGATGTTTTCCCCATGAATTTCTTTTCCTGCCAAACACCAAATTTTTCACATATTATACCCTCAACATCACTGAGTAAACTAAATGGTGTTTCTAATTTTTTAGCAAAGTTAGATTGTTTTTTTACAGTATCTCTACTTATTCCAAAAATTTCTATCCCTAATCCCTTAAACTCTCCGTAGGATTCACCGAACCCTTTCGTTTCTGTTGTTCACCCAGGTGTATTTGCTCTAGGATAAAAAAACAAGATCTTTTTTCCTTTATGAGCTGATAAATCAATCATTTCTCCATTCTGATTCTCTAAAATAATTTCCATTTAAACCTCCATAAATTTGATAAAAAGCAACGTGACGTTGCACCCACTTAAGAATAATCTAGGTTTTTATAAATTTTAATCTACTTGGTAAATTTTATCTCAAAATTCTATGTTTATAAAGTAACCTAATAGTATTTTGACGATGCCCCCTGGGAGTATAATTCCCTAACTATTAAAGAAGGTAATATACAAAATATGTATATTACCTTTTATGATTAATTACTTATTTTCCTTTATTTTCTCCTACTGCTGTAAAAGCTGTAGCGATATTAGCTACATTTTGTAATTCTGATGGGATTATAATCTTAGTTGCCTTCCCGTCTGAAACTTTTACAAATGCTTCCATTGCTTTAAGTGAAAGAACTTCCTTAGTTGGATGAGATTCATTCAATAATTTCAATGATTCTGCACGAGCTTTTGTCACTTCTAAAAGTGCTTCTGCTTCCCCTTCTGCTACTCTTACTGCAGCTTCTTTGTTAGCTTCTGCTCTTAAGATAGCTGATTGCTTTTCTCCCTCTGCTACTAATATTGCTGAAGTTTTTTCCCCTTCTGCAATCAATATCTTTTGTCTTCTCTCTCTTTCTGCTTTCATTTGTTTTTCCATAGCATCCTGGATTTCTGCAGGTGGCATAATATTTTTCAATTCTACCCTGTTTACCTTGATTCCCCATGGATCTGTAGCTTCATCCAGTATAGATCTCATCTTAGTATTTACAACATCTCTAGATGTTAGTGTAGAATCTAGTTCTAATTCCCCTATTATATTTCTAAGGGTAGTAGCTGTCAGGTTTTCAATAGCACTTAAAGGATATTCTACCCCATAAGCATATAATTTAGGATCCGTAATTTGAAAATAGATTACAGTATCTATCTGCATAGTTACATTATCCCTCGTAATAACTGGTTGTGGAGGGAAATCTATAACCTGTTCCTTCAACGATACCTTTTTAGCTATCCTATCTACAAATGGAACCTTAATTTTTAAACCTACACCCCAAGTACTCATATAGGCTCCTAACCTCTCTATAACATATGCCTGTGATTGCGGTACAATTCTGATGTTAGTTACAATCAGTAATATCACCACTAATATCAATGGAAAAAATAATAACATTTCTGCCTCCTCTTATATTTTTTTCTTAAGTATCAATTTATTTCCTTCTACTCTTTTTACAACTCCTGTATCTCCTACTTCCAACTTTTCGTCACAAGTAGCTCTCCAATATTTACCGTCCAGTTTCACCTCATAGAGATCCATTTCTATTTTTTTAGATATTTCGACATCCTGGCCAAATATCCTACTTTCAATAGGTTTTCTTTTCTCTAAAAGTTTTTTAGCTATTGGTCTGGTCAATATCAGAAAAAATCCACTGAGTCCTACAAAGATATAAAATTCGTTTATAGGATTTTTTACCATTCCTGATATCAGCGTCAATATTATAGCTGCAAAGGCAAACCATATACTCACCAATGCCGGTGCTGCTAACTCTACACCTATAAATACGATGGTTAATAAAAACCACCAAATCATTCCGCTATCCCATATCATCCTATCACCCCATATTTTTCTTGATCCACTCTTTTACTTCTACATCCTCTATAGTTAGCTTATCTGTTCCGTTAATTTCGTCTGGCTTTATCATAAAGAAGTTTATATATAAGGTATTACCTTTTTTATAGAATAAATCAAGGTGTAGTGGTAAGAATATAACTTCTCCATCTCCTAATCCTTCTAAATTTAATTTTTTTAAAGGATATATTACCTTATTCATATATTCCATATCTTCTAACATCCACATATTATTATTCCAAAATCTACTTTCATTTTCAGTTCTACCTTTAAATGCTTCCCTGTTTGCGATAGCACTAAGAACTTTGCTTACAGATTCATCATCAAAGTCATCATTGTATGTGTCTTTCATTCCTTGTTCTTCATATATAGATGCTAAGAATTCCTCTCCTACTTTTCCTCTTTCAGTCAAAGTACTCCAATAATATATCATTGATTCCAAAACTTCTAAATTTTTTTCCATTTTGTTACCCCCTATTAATTATCTACTTCTCAAGTTCAGTATACCAGATAAACTACTTCTACCCAATCTTTTTTTTATAAAAATTTAAGAATTTTAATAAAAATAGGGAATTAAATTCTTAAGATTCTCCATAAAATAAACTAGGAAAAACCATATTCTGTATATAACTAAAAAAACCCAGCATGTTTGCTGGGTTTTTTTAGTTTACTTTATTTTTGGATATATAGCCATTCCGTATCATACTATCACCCCATATTTTTTTTGATCCACTCTTTTACTTCTACATCCTCTATAGTCAGCTTATCTGTTCCGTTAATTTCGTCTGGCTCTACCATAAAGAAGTTTATATATAAGGTATTACCTTTTTTATAGAATAAATCAAGGTGTAGTGGTAAGAATATAACTTGTCCTTCTCCTAAATCTTCTACACTTAATCTTTTTAATGGATTTATTATCTTGTTCATATAATCCATTTTCTCTATCATCCACATGTTATTAGTCCAGAATTTTCCTTCATTTAGTGTGTCACCTATAAATGGTTCTACATTTGAGATAGCACTAAGTACTTTTCTTACTGATTCAGCATCAAAATTCTCATCATATGTAGCTTTCATCCCTCTATCTTGAGCTAGAAAATCTATAAACTGCTCACTTACCTTTTCTTTCTCTGCTACAGTATTCCAGTAATATATCATTGATTCCAATACGTCTAAACTTTTTCTCATTTTTTTTGCCCCCTTATTAATCATCTATTTCTCAAATTCAGTATACCAAATAAACCGCTTCTACCCAATCTTTTTTTGTAAAAATTTAGGATTTTTAATGAAAACATATAATTTAATTCTTAAATTTGTCTAAAAATAGAATAAATTTACAAATATAAAAAATGGTTTTCATCTTAAAATTTACTCTGTATATAATAAAAACCCAGCATCTCTGCTGAGTCTCTATATTTTATTTTATTTTTGGATATATAGCCATTCCATATAGTGGTCCTGAATGAGAACCAATAGTCGATCCGACTTCACATCTCGATTGATAGTCTACATTATCAAACTTTTCCACTGATTTTCTAAGTTCATCTGCATTTTCAGACTGATGTTTAGTTCCACCCCAGCCAGTATACAATACTATCGATCCATTCTTAGCTTCTTGCTTAAGTAATTTTTCCATATATTTCATAGCACCCTTATCTCCGATAGCTTTTTTCTCATTGTGAACTTCACCATCTTCGACTTTTAATATAGGTTTTATATTCAGTACTCCACCAATTTTAGCAGATGCTTTTCCTATTCTTCCACCTCTTTCAAGGTATTTTAATTCATCTACTACAAAGTATATTTTCCCTTTATTTCTCATCTCTTCTACATTTTCTATGATAGTCTCAAAGGATTCTCCCGCTTTAGCCATCTTAGCCGCTTCTAAAACTAAGTGTCCAGACCCTAACCATACATTCTTTGAGTCAATTATAGCTATATCTTTTTCTTCCGGTAACATCCCACGAGCTACCTTGGCAGCCTGCTGTGTCCCACTTAATTTACTAGAAATCAATATTGTTATTATCTTTTTATATCCTCTCTTCAGCAATCTTTGATATAAATTTTTAAATTCTGCTGGAGAAGGTTGAGAAGTTTTAGGTACAACTCCCTCAGTTATAATCTTATGCCAAAAATCTGTTTTAGATATATCTATCCCATCTTTATAATATTTATTCCCATCAAATTTTATCTTTAGAGGAATGATATTAACCGACAGATCGCCGATAAGTGCTGGTGTCAGATCTGAAGTAGAGTCTGTAATTATTGCTATTTCAGGCTGATTTGGGTCTTTATTTTCGATATACAGGTAGTAGTGATAATTATCCTGTTTTCCTATATATTCCTCGTGTTTTACACCTCTAGTATTTAGTATAGCTCGATTTCCTTCATCTGTACTTTCGTTCCCTAATACTGCAAATATATTTAGAGTGTTATCATCTATATTTTCTTCATACAGGTCAGATATTAAATCTGTTAAATTTTTATTTTCATACATAATCTTTCCATTCACTAAAGCTATATAGTTTCCTTCGTTGATAATTAGGTCTCCGACCTTTGTATCTCTTACAGCTTTTGTAATCTCAATGGATTTATTTCTTCTGGCATCTTTCACTACCTGTTCCAAATTTTCAGACTTGTTTTTTACATAGAAGTTTCCTTCTAACATAGTTTTAGTTTCATAAACTTCTACATTTTTAGCTGCTCTTTCGGCCACTATTTTGGCAGCTGAGATAATATTTTTATTGTTTGGTAACAACACTATCTCTTCTGCATCTATCTTGGCTATAGCCATCTCCATGTCTGCTACACTTGGATTCTGCCCCTGCCCACCAATAAGTACACAAGTTGCTCCGGATTTAATGAACAGCTCTCCCATCTCATAGGTATCAGCTATTACAAAATAAGCTTTCTTTTCTGTGTTTTCATTTTGAACCATTACATGAGCTGAATTTTGATCCATTAGATCTCCCTCTGCCAAATGTAAACTTCTATGCTGTAACTCCATATTGTCTATCTTAATGTTATCCAACCCACCATATTTCATAGCTATTTCTAATACTGCTCCTGGATTGTTTGTATGAATATGTGTTTTCGTTTTAGTCGAACTTTGAGCCACTACCATTGAGTCTCCCATACCTTTTATCTCTTCCTTCAGCTCTTCTATGTTAAATTTCCCTGCCTGAACAATAAATTCGGTACAATATTTAAACTCAATATCAACCTCAATATTGGTAGCTTCCAGTCTTTCTTTTCTATGGGCTTGGCTCTTTACTATTCTTTCCAAGTCTTTTAACATCTCAGGGTCAGTTATTGATTTTTCAAATCCTTCAATAAGATAGAAAACACCCATTCCACCTGCATCTACAACTCCTGCTTCCTTTAATTTTAATAATTGATTGGGAGTTTCCTCTACAGCTTGATGAGCCGCTTCCTTTACATATGAAAGGTATGGAATAAAGTTATCCTTTGGACCATCATATTCTTTGGCTTTTTCAGCTATAACTCTGATTACAGTAAGCATAGTTCCTTCTACAGGGTTACTTACAGCTTTATAAGCTAATTTAGCAGCCTGTTCAAAAGATCTTGTGATATCATCTATATTTAATTCTTCCTTATCTTCAAATCCATTTAAAAAACCTTGAACAATTTGAGATAAGATCGTCCCAGAATTTCCTCTGGCTCCTAATAATATTGCTTCTGATAATAATTCGCAAAATTCATGCATTGTAGGCTCATGGTTTAATTTCACCAATTCATTCTCTACAGCCTGCATGGTCATAGACATATTTGTCCCTGTATCTCCATCTGGTACAGGATATACATTTAAGTCATTCAATATATCTGCATATTTAGACATCCATCTACTACCTGCGATAAATAACTTAATTAACCTCGTAACATTCAAGTGTTCTATCTTCATAATTCTACTCCTTCTTTTTTACTTTTTACTCTTGTATTCCTCTATAATCTTGCTCCAGATCCCATTGGCTTTTAATATAGTCTCTATAAATTCCCTCACAGCACCATATCCGCCATTATATCTGCTTTTAAAATGTGCAAATTCCTCTATCTCTGATACAGCATCTGCTGTTATTCCTACATAATCTGCTCTCATCATAGCAGGGATATCATTGATATCATCTCCCATATAGGCCACATTTTTATAGTTATAATCATATTTTTTGAGCAATTCATCCAGGGTTGCAATTTTATTTCCTACCCCTTGATATATATCCAATATCCCTAATTCTGTGGCCCTATGTTCCACCACTTTAGAGGTTCTTCCTGTTATTATAGCTACTTTTATTCCATATTTTATAGCCTGAGCTATTGCCATCCCATCTTTTACATTAAATGACTTTGTCTCTGTTCCATTGTTGTCATATGTGATCTTTCCATCGGTCATGGTACCGTCTACATCTAAAATTATTATCTTTATTTCCTTTAAATTTGGTTTCATTTTTCACCACCTTAAAATGTTGGAGGAGTTACTACCCATATTGCTCTCGCTAGCCTGTCGCTAACGTTTCTAAATTTATGCTTTTGAGTAGATTTAAAATACAAACTATCTCCCTCTTCTAATTCATAATTTTTACTTTCTATCTGTACTTCTAACTGCCCTTCTAAGACAAATATAAACTCTTCCCCATTATGAGTATAATAATCTCTGCCACTCTCTCCTCCAGGCTCAATCTCATACAATATTGGTTCCATATGTTTTTCTATATTAGAAGTAGTCAATAGAGAGATCATTGTTTTAGAGTCTATACTTTCTACCTTATTTCTTTCGTCTTTTCTTACTACATCAGTATCTTTTTTCTCATCCTCTTCCTCTATCAACGAGCTTACCCTTACATCCAATTCATTAGCAATTTTCTTTAAGTTTTCGATAGACGGAGATGCTTTACTTTGTTCAATTTGAGATAAAAAACTAGCTGATAAGTCTACTTTAGAAGCCAGCAGTCTCAAAGAATACCCCTTATCCTTTCTACATTTTTTTATCTTTTCTCCTAATGCCATCTTACTTCACCCCTTTAAAATTTTAAGTACTTCAAACATTGCTCTCATCATGGTAATTCTTCGTATTTTTTCTCTATTTCCACTAAAGAGATATTTTTTTATGTATTTTGTATCTCCTACAACTACCCCAATATATACAGTTCCTACTGGTTTTTCTTCTGTCCCGCCATTTGGTCCGGCTATCCCTGTCACAGCTATCTTTACGTCTGTAGTTAATCCATCTAACATCTCATTGCACGTCTCATAGGAGACAGCTCCATAAAGATCTAAAGTCTCTTTCTTTACCCCTAGTCTAGCCTGCTTAGATTCATTGCTATAGCATACTATTCCTTCTTTAAATACACTGGATATTCCATCCACTTCAATAAATTTAGAGGCTATCATTCCCCCAGTACATGACTCTGCAAGGGATATATCATATTTTTTATCCTTTAAATAGTTATAGATCGAGGTTTCTAACCTCTCATGGTCTTCACCTATTATATTATCACCTATCACCTCATATAGATTTGATGTTATTTTATCTACATTCGGTTTATTGGTGCTTATTGTCTGCAGTCTTATTATTATACCATAATCTTTCACCAAGAACTCATAATGAATTCCCTTTAACTCAAATAAATGAATGACTTTTGTTTCTAGTACCGATTCAGGTATCCCCCATACTAAGATATCTTTTATATAGATATTTTTCTCTAACTTTTCCTGAGATATCAGTAATTTTAAAAACTTGGGAAATAAATTATATAGTTCCCTGGGTACTCCGGGAAATGCTGCTATTTTGTCGATGTATATTCCCTTACACATCCCTACATCATTAGGAATCGTTTGGCTTTCATATGGCTTTTCAGCTTCCCTCAGATTTTTATCTTCCAGCACAAGTTTATGGGAATCATACTTTTCCTTTAAGTCTATATAATCCTCTTTCTCTACCACTAAATCTACATTTAAAAATTCAGCGATAGCTGATTTTGTCAGATCATCCATAGTCGGACCCAATCCGCCATTCAATATAACTAAATCTGATTTTGAATTCCCATATTCAATAGCTTCTACAATATCTCTTATATTGTCACCAACCACTAGTTTATGTTTTATCTCTATCCCATATTTATTGAGTTCCTCTGCTATATATATACTATTGGTATCCACAGTCATTCCGTTTAGGAGTTCTGTCCCAACCAATATAATCGTTGCATCCATATTATCTCTCCTAGAAAATTATTGTCATCAACATTATCAATAAGAAATTTGCCACAACTCCTGCTAAAAAATCGTCTAATACTACGCCTAATCCATGTCCATAATGCTGTGATTTATCTATGGGACCTAACTTAGTTATATCGAAAAATCTGAACAATAAAAATCCTAAAATTACAGCTACTATAGTCTCTTTATACCCCACCGGGTTCACTAAAAACATTGTAACCATAAACCCTAAAACCTCATCTATTACTACTTTTTGCGGATCTTTTTCCTTAAATATTTCCCTTTCACATCTATCCGATACATATATTGACAGGGCGAAAAATCCCGTTAAAAATATAAAATAAAATGAGTTATATAATCTAGCATCAGCTATTACTAATCTAAATGAGTTCAACATAAAAAATAATGGTATTGCACCTAGTGTTCCCATCGTTCCCGGAGCTTTAGGTAGATCTCCTAGTCCAAACCAAGTAGCTAAGCCTCTTACAACCTCTTTTTTCATAATTTTCTCCTCCATTTTTTCATATAGAAACTAACCCCGTGAGGGTGTTTCAACTAGTTATTATAACATATTTTAACTTTGAACTCAAAGCAGAGAGCCTTTTATTTAAAAGCCCCCTTGCCCTTAACAGGGGTTCACTTTATTATTTCACTATATATTAGTTCCACTTTTTTTAATAATTCCTCTAAATTTCCATTATTTTCAATATGTAACTCTGCTTTTTCTCTCTTTTCCGATAAGGGCATCTGTGCATCAATTATTTTCTTAGCTAACTCCTCTTCTATCCCATCTCTGGCTTTTATCCTCTCTACCTGGATATTCTCATCTGTACATACCACCAATACCTTGTCACAGAGGTACTCAAGCCCTGTTTCGTATAAAAGAGGAATATCCAATATTATCAGCTTTTCCCTCCTGTTCTTTTCTATCTCTTCTACAATTTTTTTCACTATAACAGGGTGCATTATATTATTTAAAAGTTCCCTTTTTTTATCGCTTCCGAATATTATCTCCCTTAATTTTTGCCGATCCAGATGCCCCTGATCTATTATTTCAGAACCAAAGTTTTCCTCTAACACTTTTAATACTTTCGTGGAATCAGAAACTTCTCTTGAAATTTTATCTGCATCTATTATATAACTGCCTAATTCTTTTAATTTTTTACTCACTGTACTCTTTCCGCTGGCTATTCCGCCTGTCAGCCCTAATATCATAAATTTTCTCCCTTTTTTTAACATCTCTGACATAACTAAAATACAAATTGTCATCCCTGTGAATTACCATCTATCCTATTATACCTCAATTTAATAAATATATTTTGTTATCTTGTGTCAATTTAAAAGCCCCCAGTAATTCCTGAGGGCTTTAATATTTTATAATTTGTCATGCAGATTGTTACTAGTGCTGCATTTACACCCTAAAGCTACCTCTATAGCTTGTTTTTCATCTATATATCTTACTTCCCATCCTATACATTCAGGATCTCCGTCATCAAATTTTATAACTTCTTTCTTCTCTACCTTTAATTTTGCTTCTGTCGTTCCTATTGATTTTAAAAATTCGTCTTTTGTCATACGTTTTCATCCTCCTGATATATCCCATACAAACTAATAATAAAAAGCAACGTGATGCTGCATACTGACTTTATGATCAGATATTTTTCAGTTTGAATTTGAACTTATTATATCATATTTTTATAAATTATTTGACTCTCTATCAAAACTAGTGTACTATCTACCTAGAACACTAGAGCGATAAAGAGGAGGAGATATGGAATTCAAAAAAAATATCCCTATTTATTTACAGATAATGGATAAATTAAAACAGGATATATCCCTGAAAATACTAAAACCCGGAGAAAAGATGATGTCTACACGGGAACTGGCAGTAAAACTTAAAGTTAACCCCAATACAGTCTCCAGAGTATACAAGGAGTTAGAATCAGAAAATATTGTTTTTACAAAAAGAGGGATGGGAACATTTGTTGTAGAAGACGAAACTATCCTGGAAAATATAAAGCAGAAGATGGCTAATGATATCGTGATTAAATTTATTTGCGACATGAGAGATCTCAATATCTCCCCAAAGGAAGCAATAAAGATGTTGAAAGACATGGAGGAGGAATAATGGAAAATCTAATTATAAACAACTTAACTAAGGGTTATTTTAAAAAAAAGGCCTTGAATAACTTTTCATACTCATTTAAAAGAGGGATGGTCTATGGATTGATCGGTCCAAATGGAAGTGGAAAAACAACTCTGATGAAAACAATCTATGGATTAGTTAAACCTACTAAAGGGGACTTATCTATAAACAGCAGCAAAATTTCATTCAAAACCAGAAAAAATATTGCTTTTATGCCTACAGAAGATGTTTTTATGTCAAATCTTGTGGTTTTGGATATTTTAAATTTTTATAATAATACCTTTGAAGATTTTTCTTTGGAAAAAGCACACCAGATCCTGGAAAATATGAAGCTGCCTCTAGATGAAAAGATAGAAACCTTTTCAACAGGAATGAAAATGAGATTAAAGGTGACTCTATGTCTTTCCCGGAATGTAAAATTTTACATGTTTGATGAACCATTAAATGGAATAGATGTTATTTCAAAGGACCTCATTAAAAATACAATCATCAGCATGACCACAGAAAACAGTACTATTGTGATCTCCTCCCATGCTTTAAACGAGATGGAATTTATTCTGGAACAGGTTTTATTTTTAAATGAGGGGTCACTTATCAGGGATATTAATTTAGAGGAATTCAGAGACAGTGAAAATAAGTCTTTAGAATCACTTTATTGGGAGGTATATAATGTTTAATTTAATCAAGTTTGAGATGTTAAAGCATAAAAAAATGTTTTCAATTTTAGGAGTCTTATTTCTATTGATGCAGGTATTTATCATCTATAAAACTTCTATTTTGACTACAACTGACAACGATCTTATCGACAAAGGAGGCCTATTAGTTTTTATCAGTTATATTGGCTTTATATATTCATCAATACTCACTTTTTCAAAGGATATTAATTCTACTGATAGAAGTGTTGTCTTTATGACTCCTAATAGTGGTTTTAAAATAGTTTCTTCTAAATTTTTAACTACAATTATCTCAGGGACAGCATTGGTTTTAACAACGTTTATATGGTTTATCGCAAACGCTTATTATGTAGATCCTAGGATAAAGTTTGAGATTATTGAATACTTAAAAAATGGAGAACTTCTCCTAACAACCCACATTTTAATCTTAATTTTTCTTTCAATAGGGAGTTTCTTTGCCTTGGTATTTTTAAGTATTATCATTACCAAGACCTTCCTGTCTAAATTAAAATTTAAAACACTTATTATTATTATTGTCATGTCTATTTTATCTAAATTCTTTAACTTCGTTTTCTGGGATAACTTTGAAGGAACTATAACTACAACTATGGGAATGTCTATTGTCGCAATGACATTTATTACTACTTTGATGCTATGGATAAGTGGATGGTTGATAGACAATAAAACAGATTTTTAAGGTTTATATTTTAGGAGGACTTATAATGAAAAAAGCACTATTAGTTGTAGATATTCAAAATGATTTTTGCAGCGGAGGAGCATTGGAGGTGGGGGGAGCTGACGAGATCTTTCCCACAGTGAATAAATTAATAGATGAGTTTAACAAAAATAATGATCTGGTAGTAGCAACTATAGATTGGCATCCTGCTGATCACGGAAGTTTTGCTTCTAATTCTCCGGGGGAAATTGGAGAGATGGGGGAACTGAACGGTATCCCTCAAATTTGGTGGCCGGACCACTGTGTCCAAGGAAGTATAGGAGCTGAATTACACAAGGATTTAAAATCTATAAAAAATAAAATTAATAAGGGACAAAATCCAAAATATGACTCCTACAGCAGTTTTTTTGATGCCAATAGGAAAGCTACAAAATTAAACCCTCTACTAAAAGAAAATGATATAGATACCCTATATATAGTTGGATTAGCTACCGATTATTGTGTAAAGTTTACTGTGCTGGATGCACTGGAACTGGGATATAATGTATATTTGGTAGAAAACGGGTGCAGGGGAGTTAACCTAAATCCCTCCGATTCAAAAGAGGCTGTCAAAGAGATGAAGAGATTAGGAGCTATAGTGATATAACTGCTGATTTTCTCTACCTCTCTTGACAAAAATAAGTTCATAGAGTATATTTACTAGCAATATATAGCAAAATGATTTTTTAGGAGGTAGAAATTATGAATATTTCAATACGTCATGTTAATAAAGGAGATGCTAAAGATATAACTAAAATTTTTCTAGAAAAATCCAATTACAGGAATACTTTAGCAGTTCCATATCTCCATGATAATGTTTGGGAAGAAAGAGTTAATAATGTATCACCAAACGTTATCTCATTAGCCGCTGTAGTTGACAAAAAAGTTGTAGGAGTTATTGGTTTACATATTGAGACTAATATTCGGAGGAAACACTGTGCTGGTATTGGTATTAGTATTTCAGAGAAATATCAAAATAATAAGATAGGAAGCAGATTATTAAAAGAAATTTTAGATCTTGCAGATAATTGGCATAATATCAGGAGAATTGAATTAGAAGTTTATACAGACAATGAAAAAGCGATTAATCTATATAAAAAATTTGGTTTTAAAACCGAAGGTACCCTTAAAGATTATGTTTTTGGAGAGGGGAAATATATAGATGCCCATATTATGGCCAGGTTAAAAATCTAGATTATATTTTATAAAAATATAATACCTGTATAATCCAGGCTTATTTCTATTGGGTAGTAATATAATTTTTTTATTTAATTTGATAGTATGTTTCAAATTAATTTTTAGGTGTAGATATAGGGGATTATATAATAATTAAAACATAATACCCCAATCATCTATCCTTAATTTTATTGACTAGTCATATAATCTGTTTTACTTTATATCTTAATTTTATACTTTTTTAGCCTGATTCAGATGTTGTTGATGTTACTGAGGGTTGTTCCCTAATTTGACCTATATCTTCATTGCATAAAACTAAGGTAAAAAACATTAAAACCCCAATTAAAAGTAATATTCTTCTATTCATAGATATAACCTCCTTTTTTATAAATTAATATTTTTAATTAAAAATAATGCTTCATATTCCATATTGTTATCAGTATAATATTTTAATATAGACATAATAAACTCTGAATTTAGATATTTAAATTCAATTTGTGTAATGTGTTTTATGAGTTTTGCCTGTTTTAGAGGCTTTCTTCCATAGAGAATCACAAGAGATTTAATACTATCTAAGTGTTTTTCAATATTAAAAGAGGTGTTGTTGAAGTTTATTTTAAAAGCAATCTCTTTTTCAAATGCTTCTACAGCCTTTACCTTATCTTTTAAATATAAATAAATTTTTCCTATGTTCCAATAAGTTTGATAAAAAATTTCCCCTTTGAGACTATTTAAGGTAATTTCTAATTTTTTTAAAGTATTTATCATAAGGGCTTCATACTTCATCTCTTTAGCACACGAAAGAATATTGACATAACATATTTTTAGCTGTTTGTAATTTGTAGGGTCGCTTACACTTTTTTTAAAAAATTCAATGGCTTTTTCATATTCACCTAGATTTTGATAACAAATACCTAAATTGGTATAAGAGTAGTAAAAAGGTTTGGTAATTTTCTGCATATTTACAACAACTTCAAAACATGAGATGGCTTTATTCCATTTTTTTGTTCTTAAAAGATTTACTCCGGTATTATAGGCCAAATATGCCTTTATTTTATATGGTGCGAGATTGATTTCTTTTTGATATTTTAGGTATATTTCATAGGTTAATCCTATCTTTTCCAATCTAATTACCTCAATTAAGATTGAATAAAAGAAGTTAGAGCAATGAAAGTTATTTAATAGATCGTAGTAGATCTTTAAAGCCTCTTCTTTCTTACCTATCTTTTGATTGTGTTTAGCTATAATATATCTATATTTACAGCTATGAATTTCTTTTTCTCGTCCAAATAATTCTATTTCTTCTTGTTTTTCTTTGGAGTAGATTGTTCTACCTATAAGGCTGTTGTTCACTAATTTATCTAGCTCTTGCTGGGGAGTAATATATAGGTCTTCTATAGTAATAATTTTATTTATATTTCTTTCTTGAAAAATTTTATTAAGTGAAGTTACCAAGCATGGTAAATATTTTGGCTTTAAAGGTGTCTTTCCACTTCGAACTTTATATAATAAAGCTAAAGTCATTTTTGGGTTTTCTAGTTCTTTAATTCCTATTTTATATTCTTTTATAAGTTCAAATATTTTATTATTCATAAGCCCTCCTTATTTTAATAAAAGTATATAACAAAGTTCTAAAAAAATAGAAAGATTTCTAAAGAATTATATTTTAGAAAAAAAATAGGAAAAAATTCTAATTTCTATGTTTGTTTTAAAAAAAATTGAAAATTCATTTTAATAAAACTTACGTTGTCAAATTAAATGCAACACTTTTCAATTTCACCCCAAAATACTTCTTTTGGGGTTTTCCAATTTAAACACTTCCTTGGTCTATTATTAATTTTGTTTACCGCTTTATAAAATTCACATCTCTTTATCTTACTAAAAATAGTCCCTTTAGGGAAAGTTCTCCTTAATAAACCGTTTGTATTCTCATTTGTTCCTCTCTCCCATGAGTGATAAGGGTTAGCAAAATAAGCTTTAATACCTAATGCTTCCTCTAATTCTTTAAATTTAGAGAATTCTTTCCCGTTATCCGATGTAAATGTTTTTATGTATTCTTTAGGTATATATTTAAAATTCTCTATTGTTGCCTCATTAAAAGTATCTGATTTTCTATTAATCATTAGCTCCGCTACAAGATATCTTGATTTCCTATCAACATAAGTCATCATAGCACCTTTTTTCCTGCGCCAACGATAGTATCGCTTTCAAAATGACCAATCTCACTTCTATCATTCGCTTCTTCAGACCTTTCTTCTATCATCTTTTTATTAGGGATTTTACCCCTTGTTTCTTTCAATCCTCTAGGCTTTTGTTTGCCTTTTCTAGTTAAAAGGTATTTAGTACTCTCCGTAAGAAAATCAAGATATATTGCTCTATAAATTGTTTTAAATGAAATAGAATATTGGTTGTCTAATTTAGCTCTTCCTGATATTTGTTCTGGACTCCAACCTGATTCTAACTTTTCTTGAATATCTACCAAAAGGATCGAATCTCTTAATTTGTGCTTTCTTCCACAAAGTTGTTTTCTTTTTTTGTATAAAAACTGGGCTTTATTAGGAGTGTACTCACCATCAACTGAATTTCTATTAATTTCTCTATAAATACTAACTCTATTTTTCTTTAATTTAGCTGCAATAAAACTAATTGATTTTTTTTGCGCTAAAAATTTAAATATACTTTCTCTTTCTTCAATGGTAAAATGTTTATGATTCATAAATACTCCTTTAATGTTTGGTCGCACTTACATTATACCAAGGAAATATTTATGAATTTTTTTTGTTGCATTTAATTATACAATTCAAGAAATAATATACTACAGTAACACATTAGGAGAGAGTTAAAAATAAATGAAAAAGGAGGTGAAAAATGAAAAAAATTAATTATACTGTTACTAAAACACAAAGACATTGTGGTGGTGGTTGTTGTGGACATTCGGAGTGGTAATAAATTTTTAAAGATAGCAACTATAATTTAGTTGCTATTCTTAAAAATTTATTTCAAGATATTAAAAGGAGGAATAAAATGTATAGTAATAACTGTTACCTAAGTAAAGATAATGTTTTATTTAATTTAAATGATTTTAATCTTTATGAATTAGATTCAAATATATCTACCGAAGTGAAAAAAATAATGTCTGGATATAAAAATTCAAATAGTGAACTTACTAAGTATTTTAATAAACAGCAAGAAAGAGTAGTAGATGAAACTTTAAAAATCTTAAAAATTAACGTTAATAATAAGTGCAATTTAAAGTGTAAGTATTGTTATGCTTCTGAAGGAACTTATAATGGGGAATCAAAAGAGATATCTGATAATACTATTTTAGAAGTAGAAAAATTAATAAAAAAGTTTAAGACGATAGATACTATAACATTTTTTGGAGGAGAGCCTATGCTTTCTATAAAAAAAATTAAAAATATTTGTGAAAGAACTAGGAAAATTAATGAAGATATATCATTTTTTATGCAAACAAACGGAACAACTCTCTCTCAAGAAGGGATCAAAATAATAAAAAAATATAATATTCAAGTAACCTTAAGTGTTGATGGTCCTAAAGAAATTAATGATAAAAATAGAGTTTTTAAAAATAATAAAGGAACTTATGATAAAATTTATAAAAATTTTAAAAAAATTGAAAATCATATAAATTTTATCCAAGCAACATATTGTAAAGAAACTAAAATGACTAAAGAAGAAATTTATAGTGTAAATGTCAATCAAGAATTGACCCATGTGGCAGTTAATTTTTGACCCACCTAAGGGTAATTAAAAAGTGACCCACCCTGCCTATTTCGCAGAGACCCTGTAAGAGTCACCATTCATGTTTAAAATATGTCCTCTAAATGTTACGCGATCTATTAAAGCTGTTGTTAACATTGTATCAGGGAAGAATTCTTCCCACTCTGAAAATGCTAAATTAGTAGAAATTATAATACTTCCCCTCTCACTTCTTTCTGAAATCACTTGAAATAGGAGTTCTGATTGATGTTTGTTAAAGGAGAGGTAGGAAAGCTCATCTATTATGAGTAGATCTAATCTTGCTAATTGCCTTAAGAATCTCCCTAAATTACTATTTTCTTGCGCTTCAACTAATTTATTTGATAAGTTAGCAGCTGTAGTAAAGTACACCTTATGTCCACAGTTGCAAGCTTTAAGTCCTAGAGCTATAGAAAGATGTGTCTTTCCAGTTCCTGGGTTCCCTATCATTATTATATTTTCTTTTTTTTTTGATAAACTCACAGCTGGAGAGTTCGCCTACTACTGAAGGTTTTAAATAGCTAAGACGTTTAACTTCAAACTCTTCTAGCGTTTTTTCAAAGGGAAATTTAGCTCCGCGCTTTAACCTGAAAAGTTTATTGTCTTGTCTAGTTAATACTTCCTTTTCTAATAGTGTAAGCAGAAATTCTTCATATCCTTGTTTTGAATTTATTGCTTGGCGCTGAACCTCATGATAGTCTTTGAAGCTAGATAGTTTTAAAGCTTTGGAAAAAAGTTTAATTTTTTCACTAATTACACTCATTGGATCACCTCTTGGGAAATTAAGTTATCATATTTACCTAAATTATTTCTTTGAACTTCTATTTGGTCGTTGATTTTAGGAAGACCGACTTCTTCTCTTAGATATTCTAAAAAGAGTTTTGAATCTCCTTTAGAGTGATACATTTCAAAAATTGCTTTAGGAATATTTTGTATAACTGGATCAGCATTAAATACAGCTCGCGGTTTTCTTTCTAAAGCTTTAAGATAGTGAATTAATTGATAACTATGCTTATTTTTTTTAAATATTCTCTGGTGAATTGCAACAACTTTACCTTTATGAAGAAATTGTATTTCTGAATGACCAGTTTTTAAAATCACCTCAGTTCCTACTAATTCACAGGGTAATGAATATTTATTAGTTTCAAAAGTTACAGTTGAAAACTTAGTGACTCTTTTATAGTCTCTTTTAGAAATATCTAGTGAATGGCTAGGAAGCTCTAAAAGGTTATTAGCTTCAATCTGGAATTTTTGTTTAACACTTAAGCTTTCACCGCCAACTTTATGATTTTCTAAGTAGTTATCACAAGCCTTTTTTATTTTGATATTTAACTCATTCAAACTTTTAACTCTAGGGATAGGAACCATAGTATTTCTTCTGATAAGTCCTACTAAATTTTCAACCAAACCTTTTTCATTTCCACTTCTAACATTGCAAAATTTAGGTTTAAAAGCATAATGAGCAACGAGAGTTTCATACCCTTTAGTTATTTTAGTTACATGTTTTCCATAGCCTTCTGATACAGCAACTCTGGCATTATCAAAGAGAACTTCTCTAGGAACACCACCAAAATATTCAAAAGCAGAGATGATCCCATCTAAAAAACATTCTTCTCTTTCTGCGAAGTAGGCCTTAGTAAAGATATGAGCGCTATATGCTAACCGAGCACAAAAATATTTTATTTCCTGCTTTTCATCATTGAGAAAGATATGCGCTGAACCAAAATCAATTTGCATAGCTTCCGCAGGATTAAAGGTAAGTGGTAGAAAAACCTCTTTTGTTTTACCTTTTAATTCTCTAAATGCAACCTTAACAGAAGAATATGAACCAAGAAACCCAACCTCTTCTTTGAGTCTAACCCAAACCCTATTAGCAGTGTGCCTCTGTTTTGAATGAGTATGCTCGTTGTCTTCAAAAATACAAGCTTCAATAAAGTCTAAGACTTCTCTAGTCATAACTTGTTTTCCTCGAGAAGAAAACTTTTTTTCTCCAGGAATTGTATCTCCATTAATATACTTTCTAACAGTGTTTCTAGAAATATGAAGATCTCTAGAAATTTTTCTAATAGAAACCCCTTCAACTAGATGAAGTCGTCTAATTTTTTTATATGTATCCATATGAATTGCCACCTCAAACCTCCTGTACATCTCTTTAAAAAGATTGTACAGAGTAATATTAGGGTGGGTCAATAATTAGCTGCCTTTTTTATCTCAAAAGGGTCAATTTTATATTACCCTTTACAAATATTTTATTAGATAGTAACTATACTCTCATCATCATAAGTCACAAGAATGACTCAGAAGCTATAAAGAAATATGATGAAATTATTAATTTATAGACTCTTTTTATACGAAAAGTTATAAATTTTAGAAAAAATAAAAAAGAGGGTGACCAAAGTAGAAAATCTACTTACGGGTCAGCCTCTTTTATTTTTAACCTATCTGTTTTCTACCATTCCTACCTTAGTTAAAGCTGACTCCAGAGCTTTTTGCGTTACAGCAATATCTCTATCCTCTTTTAACTTAGCTAACTTTTGTTTAGCTAATTCTGCTTCTTTTCTAGCTACTTCTATATCAATATCGTTGACATTGATAGCTTCATCAGCTAATACTAAAGTTCTATCTTTAGAGATCTCTAAAAAACCACCAGCTACGAAGAATCTCTCCTCGCCACCATCAGTTTTTATCTTCATCTCTCCTACAGCTAATTCTGCAACTAAGGGAGCATGTTTTGCTAATATACCCATATCTCCCTCAGAAGTTCTAAGAATTACCCTTTCAACTTCTTTTTCTAATACTTTTTTCAGAGGAGTTATAACTTCTAATTTAAAAGTCGCCATATCTTATTCCCCCTTCATTAAGTCTCTTCCTTTTGCGATAGCTTCTTCGATACTACCTACATATAAGAAAGCTTGCTCAGGTAAGTCATCATGTACTCCATCTAAGACTTCTTTAAATCCTTTGATAGTATCTTTTACAGGTACATATTTACCAGACATTCCAGTAAACTGCTCTGCAACAGCAAATGGTTGAGAGAAGAATCTTTCGATCTTTCTAGCTCTACTAACTGCTAATTTATCTTCATCAGATAATTCATCCATTCCTAAGATTGCGATGATATCTTGAAGTTCTTTATATCTTTGTAATACTTCTTGTACATCTCTAGCTACTTTATAGTGTTCATGACCTACAACTTGCGGGTCAAGTACTCTAGATGTAGAATCTAGTGGGTCTACTGCTGGGTAGATTCCTAATGATGCGATTCTTCTAGATAAAACTGTTGTTGCATCTAGATGGGCAAATGTTGTTGCTGGAGCCGGGTCAGTAAGGTCATCGGCAGGTACGTATACCGCTTGAACCGAAGTGATAGATCCAGTTTTTGTAGATGTGATTCTCTCTTGAAGAGATCCCATCTCACTTGCTAAGTTTGGTTGGTATCCAACGGCAGAAGGCATTCTTCCTAATAACGCTGATACCTCTGATCCTGCTTGAGTAAATCTAAAGATATTGTCGATAAAGAATAATACATCTTGACCTTCCTTATCTCTAAAATGCTCAGCTACTGTAAGACCAGTTAATGCAACCCTTTGTCTTGCACCAGGCGGTTCATTCATTTGACCATAAACTAATGAAGTTTTATCTAAAACTCCAGATTCAGTCATTTCATCAAATAAGTCTCTACCTTCTCTTGTTCTTTCTCCTACTCCTGCGAATACAGAAAGTCCTCCATGTCCCTTTGCAATGTTATTGATAAGTTCCATGATAAGTACAGTTTTTCCTACTCCTGCTCCTCCAAATAGACCGATCTTTCCACCTTTTAAATATGGTGCTAATAAGTCTACTACTTTGATTCCAGTCTCAAGAATTTCTACTCCTGTTCCTTGTTCCTCAAAGCTTGGTGCATCTCTATGTATAGGAGCTGTCTCTTCAGGATTTATATCTCCTGCTTCATCGATAGGTTCACCTAATACGTTTAAAATTCTACCTAATACTGCTTTTCCAACTGGAATAGTTATAGCTGCTCCAGTATCTGTTACATTCATTCCCCTTTGTAAACCATCTGTTCCATCCATTGCAACGGCTCTTACAACATTGTTTCCTAAATGCTGTTGAACTTCTGCAACTAGAGTTCCACCATTTTCTAACTCTATGTTTATAGCGTTATAAATTTTTGGTAAATCTCCTGGGAACTTTACGTCTACTACAGGTCCTATTATCTGTATAAGAGTTCCTTTATTTTCCAAAGTTCTCCTCCTCTTTTATTATTATTGCTGTGCCAATGATCCACTTACGATTTCTGCAATCTCTTGTGTTATGGCAGCTTGTCTAGCTCTGTTAAATTGCAGAGTTAAACTTCCTACTAATTCATCGGCATTGTCAGTTGCATTTTTCATGGCAGTTTTTCTAGCTGCATGCTCACTGGCCGTATTATCTAGTATAGATTGATATAATACTATATTTAGATATTTAGGTAACAATGTCGATAATATATATTCTGCTGAAGGTTCAAAGATATACGGCTCATTAGATTCACTCTCTACTTTTTCAATAGGAATAAGTCTCTTAGTCGTAAGATCTGAGCTTACAGCTGAAACAAATTTTGAATATATGATGTAAACTTCATCAAATATATCTTCTAAATAAAAATCAACAATATTCTCACTGATCTCTTTAGCTTTATCAAACATACTTTCTGGAATTAACTGAATATATTCACCTTTTAAATCATAATCTCTTTTTTTACAATAATCTCTACCTTTTTTACCCACGGCAATTATTGAAACTTTCTTATCTGGATTTTCTGCCTTTAGTCTTTCAAGAGCCTTGTTTGCCTGGGAATTGAATCCCCCGCAAAGTCCTCTGTCAGAAGTCATAAGTACAACTCCTATCTTCTTAACTTCAGCTTTTCCATCAAACAAAGAGTTTTTCTCATTCTTAATACCAGTTGCAATATTACGTAATATTCCATCCATGGCCTCTGAATAAGGTCTTGATTCTCCTACTAATTTAGAGTATCTCTTGAATTTTGTAGAAGAAACAACTTCCATTGCCTTAGTTATTTTATGGGTAGATTGTACTCCTTTGATCCTGCTCTTTATTTCTTTAATATTCGCAGCCACAATCTCACCTCACTTAACTAAAATTTGCTTTAAATTCTGATATAGCCTTGTCTATCTTAGCTTCTAAATCTTTGTCTAAAGCTTTCTTTTCTGCTATTTCATTTAAAACAGTAGAATTATTTCTTAAATCAGCTATTAAATCACTTTCAAATCTACCGATATCTTCTAATGCAACTGAATCTAAGTGACCCTTAGTTACAGCGTAGAATGAGATTACTTGCTCTTCTACTTTATATGGTCTATATTGAGCCTGCTTTAACATTGCCATGATTCTATGTCCTCTTTCTAACTGAGCTTTAGTTGCCTTATCCAGGTCAGAACCAAATTGTGAGAAAGATAATACTTCATTATATTGAGATAACTCTAATTTAACTTTAGAAGCTACTTGCTTCATCGCTTTGATTTGAGCTGATCCCCCAACTCTTGATACAGATATTCCTGCGTCAACTGCTGGTCTTTGTCCTGCATTGAATAGGTCAGTAGTTAAGAATATTTGCCCATCTGTAATCGAGATTACGTTTGTTGGGATATATGCTGCTACGTCTCCTGCTTGAGTTTCGATGATTGGTAATGCTGTGATTGATCCAGCTCCCATCTCATCTGATAACTTAGCCGCTCTCTCCAATAATCTACTATGTAGATAGAAAACGTCTCCAGGATATGCTTCTCTGCCTGGTGGTCTCTTTAATAGTAATGACATTTCTCTGTAAGCGATGGCATGTTTAGTAAGATCATCATATATGATTAAAACGTGCTCTCCCTTTTCTGAGAAGTATTCTGCCATTGCTACACCTGAGTAAGGTGCAATGTATTGTAATGAAGCTGCTTCAGATGCTGTTGCTGCTACTACGATAGTGTTATCCATAGCTCCTGCATCCTCTAACTTTTTAACGATATTTACTACAGTCGATCTTTTTTGACCAATTGCTACGTAAACACACTTAACTCCAGTACCTTTTTGATTTATAATTGTATCGATAGCTACTGCTGTTTTACCAGTTTGTCTATCTCCGATTATAAGTTCTCTTTGTCCTCTACCGATTGGAACCATTCCGTCTATTGACTTGATTCCAGTTTGCATTGGCTCATGTACAGGTTTTCTTTGGATGATACCTGTAGCTTTCTTTTCTATATTCATTCTAGTTTCGGCTTTTATTTCACCTTTACCATCTATTGGATCTCCTAGTGCATTTACTACTCTTCCTAATAACGCCTCTCCTGCTGGAACAGATGCTATTTCTCCTGTAGCTCTTACTTCGTCCCCTTCTTTAACTGCAGTTGCGTCTCCTAAAAGTACCGCACCTACGTTATTTTCCTCAAGGTTTTGAACCATTCCTCTTACACCATTTGGAAATTCTAATAATTCTCCGGCTTTTGCATTGCTTAAACCGTATATTCTAGCAATTCCGTCTCCAACCTCTACTACAGATCCTGAAGTTTTTATATCTAAAGATTTTTTATAATTTTCGATTTCAGTCTTTATAATAGAGCTGATCTCTTCCGGTCTAATTTTCAACTAGCACACCTCCTACCACTATTTTTTCCATAAAGTTTCTAGTTGTCTCTTGATACTACCGTCTGTAATTTCGTCCCCAATTTTAAGGATTCCACCTGCGATAATAGAGCTGTCTATCTTTACAGTTAAGTTTATTTTTTTACCTGTTTTAGTCTCTAATTTTTTAATTAGATTTTCTTTTTGTACTTCACTAGGTTCTAATGCAAAAGTAGCTTCTACATCTATTATTTGATTTCTCTCATAATAGATCTTTAAGTACTCTGCTACAATAGACCTGATGTCTAGTAGTCTATCTTTGTCAATTAAGTAATCTACTATATCCATCTCAATTTCATCAAAGTCAGGAAACACTTTTTTTACAAAGCTTTTCTTATCCTCTTTTAAAATAAGTGGATGAGCTACTAAATTTTTAAACTCTAAATTTTCTAAATATGTTTCCATAATAGAATTAAGAGTATTATAGACTTCATTTACTTTATTTTCTCCTGCAGCAATCTCATAGATTGCTACAGCATATCTTTTTCCTACTTTTGCTCCTATCATTTAGTATCCCCTACCTCGTCAATGAATTGATCTAGTAAGTTTCCTCCTAGTTCGCTGTTCATCTTTTCATTGATCATCTTTTCAGCTAATGTCGCTGCTAACTTAGTAGCTTCAACTTGTAATTCTTTTCTAGCTTGAGATTTCATCTTAGCGATATCAGCTTCTGCTGTTGCTATCATCTTTTCTCTAGTAGCATTTGTTTCTTTAAGAATAAGCTCTTTTCTCTCTTCAGCCTTTTTTTCCGCTATAGTAATTATCTTGTTAGCTTCTAATTTTGCTGTTTTTCTTGTCATAGCTGCTTCTTCATTTAAGCTAGCTGCTAATTCCCTATCCTTTTTAGCATGAGTTAATTCTCCTGCTATTTTTTCTCTTCTTGTTTCTAAGAAATCATTCAATGGTTTATGAAAATATTTCTTGAAAACAAAAATAAGTATAACAAAGTTTATTATTTGCCAAAATAGATTAATATCTATACCTACTGCTGGCATGATTGTCTCGTTCAAACTAACTACCTCCTCTCTTAGAAATTTAATCTAAAATCTATCTATTAGATTCAAGTTAGTTTATCCTAATAATCCGATGAATGGATTTGCGTATAATAATATTAAAGCGATTACTAATGAGTAGATACCAGTTGATTCTGAGATTGCTTGACCCATTACCATTGTAGAGATGATATCTCCTTTAGCTTCTGGTTGTCTTGCTACAGATTCTACTGCTTTACCTGCTGCGTAACCTTCTCCTATTCCTGGCCCTAATCCTGCGATCATTGCTAACCCAGCACCTAAAGCTGAAGCTGCTAATATTATTGTTTTTGCTGTCATCATATCCATAATTTTTTACCTCCTGAAATTTTTTATAAATAATTTTTGTTATTGCTTAATCTTCTGTTGCCATTGACCCTTGAATATATACCATCGTTAACATGGTAAATACGAAACTTTGTACCAGACCTTGGAATAGGTCAAAGTATAGATGTAATGGTGCTGGTAATACTGCTGGTGCTGCCATATATAACAGTCCCATGATAACCATTCCTGCAAATGCATTTCCAAACAAACGCATAGATATATTAGTTGGTTTAGCTAATTCTCCGATTATATTCATCGGTAACATAACTGGTGTTGGATCACATAATCCTCCTACATATCCTTTTATACCATTTTCTTTAATAGCAATATATACAAACATAAATGTTGTAATAAGTGCTAATCCTAACGTAGTGTTGATGTCTGCCGATGGAGATCTAAGTAACGGTGAAATTACAAGTTGTCCATTTGCTGTACTGAATCCTGGAATTGGAAAAAATGATGTAATATTAGATATAGCTATAAAACTTATTAAAGCTGATATATAAACTACAAATTCCTTTCCTCTTTTACCAAACATCTGTGTTACTAAACTATCATATACATCATATAACGTTTCGAAAAATGCTTGTTTTTTCCCTGGTACCATCTCAAGATTCTTTAATCCCCAATTGAAAAATAGGAAAAATAAAGCTATCAATGCCCATGTTGTTACAACTGTAATTGTTACTGGAATCCCATATCCTCCATTTGCCATTTCCATAGCGAACGAAAATTTATGAGGAGTCGGTATAAAGAATACTACCTTCGGTCCTTCAACTAGTGGCGGCGTAATCACGCTTACAGCTCCAGCTTTCACAGCAACTTTTAATACAAAGTTTATAACTACTGCTACCACTATCGCTACCATTGCAAAGACTTTAAAACTCATTGGTTTCTTACTCATAGTAAAACTACCCTCCTTTCATGAAGTTAATTTTTTAATCTGTGTTTCAATTTATTTATAAATCCATTAACACCAAATAATAATATGTTGAACTTAACATTTAAAAGTCCCATTCCTCCCATTACAATACCACTAAACCCGATGAATTTAGCCATTAAAAATAAAAATATTCCATATATAAAATACCTTTTGGTATATCCTAATATCGTTAATTTGTTAGCATTTGAACTATGTACCGAAACTTCTGCGTCCCTTATGGTCATATACAAAGTCAAAAGCGAAACTAAAGAGCCGCCAAACACAGCCAGCAGTACTAATTTATCCCAAGTTACTATCCCATATATAAGTATCAGTGCCGACGTTATCACACTGTTTCTTATGAGTATTTTCAATTCTTTTCCCATAATTATACCTCGTTTTTCATTTATTTTCCCTTTTATAAATTTACTCTATTTTCTGCTATAAAGTCAATCTTTTATCCACTCAAATTAAACTTAAAACAAAGTCATTTCTTTTTCATTATCAGTTTATAAGCGTTATAAAATCCCCCTATAACACCTAATATTATAAAAAAAACAAATAAAAATATATTTTCACCTATAAATTTTGCAATTACTTTATAGATAAAAATACATATCAAAATACTAAATATTATAGTGAACCCCAATTGAGTCAATAAAGATAAGTAATAAAATATGTCATTTTTGCTGCCCATATCCATATCCTCCCACTGAGATTTTCATACAAATACTTTACTACCTGCTGGTCGGTTGTGTCAAGGGGTATATATTTAAACCACTCTTGATATAATAATACATTAGTATTGTTTTTTCATTTGTATTCTTAATTTATTCTTAAATTTATACTTTTTTTTGCTTTTACATACGTTTTTATTACATTCGGCACACATATAAATTTCCAAAGTTATTAATTTCACTAAAAATCTTATCATATAATGTGTAAAATGTAAACATTTTTACACTTTGGACTCTTTTTTTTAGACCAATCGTCCTTAATTTTCAGTAATCATTTTTTCTTGAATTTTAAAAAAAGTGATATAGATAACATCAATATAGTCGTTATTAATCCTATTCCCATAGTTAACATTACATTAAAGTTACTGCTTACCCATCCAGAGACAGGAGAATATATTATCCCTCCTACAGACCCCGAAGTCATTATAAAGGTCATCAGACTAGGGCTTATACTTTTTCTTCCCTCAGTCCCCAAAGCTATGATAGACGGATATAAACTTGAAAATCCAAATCCCAGAAGACCTACAAAGATATAGGTTACCCAAACTCCTTGAACCAGCATCAAAGTAAAGTACGATATCAGTGCCACAACCAATAGAGTTATGACCATATTGATCACTGTAAATTTATGACCTAATTTCCCGGCTATCAGTCTTCCACCTGCTATAAACAACCAAAATATAGAAAGTGAGATCTTAGCTTCCCCTCCATAGGCTCCTTTACCTACCATATATTCCACTATCCAATATGAAAATATCATCTCTGTAAAAACATATAAAAAGAGCATTGCTGCTGATAAATATACCTTAAAATCCCATTTAGCTGAGTCAGATTCATTTTTTTCATCTTTTTCATGGACAACACCACTAAAGTCAGTCCTTAAACCCAGGAAGATAATTACGGCCACCAAAGTCAGAAGAATCGTATATACCATATTCCAGCTCAGACTGACCCCTATGAGTGCTGCTGCTATAATAGGAGTCACTACTGCACTTATGGAATATGAAAAATGTAAAAAATTAAGTTTTCCATTTCTATCTTCAGTAAACGTATTTATAATCAAATAACTTGCCAAAGATATATATACTCCTATCCCTAAACCTGACAGTATTAATCCCAACATAAATATATTTACATCTTTTGTCAAAATCATAAAAAATGTTCCAACCAATATAAATAAACTGGATAAAATAACCTCTAATTTTAGTGGAACTATATCTAAAAATACCTTATTGGCAATCACTGTAATCATACTTGCCGTTGAAAATACTGTAAATAAGTATTGTAATTTTGAGGTAGTTATTCCAAAACTGTCTGCCATCTCTAATTTTAAGGACCCTTGGGATAAAAAAGCTATCCCCATATACGCAAACATGATATATGATATTACCATGATATTTTTTCTGTTCTTTTCCATTTTTTCTCCCTTTCCCTCCTTTGACATCGTAAAAACCATATTTATTAAATATAATTTTTTCGTACTAGTCAATCAGAGAAACACTTATTTCCCTATCAATTTAAAGTTTTTTGACACAGAGGTTCACATAAATTCATTATTTTCTCTGTATAACTCTCTTTTCTGTACAACTATGTGTCCAATTTTTAATTATTTTTTAAGAGTAAAGAATATTCTTTCTCCTGCTAATTCAGAGTTTTCTTCTACTTCTACCACTTGAAACCCTACTTCTTTAGCAGTATTCATTATCTCATCCACAGTAAATATCTTCTTAACATATTCCTCTGTTATCTTTTTAAACATCCCATTTTTTTGTTTTACAAAGAAAGTAGTATCCACATAATCTATCCCTTCCTCTATATCTTCCTCATGTTCCCAGATGATCATTATATCTCCCCTATCATCTATAAAGTTCCCCCCTGGAAACATCTCTTCCATCAGTTCTCTGGTAACTACATCAAATATATAGAGCCCATCTTCATTTAAATTTTCCCATACACTGGAAAAAGTTTTTTTCAGTCCCTCTAAAGAGATCAAATGATTTACCGTGTCAAAAAGAGAGATAACCACATCATGTTTTTTCTCTAATTTTAATCCCCTCATATCCTGCACATAAAATGATGCTGAATCTATCTTTCTATTGGCTATTTCCACCATCTCTTTGGATAGATCTACTCCTGTCATCTCATAATCAGAAATTAATCTGAGGAGTACTTCTCCTGTCCCGCATCCTAAATCTAAGATAGTTTTAGGAGAATCTCCATACCTTTCAATCTTTTCTTCGATGATATTCTTCCATCCATCATAATCTGCATATTCCATCATTATATCGTATACTTTGGAAAAATTTTTATACATACTCATCATCCTCTGTTTTTATAATTTTTTAGGTGATTTTCAGATAAAAAGAGACCCTTATAAAGAACCTCTTTTTATTTAATTATCCTAATTCTTTTTTTACTACATCTGCTATCTCAGCTGCCACTGAATCTACTTGAGTTTTATCTTTTCCTTCTACCATTACCCTTACTAGCGGTTCCGTTCCAGAAGTTCTAACTAATACTCTTCCTAACCCGTCCATCTCTTTTTCCTTTATCCTTATAATCTCTTTTATTGCACTATTTTCATTCCAAGTATTTTTCTTAGAATTTTCTACCCTTACATTGATTAAAATTTGCGGCCAGTCAACTATACCAGACACTAATTCATCTATAGATTTCTCACAGTCACGGAGTGCTTCTACTAATTTTAGAGATACTAAGATTCCGTCTCCTGTAGTATTGTAATCTGACATTATTATGTGTCCTGATTGCTCCCCTCCAAGATTCAGTCCTTGTTCCTTCATCTTAGCTATCACATATCTGTCTCCTACATTAGCTCTTACTAAAGTAATTCCTTTGTTTTCAAGGTATTTTTCAAATCCCATATTACTCATGACAGTAGTCACTACCTTATTATTGTTTAACTCATCTTTCTCTTTTAAATTTAAAGCTAATATAGATATGATCTTGTCTCCATCTATTATATTTCCGAATTTATCTACTGCCATCAATCTGTCGGCATCTCCATCATAGGCTAGTCCTAGATCTGCACTGTACCCAACTACAACTTTAGCTAAAATTTCCGGATGAGTAGATCCACACTTTACATTTATATTCGTTCCATTAGGCAGGTCATTTATAGATACTATCTCTGCTCCTAATCTTGAAAATATTGATCTGGCTAATTTAAATGCTGCTCCATTAGCTGAATCTAAGATTATCTTCATCCCTGAAAAATCTCCCTTTACAGTAGATAATAAGAAATCTCTATATAAGAAATAATCGTCATCTTCCATTAGAACTTTACCAACCTTGTCCCCTGCTACACATTCCTTCGAAATTTCCTCATAGTTATCCATTAAACCTTCTAATTCCAACTCTATCTCATCTGGTAACTTTGTACCATTACTTCTAAATATCTTTATCCCATTATCCTTAGCCGGATTATGAGAAGCTGAGATCATTATTCCTGCATCAGCTGATTTTGCCTGGGTAAGGTATGCCACACCTGGAGTTGGCAACACTCCTACATAGGTAATATGAACACCCATTGAAGACAACCCTGCCATAAGAGCTGATCTTAACATATATCCAGATATCCTGGTATCACTTCCAATAACTACATCTATCTTTTTTTTATCAGGATTTTTTTTCTTTAAATAATAAGCCAGGGCATATCCCAGTCTCATAGCTATATCCACCGTCAGTTCCCTGTTGGCTTCTCCCCTTATCCCGTCTGTTCCAAAATATTTTCTCTTTTGCATCTCGTATCCCCCTGTATTTTACCCTCATTTTCCTGTACGGGCAATTTATGAATATCCCTCTATAAATTAGAGGGTCTCAATTTTAATCTACTGGCTATAATTCCTATAATTCCTCCAGATACCACTCCTATCCCTAAAAATATCATAACAAATATCAATATAGATCTTCCCATAATATCAGTATTTCTAAATAGAAGGAAATACACCACTATCAATTGTACTATATTATGGGTCAGAGCTGAAAAAATACTTATTGCCACAAGACTTATATGTTTTTTTAAACTATATAAAAAACACATGGCTCCTGTACTTATTACCCCAGATGTCAAACTTATAAAAAATCCTGGGGTAAACAAAGTCCCTATCATCATCCCTTGGATGAGAATCCTTAAAAACAAAACCTCAAAGGCCATCTTTTTTCCAAATTTTACTAAAACTATTATTGTAGCTAGATTAGCTAACCCCAATTTCATCCATGGAAAGGGTTTTGGAATTATAGTTTCAAATAACGAAAAATAGAGAGCTAGCAGCACAAAGGCTACTAAATAAAGCTCTCTTTTCTTATTTTCGTTTTTTTTATTTCTTTTCACAACTATACTCTTAAGCCAGCTTCCATCCCAAGTAAATACTCATATTTTTTTATGATTGGGTTGATCTCTTCCTCTATAAATTCCACTGTTTGTTGAGGAGCAAATCCTACGAATCTCTTTGGATCTAATATTTTCACTAATTCTTCCTTATCAATGTTAAAGTATTCATCAGCTAAGATTCTTTCAATAAGGTCATTTTCCTTACCTTCTATCTTAACTTGTTTTCCTGCTTCCATAGAGTGTTCTCTTATTCTTTCGTGTAATTCCTGTCTGTCTCCACCATTTTTTACACCTTCCATGATAACGTATTCAGTTGCCATAAATGGTAATTCAGACATAATTCTTTTCTCTATCATCTTTGGATATACTACCATTCCATCAAAGATATTTTGTAAGATTACTAATATTGAATCCACTGCTAAAAACGCCTGTGGTACAGATAATCTCTTATTTGCTGAGTCATCTAATGTTCTTTCAAACCATTGAGTTGCAGATGTCATAGCTGTACTTTGCTGCATAGCTATTACGAATTTTGCTAGTGATGATACTCTCTCACTTCTCATTGGATTTCTCTTATATGCCATAGCTGAAGATCCGATTTGTTTTTTTCCAAATGGTTCCTCTATCTCTTTTAAGTGTTGTAATAATCTGATATCGTTAGTTAATTTATGAGCTGTTTGAGCTATATTAGACAATAGGTTCAATGTTTCTGAATCTATCTTTCTATCATAAGTTTGACCTGTTACCATAAATCTTCTGTCAAAACCTAATTTTTTAGAAACCATCATATCAAGCTGCTTTACCTTGTCATAATCTCCGTTGAATAACTCTTCGAAACTAGCCTGAGTTCCAGTCGTTCCCTTCACTCCTCTAAACCTCATATTTTCCATTCTGAATTCTAACTCTTCGAAATCTAACATTAAACTTTGTAACCATAATGTAGTTCTCTTTCCTACAGTAGTAAGCTGTGCAGCTTGGAAATGTGTAAATCCAAGGGTAGGAAGATCTTTATATTCCATTGCGAAATCAGACATATTTTTAAATACATTTACAAATTTCTTCTTTAAGATCTCGTACCCGTCTTTTATTTGAATCAAATCTGTGTTGTCTCCTACGTAAGCAGAAGTTGCCCCTAAATGGATAATTGGTGCTGCTGTTGGTGCCTGTACACCAAATGCATGTACATGGGCCATTACATCATGTCTTACCTCTAATTCTCTTTCTGCTGCAACATCATAGTTGATATCGTTTACATATTTTTTCATCTCTGCTATCTGTTCATCGGTTATATTCAATCCTAATTCTTTCTCTGATTCTGCCAAGGCAATCCAAAGCCTTCTCCAGCTTGAAAATTTCTTATTCGGTGAAAAGTTTTCTAACATCTCTTTAGATCCATATCTCTCTACTAACGGGTTTGAATATACATTCATCATTATTCTCTTCATCTCCTAATATATTTTTATCCACCACATTTTATGGTAGTTATTAAACTCTTTATGTCTTCCTTCTTTTTTTCCAGATGAGACATTATTTTTTCCACATCTTCTGCCGATCTTATTGTCCAAGTTAAAGTCAGTGTATCTCCCTCTAAATTTTTAGGGACATCCACTACCAATCCCTTATTTTTTATTGAATTTGATAACCCCTTAACTTTATTCATAGCTTTACTCATAACAGGATTTCTATATTCCCTTATGATCTTTAAAAACTTCATTGTGTCGTGTTTTCTGTTATTGTTTAATTCTATCTTCATTTTTTCTATAAATTCTAAAAAATTTATACCCTTTATATTTTTTAATTCCTTAAAAAATTCTCCTACCTCTTTTTCAGCAGAATATGAAAGGTGCAGGTGTTTTTCTGCAAACTCTATTATATCTCTATCTTCAATAAATTTATATTCCATAAACCCCTCTTTTACCATCCTTTCCTGCATCAGGAAAAAATTCTAAACCACACTACATTACCTCTTCCTTTAATTGCAAGAAGAAGTTTCAAACAGATAAACTATACCGTCTTCCCCTGTATCTCCATAATATCCCTTTCGGATATTGATCTTTTTAAATCCCAGACCTTCATATAGGCTGATGGCCGTTTCATTGGATACCCTTACCTCTAAGATCAAGTTTTTATCCAGATCTTTCAAAACAGAAGTTAAAAGTTTTTTCCCCAGTCCTCTCCCTCTATAATTAGGAGAAACAGCTACCTTTATCACCTCATATATATCTATACTATCGAGCAGTATAATATAACCTGCCAGCCTGTTCCTGTTAAATATTCCGAGGAATTTATAAGATGGGTTCCCGTACATATCAGCCAAAGTTGAGATCCTGTAACTATTTTTAAAGGAAATCTGCTCTATATCAAAAAGGTCCATCAATTCATCCTCTTCTACCTCTCTTATATCTATCATTTTTTATCATGCTCCTATTAATTTTCTACTGTGCTTGGGCAAAACTTTTTTTATGAGAGAAGCTATAAAACACGACCCCATGGTTATCACAAAGGCAATTATTAACAGACCTAATATCCCGCTCTGAAAATTTAATCCCAGAACTTTCTTTAACTCCATCCCATTCATCAGAAGGTATCCATGGATAAAAAACACTGCAAAACTATACTTAGCCATAAAGTCCAATATCCATATTTTTTTATCTTCCAGCCTGTGAAGTAAGATCATTAAGAAATAGATCATAAATACTTTTTGATAGATCGTCAGGTCTATTCCTCTATATTCAAATATAGCTTTTTGATAATTATACGGATGATCCAGCACTACCCCCTGGAAATAACCCATAGCTAAAAATCCCAGAGCCAGCCATATCTCTTTACCCTTTAATTTTTCATAGATAATGCTCTTATTTATAGATGACCAAATTCCCATTACGTAGATTGGTGAAAAATAAATAAGCGACTGTAAGGTGTTAAAATTATTAGTCGGCCTGTGGATAAAGCCTGATAAAATTATCCCTGCCACTATCAATATAATCTGTGTTTTATTACTTAATTTTATATATCTCAAATAGATTGGAGAAGCTACAAACAATAAGATTGCAAAGGGTATATACCAATAGGCTATCATATGGTAGCCTGTCCCATAATAAAATAAAATTGCAGTAATCTTATTGTTTATCTCTATACCTATATCTTTTAAATTCAAATAACTTCCTTTAATAAATACAGCCTTATAGATCACATAACCAGACATTATTAAATAAGGTATCACTACATTTTTTCCCTTGTTCATCAGGAATTTTTTATAGTCAAATGTTCTCTTATAAAAAACATGGTGGAACATAAATCCGGAAACAAATACAAATAATGCTGTCCCCCCTGTAGCTATAGCTTCAAAAGTTTTCTCTGCATTTGTCGTTGCCTCAAAACCTGCCAGCCAATAACTATGTCCTAAAACGATTATAAATATAGCTATTCCTCTAAAATAATTTATAGAGTTTAAAAACACCCTCTCACCTCTTTTTTACTTTAACAATCCGATTCTATTCAATGGCCAAAATCTTACAAAAGCTTTTCCTTCAATCCTATGCTGAGCTACAAATCCCCACATTCTGCCATCATAACTTCCATCGGTATTATCTCCTAGTGCTAAGAAATAATCCTCAGGTATGGTAGTTTCTATCGTTTCTCCAGATAACAATTTGTTTAATACCTCTTCATCATGGATATAGTCTAGTATCATCCCTGTTTTTTTGCCATTTATATAAAAATCTACATTTGGTAATACCTGAGCCAGTGCCCCAGGTTTATCCAATAAATATTTTTGAACTTCAGCTATCTTTACATTATTTTGTTTAAATTCTTCACTGTAATTTTCCATGGGAATTATAGTCAATTTATCCCCTTTCTTAGGAACTATCCACTGATTATAATCTAGCTCTCCTAAGTTAGAATATCTCCTGTCTGATACCTGTTTCCCGTCTATTACCAGTCTTTCACCATAGATTTCTACAGTCTCACCAGGGAGCCCCATAAGTCTCTTTGTATATAATACCTTATTTTCTACAGGCTCCTTAAACACTATTATGTCTTCCCTTGAAGGCTCAGTGAATTTATAGATCACCATATTTCCAAACAATCTGTCCTTTGGAACAATAGTCGGGATCATAGATCCTGTAGGTACTAAAAAGTTCCCTAAATAAAATTTTTGAATTATAAGTACTAAGATTAGCGCTGATCCTATTGCTTCAGTAAAGTTAATAGTTTTTTTTATTCCTGCTTTTCCATATTTAGACTTTATATTTAACTTTTTAATTATAGATTCTGAAAATCTATCTCTGTAAACTCTTATCTGCGCCACTACTTTTTTCTCTTTCAACCATAAGAAAATAAAAAAAGTCGTAAGTATCACATAAAATATCCCGTTTATTATCAATTTATTAGTTTCCATATCAGCCCCTAATCCTCCTCTAAATTCCTTATAATATCTGCATATTCTACCATATTTATCATTTTTTTTCCACGAATAAAAACCTCGAAAACTAACGATGCTGACCATAATTGAACTCAACACCTAATTATCATAGATTATTTTTTAGTTCCAATTACACACATGCCCATTAATGAGAACACCTTATATAATTTATTTTGTTTACCATCGTCTTTTGACCTTCTACTAACTATACTTTTTATTGAGTGCTTTTAAAATTGCAAAGGTCTCTAAATCCATCTCTCCTGTTACTCTAGCCGGTCTGAAATGAGCTTGAAAAGCTCCTATAACCTTTATAGTTTCTCCATCATTTTCCCCGCTTATTTTAATCCCATACCCATACCTTCTAAGTTCCATCTGAATATCTGCTTCACTATATTTTTCATACAATTCTTCATCGTAGAATTTATGAAAATCTTCCATCTCATACCAGGCTCCTACACCATATTTCCTATACAACTCCTCCCATGGGAACATAGGCCCTGGATCCTGTTTTCTTGTAGGTGCTATGTCTGAATGCCCCAATACATTTTTAGGAGATATCTTATATTCCTTTACTAAATCTTGGAGAAGTCTTCCTATTTTTTTTATTTGATAATCCTCATAGGGGTAAAATTCCCTGTTAGCTATATTTTTAATTTCACTTTCTGTATCTAAGTCTACAACTGTTTTTTTGTACCCCTTATTGACTATCTCTATCCCTATAGAGCTGTCGTTTAAGTTGGTCCTCCCTCCAAATTCACTTATACCTGCATGCCATGCCCTTTTTTCAAGAGGCACTAATTGATATATAGAGTCCCATCTTTTATCTGTTACCAAATAATGGGAACTTACTTTCCCCTGGGTTAGTGCTCTGATGGACCTGTCTGTATCTATTGCAGTATAATGAAGTACTATAAACCTAACCCTTTCATTGTACCCTGTCGCCTTGTAGGTTTTACTATCTATCTTATAACAGGAGGTAAAAATCAATAATCCCGCTATTAAAAATATTATTTTACCCATAATTCACCCCGCTTATTAATTAATATTTCACAATAAGATTATACCACGATTGAAAGAGAATAACAGTTTTAAAAAAAGACCTAAGACCTGCAAAGCATGTTCTTAAGTCTTTTTATCTATATATTTTATAAGATTAAAATTCACTCATAAAAATAATTTTATTTTGTAAATTCATCTATAAATTTTTCTGCTGCTTCCTTGGGAGTATAACCCTCTTCATCTACAAGATAATTTAACTCCTGCATCTGTTCATCTGAAATTTTCCCTGCAAGTTTATTGAATATCTCAACCAATTCGGGATATTCATTTAAAACTCTTTTATTTAATATAGGAGCCACATTATACGGTGGAAAAAAGTTCTTATTATCATTTATGATCTTCAAATTATATTTTTTTATCCTGCCATCGGTACCAAACCCCACAATAACATCTAGCTCCTTATTGTTGATAGCTGTGAATAATAATCCCGGATCCATCCCCTTGACTCCTTTAAATTCAAGTCCATAGGTTTTATTCAGTGCTCCATTCCCGTCAGGTCTCTCTATATATTCATTAGAACCCCCAAGCTGGAAGTCTCCATTATATTTTTTTATATCTGAAATGTTTTTTAGATTATATTTTACTTTGTTTTCTTCACTTGTAAGAAATACGTAGGTGTTGTTGAATCGTAGCGGTTTCAAATATTTAAAGCCATATTCCTCTTTAAACTTATTTTTAACGATTTCATAAGTTTTGTCCCTGTCATAGATCTTCTTTTGTTTAAAAATAGACATATAAGCAGTTCCTGTATACTCCGGATACAGGTCTATTTCCCCTTTTTCCAAGGCTCCAAATGCAATCTGAGTCCCTCCGAGCTCAATAACTTTGCTGTTGTAATTAGTGTATTTTTCTATTAATTTCCCGTATACTTCTCCTAATATTCTCTGTTCTGTAAAACTTTTATGCCCCACTACAATAGTATTTTTCATTTCCCTGTATTCTTTATACTTTGCACTCCCTACAGCTATTATTGGAATTAAGAGAGCCATTAGGATCCCACCTAAAACTTTTTTTCTGTTTCTCTGTATATAACTGGTTTCAGTAGATTTTCTCTTAGGAGTCAGCGCTGTTTCAGCTACCCCCATTATATAATTTAACATAATTGCAAGTAGGGCCGTAGGGATTGCTCCCAGCAATATCAATTGATTATTATTCATTGAAATCCCTCTAAATATAAAACTACCGAATCCTCCTGCTCCAATCAAGGCTGCAATTGTCGTCGTTCCTATACTGGCAACTGTAGATACTTTGATCCCTCCCATCATAACGGGAATAGCAAGGGGCAGTTTAATCCTGAATAAGATCTGTTTATTGCTCATCCCTATACCTGTTGCACTTTCAATTAAAAAGTCCTCTACCTCGGTGATACCTATATATGTATTCATAATGATCGGCAGCAATGCATATAAAAATAAAACAAATACCGCCGGTTTTACTCCTATTCCAAGAACCGGAATGATAAGTCCGAACAATGCCAGACTGGGAACCGTTTGAAAAACACTTACGACACTCAAAACATGCTTTGAAATCTTTTTACTTTTAGATATATATATCCCAACAGGAATACCGATTAAAATTGCCAAAGTCACTGCAGTTAAAGAGATCTGCAGATGTTCCAAAAGAGCTCTTAAAAGCTCCGCTTTATATTTAGCTATAAAATTTGTAAATTCCATTTAGTTCACCTCCACTATAGATGGGGTTATATCTGAAATGACATTCAATAGATTAGACGGAGTTATTGCTCCTATTAAATTTCCGTTTTCATCATTCACCGGAAAAACCTTGAGTTTACTGTCCTTTATTTTATTAAGTACATCCAATAAATTCTCTCTTTCACCCAGGGTAATAAAATCCGTATACATCAGATCTTTTATGTCTGTTTCTGCAGTTAAAATTTCTCTTTTATGAAAGATTAATTTTTTAGTGATTATTCCCTTTATTTTGTTATCTCTCCCCTCCTGCTTCACAACAAAAACAGCATCGATATCATAATTTTTCATCTTCTCATAGGCCCTTGCTATATGGGAACTTTCCTGTACCACAGGGATTTTAGTCTTCATAATATCTTTTACCAATAACATCTCAGGAGTTTTCCAGAGTCTGTCATTCCCTATAAAATATTCTACAAAAGAATCTTTAGGGTAGTGTAAGATATTTTCCGGAGTATCAAATTGCAAGATCTTTCCATCCCTTAATATAGCTATCTTATCCGCCAATTTGATAGCCTCATCCATATCATGGGTCACAAAAATAATTGTCTTTTTTAATTTTTCCTGTAGGGAAATCAGTTCATCCTGTAAGTTTTCACGGGTAATGGGATCCAATGCTGAAAAGGGTTCATCCATTAGGATAATATCCGGATTTACAGCTAAGGCTCTGGCTATCCCAATTCTCTGCTGCTGTCCTCCTGATAGTTCTTCTGGATATTTGTCATAATATCCCCCATCTAAATCTACCAATTCCAATAATTCCATCGCTCTTTCTCTGGATTTTTCCTTACTCCATTTTAATAGACTGGGAACAGCTTCTATATTTTGCCCTATTGTCATGTGCGGGAATAATCCGACCTTTTGAATAACATACCCTATTTTTCTCCTCAAAAGGACCGGATTATAATCCTTTATATTTTTCCCATCTATTAAAACCTCTCCTGAAGATAGTTCTATTAATTTATTTATCATTTTCATAATCGTTGTTTTACCGCATCCCGATTCTCCTATTAAACAATAGAATTTTCCACGTTCAAACTCTATAGATATATTTTTAATTATTTCTGACCTTCCGAAATTTTTAACTATACCCTTTAATTCAATCATCCATTCCCTCCTATAAATTTATTTAAATATCTCCCTCTATAATCTATTTTTTTAGTCCTGCTGCTAATAAAAATACAAAAAAGTTATAACACTATTATACCTTATATAATCAATATATATAAATTTAAGATTTGAATCTAAATATTTGTTATTACAATCAATATAGTGTAAACTTCTAGTATTCTTATAAAATATATACAATGGAGGCACTATGAAATTACTAATGCTACTTATGACCCTTTCTTTCCTTATCTCTTGTGGCAAGAAAGAAGTCGAAAAAGAAAAAGAGATGTTTAAACTCATCGAAACGAGAGAGGTTAAAAATTTAGGAGCTACAAGTTATACCTATGAACATATAAAAACAGGTGCTCACGTTATTTATTTAGACGACCAATCTCCTGAAAAAGTTTTTGGTATTGCATTTAAAACTCCCGTAGTGGATGACACCGGAGTAAATCACGTATTTGAACATGCTGTTTTACAGGGATCCAAAAAATACCCGGATAAAAATTTATTCTATGAACTGGATACCAAAAATATCCCGTCATTTTTAAACGCTATGACTGGTCAGGACTATACAGTTTATCCATTTTCAGCAGTGGAACCAAAATCTTTTAATAATCTTATGGATATCTATTTAGATGCCGTTTTCAATCCACTGGTATTAGAAGATGAAAATACCTTAAAAAGAGAGGGATGGAGATATGATAGAAACCCAAATAACGGTGAATTAATCATAAATGGGATAGTTTATAATGAGATGAAGGGAGCTTTTTCTAACCCATATAGAAACCTATCTTTTAGAATGAATAGATTGATGTATCCAGATGAGATGGCAAACTACAGGTTTTCTTCTGGAGGGTTACCCAGCAGTATCCCAAATTTAGACCTGGATCATCTAAGAAAAACTCACGAAAAATACTATACTCCCTCTAATTCCATTGTGGTCTTAGCAGGAAAACAGGATATAAAGAAAACATTAGCTAAATTAGATGAATACTACAGCCAATATGACAAATCAGAGGTAGCTGAAATTGAGACTCAGAATACAGAGTTAAAGGACGAATTCCATAATGAGAGTTATCCCGCTCCTAAGGGATCTCCAAATATCTATATCTACGGAACCCTTATGAAACCTAAGACATCCCTACCGGAACTTATGTTTATAACATCTCTTTTGGCCGACTATGAGATCTCTCCACTAAAAAAATTATTTGTGGATGAAAAATTCAGCGGTAGTTTTGGTCTTTATAACGATAATACCATCCAGCCAAGAGGATATTACCTTATCCAGGGTGCAAAGAAGGAAGAAGTTGCTAAATTTAGAAAGTTGATGGATACTAAGATGAAGGAGATCGCTAAAACAGGAGTAGACCCTGAGATCGTTGAACTAGCTCTGAGAGATTATAAAAAACAACTGGCTAAGTCTCAATACTCCAAAGAAAGAGCATCTGATCTGACAACCAGTATAGCTACAAGTTATTTTTATTATGACAAACCATATCTATTTATCTCTGACGATAAGATAAAAATATTGGAAGATTTGGCTAATAATCCTGAAAAAATTAAAAAATTAATAAAGGAATACTTCGTAAACAATACCAATAAATTGGAGATTTTCTTCACTCCAGACGAAGATCTTTTAGCTGAAAATGAAACTTTGGAAAAAGAAAAGTTAAACAAATTTGAAGAAAGTCTAAACGATAAAGAATTAGAAAATTTAAATAAAGAGATTAAAAAGTTCAATGCCTGGTCAAAGGAACCTGTAGATAAAAAAATTATCGATTCTATCCCCAGTGTGAAACTAGATGATCTTTCTGATTCAGAGATTCCTACTGTAAAAAGAAGTAAAGAATCTGTAGATGGAGTCACATTTGTAGACAACGATATCAATACCTACGATATCAACTTAGTTTCTTTAAAATTCGATGCCAGCGGTTTAGATCAATCTGAAAAACTAGACTCGGAGTTATTTTCATATCTGATGACAACCAGCAGTACCAAAGACTTCTCCTTTGAGGAGACCTCTAATAATTTAACTAAATATTTTTTCAAACTTAGTTTAAACAACAGGACTTCTCTTTTAGGTAACGACAGTATCTCCAGAAGATTTGTAATAAATTTTGAATATCTTCAGGATGACAGCGCAGAAGTATACAATACACTAGAAAATTTATTCTTAGAGGGAAATTTTGACAATAAATTAGAGATCAAAAAGAGATTAGAAGGTCTCCGTGATTCAATCTTAACTAGCTCTTCAGATGCCAATGTTATTAACAGGATGTCGGTAATCAAAGCTATGTCTATGATCAATCCAAACTATAACTATTATTTAGATGAGGAAGTTAATTTTGGAGGTAGAGGTTACTATGTCTATCCTCCTATGCTGACTAAATTAAATAAAATTCTAGAAAATTATGATGAAAACTTTATACAATTACAGGAAGATATGAAAAACATCAGAGAAAAAATATTCAATAAACATAACTTACTTATCTTCTACGCCAACAGAGGGAACTATGAAAACTTCAAAAATGATATCACACCTCTTTTAAGTAAGATGAATGATATACCTATTGAAAAGGAAAGTTATGGAAAGCTAGAAAATTCTAATTTAGCCATTACAGTACCAGCCCAGAATGGATCTACCTCTTGGGGGAATAACCTGGTAGATATGGGCTATGAGTACAACGGAAAATATAAGATTATGTCTAATATGATCAATGAATATTTAAACAACAAGATCAGAGTGCAAAATGGTGCCTATGGTGCCTGGTTCTATATCACATTAAACAGGGATATAGTGGCTTCATCTTATAGGGATGGAGAAGTGGATAAAACTATCGATACCTATAAGGAAATACCTAATTATTTACAGGGTGAATTGGATATAAAGCAGGAAAAATTTGACGGATTTATCCTGAAAAGTATGGCAAAATACTATCAGGCTTATACTCCTGATACCCTTATGAACCTTTCATATACCCACTACCTTTATGATATAAGCTTAGAGGATATGGAGAGGGAAAAAGCGGAAGTTTTGTCTACTTCTAAGGAAGATATCTCAGAATTTATTGAGATAATGACTAAGTTCAGCCAGCAAAAACATTATTCTACTGTAAACAATGAAAATATTATAAAAGAAAAAGGCAGTAATTCCCACTTCGATAAGGTTATCGAATTTGAGGAGATAAAATAAAGTAAAATACAAAATCAAAACTAAAAAAAGCTGGGGAATCTTCCCCAGCTTTTTTTAGTTTTGATTTTTTAATCTTTTTAAAGCATAATTAATTAGATGCTATTATACTTTTTATTTGAGGAGGTTTTCATCATGAAAGAATTTATCGATAGTCATTGCCATATATTTAATATCGTTGATATTCCACTCTACGAAACGATCCAGGGGAAGGTAAATTTTAATACTTTTTCTAAACTTTTTTTGGGAACTGCGGTCCCTTTAGCCGGTGCACTATATGGAGCCAGTAAGATTAAGGAGATAGAAAAAAAGAAAGATTTCATTAAATTTTTTGAAAGAAGTTTAAAAGACAGTATATTTAAATTTGAGAACCATCTATTGGACCTGACCGGCGGTAATACCGATATATTAATAACCCCTCTAATCATTGATTTCGATTCTGTAAAAGAGGATGAAGATAATTTTTCTAATTTAGAAGCCCAGACTAAAAGGCTAATAGACGCAATTGATGAATCATCATCAAAATTAAAAATTAAGATCTGCCCGTTTATAGGGTTTGACCTAAGAAAATTAATCTTAGCAGATGGATTGGAGCAAATACAACGTCTATGGAGAAATTATGGTTTTTCTCCACAAAAAAACACCACCATAAAAGAAATTAAAAATGGAAGTATCCTGGGGATCAAATTATATCCTCCAATGGGATTCAACCCTTATCCATCCAAAAATAGAGAAAGATATTTAGAATTTTACAGGTGGTGTGTTGAAAAAAATATTCCCATTACCGTCCACTGCCAGGAAGGAAGTTATGGAGGCAACAGTACAAAAAAAGAGATTAAAAATTATACAAACCCTTTAAATTGGCTGAAGCTGTTTAATGATAATCCGGAACTAAAAAATTTAAAGGTAAATTTTGCACACTTTGGCGGAGAAGACGGGGTAGAAGACATGCTTGATCCTTTAAAAATATGGGTTGGAGGTATAGATAAAAATTCATGGACCTATACTATAATTAAATTACTTCAAAAATACCCAAACACATATTCCGATATATCCGCATACAAATATGGAAAGGATAAATTAAATGATTTCTCCAGTAATCTAAAAAAAGTCATTGAATTTGATTATAAAGGTAAATTTATGGAGGGAGAGTTCAGACTAAAAGACAAGCTTTTATGGGGTTCTGACGTCCCTATGGTTTTATCCGATCGGTGCTACGAAGCACATTATAAAAATTATTTCAATAAATTTGAAAAGGTAGTCAATTCAGCCAATATCAGTGATCTCCATAAAAAAGAGTTTTTAGAAAATCTCACTATGAATAATCCCAAGGAGTTTTTAAATTTAAAATAACTGTTGCTCATCACCTACATATCAAAAAAAGCTGTGGAAAATTCCACAGCTTTTAATATAATTACATACTTTCTTTTACTTTTGCTACTATATCCTTTGCTCTTAATCCATATTCATCTAATAATTGGTTACCTGTTCCAGATTGACCAAATTGATCGTAGATTCCTAATTTCTTGATAAGAGTAGGATGAGTTTCTCCTAAGAATTCAGAGATAGCTCCTCCTAATCCTCCTATTACTGAATGCTCTTCACAAGTTACAATAAACTTTGTCTCTTGTGCTGCCTTTAAGATAGTAGGACCATCTAATGGTTTAATTGTAGAAACATTGATTACTCTAACTGAGACCCCTTCTGCTTCTAATGTCTTTGCTGCTTCCATAGCTTCATGAACTAACATTCCTGTAGCTGCAATTGTAACATCTGTTCCTTCTTTTAAAGTATCAGCTATTCCAATCTCGAATTTATAGTCAGTATCTTTATAGATATCTTCTGTATCTAATCTTCCTGATCTAAGGTATACCGGACCATCATATTCTGCTGCTGCGAATACCATTTGTCTAGTTTCTTCTGCATCTGCAGGACATAATACTACCATTCCCGGGATAGATCTCATAAGAGACATATCTTCTACAGATTGGTGTGATCCCCCGTCCTCTCCTACAGAGATTCCTGCATGAGTTGGAGCTATTTTAACATTTAATTTTGGATATGCTATAGTATTTCTGATTTGCTCAAATCCTCTTCCTGCTGCGAACATTGCAAATGTAGAAGCAAATGCTACCTTCCCGGTAGTTGCGAATCCTGCTGCTGTAGCCATTAAATCTGCTTCTGCAATTCCTACATTAAAATGTCTTTCAGGGAATTCAGATTGAAATATTGCAGTCTTTGTAGATTTAGATAAGTCTGCCTCTAAAACCACTACATCTTTATTTATTCTTCCTAATTCAGCTAACGCTTCTCCGTAAGCTTGTCTTGTAGCTTTTTTACTCATTTTTTTGGCCTCCTATTAGTTATTACAACATTCTACGTGAGTTAATTCTTCTAATGCTTTGTCTGTTTCTTCAGGTGTAGGAGCTACTCCATGGAATCCACATACGTTTTCCATAAATGAGATACCCTTACCCTTAGTAGTTTTAGCTATAACCATTGTAGGTTGACCTTTATGAGCCTTAGCAGCTTCTAAAGCTCCTAATATTTCCTCGAAGTTATGACCATCTATTACGATTACATTCCATCCAAATGCTCTCCATTTTTCATCTAATGGCTCAACACCCATTACTTTATCTACATTTCCATCTATTTGTAAGTTATTAGAGTCTAAGAATGCACATACATTGTCAAGGTTATAGTGAGCTGCAGTCATAGCTGCTTCCCATACTTGACCTTCTTGTACTTCTCCATCCCCTAATAATACATATGTTCTATATGATTTATTGTCTAATTTTGCTGATAATGCCATACCATTTGCTACTGATAACCCTTGTCCTAATGAACCTGTTGAGATATCTACTCCTGGTAATTTTTTCATATCCGGATGCCCTTGTAAAGGTGATCCAAATTTTCTAAGTGTTCCTAATAACTCTCTATCAAAATATCCCTTCTCTGCTAATGCCGCATATAATACTGGTGCTGCATGCCCCTTTGATAAAACGAATCTATCTCTGTCTGCCATCTTTGGATTCTTTGGATCAACGTTCATCTCATTGAAGTATAGTGCACTCACTATATCCGCTGCCGATAAAGATCCCCCTGGATGTCCTGATTTTGATTTACAAATCATAGTCACAATATCTTTTCTTATCTGTGTAGCTTTTTCCGTTAACATCTTGATATCTGCCATTTTAACTCCTTTTTAAATAAAAATTAGTGTACATTATTTGTTTTTTCTAACAACATTATATGTAATATACTAGTTATTGTCAAGTTATAAAAAAATAGTACAGAGTTCAGAATCTTGAATTTCCAACTTAAAATTCAGCACCAACTCTGCCTCCCGCACTATAATTCAATTTATTTATTTTACCCCTTCCCAGTCAGCCAGGAATTTAGCGATTCCTGCATCTGTTAATGGATGCTGGGTCATTTTTTCAATTACACCAAGTGGCATAGTTCCAATATGTGCTCCTGCTTTAGCAGCTTCCTTTGCATGTAGTGGATTTCTGATACTTGCAGCAATTATTTCTGATTTTATATTGTGCACACTAAATATTTGTACAATCTCTCTGATTAATTCTATTCCATCTACACCGATATCATCTAATCTTCCTAAAAATGGTGATACAAATGTAGCTCCTGCTCTGGCTGCTAATAGTGCCTGGTTAGGAGTAAAAATTAAAGTTACATTAGTTTTTATCCCCTTTTTAGATAGTGCAGAACAAGCTTTTAATCCCTCTACAGTCATAGGTAGCTTGATTGTGATGTTTGGATGAATTTTGATTAATTCCTCTGCTTCTTCTAACATCTTAGGAGCTTCTAGTGAGATTACTTCTGCACTTATAGGCCCGTCTACGATAGATGTTATTTCTGTTACAACCTCTTTAAATACTCTTCCTTCCTTTGCAATAAGTGATGGATTTGTAGTTACCCCACAAATAACACCCATATCATTAGCTTTTTTTATGTCTTCCACATTTGCCGTATCGATAAATATTTTCAATTTTATTCCTCCTTGGATGTCTGCTCATGCAAACATATTTGATAGCTGATAATTATTGTAATATTCTTAATTTATAGAATAAATTTCATCTCAAAATTCTATGTTTACAGAGTAAACTATTATCTCACAATTCTTAGATTATGTAATAATCTCTAGAAATTTTGGTGATGCCACTCGCTGGTAATTTTTGGTAATTTCCTTTATTTAAGTAAATTATTAAACTTTTATACTGTTTATCTTAGCTCTAAATACACACAAATTAAATATACTTATTTTTTCATTAATTTCCTACAATTTATGCCCAAATAAAATCTTTGATCTTATAAGTTATTTTACTACAATTCGTATGTTATAAATATGCCTTTTGTCCTAAAAATAGATGGGTTTTTCTTTTTTCTAACACACTACTAATTCTGCCAATGCCAATGCCCCACAGATCCCTGCATCGTCTCCTAATTTTGGATAGACTATATAATTATCTATATCTTCTAATATATTTTTATGGGATACATAGCCATTTAACCTTTCAACTACTTTTTTTCGAATCATTGGAAATAACTGCTTTTGTTTCATTACTCCCCCACCTAATATTATTTTTTTAGGTGATATTATCAGGATATAGTTGATCAGCCCCTGGGCTAGGTAGTGTGCCTCTAAATCCCATGCTCTGTGATCTTTTGGCAGTTCATATGGATTTATTCCCCACCTTTCTGCCATAGCCGGGCCAGATGCCATCCCTTCCAGGCAATCTCCATGATAGGGACATTTCCCCTTATAGCTGTCATCCTCTGCCCTGTTCACAAATATATGACCGGTCTCCGGGTGAGTCATCCCATGGACCAAATTTCCGTCGATATATATTCCACCACCAATCCCCGTCCCAACAGTTAGGTAGATCAAGGAATCCAATCCAATAGCACTTCCCCACCTGGCTTCCCCTAAGGCTGCACCATTTACATCGGTATCAAAGTTTATGGGAATATCAAAATGCTTTTTCAGTTCTCCTACAATATTATAGTTACTCCACCCGGGTTTGGGAGTAGAGGTTATATAACCATAAGTTTTCGAACTTTTATCCAGATCAATGGGCCCAAAACAACCTATACCTAAAGCCTCTATTTTTTTACCTGAAAAAAATCCTGCTACTTTTTTTAAAGTTTCTTCCGGATCAGTGGTCGGATATGATATTCTTTCTAAAATTTCTCCCTTTTCTGTTCCCACTGCACAGACAAATTTTGTTCCACCTGCTTCTATTGCTCCAAGTAACATAAAATACACCTCTTTTAATAGAATAAATGGGAAGAAATTTCTTCCTTCCCACCTGTTATATAATTCTCTTATTTTGTGATTAATTTTAATTCTACTGGGATAAACTTAGGAGTTTTTTCTCCCTTTATTATCTTATTTGCTGTTTCTACCCCTTGAGATCCGATCAATCTAGGTTGTTGAGCTACAGTTGCTGCCATTTCACCTTTTTCAACTGATTTTACAGCATCAGCAGTAGCATCAAATCCTACAACTAAGATATCTTTATTGTTTCCAATAGCTCTCAATGCTCCCAGAGCCATCTCATCATTATGAGCAAATACACCATCTATTTTTGGTTGAGCCTGAATCATATTCTCCATTACATTTAGTCCCTTAGTTCTGTCAAAGTCAGCAGCTTGTCTACCTACTACATCTAAGTTTCCTTTAGCAACTTCATTGAATCCTTTTCCTCTGTCTCTTGCAGCTGTTGTTCCTGGAATTCCTTCTAATTCAACAATTTTAGCACCCTTACCTAACTTTTCTAAGATAAATTCTCCAGCCATCTTACCACCAGCTGCATTATCTGAAGCAATATGAGTAACTACCTCTCCTCTGTTTGCTCCTCTGTCCAAAGTTACTACAGGTACTTTTGATCTGTTGGCATTTCTTACTGCTCTGTATACTGCATCTGAGTCTGTAGGATTGATTAATACTACATCCACTCCTCTTACAATTAAATCTTCTACATTTGATAATTCTTTAGCCGGGTCATTTTGAGAATCTAAAACTATAAGTTCCATATCTAGTTTTTTCGCTTCATCCTCTGCTCCCTCTTTTAGATCTACAAAGAAAGGATTATTTAGAGTAGATACCACTAATCCTACCTTTCCCTTAGCAAAAGCTACCGTTGACATCATTCCAACACAAAGTCCTACAACCAATAATTTTAATGTTTTTTTCATTTTTTAGCCCCCTTTTTATTTATGTGTTTTTCTATCAATTAATACTGCCGCTAATATAACTATCGCCTTTATCATCATCTGGTAATATGAAGATACATCCAATAAATTTAATGCATTTCCCAAAACTCCTATAATAAGTGCTCCTGTTATAGTTCCCGATATACTTCCTATTCCTCCAGAAAGTGATGTTCCTCCTAATACTACTGCTGCAATGGCATCCAGTTCATACCCTGTTCCTGCTGTAGGCTGAGCTGACCCCAACCTGGATGTAATTATGATTCCTGCTAAGGCAGCCAATCCACCACTTATAGCATACACTTTAACTTTCAATTTTTCTACATTTATTCCGGATAATTTAGTAGCTTCCTCATTTCCACCTACGGCAAAAACATACCTACCAAATTTTGTATTTTTTAAAACATAGTTACACACTGCAAATACTGCTATCATTATATATATTGGTACCGGAATTCCAAAGAGGTATCCCCCGCCTATGGTATCAAACAAAAGGGCATTATCTCCAAATCCCATAGAAATTGGTTTTCCATCTGTAAATACTAAAGTTGCACCTCTAAGTAATGTCATAGCTACCAAAGTTGTTATAAAAGCCTGTAATTTTCCATAACTTATAAAACTTCCACTGACTGCTCCTAATATAGTTCCTAGTACTATAGTTATTATTAAAACTATATAACCATTGACTCCTCCGGCCAGCATACTTGCAGATACTGCTCCACAGATAGCCAGGATCGATCCTACTGAAAGATCTATTCCACCGGTTAATATTACAAAGGTCATCCCTGCTGCTATTATTGCATTTATAGATGTCTGTCGGAGTATATTCAATAAATTCGCTGTGGATAAAAATCTGGGGTTTAATATTGAAACTATTACTCCAAATATAATCAGACCTATCAGGGGTTTATTTTTTAACAATTTATTTTCCTTTTTAACTGTTGCACCATTTAATACTGTACTAGTTTTCATCTATCTCCTCCTTCATAACACCTATAGCACACTTCATTATCTTTTCCTGGGTAGCTTCTTCTCTGCTGAATGTTCCCGTAATAGTTTGGTCATACATCACCATTATTCTGTCACTGAGGCCCAATATTTCCGGCATTTCAGAGGAAATTATAATTATACTCATCCCTTGATGCTTAAACTCATTTATAAGATCATATATTTCCTTCTTCGCTCCTACGTCTACTCCCCTTGTAGGTTCATCCAAGATCAATATTTTTGGATTGGTCATAAGTGCCTTTGCTATGGCTACTTTCTGCTGATTTCCCCCACTGAGGTTTTTTATAAGCTGATCCATTGTAGGAGTCTTTATGTTGAATTTCGATATAAATTCTTCCACTTCTATCTTTTCTTTTTTTTCATCTATTTTTTTATATGTATTTTCAAACTTTAACAGGGAAGATAAACTCATATTTTCTTTTACAGAAAGTCCCAGCAGCAATCCATCTCCCTTTCTATCTTCAGAAACATATGCTATCTTCTTTTTTAGAGCTTCCTGGGGAGAATTTATCTCTACTTTTTCCCCGTCTATATGAATTTGACCACTTGTTTTTTTGAAACATCCATAGATTGTCTTAGCCAGTTCTGTTCTTCCTGCTCCCATAAGTCCTGCTATTCCTAATATTTCACCTTTCTGAAGGGAAAAATTAATATCTTTTGTAACTTCACCGCTGAGATCTTCTACTTTTAAGGACACATCTCCTAGTTTTGTATCTATCCTGGGAAATTGATCTTTTAATTTTCTTCCTACCATCTTTTCAATTATATGATCTTCAGTTATATCTGCTACCACAGCTTCATCTATAAACTTTCCGTCCCTCATAATAGTAGCATGGTCACATATTTCAAATATCTCCTTTAACCTATGGGATATATATACTATACTTTTATTTTCAGCTACCAGTTCCTTAATTACATTGAACAAACTCTCTGTTTCAGTATCTGTCAGTGCATCTGTAGGCTCATCCATAACTATTATTTTTGCATTTTGAGAGAGGGCTTTTGCTATCTCTATCATCTGTTTCTCTCCGATACTTAGTTTTCCTACCAATTCTCTAGATGAATGTTCCAGATTTAATTTCTTTAAGATTATGTCTGCCTCATTGAACATCATATCCCAGTCTATTCTAAAATTTTTAGTCAATTCCCTTCCTAAAAAAATGTTTTCTGCTATGGAAAGGTGATCTATTAAGTTTAATTCCTGATGAATTATGGATATTCCTGCATCCTGTGATTCTTTGGGGCCGCTAAATTCCACTTCTTTTCCATTGTGTTTAATGATTCCTGCATCCCTTTTGTATATTCCTGTCATTATTTTCATCATTGTAGATTTTCCTGCACCATTTTCACCGAGTAAAGCCATTACTTTTCCCTGATATACATTCAGTTTGGCTCCATCCAATGCTCTTACACCTGGAAAATCTTTAATTATTCCTGAAATTTCTAATATTTTTTCCATATATTTTTCTCCTTAGAACGTTACTCCTGATTTCAAAATAATATTAGCATATGGTGTACACTCTCCAGTTCTTACTACAGCCTTACTCTCCTTAGTTATCCCTTTAAATTCTTCGTGGGATACTTCTATAATATTTATCTCTCCACATTTTTTTTCCAATAATTTCAATAACTGGATATGGAATTCTCCACTTATATATTTCATCTCCTTAGCAATTACCACTTCTTCTACCTTTAATTCATCCAAGATCACTTCTAAAGTTCCTAAAAAAGTAGGCACGCCCTTTTCCACTGCTAAGTCTACTCTCTTTACTTCGTTTGGAATTGGTAACCCTGCATCCCCCACAGTTATATGATCTGTATGTCCCATCCTGGATATTACAGAACTGATCTCACTATTTAATAATCTTCCTTTTTTCATAAAGTTTTCTCCTTCTTTGTTGGATTATTTTTTAAATTTATAATTTACCACTTCATCCCATGTAGGCAGAGAACTCTGAGCCCCTTCTTTTGTTACTGTTATAGCTCCTACACGAGCCCCAAATTCCATGGCTTCCTCTATTTTTTTCCCTTCTGCCAGCATTCTGATAACTCCGCCGATAAACGAATCCCCTGCTGCTGTTGGATCTACTGCTTTTACTTTGTGGATTCCTACTTTCACCACTTTATCCTCTCCTACAAAGATCGAACCATTTTTCCCCATGGTAACTATGAGATTTTTTACTCCCATATCCATAAGTTTTTTAGAAGCCACTAATACCTCTTCCTCAGAATCTGTAGGCATCCCGCTGAGCAACTCTAATTCCGTTTCATTGGGCACCAGATAGTCTACATTCTTTATTATATCTACCGACAGGTTTTCAGCCGGAGCCGGATTAAGTATCGTAATTTTATTGTATTCCTTTGATTTTTTCAGGATATATTCCACTACATCTATAGGTATTTCCAACTGGAGGAGAACTATATCTGCATCTTTTATTAACTCTATATTTTTATCTATATCATCTGTGCCTATCTCAAAATTAGCTCCCGGGACTACTATTATTGTATTATCTGCATTTTCATCTACTACTATTGTAGCTATCCCCGTATTTTTTTCGACCTTTTTTACACAATCTATATTTACATCGTTCTTTTTTAATTCCTCTATTAATATATCACCGTGAGAATCTTTCCCTACACAGCCAAACATAGTTACATCCCCGCCTAATTTAGATATGGCAACCGCCTGGTTCCCTCCTTTTCCTCCTGGAATCTGAAAGAAGCTTTTTCCTATAATTGTCTCTCCTAATTTAGGGTGCCTCTCACTCATGGTAACTAAATCCATATTAAGACTTCCAATTACTAATATTTTTTTCATTTTCCCTCCTTGTAACCGTTTACATTTTATATTAAAAATTTTATTTTTTTTATCTAGAAAATTATACCTCCAGAGAGCATCACCAAAATAAATTATAAACTTTAGATTATTCCCCTCTGGATGCAACGTCACGTTGCTTTTTTTATTTTCCCTGGAATTTTAACGATCTTCCTGGAACTGTCTCCATTTAATTTACCTTTTAAAATATCTACTGCTTTTTCCCCAACAGATTTTACATCAAATTCTAAATAATCTATCTTTATTCCAAAAATTTCAGCCATTTCAACTTCATCAAAACTAAATATTAAGATGTTTTCTGAAATTTTAATATTATTTTCTATAAGTCCCTTTATAACTCCCAAGGTCATCATATTATTGGCCACAAATAGTGCTTCAGGAAGCTTTTTCTCCCTAATTATTTGGGTTATTACCTTATATCCTGATTCTATTCTGTAATCACCATAGTAAATTTTTTTCTCTAACTTTTTCTCCCCCATGGCTAAACTATACCCCTCTAATCTTTTAGTAGCTGTAGTAGTTCTTATAGGTCCGGATATCATGGCTATATCATCTACCTTAGTCAGCAGGTATTTAGTTGCCTTATAGGCACCGTTTCTATTTTCTAAATATACCTTGGAAAAGTTATCTCCTTCAATCTCCCTGTCTATAAGCACATAAGGAATTTTAAATTCATCTAACCTGTTAAAGTGCTTATAACTTGAAAACCTGTCTTTTGCTACGGGGACTATTATAACTCCCTTTACCCTTTGTTCTATCAAAGTCTCTATTACCCTTTTTTCTTTTTTTATACTACCATAACTGTTTAGAAGGATTATATTTAAGTTTTCTTCCTCTATCTTTTCATATATCCCCTTTATTATCTTTCCAAAAAAAGGATTATCCAGATCTGGTATTACCACTCCTATAGTATTGGTTTCTTTTTTAGCTAAATTTTGAGCTGTTATATTGGGTCTGTAATTTTTAGCCTTTATCACTTCTAAGACCATTTTTCTTGTTTCTTCTCTCACCGAAGAGGAATTATTTATTACCCTCGATACTGTGGCTGTGGAGACCCCTGCTAATTCTGCTATATCTTTTATCTTCATCCTGCTCTCCTCATCTATGTTGTAACCGCTTACATATGTTATACACCACTATAACATGTTTGTCAAACGGTTTTTTGGTTTTATTTCCGAACATTTGCAGATTCGTGTTTTTTAAAATTTTTTAAACCTTATTTTACAGTTCTTTCATCCCTTTAATCAAGAGGTCCGCTGTAGCCGTATTTGTGGCTACCGGTATTTTATGAACATCACATAATCTTATGAGAGCCTGTACATCTGGTTCATGGGGCTGAGATGTAAGGGGATCTCTAAAGAAAAATATCGCCTCCACCTCATCAGTTGCAATAAGTGCTCCTACCTGTTGGTCTCCTCCAATTGGTCCAGATTGAAACCTGATAACCTCTAAATCTGTAGCTTGTATAATTCTTCCTCCAGTAGTTCCCGTACTAACCAAACTATGTTTAGAAAAGAACTCTCTGTGTTCCTTCACAAAATCAACCAATTCATCTTTTTTTCTATCATGGGCTATAAGTGCTATTTTTTTCATCTTATCCCTCCTAAAAAATTTCATCTTTCTTAAGATAGAGTTTAACATTTTTTTATCTTTATAGTAAAATATAATAATTATATTAATACAAGGAGACAGCCTATGATACAAATATTTGGAGTTAAAAACTGTAATGATACAAAGAAAGCCATAAGATTTTTTAAGGATAGAAAGATCAATGTTCAATTTATCAACCTCAAGGAAAAAGAGATCTCAAAAGGAGAGTTGAGAAGTATAACAAAAACTTTTGATATTGAGGAGCTCCTAGACAGAGAGGGAAAGGAGTTTAAAAAACGTAATTTAGAATACTATGTATTTGATACTTTAGAATTATTGATGGAGTCCCCTACCCTGTTCAAAACACCCATCCTAAGGGAGAAGGATAAAGTAACCCTGGGATATCAGCCTGAGATATGGAAGGAATGGATAAAGTAATAATAAAAAAAGCATCGAGTTTCCTCGATGCTTTCAAAGTTATAATTACTTTCTAAGTTCAGTGATTCTAGCTTTCTTACCAGATAATCCTCTAAGGTAGAATAATCTTGATCTTCTAACTTTTCCGATTCTCTTAACTTCAATACTGTCGATCATTGGTGAGTTAATAGGTAATATTCTCTCTACTCCAAATCCAGCAGTTACTTTTCTGATTGTGAAAGTCTTAGCAACTCCTCCACCATTTACTCTGATTACTACACCTTCGAAATGTTGGATTCTTTCTTTTGCTCCCTCTTTTACTTTTAAAGCTACGTTTAAAGTATCTCCAGCTTTAAATTCAGGCATATCAGTTCTGATATAGTCTTTTTCTACTAACGCGATTAATCTCTCTTTCATTTTTGTTCCTCCTAAGTTCTAAGACATTCTTAATAACGCATACAGGTTACAGAGGAATATCCGATTTTTAACTAGATAATTTTACCATATCTGTTATTATATGTCAATCAGATTATAATTACTTTTTCTACTCCATTGCTTCTCGCAAGTTTAGATAATTCCTCCATCATCTCATCTCTAGGACTTGATATTTCAAGGAGTTTTTCATCTAAGATTTCTTTTCTTACACCTACCTGCCTATACTTTATAAGTTTATAGATAATATCCTCACCTGATTGATTTTTAGAGTTTATCCCGCCTATCAGCCTCGATACCTCACTAACAGTCTCTAGATTATCTAAAAACTCAGGTACAATTACCGTTCTCACCTCATATAACTTACCTAATACTCCTAAAAATTCTATATTTTTTTTCACAATTAAGTTGTCTATGTTTGTAAGATCTATATGAGCTTTTTCATCCCATACCTTCATATCTACCATAAATTTGTCTGTTGCCCGAATAAATTCACTGTAGATATCCTCCCTTAGATCTAGAGAGCCATTGGTGTCTACAAAGGTAGTCAGCCCCATTTTTTTTACTTCTTTAAATAACTCAGTTATAAATTTATAATTCAGAGTAGCTTCCCCGCCACTTACAGTGATCCCACGAATAAAACCACTGACCTTTTTTATCTCCTCTAAAAGTTCTTCCATACTGTAATCCATTGTTTTTGGAGATGAGTTTCTCATACAGATCTCTGTACACAGATCACATTCTACACAAAGTTTCTTATCCCAGCAAACCTTTGAATCCACTATACAAAGTGCCCCTGCAGGACAACTATCTACACAAGCTCCACAGGAGTTACATCTATTTATAGTCTCAGGATTATGACAGTAGAGACAATTATAGTTACACCCCTGGAAAAATATACTCATCCTATTTCCCGGACCATCCACATTGGAAAACTTTATTATCTTGTTTATTTTTGCTCTTCTCATAAACTCACTCTTCCCTTACTAAATTCTAACTTTCTTTTTGTCACAAATTCCACGAATACAAAAGCCTTAACAAAGAGAGAGTATACGAATATTAGAGTCTTACAGAATTTTTATTTTTTCTCTGTGTGACTTTCCTTCCTCTCAGTGTATCTCTGTGACCATTTTTTTTCGTGTGTATGATCAAATCATTATTTTTTCCTCAATTTCCTCTCTAGTACCCTTCCATTATCTCTGGCACCTTTTCCTAGGATAGTTGTATCTCTTAACACTACCTTTCCCTGATCTAATTTTTCCATCTCAGATTTTTTTACCAAATATCCTGTGACTCTGACTACGTCACAATCATTTCCATACATAGAAAAAAATCTAAGTCCCATGTTAAACCCACCGTTTATTATATCCAGGATCGCCTGGGGATTTTTTTTATAGGTTTCATCAAAGGAATATATATCTCCTATTCCACTGGCAAAATACTTATGAAATGGGGAAGCCTGTACTATATGTTCAAATATCTCCGGTTCCTCACCGATTGGAATCCTGCATCCCGGGCTTTCCCCTGCATCGGTTTCAATCCCTACCTGGGAATGCAGGAGATGCTTTTTCTCTTCCCTATCAAAATACTTACACTTATGATCCTTTAATATCTTTGTAAGAGCTTTTACTATCTCTTCACCTAATTTATTGGCCAGATCATTGTTTCCAAATCTTCCGCTATTTCCCTCTAATTCCATAAGATGATTTACACACTCAGCTAATCCAACCATTCCAAAGAGCCCTGTAAACTTCTCTTTTTCTATAAATCCTTCTGCTACCAGGAAATTAACCTTAAAAAACACCGATTCTTCCAAGATAAACCTTATTCTTTCATCTATATACCCAAGCATTTCATGGGCTAATTCAGGCAAAACTCTCTCCATAAAATCAGATTTATTAATAGCTTTTTTAGCTAACCTTCCCAATCTGACCCTTACCAAGGTATGAGCTCCTCCGCCTACTTCTAATCCATTATAACAGCTCACGATTCCATATTCATTTCCGCCAAAGTCTTCTCTGTACATACTATCTTTGGCAAAACTAGGCTTTGCTGTAACCAAAGCTGTATTTATAGATTCAATAGCTAACCTATCGGTAGTTTCTTTACTGTATTTTAATGTCAAATTAGGAGTAGGTAACTCTAATTCTCTCATAGCTTTTAATATCAACATCCCAGCTTTTGTTTCACGGGGCCCTATGTTAGCATGACAAAATGAATCTGTAATAGTTGTATCTATATGCTTTAAAAATAATTTTATAGCTCTATAAGACTCCTCCTCATTTTCGTCTGTCACGAACTTTTCCAAAAGGTAGTCTATATTTCCTATGTACACAGGCATAGTCGTTATAGATGGTACATGTTTATAAAACATCAATAGATTATTTGTGGCTTCCCAAATATCTGTAGGAGGAGCAATATTTAAAAACTCACACCCCTCCTTTATAAATTTATCATAATCGGGCAAGATATATCTCGGTCTATATGGTGCATTTCCCTCAAATAAATCACATATAATTCCCGCTTCCCTATATTCTTTTACATAATCTGTCATTTTTAGCACATCTAAACTGTTCTCTGCAGCACGAGCTAATCCCAACACCCTCTGCTCAAAGGTAATATTTGTATCTTTAATTATATCTAATATACTCATAATATCTCTCCTTATTTTTTCCGTGATCAAGGTTCTATTTAAATTATATCATACAAATCCATGAAATTCAGAGTTATACAGTTTCTCATATTTTCCCTTTTTCTCAATGAGCTCTGCATGGGTTCCCTCTTCCTGGATCCCGTCTTTATCCAGATAGATTATATTATCTGAATTTTTTATAGTTGTCAGCCTGTGAGCTATAGTAAGGGTAGTTCTCCCCTCTGACAATTTAGCCAGGGAATCCTGGATATATTTTTCGGTCTGATTATCCAGAGCACTGGTAGCTTCATCAAGTATTAAAATCTTTGGATTTTTCAAAAATATTCTGGCGATAGATATCCTTTGTTTTTGTCCTCCTGATAATTTTACTCCTCGTTCTCCTACTAAGGTATCCATCCTATCGGGCAGTTCATTTATAAATTCCAGTGCATTGGCCATGGATGCTGCTTTTTCTATCTCATCTTCAGTGGCATCAATCTTTCCTAGACCTATATTCTCTCCTATAGTTCCATGAAATAGATATACATCCTGCTGAACAATTCCTATATTTTTTCGTAGAGAATTCTGAGTTATCTTCTTGACATCGACACCATCTATGATAATTTCTCCACGGCTCACATCATAAAATCTCGGTAATAGACTGCATATTGTAGATTTTCCTGCTCCACTTGGACCGACTAAAGCTACTTTTTCTCCAGCTTTTATCTCCAAATTGAAATTTTGCAATATTACCTCACCGTCATTATATGAAAAATCTACAGACTTAAATTTTAGGTTTCCGGAAATATCTTCTAAATTTTCAGCACCTTCACTATCTTTTATGTCGGGATCTATAGCCATAACCTCACAAAATCTTTCATAACCTACTGTTCCCTGCTGATACATCTCTAAGAATGAAATAATTCTCTTGATCGGATCTAAAAACCTGTTTACAAAGAGTAAAAAAGCAATCAATATACCAATTGTAAGTTGTCCTTTCATCACCATAGTTCCACCTAAGACCAAGATTACAATTTGAATTCCACCAGAAAATAACCCCGTTGCACTGGTCAGTATACTTATTGGTTCAAAGGCTTTCATCAAGCTGTCTGCTACACTTTTATTATATCTGTCAAAATTTTTCGAGCTTGTTTTTTCATTTCCAAATGCTTTTACAACTCTAACTCCTGCTATACTATCCTCTAAGTGGGAATTAACTTCTGCCGATACCACCCTGTAATCTTTAAAAGCCCTCTTCATCTTTTTGTTTTCTTTTATCACAAAATAAATATAGAAAGGTAGGATTAAAAATACCACTATCGTCAGGGTAACATTTAGATTTATCATTAGGATAAAAGATCCTATAAAGGTAACTATTATTATAAATAGATCCTCGGGACCATGGTGGGCCAGCTCAGATAGGATCTCTAAATCCCCCATAACTCTAGACATTATCGTCCCTGTTTTAGCATTATCATAGTAAGACAGAGATAACTTCTGTAAATGACGAAATAATTTATTTCTCATATCGTACCTTATATTTACCCCCATCTTGTGGCCATAATAGGTCACTATATAGGCTAAGACAGCTCTTACTCCCTGGAGTGCCGCTAAAGTTAATATCAAAATTATAAAAAATTTATAATTTCTATTTGGCAGCTCTACGTCTATTATCCTCTGGGTAAATACCGGAAACGCCAAATCTATCATTGCCATAAAAAATGCACTTGTAAAATCCAAGATAAACAATTTTTTATGGGGTTTAAAATGTTCAAAAATATCCGTTAATTTCATCTTTCCTCCTTGTATAATCAAATAAATAAGCAACGCGGCGTTGCACCCAAACATGCATAACCTATATTTTTATAATCTTTTATCTCAAGATTCTTAGGTTATATAACAATCTTTATCTCAAAGTTATTAATTTACATGGTAAATTTTTATCTCAAAATTCCTATGTTTACTCAGTAAATTAATAGTATTTTGGTAGTCCTCCTTTCAGGTACGATTCCCTGGATAGTAAAAAATTTTTACAATATTTCATAATACACAGTATATAACAAGATCTCTCCTATGTTAACCTTATTTCGTATAATTTTAGGGTCTAAAACTTAAAATACTAAAAACAAATACTTTATCTTATTTTCACCTAAATAAACAATACTAAAGTATTTTTTTTTAGATAATTCTTTACATCTCCAAAAAACCATGTTATTATCTAAAAAAATTATTAAGCGAGGAAGATCTATGAGAAACTTTGAATTCAGACAATTAAATATAATGATGATGCTTTGGAAGGGTTTGTAACTTAAATTATTTAATTTAAGGGCAGACTCATTTTGTATTAAATTACATGAGTCTGCCAAACATCTTTCAAGCAATTACGAAAGCCTGTGGTAGACGCCACAGGCTTTTTTTATTAGCTAGGAAATTACAGATTAATACATAACCTAAATTTTAAAAGGAGATAAAATTATGATTCAGATTAAAAATATCAGAAAAACTTACACCAGCAATAATATCAGTGTAGACGCACTAAAAAATATCAGCTTAGACATTGAAAAAGGAGATTTCTACGGAATTATCGGTCTCAGTGGGGCTGGAAAATCGACTCTTATAAGACTTTTAAATAGATTAGAGGAACCAACCAGCGGAGAGATCATAGTGGATAAAAAAGATATTCTAGGTTTTAATAATTTCGAACTTCAGGAATACAGGAAGAAAACAGGGATGATCTTTCAGCACTTTAACCTCATGAATTCTAGGAGTGTAGGAGGTAATATAGCATTTGCACTGGAAGTAGCTAATTATCCCAAGGAAAAGATAAAACCCAGAATTATCGAACTCCTAAAATTAGTAGAATTAGAAGATAAGATCCACAGCTATCCGGCCCAGTTATCCGGAGGACAAAAACAAAGAGTCGCTATCGCCAGAGCCCTGGCTAACCATCCAAAAGTTCTTCTTTCAGATGAAGCCACCAGTGCATTGGATCCAAAAACCACCAAGAATATCTTGAACTTATTAAAAGATATCCAAAAAAAATTAAATTTAACTATCATCCTCATAACCCATCAAATGGAAGTTATCAGAGATTCATGCAATAAAGTAGCAGTTTTAGATGGAGGGAATGTTGTAGAGGTAGGAGAGGTTACAAATATATTTTCCAATCCTCAGACTATAATTACCCAGGAATTTATAAAACATCTGATTCCAGAGGAGGAGGAAGAAGTTGCATTCAGTCAGAAGATAGGCAGAAAGATAATAAAAATCTCCTACATAGGAGCAACTATTGATAAACCTATTATTTCTCAGCTCATTAGAAAGTTTGATATAGATATAAGTATCCTGGCTGGGAGTATCAATAAACTAGTTACTAACAGTGTCGGTTATCTTATATTGGAATTAAATGGTGAGATGGAAAAACAATTAAAAAGTATCAAATGGCTAAAACAAAATAAATTAGGAATTGAGGTGTTATACAATGGATAAAATTATAAGTCTGCTCTTACCAGCATTTAACGAAACTATATATATGGTGTTCTTTTCAGTGATCTTTTCCCTACTCATAGGTATCCCCATGGGAATATTATTATATGTCACAAAACCTGATAATATTCTGCCTATGAACAAATTAAATAAAGTTTTAGATCTTATCATAAACATAGGAAGATCCTTTCCATTTATCATATTGATGATCTTAGTTTTACCTATATCACGATTTATTATCGGAACAACTATTGGCTCTACAGCCAGTATTGTACCCCTCTCTGTCTCAGCAGCTCCATTTGTTGCGAGAATCATAGAGGGAGCTGTCAGCGAAGTGGATAGAGGTATTATCGAAGCTTCTATCTCATTAGGGGCATCTAAATTTGAAATTATCACCAAAGTATTGATCCCAGAGGCACTTCCAAGTCTTATTCACGGGATCACCCTGACTATAATTAATTTAATTGGATATTCTGCCATGGCAGGAGCCATTGGAGGAGGTGGTTTAGGAGATGTAGCAATCAGATATGGATACCAGAGGTTCCAGGTAGATATAATGATCATATCGGTTATCAGTATAATAATACTGGTTCAAATAGTTCAATTTACAGGAAATAGTATTGTCAGTAAGATCTCGGCCAGAAGAAAATAAAAGTATTTTCGACATAGCCACTAATGGACACTAATATTCACGAAAGAGAGATTAATACGAAGAGATAAGAATAGAAAGAATAGAAAGAGACACAAAGATTAAGTATTTTAATTGGAATTAATTGGTGTAAATCAGTGGCAAAAAGAAAAAGATTTTAAACTTATCTTTCTAAGTTATTAGTTTCGCCATAGGCGGACAGGGAGGAATTTATTATGAAAAAAATTATATTATTATTAACGCTTATTGCTATATTTATAGGTTGTGGAAAAAAAGAAGCAGCAGAAAACAATGTACTTAGAGTAGGAGCATCACCGTCTCCCCATGCTGAAATTTTAAACCTTATAAAAGATGATCTGGCCAAAGATGGAGTCCAGCTTGAAACTGTTGAATTTACTGATTATGTTACTCCAAATCAAGCTCTAAATGACGGTGAGATAGATGCTAACTTTTTCCAGCATCTACCATATTTAGAATCGTTCTCAAAGGACAGAGGATTAGATCTAAGTTCTGTTGGAGGAGTATTTGTATCTCCCCTAAGCCTTTTTTCAGATAAGATAAAAGATATAAGTGAGCTAGAAGAGGGGGCTACTATTGCTATCCCAAATGATCCATCCAATGGTGGAAGAGCACTAATCATATTAGAAAAAACTGGCCTTATAAAATTAGATCCTAATGCCGGATTAAGAGCAACAGTACTGGATATCACAGAAAATCCTAAAAAATTAAACTTTAAAGAGCTCGATGCAGCCCAGCTACCTAGATCTTTACAGGATGTAGATTGTGCATTTATCAATGGGAACTATGCTTTAGATGCTGGTATCGATCCTGTAAATGATGCTATATTGAGAGAGGGGAAAGACTCACCTTACGCCAATATTGTAGCAGTTAAAACAGAAAATAAAGGAGATGAAAAAGTAGAAGCATTAATGAGAGCACTTCACAGCGAAAAAGTAAAAAACTTTATCACCGATAAATATAAGGGTATTATAGCACCAACATTTTAACAAAAAAATATACCTCTATTCTAAATAATCAGAAATTTATTAAAGAAGGCGAAAGCCTTCTTTAATATTCAAATTAATAAAAAAAAGAGGCTTTTCACCTCTCTTAAATCTTGAATTCAAGTCTGTCCTATCACTATTTTACTCTTTTAACTCCCCATACAGCTCCCCATATTAAGATCAAAAGACTCCCGGGAATCAAAAATACCCTTATCTTTATAAAAAATAAAGTCAAACCACTAAAAACCGGCCCCAATACAATTATAAATGTAGGAACACAGCAGGCAAACCCTCCTAAAAAACTTGCAAATACACCTAAAAATCCAGTTTTCATCCCCAGAGAGCAGCTCCCGGGGTGTTTCTTGGCATACAATGCTGTAGATATATTGATAAAGATTAACCCCGATAAAATAAGCCCTAATAATATATTTAATGGAGAAATAGCCATATAGATGTTTTTGCCTGAGACCACTCCTACAGCCTCCCAAATAAAAGTACTTTTCATTTTAAAGATCACATCTTCCCACTTAGAAAGAAAAAATATTCCTCTCTCAATACCGCTTCCTAAAGATATATCTCCTACACTATAGAGATATAACATAAAATAGATCAGTCCCGATAAAAATCCAACCCTTCTAGCACCCTTATCCCTTAATATTTTATTCAAACTTGTCATCTGAATCACCTACCAATTGGGTATTTGGGTAAAAAGCATACCAGGCAAACCAGAATGCATCCATTCCTTCGTAGTGAGCAAGATGATGTTTCCCGGATTTTCCTTTTGAATTCCACACCCTTTTCTCTATATTATCTACTATCTTTCCGTCTCTCACCTCAAACTTCAGATCATCCCCTTGAAATTCCCGGGAAAATCCTCGTACTGTATCAAGTTCTTCATCATAGAAGAGAACTGCCTTTATCTCTTTTATATCTATATTTACTACCTTTTTTCTCTTCACTTGATCCCAGGATACCGCTGCCTGACTTTCCTTCCCTATAAGTCCCCGAACCATAGTTTTAGGATTTAATCTATCACTCTTTGCCATGAGCGGGAAAAAGGCTCCTCCTTTATTGTAATAACTGTTTTTATCTGAAAAATCTCCATAGGGGTCCTGCTGATAATTTCGTATAGCTCCTGTCCTTTGGGACAGTATATATGCATCGGGATAATTCTTTTTAACTCTGTCCCATTTGGTCCATACCAAAGGAAACTGATCTAACTCCTCTCCTTTCCTCTTCCCATCTATGGATACTCCCATTATCTGTGGCCAGAGACTTTTCGTTTTTCTGTCATACATTACCAAATTGCTGTTTAAAAGCTTTCCCGAAACTCCCATTGTAGTTCCTGATATTTTATAACCAATTACTGTAGATGTAAGGGGACAGTAAGTTATAACCACCTCTTCCCCTGCCACCTTATCATTGATAATCTCATGCCACACCAAAATTTTTTGAGGAATAATTTTTATAAAATCATTACCTTCCCAGACAAAAACCCTGTCACCATCTCTCATAAATTTTTTACTGTCTCTCACCTTTATATATTTAGGTGCTCCTATTGCCGGTATCCCGTCTCTAGGGACACCTCCACTTAAAATATTTTTATTCAGTTCTTCAAAACTATAACCAAAAGTAATTATCGAATAAAAAATAAATATATATAACTTCAACAAGATAATCATCTCCCTCTTAAATTTTATAAACCTTTATATAGTAATACAAAGAATAAAATTTTATCCTTCCTAGGGATTTTTCCCATTTTAATAAAATTTATAAACGAATTAAAATAGAAAGATTTGATTATGAACTTTAGAAAATAAATAAACAACGTGACGTTGCATCCAAATTTCTATACTTAAAAAAAAGGAGCTGAAATTTCAGCTCCTTTCCATATATTTATATAATTTTTATTATTTAATAGTTATTACTTTTAAAGTGTTTGTAGTTCCCGGCTTATATAACTCTTCTCCACAAGATAATACTACTACATCTCCTGCTACTGCCTCTACATATCTCTTAGATATGATTTGTGCAAATCCTGCAAATGCTTCGATAGTCTTTACATCATCATCGATTGCTGAATCTGTATTCATAACTGGGTAAACACCCTTAGTAAGCATAAGTTGGTTAGCTGTAGTCTCATTATTTGTAAGAGCTACAATGTGTGCTGATGGGAAGTATTTTCTTAAGTTTCTAGCTGCTCTACCAGTTTCAGTTGCTACGAAAATTAATTTAGCGTTTAACGTCTCTGCTACTTCTACAGTTCCTTTAGAAACTGCTTCAGTTATACTCATATCTCCTCTGAAATCATGGTGAACATATCCCATTACTGAATCAGTTTTTTTACAGATTTGTGCCATTGTAGATACAGCTTCTACTGGATATTTACCCTTAGCTGTTTCTCCTGAAAGCATTACTGCATCTGTACCATCTAAGATTGCATTGGCTACGTCTCCTGCTTCTGCTCTAGTTGGTCTTGGGTTTTGGATCATTGAATCTAACATTTGTGTAGCTGTAATTACCATCTTTCCAGCTTCGTTACATTTGTCGATCATCATTTTTTGTGCAAATGGAACCTCTTCTACAGGTATCTCTACCCCTAAGTCTCCTCTAGCTACCATGATTGCGTTAGATAGTTCTAAGATCTCATCAAAGTTATCAACACCCTCTTGGTTTTCTATCTTAGATATAATTTGGATCTTAGCTCCTCCATTTTCATCTAAAACTTTTCTTACTGCTCTTACATCATCAGCTTTTCTGATAAATGAAGCTGCTACAAAATCTACTCCTTGTTCGCAACCAAATTTAAGGTCGTTGATGTCTTTTTCTGATAATGCTGGTAAGTTTACAGATACACCTGGTAAGTTCACACCTTTGTTTTCTCCTAAAGCTCCAGTATTATTTACAGTACAGATTACCTTGTTTCCAGTAACTTCTTTAACTGTAAGTCCTACTAAACCATCATCTAATAAGATTGTATTTCCAGCTTTTAAATCCTCTGTTAACCCTTTATATGTAACTGCTACTATATCCTTGTTTCCAATGATAGTTTCGTCAGTTGTAATTGTAAATTCTTGACCTGCTTCTAAGATTACGTCATCTCCACCTTCTAATTTGATAGTTCTGATCTCAGGTCCCTTTGTATCTAAAAGGATAGCTGCTTTAATTCCAGTTTCCTTTATTACTTCTCTCATTGTATCTATTCTGCCACCATGTTCAACATAGTTTCCATGGGAAAAATTTAATCTCATTACATTCATTCCAGCTTTTAATAAGCTAGTTAACATTTCCTTTGATTCTGATTTTGGACCAATGGTACATACGATTTTCGTTTTTTTCATTCTTCTCCTCCTGAATTTGTAAAAATTATTATAAATGAGCTTCTGCTCAGCATTATATTATTTAGTTAAGATATGAGCTAATTCAATATCTTTTCTTTTTTGAGTATCATCTACGATTCCATTCCATGCATAATCGATGAATTTTGTAGTTATCTTATTACTCTCAGAACAAATCATCATTCCACTTTCTCCTGCCATAAGTTCTTTTATAGCTTTAGCACCCATTTTTGTTGCTAATACTCTATCGAATGCAGATGGTGATCCCCCTCTTTGAATATGTCCTAATACAGTTATTCTAAGCTCTGTATCCACAATTTTCTTTAAATCTTTTCCGATTTCATAGGCTGACCCCACTCCTTCAGAAACTAAGATAATGTCATGTAATTTACCCATAGCTCTTCTCTCTTTTATAACATCAGCTATATCTTGCACTGTATCCTTTGCTTCTGGTATGAAGAATCCGTCTCCTCCAGCAGCTAATGATGCATATAGTGCTAAATCTCCTGCATCTCTTCCCATTACTTCTACTAAGTAAGTTCTCTCATGGGAAGTAGCAGTATCTCTCAATCTAACCATAGCTTCTATGATTATATTTAAAGTTGTATCATATCCAATTGTAAAATCTGTTCCGATAATATCATTGTCTATTGTCCCTGGAATTCCAATAACCTTAATTCCATGTTCCTTGTATAAAAGATCCGCTCCATGAAACGATCCGTCTCCACCAATAACAACAAGCCCCTCTATCTCATGAGCCTTTAAATTATCAGCAGCAATTTTTCTTACCTCTGGATCTTTAAATTCAGGCAATCTAGCACTTAAAAGTACCGTTCCCCCTCTATCTATAATTCCACTTACATCCGAACTAGTCATCTTAAAGATATCATTATCTAACATCCCCTTATAACCTCTTCTTACTCCAAACACTTCTATTCCATGGTGAAATGCAAGCTTTGCCGCTGATCTGATAGCAGCATTCATTCCTGGTGCATCTCCCCCACTTGTTAATATGGCTATTCTTTTCATAATCCAAACACCCCTTCAAATATAACTTCTACGGTTATTTCCTAATAATTTTATAATTATTCAAGAGGTTTTCTATCTATACCCCTTGATTTACTTCACCCATTTTTCTAAATTTTTCATATCTCTGATCTTTTAATTCCAAAATAGGAAGATCTTTTATTTCTGAATAAGCTTCTAATACTTTTATTTTTATATTTTTAGCCATGGCTTCATGATCTCTATGAGCTCCCCCTAAAGGTTCCTCTATAATATCATCTACTACTCCTAATTTTATTAACTGATTAGCTGATATTTTAAGATCATTTGCTGCCTGTGATGCTTTAGATGCATCTTTATATAAAATTGCTGCACATCCTTCTGGTGATATTACAGAATACACACTGTTTTCAAGCATAAATACTCTATCTGCAACTCCCAGAGCTAACGCTCCTCCAGATCCACCTTCTCCAATAACAATTGCTATAATCTGAGTCGATAAACCGGCCATCTCCATAAGGTTTCTGGCTATTGCTTCTCCCTGCCCATGTTTTTCTGCATCTATTCCTGGATATGCTCCAGCTGTATCTATCAGTGTTAACACCGGTAGTTTAAATCTTTCTGCTAATTTCATAAGACGAAGAGCTTTTCTATATCCCTCTGGATTTGCCATTCCAAAGTTCCTATATATATTAGATTCCATATCTCTTCCTTTTTGATGCCCGATTATTACAAATCTCTTTCCATCTATTTTTCCAATTCCTCCTACAATAGCCGGATCATCTTTAAACAATCTATCTCCATGCAGTTCTTCGAAATCTTCTACAATATGCTCTATATAATCTAAAGTATATGGTCTCTTTGGATGTCTGGCTACCGACACCTTCTCCCATGAACTCAGATTTTTATAAGTTTCCGATAGTACCAACTCTTTTTCTGCCTCTAATTTCTCTATCTCAGCAGATAGGTCTATCCCCTTCTCTTTAGAAAATTCTTTTAATTCATCTATTTTTATCTCTATATCTTTTAATTTCTTTTCAAATTCCATATTATTAACCCCCAAATTATAGTCCAAATAAATTATCTAATACCCTGTGTACAGTTTTCTTTAAGTCTTCCCTCTTAGCAATGATATCAACCATTCCACATTCTTGGACGAATTCACTTAATTGAAATCCTTCAGGTAATTTTTGTTTTATTGTCTGTTCTATAACTCTGGCTCCTGCAAATCCTATAAGAGCTTTTGGTTCACTAATAATTATATCCCCTAGCATTGCAAATGATGCAGTTACTCCTCCAGTAGTTGGATCCACCGGAATAGATATAAATGGAATTCCGTTTTCACGAAGTCTGTCTAAGGCCGCTGAGGTCTTTGCCATCTGCATAAGTGATAAGATTCCCTCGTGCATTCTAGCTCCTCCAGAAGTAGCAACTACTATTACAGGTATCTTTCTTTCAATACCTCTTTCAATTGCACGGGTTATTTTTTCTCCTACAACTGTTCCCATACTTCCACCTAAGAAAGAAAAATCCATGGCAGCTATACTGACTTCCATCCCAAACATCTTTCCGACACCTGAGATAACTCCTTCTTTTAACTTAGTTTTTATCTTTGTATTTTCTATTTTTTCTGCATAGTCAGGAAATTTAAGGGGATCTTTTGTAAATAAATCTACATCAAACTCCTCAAAAGTATCCTTATCTATCAGTAATTCTATCCTTTGTTTCCCACTCATTTTAAAGTAGTTGTCACAGTTTGGACATCTCATCTGATTTTTTTTGATGTCTTTTTTGTAAATTATTTCATTGCACCCCGGGCACTTAACCCATAGTCCTGATCCTGTTATATTCGGCTCCACCTTTTTAGGTTCTACCTTTTTTTCTTCCTTTTTTTTCTCAATCTTCAATGTAGCGTATTTTTTTTTATTAATAGAGAAAATACCCATTAACTTCACTCCTCCTAGTTAGTAAAACTAAACATAAGACTTTTACGCCTAATATAAATTTTACTAGATTTTATATATTATTGCAATCTTCCCGTTGCGTCATTATTGTTATTTTACCATATAATCTTGTTTAATTTTTACTCAAAACAAAAAAAGTACCTTTTTTGTAGAATAAGTAAATTTTTTTAGCTTTTTTTCTTCCACCCCATAAGAAAAAATATAGATATATAATATAATTACAACTGTTATTATACACTATTTTACACTTTTTTTGTATCTCTATCTTTTTCCCTTTATATCATTAGAGAGATTGACATTTAAAGATTAGAATTATATACTTTACTGACAATAAATTTTTAGGAGGCTTTTATGAAAAATAAATTAAAGATGCTTTTTCTCTCTGGATTAATCCTGTCTTTAGGAGCATGTACCAATATTCAAGATACATTTACGGGTACTCCTACATATACCGAGGTAGAAAGATCTAATTTCAATGTTCAGGAAGAAACACAACTATTTGCCATGGGCAATTATAAGGTCAATGAAAGTGGGACTGCTGTAGCTAAGATGAAAGCAAAAGATCAGGCAGAAATATATCTAAAGAAACAAATTTTTAATGAAACTACAAATGTATTAAATTCATTTTTTAATGAAGTTCATACTAAAAACATCGTAATCTCTAAAAATACCATTGAGGATCTGGCTAATCTTGTTTCATCAGAACTGATAAAAGATGCTGTTACAACAAACTCCTGGAACAATGAAGGAAAGGAATTTATTGTTTTAGCTATAGATAAAAACAGAGTTCCTGAAAAAGTAAAAGAGATCTTTGTTATCCACCTTCAGGCTATTATCGATGACTTAGACGGAGCTATAAACAAGGTTTCCAACGAATACTTAGATATCGCTAAACCTCCTGTTGCTGTAGTTGAGGAGACACCTCAAGTTGAAAAAGTTGAAGTTAAACCTGTTGACAATACAGCAGACGTAGAGAATTTAGATCCTAAAGATCCTATAGAAAATTCAAATCCAGAAAAAAATTCTGAACCAGAAGTATTTTTAGATGATTTTTAAATAATTCGACAATAATTAAAAAATGGAAGTTTAAACTTCCATTTTTTTAATTATATCTTTCTATCCTATTTCTTCCATTTTCCTTGGCTCTGTATAAAGCCAGGTCAGCTCCTACTATCATATCCTCTGATTCTTTCATCTGATTTGTAGACCTTGCAACTCCCAAACTTATAGTCACTCTGATCTTTTTTTCATCTATCTTCAAGATCAAATTAAATATATCACTACGAATTTTTTCTAGTATTTCATCTATTTCATAATCTTCTTTACCTAGAAATATCAAGAAAAATTCGTCTCCTCCATACCGTCCAAAGAGATCATCAAAGCTTATATTTTCTATAACTATTTTAGTTATTTTTTTCAATACAATGTCCCCAATCAGGTGACCATAGGTATCATTTATAGTTTTAAACCTATCTACATCAAACAAAACACAGGTTATTTTTTTATCTGATTTATAGAGTTTAAATTCCTTCTCAAATAATTTCATTATATATCTTCTATTATATATTCCTGTTAGACCATCTCTAGAAGAAAGATGAAAGAGTTCATCATTTTTTATCTTTAACTCTAGGTTTTTCTTCTCTATTATATTTATTTTTTCCAGCTCTGAACATTTTCTATCTGCAGAAACCAGGGAAATCAATGTTAATATAGTCAGTATTATCATCCCGCTAAATAAAAATGTCAGTATTTTTTCATCTTTAATAGCATCTATATGTTTCTTTGGAACATATGAAACCAATATCCAATAATAACCTTTTTTAGCTTCTAGTGTTGTATCAATAGTTTCCAATGGTCTTATTTTTGTATATGTAAACAGCTGGGAACCGTTCATATATTGACCACTTTCATTTTTCTCTATCTCTTCCCAAATATCCGGAAATTCATTTTTAAAGTTAATATCTTTTTTATCATACATAAACCCCCATTCTTTCCCCTTCTCCCCCAACAAATAATACGATTCTTTATTCAATAAAAATGGGATTGAATATGGTTTTTTTATATATATAGTTGATATTTTATCCAAAAGTTTTTCCCCTAGATAATTTAATACCACCAAACCTTTGACCTCTTTATTTTCATTGAATACAGGGGTTACAAACCTAATCATGGGTTTTAACGGTATCTCTATCTCTTTATTTTCTTTATTTAGGTCCAAGGGAGAGACATAGATTTGATTTAATTTTAAATCTATGGAATTTTTAAAATAATATCTATCTTTTTTGTTTTGCAGTTCTGATTTTTTTATAATTAGAGGTGTATTAGGGTCAATTTTGTTACTGTTAATTCTAACCAACTCAAATCCCTTTTCATCTATATATCTTATCTGATCATACATTTTTTTGTTTTTAGAATATATATATAACTCTTTTGACCATTCCCCTAAAGAATAACTCTTTTTATTGATATAATTGTTTAAATAAGTCGTTTGAGACAGGTATAAAAGATCTGTTTTAACCTCCAACATATCTTCCATTATTACTTCCTTGGAGATCTCTAAATTAACATTTTCTTCCATCTTAATCTTATTGACCGTTGTATTCAATTGTACTTTTCCCATTATAGAAAAAGCTATTAATCCAATCAGACTAAATGGTATGAAAGTCTTCAAGAAAAATTTAAGTTTATCTATCTTCTTAGCTTCCACTCCTTCGCCTCCTTAGATTAATATTTATCACTATGAACTTTTACACTCTGAACTATACCTAACATCATAAAGGTAAAGATATATGAACTACCACCATAACTCATTAGGAGCAGCGGCAACCCTGTTACCGGCATAATCCCTATTATCATTCCCAAGTTTACTGTGGTATGAAAAAATATTATTGCAGCTACCCCATAACAGATCAATCTTCCATATTCATCGTTAGAATTATTCCCTATCCGAACCACATTATAGATAAGGGAATAGTATAGGACTAATAATATCAATCCTCCTACAAAGCCTGTTTCTTCTAAAAAGACAGCACCTATAAAGTCTGTATGGGATTCCGGTAAAAATTTAAGTTTACTCTGAGTCCCCTGAAATAACCCCTTTCCAAATAATCCACCTGAACCCACTGCTATCATAGACTGGGTTACATTCCACCCACTTCCCAAAAGATCTTTTTCAGGATTTAAAAAGGTTAAAATCCTTGTCTGCTGATATTCTTTCAAAAGAAAGAAATATGCAAAGGGAACAAAGGCTACCAAACTCCCGAGCATTATAGTTATTGTTTTGGTATCTATCCCATGAACAAATATTAATACTCCAAATATTGCAATCAATGTTAGGGAAGTCCCCAGATCCGGTTGTTTTAGTATAAGTATGAATACAGGCAGAATATGAACTCCAGACTTAACTACATCTTTTAGACCTGAAAAACTACTTTTATAACTATTTACCAGGAGAGCTGAAAAGGTTAATACCATGAATATTTTTGCAAACTCTGAGGGCTGTAAGTTCATAAACCCTAAGTCTATCCATCTTTTAGCTCCTAATTTAGTTACTCCAAATGCAAAAACAGCCAGCAGAGATATCAGACTTGCTCCATAGATCAGCCTGGAATAGCGTCTATATAACTTGAAATCTATCATAGAAAATACAAAATACACCACTATCCCCAAAAGGAGCCAAATCAAATCTTTTTTTAAAAAAGAAGTAGTTTTAGTGTAAGTTGCACTATATATTGAAAATGCACTGATTACAGCTATTAATACTGCATTCAATAAAATTCTATAACTCATTTTTTTTACTTTTTTGATCAAAACTCTTACATCTCTATTATTTTTCATTTTTTCCACCTATCTGTCATCATTACTATTTCCCAGTATGGCCAAAACCACCTGTAGATCTTTTACTTTCTTCCACACTATCTGTTTCAACGAATTCCATCTTATAAACCTTTTGAAGGACAAGCTGTCCAATTCTTTCCATTGGATTTATAGTATATTCTTCTGAACTCAGATTGATCAAAATTATTCCGACTTCTCCCCTATAATCTGAATCTATAGTTCCTGGAGAATTTACTAATGTGATTCCATGCTTCATTGCTAATCCACTTCTAGGCCTTACCTGAACCTCATAGCCAAATGGTATCTCTATAACTATTCCTGTAGGAATCAGTCGTCTTTCTAAACTTTTTAAAGTTACAGGTTTTTCAATATGAGCACATACATCCATTCCAGCTGCACCATCTGTCATATACTTTGGAAGAGCTACCCCTTCTGCTTTTATTATCTTGACTTCTACTTTTTTCATATTAAAATTCTCCTTTTTTACTCTATATCTCCTAAGATAGTGTATGAATAATATTCCTCTGAAAAAACTTTATTTGCCACTTTTTTTATATCTTCACAAGTTATTTTTTCTATTTCTTCTATAGTTTCTTCGATTGTTTTTATACGTCCATAAGTCAGATATGAACTGGCTAATCTACTCATTCTGGCCCTGCTGTTTTCCAATCCAAAAGTTAATGAACTTAAAAATTGATTCTTTGATCTTTCCAGTTCTTTTTCAGTTACACTATTTTTCTTTATTTCCTCGAACTCTTCTAGAACTATCTGAATTACTTCGTTATAATCTTTAGGTGTTGTCCCTGCATAGATGGTAAATAGTCCGCCTTCTTTAAAATTTGACATATAACTATAGATTGAGTAAGCCAGTCCACGGTCTTCTCTGATCTTTTGAAATAACCTGGAACTCATATTTCCGGCTAATATATTAGAAATTATAGAGTATTTATATCTGTCCTGATCTAAGTAGGAGATTCCCTTTGTGTTTATACACAGGTGTACCTGACTCATCTCTTTCTTAGAGATCTGTTTTCCAGGATTTATCTTCATAGAAAATTCTTTCGAAGTCTGAGCTTCTTTTTTCTCTATAGTTCCCATGGTATCCTCTAACATCTCCATAACTTTATCTATATCCATATTTCCAGCTAAAGATATAACCATATTTTCCGGTGTATATCTCCTATTGAAATAATTAACTAAGATATCTCTACTGATTCCATTTACACTTTCAATACTTCCTAAAACTATATTAGACTGGTCTCCGGAGATAGCAAATGTAGAATTTATATCGTGTACTTTTTCCTCTGGGATATCCTCGTACATATTTATCTCTTCAATTACAACTTTTTTTTCCTTTTCTAAATTTTCATCTGAAAAAGTAGAGTTTAAAAACATATCTGATAAGATATCCACTCCTACTTCTAATCTAGAAGATAACAGCTGTATATAATAAGCTGTAGTTTCCTTTCCAGTATACGCATTTATATTTCCGCCTACATTGTCTATCTCTTCAGACAGTTCTTTAGCTGACCTTCTGTTAGTACCTTTAAACATCATATGTTCCAAAAGGTGAGATACACCGTATTCATCTTTTTTTTCATGTTTTGACCCGGTTCCTACAAAGACCCCTATAGTTACTGATTGTATCCCATCCATCTTGTCAAAAAAAACAGGAATTCCATTTTTTAATTTTTTCTCTATTATCATAATCTTCTCTCCTCTTATTTTACTTTTTTCCTATGACCTCATAAGGTCAAATTCTTAAACAGTAATTTTTCTTTTAACACCATAATTTGAAATAACAACAGAGAAAATCCACATCAATATTCTGCCTTATTCATCGCTACTAGCCCTATACCTATAAAGATAAGGTTTGGCATCCATGCTCCCATAAGGGGGGACAGGATTCCTCCCATGGCTACCGCTTCAAAACTAGCCTGAACAATATAATAACCATAACCAAAAGCAATACTAAGGGCTATATTTATAGCTGATGAACCTCTTACATATCTGCTTCCTAAGGCCAGCCCCAGGATTCCTATAACAACACAGGCAAACGGATAAGCTATTCTCTTATGAAATTCTACATCAAATTCCTTGGCTTCTCCTCCGGTTTTACGGAGAAGCAATGCTATCCTTTTTAATTCCGTTAAACTTAACTCCTCTTTTCTATATTTAGGAGTCAGGAATAATTTAGGTTCATCTTTTAACTGTAAATTTATATAGGTTTTATGAAAAACTACTTTTTTTTCATCTATCTTATTTTCATTGGCCCCATCTAATTCCCACCTGCCATCGTCAGTATATCTTGCTGACTTAGCTGTGATTATAGATTTTATGGCATCAAAGTTTTTACTTAGAATTACTACTTGTACCCCTTTAGCTATATTTTTCTCTCTGTTTATATAATCAAAATGATAGATATAATCTCCATTCCCCCTGAGGTATACATTGTTTTTTGCTACCGGGATCTTGTCATCATCTATCTGGTTTTTTCTCTTTAACTCCCTGGCTGTCTTTAAGCCTTCCGGCTGCAGAGAATTACTGATATAAAAAACTCCTCCTGCCATTATAAATGTAGCAATTATAGGCAGAAGAACTATCCTTCTAAAACTGATCCCAGAAGTTTTTAAGGCTATAACCTCTAGACTGCTGGCCATCTTATTTATCGTTATCAATCCACCTAACAGTGCTGCCAGTGGGGAGACCTGTACCAAAATACCGGGGATCAGTGCTGCCATATACTTGGCACCTTCAATAGTTGTCATCCTTCCGGAAGTAACATAATTTATTACTTTAAAAATCTGGGATAGTACAAAAATCCCTATAAAAGCAAAGAGGGATAATAGAACTGACTTTATAAATTTAACTATTATATATCTATCTATTTTTTTCATCTATCCCCTCCTTACCTTTCTAAGATACATAGTTCCTGTAAGAGTTGCTAATAGTAAATTAGGAAACCAAATGGCTATTACCGGATCGACCGCCCCTTTACTGGATAACACTATTCCTACATTGAATAAAGTTATATATAGAAAAATAACTGCCATACTCAGTCCGTAGCTGACACTTTTCCCGCTTCTATGGTGTCCCAAAGAAAACAATACCCCCAGGATTCCTAAAAATACTGCCGAGAATGGAGATGCTAATTTTTTCTGCAGCTCTACCTTATAGGGCAATATCTCTTCAGCTACACTGTTATTCTCCTTCATTTTTTTTATATTTTTTAGGAGCATTGCCACAGACATGGTATCTATCTCCTTTATATCTACATCAAAATCAGAGAGAAACGAGGTCAACGGATGAACCTGACTCTCAAAACTCCCCCTTAACTTTTCCTTTCCCTCTTCGTCTAATTGATAGAAAGTGGCATCTTTTAAAGTCATAGCCCCATCTTTCCAAATAGTTCTGTCTGCCAGCATAACATTAGGATAGATGTCTTTCTCACTTTTTTGAAAAATAACAACATCCTTTGCCTGGTTTGTTTTGGGATCTAGCGTATCTATGTAGATACTATATTCTCCTACATTTTCCAAAAACGTCTTCTCAGTCAATTGAAATGACGGTGTTTCAGTAGCAATTTTTACCCCTAATGTCTCCGCTCTCATAAAAGATTCAGGTATTATTTTTTCCTGCAAAAAAATAGTAAGAAAAAATATCCCTACCGACATAAAAAACGGTACTTTCAATATCTTGTTCAGACTCATCCCTATAGATACCATAGCCACACTTTCACTGGTTGAAGTAAGCTTATTATAGGTTATCATTACCCCTAGAAAAAATCCCATGGGAATCGTCTGAGATAATATTGGAGGAATGTAGTAGGTAAGCAGGTGGAGCATATCTAATGCCGGCACCCTCTTAACCAAAATACTTTCCATCATCTTTACCATCATCTCTATTAAAAATATAAAGGTGAATAGACTTATCCCAAACAAAACAGGCATCTTTAATTGATTAAACAAATATTTATCTATTATTTTCATAAAATACCCCTTATTTTGACATATATTCTTTAATTTGTTTTTCTACACTTTTTCTAAATTCAAGCTCCTCTAACTTCTCTTTTACAGCATCAGGATAATACCCCTCTAACTTTGTGACATTCTTCAGGAAAAATTTATTTATCCTGCTGTCTTTTGAATACCCTTCCATCTCTGAAACCATACTGGAGAGTAAGTTAAAAAATATTAAAAGTACAAATATTATAAAAGATCCCTTTAATCCTCCTAAAATGCCACCTAAAACACTATCTGTTAATCCCATGAACATCTTAGGAAGAACTTTTCTTAAGACAGATAGTATAGCAGAAGTCACTATATAGAGCCCCACTAAAAGAGCCAGATAAGTTAAAAAATATACAACATTGTGCTCTTTCATTTTGATACTGTCACTGATATAGTTATAGACATAGGGGGTCCACTTTTTTGCTAACACTACATTTAATATCAAAATAAAAAATGATAGAACCTCAAAGAAAAAACCCTTTTTAAAACCTATTAATACTCCTAAAATCAGTATAACTCCAGCTATAATATCTATATACATTAACTCCTCCTATCTTTCAATAACTCTTACCCAAAGAGCCTTTAAATATAGTGTTTCAGGCACATGTAATACCCATGGGTGATCTGCAGGCTGATAATTTATTCCTATTACCTCTAAACATAAACCATTTTTAGAAGCTGCCATCCTTGTCACTTCCATTATATCCTCTAAACTCATATGATAAGCACAAGTTATAACTCCTAATATTCCCCCTGTTTCCATCATCTTAAAACTATCTACACATAGTTTGTAGAAGAAATCTCTTCCCCTCTGTATATCTATTTTCTTCTTGATAAGTGAAGGAGGATCTAGAGTTATTACATCATACTTTTCCCCTCTATTTGATAGTGTTTTTAAGATAGAGAAAGCATCTCCCTCTACCACTTCAAATTTATTTTCAAAACCATTTAATTCATAGTTTTCTAAACATAGTTCTAAAGCATGTGGGTTTTTATCCACAGCTACAACTTTTTGACATCCCTCAGCAAGTGCAGCCACAGAGAATCCGCCACTAGATGAAAATACATCTAAAAATCTGGTATTGGAGTTTAAAAATGGTCTTATGAATTTTCTAGAGTCTCTCTGATCCAGGAAAAAACCGGTCTTTTGCCCGTCAATTATATCCACAGTATACTTTAAACCATTATCTTCCATAGTAATTCTATCTGGGATATCACCGTATATTACACCGGTCTTTTGCTCTACTCCCTCATGGGTTCTATTTTCTACATCACTTCTCTCATAGATTCCCTTTGTTTTTGTCACTTTTTTCAACGCATTTATGATCTCTTGACGAAACGCCTCTACACCTGAATTTCTGAATTGTACCGATAAATATTTATCAAATTTATCTACAATTAATCCCGGTATTCCGTCAGCTTCTGAGAAAAATACCCTGATACAATTAGTTTCTTCATTTAAATATTTTCTTTTATCATATGCAACCTTTATCTTATTTAATATAAACTTCTTATCTATAGTTTCTTCCTTAGTTGTTAAAACCCTTACCAAAGCATTTGTATTTTCTACAACATATCCACGACCAATAAATGTAAGGTCTTCACTACATACATCTACTATATCTCCAGTTTTAACTGTTCCCATTATTTGCTTTATCTCATCTTTAAATACATTTGGATAAAAATTCTGAATCTTCTTTTCTTTACCTTTTTTCAACATAACTCTTGCCATTTTATATCTCCTCAAAACCTTTTTTAATTTTTTTTATACTCTTAATTATAACACAAACCGTTATTTTAATTCTTATAAAATTTCAGCTAAAATATCAAAAGGCTGATTCAATATCTATTGAACCAGCCTTTCTTATAATTAAGACTATCCCTAATTCTCTCTTTTATTTTTACCTATCAACATAAATATTAAAAATTTAACTTCTTAATTATGCCCGATATCGCTTAACTTTTCATCCTTATCTAATAGATAGATAACTGGACTGGCCAAGAAGATAGATGAATAAGTTCCTATTAATACTCCTATTAATAGAGTTGTGATAAACACCTTTAAACTAGCTCCTCCAAATATCAAGATAGCCAGAACTGCTAAGAATGTTGTAAATGAAGTATTGATCGATCTAGTCAAAGTCTGATTGACACTTAGGTCTACTGCTTCGGCTAATGTACTTGCCTTCTTCTTTTTCAACACTTCTCTGATCCTGTCAAACACTACTATCGTATCATTTATAGAATATCCTAAGATAGTTAAAACTGCAGCTATAAATGGTGTATTTACTTCATACCCTAATAATGCAATTCCTCCTACAGCTATTATTACATCATGGAAAAGAGCTAATACTGCTGCTAATGCAAATTTAAACTCAAATCTAATGGTGATATACCCGACTATTAAAAACAGTCCCACCAATAAAGCTATTATTGCCGTACTCTTTAATTCTTCTCCTACAGAAGCTCCTACCTTGTCAGATCTCAAGAGGTCATATTTCCCGGCTTTCTCTTCTAAGTCTTTCATAAAGTTATTTTTTACATCCTCACTCATCTCTGGCGTTCTTACGATAACTACGTTACCATCAGAGACCTGTACTTTCCTGCTGTTATTATCTAACTGCGGGATCTCCTTAGAGATCTCATTTAATATTGGATTCAATTCCTTCAATTCCATAGTCTTTTCAAATTTAACTTGAATAAGGTTTCCACCAGTAAAATCAAGGCCATAGTTTACACCTTTAAATACCAATGCCGATAAAGCTAATACCACTAATATAGTTGAGAATGTAAAGAATTTTTTTCTATTTTCAATTATTTTTATTTTCACTATTATTTCCCCCTAACACCAAACAAGCTTGGCTTATCTATTTTAAATAACATTGTAAATCCTCTAAGTAATACCTTAGTTATTGTTATAGCTGTAAACATCGATGCAAGTACACCGATAGTCAGTGTTACTGCAAATCCTTTTACAGGTCCCGTTCCTAAAGTGAATAAGATCGTTGTTATTATAAGGGTTGTGATATTTGAGTCCATTATTGTACTGAACGCCTTCTTAAATCCTGCCTCTATAGAAGCCATTACTGTATTTCCAAATCTTAACTCTTCCTTTATCCTTTCAAATATAATTACATTGGCGTCTACTGCCATTCCTACTGAAAGGATGATCCCTGCAATACCTGGTAATGTAAGGGTAGCATCAAAGAAATTAAGTGTTGCAAAGGTAATAAGACCAAAACAAACAAGTGCCAAGTTAGCTACTAATCCTGGTAATCTATAGAAGACCATCATAAATACAGCGATAAGTCCTATTGCTATAATTCCAGCTGTTTCTGATTGAGCGATAGATTCATCTCCCAATGTAGCTCCTACTGATCTAGTTTCCAAGATCTCAGCCTTCACCGGTAAAGCTCCTGCATTTAATAATGATGCAGTATTTTTAGCTTCTTCAGCTGTATAGTTTCCTGTGATAACTCCTTGTCCGCCAGCTATCTCACTGTTGATTCTAGGAGCAGTCTGGATTACTCCATCCATTGTGATAGCAAGTTGTTTTCCTATATTGTTTCTAGTTATCTCAGCAAATTTAGCTGCTCCATCCAGAGTCATTTCAAATGAAATTTGTGGTCTTCCTAAATTATCATAAGATACTGCTGCTGATTTTAATGCTCCACCAGTCAATAAAGTTTCTCCCAATGTCCCATCTGCATTTTGGATCTTAAATTCCATAAGTGCAGTTTTACCGATCATGTCTATAGCTTGTTCTGTATCAGTTATTCCAGGCAATTCAACCATTACCCTTTTATCTCCCACTTTTTGTACAGAAGATTCCGATACTCCTAAACCATTTACCCTTCTATTTAATACTTCAATAAGTCTTCCCATCGCTTCATTGTCTAACTTTTGTCCCTCTTCCGGTTTCGCTTCGAGTAACACATATACTCCACCCTTTAGATCCAATCCTAATTTTACTGGTTTAGTCACTGTAAACCATGCAGCACTCAGTACAACTATTGCCACAAACATTATTCTGTACATATATCCTTTTCTCATTCTAGCCACTTTTCCTGCCTCCCCTAACGGCTTTTAGCCGAATTATTCAAAGTTCTTAATTTACACAGTGAATTTCTATCTCAAAACCCTATGTTTACGCAGTAAACTAATAGCATTTTGGTGATACCATTCCCTGGCAGATACTTTGGTGATACCTTTTATAGATAATAGTTGATAATTAAAAATTTAATTTCCAACTTTTTACCTTGATTTTTTTCCTATCTTTTCATATCCAGATAAGTTTGTAAAATAATTGCGGCGGCTACCTGATCAACTGTTTTCCTCTTGTTTATCGCACCCTTTACACCATTATTCTGTAACATTTTATCGGCTGATACAGTCGATAATCTCTCATCTATCTCTATAAATTCCAATCCATCTATCTTTTTATTCAGCTTTTCCATAAATTCTCTTACTTTTTCAGCCTGACGTTTTTCTGTTCCATCCAGACTCTTTGGAATACCAATAACTATACTCTTGGTGTTGTGCTCCTCACAGAGTTCTTTTACCCTCTTTACAGCCTTGGTTTTTCTCCTGTCTATTACTTCTAAAGGGGTTGCTATCATACCCATTATATCAGATTTAGCCACTCCTATCCTTACATCTCCTACATCTAGAGACAGATATTTTTTAAACATAATTTCTCCTATTTTCACTTCTTTTTCCACCACTAATTCCCATGGGTTAAAATCAAAAACTTTTGCCACCAATTTACATTAGTTTTTTCAAAAAACATTTTGGAACACAGAGGTATACCGAGAGGTTATACGAGTATTAATTTTTTTCATACTTAATGAAAAAATTAAATGTATAATTAGAGTTTCACAGAGGTTTTCTCCGTATAACTTTTTTTATCCTCTGTGTAGCTCCGTGACCAATTTTTTAGAAAATTAAAGTTTTTCTTCTAATAGAGTTCTTGCCACCTCTAAAGCTTCAGGAACTTTATCTCCAGTTTTTCCCCCTGCTTGGGCGAAATCCGGTCTTCCTCCACCATTTCCATCAGCGATTTTAGCGATTTCACGAACCAGGTCTCCGGCTTTTACCTTCCCCATAAGATCTTTAGTTACTCCTACAGCAAATACAGCTTTCCCATTATCCGTTCCTAAGATCACTACACAGCTACCTAATTTATCTTTGGCTTTATCTACGATCTCACGGAGTCCGCCAGCTTCTTTACCTTTAAATCCGGAAATTAAAACTTTTACACCGTTGATTTCCTCTACATTGTCAAATAATGAGTTAGCTTCATATCCGGCTAATTTAGATTTAAGTGCTTCAACTTCTTTATTGGCTGCCTTTAAGTCTTCTACTACCTTATTTGCTTTAGCAATTAAATGCCCGTGATAAGGATCTGACTTCAATATCTTCGCCAATTCAACTATACCATCTTCCATCTCATTTACTACCTTATACGAAGTAAATCCTGTTGTTGCCTCTATTCTTCTTACTCCGGCAGCAATTCCAGTTTCAGTCAATATATTAAATAATCCAATCTCTCCAGTTCTTTCTACATGAGTTCCCCCACATAATTCCATAGAGAATCCAGGTATTTCTACAACTCTTACTTTACTTCCGTACTTGTCTCCAAATAACATTGTTGCACCTTTTTCTTTAGCTTCATCCATTGTAAGTTCTTCAATACTTAAAGGAACATTTCTGAATATTTGTTCATTTACAATTTTTTCTACTTCTTTTATCTGGTCCCTTGTTGCAGCTTCATAGTGAGTAAAATCAAATCTTAATCTATCTTGCGATACCAGTGATCCTGCCTGCTGTACATGGTCTCCAAGAACTTCTTTTAAAGCTTTGTGTAATATATGTGTTGCAGTATGGTTTCTCTTAATCTCTATTCTTCTATGTTTATTGATAGATAACTCTAACTCTAAACCTTTTTTCAGCTTATTTCCACCCTCTGCCATCTTTACAGTATGGATAAATATATCTTTTTGCTTTCTCACACTTGTAACTGCTCCAAAAATATCTTCTCCGATTATTTTCCCAGTATCTGTAGATTGTCCACCTGACTCAGCATAAAACGGGGTTTTATCGAAAATTATTGTATAGTTTCCTTCATTGTTATCTTTTACGTTTAATATTTTAGCTTTTGTTTTAAACACTTCATAACCAACAAAGTCAGTTTTCCCGTGTTTATCAAAAAACTCTTCTATAAATGAATCCTGCCCGGCTTCTTTTACTACTTCTCTAGATGATCTAGCTCTCTCTCTTTGTTCCTCCATCTTTGCAAGGTAATCTTCATGAGAAACAGTTACTCCCTCTTCCTCACAAATTTCCTCTGTAAGTTCATATGGGAATCCAAAAGTATCATATAATTTAAATACTACACCAGCATCTAATTCTGTTTTATTTTCCGATTTAGCTTTTTTAATCTCATCCAATGCGATAACCATCCCTTGATCCAGGGTAGTTGAGAATTTTTCCTCCTCAATTCTTACCATTTTAACGATGTGATCTTTATTTTTAACTATATCTTTATAAGCTTCTCCCATTAATTCTATTACTGTATCTACTAATTTATATAGGAAGTTTTCTTTATTCCCTAATAATCTTCCATGTCTTACTGCACGTCTCAAGATCCTTCTAAGAACATACCCTCTTCCCTCATTAGAAGGTAAGATCCCATCACTTATCATAAATGTAATGGCTCTGATGTGGTCAGCTATTACCTTTAATGAGAAGTCAACTTTATCATCTTTTCCAAATGTATATTTAGAATTTGTCAGTTCTCCTGCTCTTTCAATAATAGGGAAAATCAGGTCTGTCTCAAAGTTATTAGCTTTTTTCTGAACCATTGCAGCTACTCTCTCAAGACCTGCTCCTGTATCGATATTTTTCTTTGGTAATGGTTCTAACGACCCATCTTCCATCCTGTTATACTCAGTAAATACCAGGTTCCATATCTCGATAAATCTATCGTCTGTCCCCTCATCTCCTAATTTCGAGTTTTCGTCTCCTCCATACTCTACTCCCAGGTCTACATGAATTTCACTACAAGGTCCACAAGAACCTACTGGTCCTGCTGACCACCAGTTATCATCTTCACCTAATCTTACTAATCTTTCCATTGGTACACCAATTTTTTTATTCCAGATCTCTTCAGTTTCATCGTCTGTTGTAAACACAGATATCCATAACTTTTCTGCATCTAATTTTAATACCTCTGTAATAAATTCCCAAGACCAGGCTATCGCTTCTTCCTTGAAATAATCTCCAAATGAAAAGTTTCCTAACATCTCAAAAAAAGTATGATGTCTAGCTGTTCTTCCTACATTTTCAAGGTCATTAGTTCTGATACACTTTTGATGAGTAACCACTCTCGGTGTAGGAGCTTCTTTTTGTCCTAAAAAATAAGGTTTAAAAGGTACCATTCCAGCTACTGTCAATAACAGCGTGGGATCATCTGGTATCAATGATGCACTCTCATAGTGTTTATGCTGTTTCCCTTGAAAAAATTCTATAAATTTTCTTCTGATTTCATTACCCGTTAAATTATTCATCCTATCCTCCAAAATTTAAATCTTAAAATTACCCTGAGCCCCTTAATATTTCGACAGATATTTTCATCTCGTCTTTTATCTTAACTCTTTTTTCTATCTTTTCATAAGTTTACAAATCACAGCAAATTCTTGTAGTTAAAAAGAATCTCTCAAATGTAAAACTAGAAAACCTTAACAAAAGGAGTTCATATTTATTTTGCTTAATTTTTATTATATCACATCTGGTTACCGAAAAATCAGATAATCTAATCTAATTTAAATCCCTCTCCTAAATAGATCTTTTTAGCTCTTTCATCGTTGGCTATTTCCTCTGGTGACCCGCTTATTAGAAGCTCTCCCTGAGCCATTACATAAGCTCTGTCGGTGATTCCCAGTGTTTCCCTTACACTATGATCTGTGATCAGGATCCCTAATCCTCTTTTTTTCAAATATCTTATGATCTCCTGAATATCCTCTACTGCTATGGGGTCTACACCTGCAAAAGGTTCATCCAATAGAATAAAATCAGGATTATTAGCTATTGTCCTGGCTATCTCAACCCTTCTTCTTTCTCCTCCTGAGAGGGAATAACCCATAGATTTTTCCACATGGGTCAATTTAAATTCCTCCAAAAGATCATCCTTTATCTTAATTCTTTCCTCTTTTTTTATCTTCCTCATCTCTAAGATCGCCAGGATGTTGTCCTCTACACTGAGATCTCTAAAGATAGATGGTTCCTGAGCCAGATACCCAATTCCCATATTAGCTCTTTTATGCATGGGATAATCAGTTATATCCTGCTCATTAAAAAAAACTTTTCCAGATTCAGGTTTTACAATCCCTGTTATCATATAAAAAGTAGTAGTTTTTCCTGCTCCATTAGGCCCTAAAAGCCCAACTATCTCACCCTTATGCACTTCTAAACTTATTTTATTTACAACTCTTCTTTTTTTATAGCTTTTACACAGATCATGAGCAATTATACTCTTCAAATTTTACCTCCTACTTTTTATAATCTATCCTTACATTTCCTTCGGCATTTAATATCCCTGTTTCCATAAAATATTTTGCATAGTCAGCTTCAATATGATTTTCTGCTGTATCTGCTACTACATTTTCTCGTAAAACAGCAACCTTAGTTTTATTAAAGATCTTCCCTTTATCAGATGAGGCAGTCATGACCTTCCCCTCTTGATCTACATTTTTAAATTCCACATCATTTATAAGAATTGCTATCTCTGTATTCATATCAATATCTGTAATTTCAGATTTAACATCGGTTGTCCCGCCTATATTCAGGTGGTTTCCACGACGTCCCAGAGCTAGCTTTTTTATCAAGTCTACTTCCATATAGTCTGAATAGAGGGTCATATCCTGATATTCATAGATTCCGTTTTTCTTTATCTCAGATCTTGAAATAGATAGTTCTCCATTCACATCTTCATATAAAAATATCTTAGCCGTGTCACCCCGTATTTTAACAGGTTCTTTTTTCTGTGTTTTTTTATCTACATTAAAAGCAAGGGCACGTACATTTCCATCTAGGTCGATCTGTCTGTTCTTTAGATCCCCAAACATAAAGTCACCATAAAGTTTTTCTCCTGTAGACGATGTGAGATTCACTTTAGTTCCATCTAAGATCTCACTTTTCATATTTCCCTTCATAGTTTCTCCATCTATTATATAGTTCTCATAATAGATCTTATATTTTTCCGAAGTATATATATCATCTGTAATAAATGAATATTCTACCTGACTTCCTGTAAATTTCATTCCCGGGTTTTGTACTACTACATTTTTGTTCAATTGAGCGACCTGCCTTGCGATATAGTAGTTAACCTCATCACCAGATGCTTTTTTATCCCCGCTTATTCCATCAAAGTTTTTAGCTTTAACCCTTTCTTCAGCAACAAAATAAACTCCATCGTTCATAGTTGCATTTCCATCTTTAGATATTATCTTGATATTCCCTGGTATATACACTCTCTCCTCAGCAAAGATATATTTTCCACGGTCAGCATAAAGAGTGGCATCCTTTGTTTTTATCTTTAAATTCCCGATAATCTCTGCATAGTTATTGGTATCAAATTCTCCTCGAGCTCCTGTCATCCTAGATCCATCTTCATCTACAATAACTATATTTTTTTCTATCTTCCCTAACCCCGTATTTGAATTATAGGTTAAGTTTTCACCAGTCATAGTTTTTTTATCCTGGATCACTTTTACTCTATTTCTAGAGATCAAATCTCCTGTATCCATATTATATTCTGCATTTTCACCGTAAAAGGTTATCTTATCCTCAGGATTATAAACTGTATATTTACCATAGATATAAGCTTTTTTGTTGAGATCATCTACATCTATCCTTTGACTCTCTAAGATAGAGCCGCTATAGGCAACTTTAGCGTTCCCTGTAAATACATATGATTTTTTTTCTAAATTAAAGTCAACCTTATCAGCTCGGCCATCTATCTGATCCCCTTTAAAACTACCATCTATAACTTTTCCAATTTTCGTTCCATCATTATAATAAAGTTCTTTTCCTACACTCTCATAGGTATTGTCCTTATAATCATAACTATTTAATAGTTTTAATTCCTTGGTTTTACTGTTATAAGTAAGGTCTTTAGTTAATATTTTTCTATCTGAATCCTCGTAGCTCACTAATTTTTTAGAGGTCATATAGAGATCCCCTGTTTTTGTATCATAAGTCCCACTATCAGCTAAAAGTTTACTTGTCTTATTCTCAATTTTAATATTACCATCTATTTTCAACATCCCACTGAGAGTATCGTACACGCCGTTATCAGCAAACAGATTAAAGTCACCGTTTTTACCCCTAAGAGGTCCTGTGAAATACATCTTATTTTCACTGGCTACATAATTTATCTTTTCAACAACCAAGTTTCCACTTTCAAATTCTATCACTATATCTTTAGAGATAGTAAAATCACCTGTAACCTCATCATATTTAAAGTCTTTAGCTCTAAGGTTTGCCCCTTTATAATATACAACAAAATCTCCCTGGGCATGGATAGTTTTCTTTATCCCATCATACCTGGCTTCCTTAAAGTGGCCCGACACTTCATCTGTTTGCAGGTTTCCTAATTTCCTACCTCTTATCCTGATGTTTTCCTTCACATCCAAAATCTTAGTGGTATCATTATAATGTACAAAATTGGCACTGAGCTGCATCTTATCTGTGACCACTCTTATATCATCTTTTAAATTTAAATCCTCTAATTTTGTATCTGTAATCAATGAATCACCGTAAAGGGTGATCCCTTCCTCTTCATTGTATGCTTTTACCTGATTACTAGCATAGACCTTATCTGCTTTCTGGTCATAATTAGCTTTTTCAGCCTCTATCTTCCAACCATTTTTGGATATTCCCTGTATATTATTTTCTAAAAATATATTATTCGTGCTGTCTACCAGGGCATCATCACCAGACAGCTTCATCCCATCAAATATGGCTATAGCTTTTTCAAAGGTTCTTTTATTATTCACAGTATCATCGATCTGTTTCTCTGCTTCTACATGGTAATTTTCCACATCATAAGAAACATTTGAAGTTACCAGGGATTCCTCACCTTTTTTTTCTAGTTGCTCTGGTTCCTTTATATAGTTAAAGTAGACAAATACCACTAAAAGTATTGCACTTATATAATATGATATTTTTTTGAGCATATTTACCCCCTTTTAATCGGTAATTAGTAATTACTAATTGTTCAGCAGTTGTTTAAGTTCGTTTAATTTCATCATGGCATCTAGCGGTGTAAGGTTGTTTACATCTAATTTAGCTACCTCGGATAAAATTTGCTTTTCACCTTTACTTATTTGAGGTTCTATAACTTTTGGTTTCTCAATTTTTATAGGTGCTCCTCCAAATAGTGACAGTTGTTCAGACCCTATTTTTTCCTCAATTATAGCTTTTTTTGTCTCCAAAACCTGTAGGAGCTGTTTAGCTTTAAGAAGTATTTCCCCTGGCAACCCAGCCAGTCTAGCTACCTCTATTCCATAAGATTTGTCGGCTCCACCTTTTACTATTTCACGAAGAAATACCACTTCATCGTTGGCTTCACTGACTTCTATTCTATAGTTAGAAAGATATTTTAATTTATATTCCAACTCTGTAAGTTCATGATAGTGGGTAGCAAATATAGTTTTAGCTCCTAAATTATCATGGATATACTCTGTGATAGCACTGGCTAGAGATAACCCGTCAAATGTAGAAGTTCCACGACCTACTTCATCTAAAATAACAAAAGATTTATCCGTAGCATTGTTTACTATATTAGCTACTTCACTCATCTCTACCATAAATGTAGACTGTCCGCTCACCAGATCATCACTGGCCCCGACTCTTGTAAATATCTTATCTATAATACCTATTGTAGCACTAGAGGCCGGTACATAAGAACCCATTTGGGCCATTAGTATAATAAGAGCAGCCTGCTTCATATAGGTAGATTTACCCGCCATATTTGGTCCTGTCAGGACAATTACCTTGGTCTTCTCATCCAAGATAATATCATTACTTATATAATCCTCTCCCACAACGAGTTTTTCAACAATGGGATGACGACCACTTCTTATCTCAAGGTCGTATCCCTCTACTATTTTTGGACACACATAGTTATTTTTAGTAGCTATATCAGCCAGTGATGCGATTACATCTACATAGGCTAATCCAAAGGCCAGCTTTTGCAGTAATTTTATCTCTCCTACCAGCTTACCTGATATCTCTTTCAGCAGATCATATTCCAGACCTTCTATCTTTCCCTTAGCGTTCAATATAGTCGATTCATATTCCTTTAATTCAGGGGTTATATATCTTTCTGCATTGGTCAAAGTCTGTTTTCTTATATATTCCTCTGGTACCAAATGAGAGTTAGCCCGGCTTACTTCCAAGAAGTAACCGAATACTTTATTATATTTTATCTTCAGAGTTTTTATTCCTGTCTTTTCCTTCTCTGTTTTTTCTATCTCCAATATATAGTTTTTTCCTGATTTAGAGATCGTATGAAGTTCATCCAAAGTTTCATTGTGACCAGTTTTGATCATCCCCCCTTCCCTTACAGAAAACGGCGGCTCCTCCACTATAGATGTCTCTATCAGATTATAGATCTCAACTAATTTTTTTATATCGGTGGTAAACATCTGATTTGTTCCCAATATTTTTATAACTTCCAATGATGATTTTATAGATTTTTTAATAGCTATCAGGTCTCTAGCATTTTCAGTTCCTAATATTATCTTACCTATAAGTCTTTCCAAATCATAGATACTCTTCAACCCTTCCCTTACATCTTCACGGATTAAAACCTCATCTATAAAATAACCTATATCTCCCTGCCTTTTTTCTATCTCATCGATATTTAAAAGGGGATTCTTTATCATCTTTTTCAGCATTCTGGTTCCCATAGAGGTCTTACACCTATCTAAGACCCATAAGAGAGTACCCATATTAGTTTTTTCCCTGGTATTTTCCACCAGCTCTAAATTTTTCTGGGTAGCCAGGTTTAATTCTAAATAATTTTTTCTGTTGTCATAGGAGATAGTCTGAATGGGCAATTCATTGTATTTATGTAGTTCCAATACGTATTCCAAAACAAATCCACCAGCTTCTACAGCCAATTCCTTTCTCTCTATCCCATAACTTTCCAACGAGATCACATTGAAATACTTCTTTAATATCTCCCCTGCATTTTTTATTTTATTTATTGGATTTATAACAATTTCATTTAATTTTTTATAGTCACTGAATTCTTCATTAAACCTTTCCAGTGTTCTGCTCTCTACCAATATCTCTGTAGGAGACAATTTATATATCTCATTTATAGCTGCAGATATTATATCTTTTCCTTCCAATTGGGTTACCTTAAACTCTCCTGTAGTTATATCCAGATAAGATATCCCGGCTTTATTTTCTCTGATTATTATCCCTAAAAGATAGTTGTTACTCTTATCATCTAGATAATCTGTATCTATTACAGTACCAGGAGTTATAACCTTTACAACTTCCCTCTTTACAAGACCCTTAGCTTCGCTGGCAGCTTCTACCTGTTCACATATGGCTACCTTGTATCCCTTAGCCACTAACTTTGATATGTATCCTGCTGCTGAATGATATGGTATTCCAGCCAAAGGCACATTTTGTCCTTTTTCCTTATTTCTGCTGGTTAAGGTTATACCTAATTCTTTTGAGCAAATTACAGCATCCTCAAAAAACATCTCATAGAAATCTCCCAACCTAAAAAATAGGATATTTTCCTGATTTTGTTCCTTTATCTCCTTATATTGTTTCATGAGTGGCGTTTCTTTACTCATTGTCTTAAACCTCACTTTTAATTTTATTTTCTTACTTTTTATTGTGAATTATATTCCTCTAATTTTTCTTTCAACCTTATCAATACTTCACTTATCTCATCATAATTATCTATCTTGTTCAGTAGATTTTTTATCTTACTTCCACCAGTTACCCCTTTTAAATACCAGCACAGGTGTTTTCTTATCTCAAAATTAAACTGTTTTTCAGGATAGTCTTCCTTCATATATTCAATATGCTTTAAAGCCATATCTATCTTGTCTATGTATGTTACTTTTGTCTTAACTTCTCCAGTTTCAAACCTTTCCCTTATCTGCTGGATCAACCATGGATTTCCATATATTCCACGGGCCAGCATTATCCCGTCTACCCCTGATTCGGTAGCTTTTTCATAGGCATCTTCAGCTGAAAATATATCCCCGTTTCCTATAACTGGTATAGAAACAGCTTCTTTTATCTGCTTTATCGTCTCCCAATTAGCCGTCCCACTATACATCTGCTCTCTGGTTCTACCATGGACTGTAATGTGATGAAGACCTAATTCATCTGCTATCTTAGCTATCTCTATTGGATTTTTGTGTTCCTTATAACCGATTCTTATCTTCATAGATAATTTCGTTTCAGGTTTTAACGCCTCTTTTATAGCTGTCATCAATTTTCTTATATGTTCTGGATCCTCTAACAGAGCTGATCCATAGCCGTTCTTTGTGATCTTTGGCATGGGACATCCCATGTTTACATCTATATAGGTTACTCCTAAACTCTCCACATATTTAGCACATTCCACCATAATATCTATATCCCGGCCAAAAATCTGTACCCCGTCATTGGGCAGTAATCTAAGCATTTGTTTTATCGTTTTTTCATTGGCCATCTTTACTGCATTTACACTTACCATCTCGGTAAACATCAAATCCGGATTGAATTTATTCATAATTCTTCTATATGTATAATCTGTTACTCCTGCCATGGGAGCTATATATATTTTTATCATCTATTTCACCTCTTATTGCTATTTTTCATAACTTATCCTAGTTATCACTAAGTGCATAACTATCCATTTAATCATAAAATTATACCATAGATAGAGATGTTTTTCCACTTGACAGATTTGACTAATCCTTGATTTTTAAAGAGTAAAATTCCAAGAATTAAAAATACTTATACAAAAAAAATCCCTGAATAATCAGGGATTAATGTCTTTTTATCTTGGAATTAGTTTTTTCAGGTAATTTACTCAGATGAACATATCTACTATTTGCCGAATGAGCAAATCTGTCTATAATAGCTCCTAAATCTGAACTTTCAAAGGCAGTTTTAAAATTTTCTTTTTTCAACAACTTTTCTGTAAACCTATAATAACACTCTTCTTTAGGATGAAAAAGAATATCCTCTGAATAGATTTTTTCTCCGAGAACCTCACTTAAAAGATCTGCTATCATCATGGTAAATACCCCTTCAACTTCAACGGTATTTCTAGAATGATTTATTTCTTCACGATATTTAGGCCATAATTTTTTTTCAACATCTGAATAAGAATTCATAAGTCCCTCCCTTTATATTTTTTTTACCTTATTTAAATTTACATATTTTTTGAGGTAATTCCTTTAAAAATAAAAAAAAATTGATTTTTTATACCAATTAAAGCAAAAATAAAAAATCTACCCTGTCAAAAGAGTAGATTTTTATTAAAAATTAATCTGATTTTATTTTTTTTTAAATCTGTCAAAAAATGATTTTTTATTTGCTTTTTCAGCTTCCTTCATACGATTTTCTTCTTTTTTTACATTGGACCAATTAGGATCTGACTTCATATTTTTTTTGACCTGTTTCATATATTTAGCAGTATTTTTAGCCATAGTATACTTGGTTTTTACCCCGACAACTATGTCTCTTCCCGTTTGAAATATTCCGGCTATAACTTTCCCAGGATATCCAGCCACTTTTTTTAATGCAGTATACTTATAGACCTCTCCACAACTGGGGCACCTGTATTTAGCAGGTTTATCCATAATTTTCATTTTTTTCTTACACTTTGGACATCTAATAACTATTTTTTTAACCATCTTACAATGTTCCTTCTATTTCAAATGCCAATTCCTTTACGATATTTTTATACCCTAATATTTCTCTTATTCTGATATGGTTTCCGTATAATTTTATTGCTATATCCCCAATATGAGTTTTATAGTTTTCCTTAGTAAAAGTTAATTTTGGATAGAAGGGCTTTCTTTTTTCTACCTTCCCATCTATTTCTACTAAGATATAACCTTTCTTATATCCTACTAACGTTAATTGTTTAGCCGCATCTATCTTAGCCTGCTTTTCTTCCTTTTCTTTTCTCGCTTCTGCATTCAATCTTTTTTTATCAGTTCTTCTAGCAGCTTCCTTTACTTCAGCAAATCTCTTTGATTTTTTTATAGCTTTCATTATACTGTATTCTGTTCCTTTTGGTTTATCTTTATTTACACCTTTTTTCATTTTTTTACCACCTAATTTCTTTATTGTTTTATATTGTATTATATAACATTTAATGAATTTTGGCAATAAAAATAGGTTTCTTCCAACTCCTATTTCAAGGGTTAAAAAGGGCTCCTTATAAAATTCTTTTAACAATTTTAGTTTGATTTTGCCTGTTATATCGGGTAAAATTAAAGAACAATTCAAAAACTAGTTTAATATAGGCATGATTTTTAATTTATTTATACAAAAGGAGAGTTCAAATGAAAAAAATAAACAAACCCCTATTTACAGGGATAATTTTAATTTTAATCTATACAAGGCTTAATAACTCAGGAGCCATCACCCTTACTTTTAACAAATTTTTCTCCTTTTTTTCAGTGTTTATCTATGGGGGAATTATTGCTTTTCTATTGAATCCCATCCTTAAATTCTTAGAAAAAAATAAAAAAATAAAAAGAAAATACAGTATCTCAATATTATATTTTTCCCTTATTCTTCTTTTAGGATTATTCTTTTCATTTATCATTCCTAGATTAACGAGAAATATATCCGATCTGATAGAAAATTATCCAAAATATATCTCAGTCTTTGAAAGTTCTGTAGATAAATACAGGCATCTCCTTCCATTTTTAAAGGATGTCAATATTTTAAATGAACTTTTACTTTTACAGCAAAAAACTCTTATTTTCCTCCAACAGGAATTTTCCTTCTTAGTTGGCCAGTTTTTAGGAGTCACAGCAAAGATCATAAGTTTAATTTTTTCCCTTATTTTCTCTATATTCTTTTTAGGAAACAAGGAATATTTTCATAAGCTGGCCAAGGAGATCTTAGATACCTTTTTATCTAAAAAATTATCCAGAGAAATAAAAGCTTTATCTAAAAAAATAGAAAGGGTATTTTTAGGATACCTTTCTGGAAAAACATTGGATTCTATGATAATTGGAGGAATCGCCATGGTTGGGTTGACCATCCTGCACATCCCCTATGTTATTTTACTGGGAATATTTATCACTATATTCAATTTTGTTCCCTATGTAGGACCTTTTATAGGAATTGTTTTAGGAGCAACTATCGCATTATTTGCCAATCCTAGCAACACCCTTATAGTTATAATTTTCCTGGCATTGCTCCAGCAATTTGACGCATGGGTTTTAGAACCTAAGATCTTAGGAAACAGTCTGAATCTCAGCATGTTTTGGACTATCGCAGCTGTTACCCTTGGCGGAAGTATTTGGGGCGCTCTGGGAATCATCATAGCTATTCCTAGTTTTGCTCTAATAAAAGAACTGTATCTAATAAAGAGTACATCCAAAAAATCTCATGATATAGTCGAATAATTCATTCAATTAAAAAAGGCTTAGATCCCAAAATTACAGGATTTAAGCCTTTCTTTTTTTATCAGCTTATAGTATTATTCATGAATTTTTAAACAATGGTATCTACTTTTAATTCCTCTGAGTTTTCAATAGATTTTTCCATCCAGCCTTTCCCTTCAACTCTTCTTGCCACCATCATAGATGCCACGCAATCTCCAGTTGCATTTATCATTGTAGCCATAGCATCTGTAAGAATCCCTATTGTTACAATAATAGGGATAACTTCTGGGTTAAATCCGTAGAAAGCAACAATGATAAGTGAACCCATCATTCCTCCTCCCGGAATCCCGCTTATTACAACTCCAGACATTACCGATATGGCAATAGCAGTTGCCCATGTTCCTATTCCTGTGAATTCCATATTAAAGATTCCAAATAAGAAAGCTATTTTCATCAACGTAGTCAATGCTGTCCCATCCATATGAATAGTTGCTCCAAGTGGAAGAGTTATACTGCTTATGTCTTCAGGGACACCTATTTTTTTCCCACTTTCAAAGTTAGTAGGCAGGGTAGCCACTGAACTTTGAGTAGCCAGAGATGTTAATACTACAGGAAATATATTTTTATAAAATAATTTCACTCCTTTTTTCCCGCCGGCATAATATGCATACCCTGTAAATGCTGTTAAAAAATAGATGATACAGATAGGATAAAACATCAAGATAGCTCTTGCATAAGCTCCTAATAAGTCAGCACCAAACTGACCTATTAATGCTGCAAAATAAGCTCCTAATCCAATCGGTGCATATAACATGATAATACTTATCATCTTCATAAAAACTTCACTGCACATATCCAACACATCTACCAGGGCACTTGTAGTAACGCCTTTCGCTTTATTTACCGAACTGACACAATAACCAAATGTCATGGCAAATATTATGAGTGGAAGCATGGCATTCTTAGATAGAATTAAATTAAAGTCTCCAACTGTAAGAGCTTTTACCAATTGATCCAATAAATTAGCTTTTTCAGGTTGAACATATTCACCAAAATCCATTACCACACCCTGTGCCGGTGGATAGATTCTAACTATGATGATAATGATAATTGCAGCGAACATTCCTGTTATACAAAAGATCCCTAAAACATTTCTGAGTATCTTTCCTAAACGCTGCATATTTGACATCTTAGCTATTGAACTTGCTAAACTAAAGAATACCAGTGGTACTACTGCTGTAAACATTAAATTAAGAAAAATTTGACCAAAGGGTTTCAAGACTGTTGCTTTTTCCCCATAAATTAAACCAATAATACTTCCGGCTACGATTCCCATTAACAAAAGAATCATAGGTTTATACGATTCCCAAATTCCATTTTTTTTCAGCTGCCCAGACATAAATAACCCCCCCTAAATAATTTTATTTATATTTTTTCCAATCCCTGTTTTAAGTCATCTATAATATCATTTACACCTTCTAAGCCTACAGATATCCTAACTAATCCATCTGTAATCCCTGATGCTAGTCTTTCTTCCCTGGTATATGGAGAATGCGTCATAGATGCCGGATGCTGGATCAATGTTTCTGTATCTCCTAAACTTACTGCCAGAGTACATAATTCTAAGCTATTCAATAATTTCTTTCCTGCTTCTATTCCACCCTTTACCTCAAAGGCCATTATTCCACCAAACCCGTTCATTTGCTCCTTTGCAATTTCATGTCCTTCATGAGATTCAAGTCCTGGATAGTATACCTTCTCTACCATAGGATGAGCATCTAAAAACCTGGCTACCTCATATGCATTACTGCAGTGTCTTTCCATTCTTAGTTCTAAAGTCTTCATTCCTCTTATCATAAGAAAAGCGTCTTGGGGGCTAAGAACCGAACCTGTCATATCCTTTACACCAATTAATCTTATTTGAGTTACTGTTTCTAAATCTCCTGCTACAAATCCTGCTACTACGTCTCCATGACCGTTTAAATATTTAGTTGCTGAATGAACTACTAAATCAGCTCCTAATTTTATAGGATTTTGAAGGTATGGTGTTGCAAATGTGTTGTCTACCACTACCTTAGTTCCTTCATTTTTATGAGCTATCTCACAAACAGCTGTTATATCTACAACTTTTAAGTTAGGATTTGCCGGTGTCTCTAAATAAACTATTCTGGTATTAGGTTTCATAGCTTTTTTCACTGCTTCTAAATCAGAGGTATCAACAAATTCTACATCGATTCCGAATTTAGTTAATCCATGACTTAATAAAGCGTATGTACACCCGTATAAAGTTTTGTCCGCTAATAAATGATCCCCGGCTTTAAGTAATGTCCACATAGTCGATGAGATAGCTCCCATTCCTGAACTAGTTGCTAACGCCGCTTCTGCTCCCTCTAATAATGCTAATTTTCCCTCTACAACACTTGATGTAGGGTTTCCTAATCTCGAATAAATATATCCTGCTTCTTCTAAAGCAAACCTTTTTCCACCTTGTTCTGCAGTGTCAAATACAAATGTAGAACTTTGATATATTGGTGTAGTTAATGTTCCAAATGGATTTTTTTCTGCTCCCCCATGTATCGCCTTTGTTCCAAACCCTTTTTCTTGAATCCCCTTCATTTTTCCTCCTTTAAATCCCTAATAAATGTAACTTTTTATATCTCAACCATTGTTTATAGATGACTCAATGCTTTTTTTATTCTCTTTACTCCCTCTTCTAACATATATCTTGGACACGCTACATTTATCCTTTCATAACCTTCCCCTTCTACTCCAAACCAATAACCATCATCTAGTGCTATCTTTCCTTTTTCCTGCATTAGTCTCGAAAGTTCATCTTTATTTAGACCATAGTCTGAAAAATCAAGCCAAACAAGATAAGTCGCCTCTGGTTTTCTTACCCTTACTCTTGGTATGTTTTTAGAAACATAATCTACCAAATAATCCATATTTCCATCTATATGCTCTACCAGTTGATCTGCCCACGAATGGCACCTTGTAAAAGCTGCTTCAACTGCAACAATTGCAAATGGATTATTTCTTTTTATATCTAATATCCCAAGCTCTGTATCCACTATTTCTCTCTCATCCATTCTTGGAAAGTGTAAAAATGCTGCCTGAAGTCCTGCTAAATTAAAAGTTTTGGCTGCAGAAAAACAAGTAATTGTAATGTCCTCTATCTCCTTTGAGATAGAAGACATTGGAGTATGTACATTCCCAGGCATTACAAGGTCTCTCCATATCTCATCTGAAATTATTCTTACATTATTTTCTAAACAGATCTTTCCTATCTTTTCAAGCTCATCTCTCTTCCAAGATCTTCCCACTGGATTATGCGGGTTACAAAGAATAAAAAACTTTAAATCTGGATCCTTTGCTTTCTCCTCAAAATCTGTATAATTCATAGTATAGTATCCACTCTCATCTTTGATTAATGAGTTTACCACAAGGTTTCTGTTATTCTTCTTTACTACATTTGTAAATGGATAGTATACAGGATTTTGTATCATTATTTTATCCGAGGGGTTCGTTAATAGTCTTATCATAAGAGATATCCCCGGTACTACTCCTGGAGTATGAATGAGGTTTTTTGTCTCTATCTCCCAGGAAAATCTATCTTTACACCATCCCACAGCACTCCTATAGTAGGCATCCGGTCTATAAACATAACCAAAAATACCTTCTGAAGCTTTTTCTGCCATGGCCTTAGTTACCTCTGGAGCTGTTTTCAGGTCCATATCCGCTATCCACATAGGCCAAAGGTCATTTGAAACAAAATTTTTATCCATCTCTGACCATTTAGCAGAATGGTTGTTTTTTCTATCAATTTTTTCATTAAAGTTATACTTCATATTAACTCCTCCACAACAACTGTTATACACCATTTAATACTGTTATTGATTTTTTTGTATTATTGTCGTATATTTATAACAAGTATAGTATTCAAATTACACTTTGTCAATAAGATCTGGACAAAAGTGGTGTATAACACTTTTAAACAAAGGAGAATAAATGAACATAAAAATAATTCTAAATAAAGACACAGATATCTACAAACAAATCTATTTATATTTCAAGGAAGAAATATTGGTTGAAAGATTTAAAGTAAATGAAAAATTACCCTCAATACGACAGATTGCAAACAAACTGAAAATAAATAATATAACTGTTTTAAAAGCATATTCACTGTTAGAAACAGACGGTTATATCTACAAAGTGAAGGGAAGCGGATCTTTTGTTAAAAATATAAATTTAAACAATACCTGTACCCTGCAAAAACCAATCTTGGAAAATTTTAAAGGGGGGCAGATAAAAATAAATTCTAATATTAACTTTGCCAGCGCTACCCCTAATAAAGAGATATTTCCAACTAAGATATTTCAAAATATTATTTCCGATCTTTTTTTAGAAGATGCTCCGGATTTATTTATTTATGAAGATTCACAGGGAAATTTAGCCTTAAGAAAAAACATTGCTAATCTACTAAAAAAAGAGATAAAAAATATATCTCATAGGGAAATTCAGATTATTAACGGAGCACAACAGGGTTTAGATCTATTAAAAAAAGGAATAATAAAAAATAACTCTACCATTGTTTTGGGAAGTCCCACTTATTCTGGTGCAATCACTACTTTTTCCAATTTTTGTAAAATTAAAACTATACCTGTACAAGCAGACGGTTTTGATATGGAAGCATTAGAAGACCTCCTTAGATCAACAAAAATAGATTATATATATGTCATGACCAACTTTCAGAGTCCAACGGGATATAAATGGTCCAATGATAAAAAAACTAAACTATTAAACCTGGCTGAAGAATATAATTTTTATATCCTTGAAGATGATTGCTTATCTGAATTGTATTACCATGACATCTCTACTTCTTCTATAAAATCTATAGATTTTAACGATAAAGTTTTTTATATAAATACTTTTTCTAAAGTTATTATGCCTGGTCTCAGATTAGGATATTTGATCCCGCCTAAAAAATTTATTTCCAGCGTTATTAACTCCAAATTTATATCTGATATATCGTCTTGTAATCTATCTCAAAAATCATTAAATGTCTTTTTAGAAAATCATTATGAGGAACACCTGGCAAAAATAAGAAGTTTTTATAAAAAGAAATATGAGCTGGTAAAATCTCTTATTTTTAAATCAAAATTTTTAAAATTAGATTATCTTCCTGAAGGTGGTTTTTATTTCTGGGTTTCAATTGTAAATAACTTAAATTGTGATTTATTGTATATGAAATTTAAAGAACGAGGGGTCAATGTTCTGCCTGGGAATGTATTTTTTCATAAAAAAACTAGTTCCAATAAAATAAGAATTAGTTTTGCTGCTGTCAGTGAAGATGAGATAATATTGGGATTTAAAATTATAGAAGAAACTATCGACAAAATAATAAATGAAGGGGAGAATATCTATACTCCTTTAATTTAAAATAATATTATACAGATAAAAAATTATGAATTTTCCTTTACCCTGTATTATAATTAAAGTAGTAATAATATAGGAGGTAACCATGAAAATTATATTTTCACCTGCAAAATCTATGGATTTTTCAAATTCCATAAAAGATCCCCTTAAAATAAATTTTACCGATAAAACAAATTTTCTTTTAGAACACTTAAAAACTCTGTCTCTGGATGAAATAACTAAGATAATGAAGGTTAAGGGAAATACCTTAGATCATGTAAAGGAGATCTATGAAAACTTCCAAGATGCCAATACTAAAAAAGCCATAACCGCTTACAATGGAGTCTCATTTAAACAACTGGATTTAGTTGAGTACAGCGAGGAGGAGTTTGCATTTTTAGACACCCACCTCATCATCCTTTCGGCTCTCTATGGGGTAATAGAACCTTCTAACCTTATAAAAGAATATAGACTGGATATGAATATGAAACTCCTAAAGGATCAGAATTTATATAAATTTTGGAAGAAAGAAGTGAATCAATATTTTAAAGAGGATGAATTTATCATAAACTTAGCTTCTAAAGAATTTTCTAAACTCATAGATAAACCCATGCTGACTATAGATTTCAAAGAAAAAAAAGAAGATCTCTATAAATCAGTCAGTGCTTATTCAAAAAAAGGAAGAGGTATGATGCTGAACTATATAATAAAAAATAAGATTACTTCTATCGATGAGATCAAAGATTTTAATTTAGACGGGTATTCTTTAAATGATAAATTGTCCGATAAATTTAATTTGATTTTTACAAGATGATATAAATTTCATGATATAATAGAGTATAAAATTAAAAAATCAGGAGGAATATATGTTTAAAGTAGAAGTTGGAAAGGGACCGCTTATGTTTATGTCCTACTCTAGAATAATGAAAGAGGTTACTAGAGAAGCTCAGGTTGAAGAGGTTAAAGATTCATACTATGCTATCTTATACGATTTTGGAATGCCCATTGGCTGCGGTAGGATGAAGATCGAAGATACTCTTTACATCATAGATAACATTAAAATATTTAAGGAGTTCAGTACTCAGGGACTTATCGAAGATATTTCGACTCAGCTCCTAAAAAAGGCAAAGTCCATTGGTCTTGAGGAGAAAAACTAATGAAAAAAATTATAACACTATTTTTTTTAACAACATGCTTAACCTTTGCCATTCCGAATTTTGAAAGTTTAGGATGGGGATTTACTATAGATGCCATCAAAGGTTTCTATCCTGAGGTGGAAAGTGAGTTTACAACCAGCAATGAAGTCACAAAGTATAACTACTATCCAAAAGATACAAATATGGGTAAGGTAGTTTTTTATCTAGTGGAGAACCAGCTTTATAAGATAGTAACGGTCTTTGATACAACTAAGGTCAGATCAGCTGATGTAGAAGGATTATTCAAAGATTATTCAGAAAAATGGGGTGAACCAAACTCCACTCCCTTTGAAGAAAACTACGATAATTTTTCTATCAGAGGAAATGAACATACCTGGATTGTAGGTTCTACCTACGTTTCATTTATTGGACAGGATTATTTTGACAACAACAACAACTTAACCGATTCGAAGTTAATGGTTGAGTACGGTCTGATCGACCCATCTAAAAGGAAAAAAGAATCATCTTTAAATAATTTGATTTTAGATAAAAAATAAACAGATCATGGGGGGAGAAAATGAAATATCAAGAAGCACTGGATTATGTAATCAATAAGTTAGAGGAACTAAGTAATTATGACTATGCATCATCAATTATTTACTGGGATTTAGAAACTGGAGCACCTAAGGAAGGGATCAGGAAAGCTTCTAAAGTTTTAGGTTTTTACAGTGGTGAATCTCATAAAATTTTAACTGATCACAAATTCAATAAAAATTTAGATCTTTTACTAGAAAATTTAGATCTTTTAGATGCCATCCATATAAAAATTATTATTGAAACTAAAAAAGATATTGAAAATATAAAAAAAATACCTCTAAATGAGTATAAAGAGTATAGTGAACTTCTATCTAAGGCCCAGCCCATATGGGCTGAAGCACGAGAGAAAAATGATTTTTCATTATTTTTACCCTACTTAAAGAAGATCATCCAATATAAACAAAAATATGTAAACTATAAAGGGTATAAAGAGCATCCCTATGATGCTGTTCTAGATGACTATGAGCCTGGAATAACTGTTAAGCAGCTGGATGTGTTTTTTGAAAATTTAAAGGATAAACTTGTTCCCCTCATCTTAAAGATCAACCAAAAGAAAGATTTTATCTCTAATGATCTTTTAAAATTGGATTATTCTATCGAAAAACAAAAAGAATTTTCTATATTTATAGCAAAATATCTTGGATTTGATTTCGAAAGAGGTTTATTGAAAGAAAGTGCACATCCATTTTCTATGGGACTCAACAAATATGACGTGAGAATGACTACCAGATATTTCTTAGATGATTTACAGCCATCTCTTTTTGGAACTATCCACGAATCAGGTCACTCACTCTACGAGCAAAACATAGGGGAGGACATCTGGGAAACCAGATTAGGCGGTGGAAATTCCATGGGTATCCATGAATCACAGTCTAGATTATATGAAAATTTAATTGCCAGAAGTTTGGAATTTTGGATCCCGATCTACCCACAATTACAGGAGGCTTTCCCTGAAAATTTAAAAGGTGTTACTTTAGAAGAATTTTATAAAGCCATCAATAAGAGCCAGTCGGACCTGATTAGAGTTGAAGCCGATGAACTGACTTATTCATTACATATTATCCTCAGATATGAGATTGAAAAGGAACTTATTGAAGGGAAGATTGCCCCTGAGGAGCTGCCTAAAATTTGGAATGAGAGAATGAAAAAATATCTGGGAGTAACCCCTCCTAACGATTCTGATGGTGTTCTGCAGGACGTCCATTGGGCTGCCGGGTTATTTGGATATTTCCCATCTTACGCTCTGGGAAGTGCCAATGCTTCTCAAATAATGAACACAATGAGAGATAAATTAGATGTAGATACACTCTTAAAAGAAGGAAAGTTAGAAAAAATTAAAGAATATTTAGGAGAAAATATCCATAAATACGGAAAATTAAAAGATCCCAATGAAATTATGGAGATTGCCACTGGAGAGACTCCTAATTCAAAATATTATGTAGACTATTTAATCGAAAAATACAGTAACTTATACGAAGTATAGACTAAAAAAAGAGCGATAAAATCGCTCTTTTTTTTTATGCTGTTAAGCAAGGTCTACTCACCCATAAATAATTTGATATCATCCTCGACACTTCCGATTCCTGCTATTCCAAAGTTTTTAACTAATACATCTGCAACTGTTGGAGATAAGAATCCTGGTAATGTTGGTCCTAAGTGGATATTCTTCACACCTAATGATAATAGAGCTAATAATACAATTACTGCTTTTTGCTCATACCATGCAATATTATATGCAATCGGCAATTCATTTACATCTTCTAACTCAAACACTTCCTTTAATTTAAGAGCTATAAGAGCTAAAGAATAAGAGTCATTGCATTGTCCTGCATCTAATACTCTAGGAATCCCACCGATATCCCCTAATGCTAATTTGTTGTATCTATATTTTGCACAACCTGCTGTCAAGATCACTGTATCCTTTGGTAAATTATCTGCAAACTTTGTATAATAATCTCTTGATTTCATCCTTCCGTCACAACCTGCCATTACGAAGAACTTTTTGATTGCGCCACTCTTAACTGCATCTACCACTTTATCAGCTAGTGCAAATACCTGCTCGTGGGCAAATCCACCTACGATAGCTCCCTCTTCAATCTGAGTAGGTGCCTTACAAGTTTTCGCCATCTCTATAACTTTAGAGAAGTTTTTTGTTCCATCTGCATTTACCTGTATTCTGCCCCATCCCGGGTATCCTGCGGCATTTGTAGTAAACACCTTACCATCATAAGATGCTCCTACCTTAGGAGGTACTATACAGTTAGTCGTAAAGATGATAGGTCCGTTGAAAGTTTCAAACTCTTCTTTTTGTTTCCACCATGAATTTCCATAGTTACCCACCAGATGCTTGAATTTTTTTAGTTTTGGATAATAATGAGTCGGCAGCATCTCTGAATGGGTATAGACATCTACACCTGTTCCTTCTGTCTGCTCCAATAATTGAACCATGTCGTTAAGATCATGTCCAGAGACTAATATTCCCGGATTAGTCCCAACTCCTATATTAACATTTGTTATTTCAGGATTTCCAAATGTTTCAGTATTTGCTTTATCCAATAGTGCCATTGCTTCTACACCAAATTTACCTGTTTCTAATACCAATGCCACCAAATCATCTACCGACAGAGTATCATCTAATGTAGATGCCAATGCCTTTTCTATAAACATTACTATCTCTTTATTTTTATACCCTAAATTATTTGCATGTTCATAGTAAGCAGCCATTCCTTTCAGTCCGTATATTGTAAGTTCTCTCAAGGATCTTACATCTTCATTTTCAGTAGATAGTACCCCTATACTCAGAGCTTTTTTCTGCATCTCATCCATGGTATCTACTGTAAATGTAAGTACATCATGATCAGCTAATCTCTTAGGTACACAACCTCCCTCTTTTAAACCCTCTCTGATTTCAAGTCCTTTTTTTATCTCTACTGCAATGGCATCATCATCAAAATTAGAATTCGTAACTGTGATAAATAATGAATTAGTAATAAAATAATCTACTCCCTTGCAGATCTCACAGTCATCTCTATGCTCTAATGGTTGCCCCTCCCTCAAGATTGATATTCCCTTTAAGGTATAGATAAGTAAATCCTGTAAATTAGACGTTTCAGGTTGTTTTCCACAGACACCTGCTACTGTACAGCCTGTGTTCTTTGCAGTTTCCTGACATTGATAACAAAACATCGGTACTTTTTCATCTTTTACAAGGATGTGTTTTACTTCCTCTTCCACTTCCTTGGCCAACTCCTTTTCCTTTGCAAAAAATCTTTTTAATCTATCCCATGCCATCTCATATCCCCTCCATTAAAATTAATATATCGTTACAATATATACGGGATATAATTTATAATTCCTTTTTATTTTTTTAATCTCTCAACTTTTCCTTCATCTCTTCATACTCACTTTCTGTTATCTCACCCATAGCATATCTTTTTTTCAATATCTCCATGGGGGTTTCCTTTGTATCACTTCCTGATTTAGATCCATTTCCTGTGAATCTGCCACTAAACATCGAAATTATAACTACTGCAATCAATATCCAAAATATAAACATAAAAATCCCTCCTCCCATAAACATAGAGCTCCCAAAACTATATCCATGCATCATACTAATCCCCTCCCTTATTTTATATTAATATTCTAACCTGTCTATGTGAAAGTTAAGTGAAATTTAAAAATGAGATCTCTTCCTGCCTTCACACTCTCTTCACAATGATCTCATAAAATATATCTATAAAGAGTTATTAATTTAATTAGGAGGAAAATTATGGAGATCAATATCAGAAGAAATATGATTATAGCAGGGGTTCTTTTTGTAGTCTTAATGTTTGCATATACCCAGCAAAACAAGGACAATTTTACTCCTAAAGTAAATAAAAAAAATAAAGTGTATTATAAATTAAGTAATAACACTTTATTTACAGGAAAAGTTTTAGTAAGATATGAATCAGATCCTGTGAACAGCAAAGGTAATTCCAGGATAGGAAAGGTTCATTTTGAGAATGAATATTCAGATGGAACCTTAGTATCTACCATTCACTACGATAAACTTAATGATTCAAAAATCGATATGTAAACAAAAATAGCAAAAAGACCTAGATTTTATCTAGGTCTTTTTATTATTCTATAACTATAAATTACTCACCCATGAATAATTTGATATCATCTTCTACAGATCCGATTCCTGCTATCCCAAAGTTTTCAACTAATACGTTTACTACTGCCGGAGATAAGAATCCTGGTAATGTTGGTCCTAAGTGAATATTCTTTACACCTAGGTGTAATAGAGCTAATAATACGATTACTGCTTTTTGCTCGTACCATGCAATGTTATATGCAATCGGTAATTCATTTACATCGTTTAATTCAAATACTTCTTTTAATTTAAGAGCTATTAAAGCTAAAGAGTAAGAGTCATTACATTGTCCTGCATCTAATACTCTAGGGATTCCACCGATATCTCCTAAATCTAATTTGTTATATCTATATTTTGCACAACCTGCCGTTAATATTACTGTATCACTCGGTAACTTATCTGCAAATTCTGTATAATAATCTCTTGATTTCATCCTTCCGTCACAACCTGCCATTACGAAGAACTTCTTAATTGCTCCAGTTTTAACTGCATCTACTACTTTATCAGCTAATGCGAATACTTGCTCATGAGCGAATCCACCTACGATAGTTCCCTCTTCAATTTGAGTTGGTGCTTCACAAGTTTTTGCCATTTCAATGATTTCAGAGAAATCTTTATTTCCATTCTCATCTTCTTTGATGCTAACCCATCCTGGGTATCCAGCTGCATTTGTAGTGAATACTTTACCTTCATATGATGCTCCTGCTTTTGGAGGAACTATACAGTTTGTTGTGAATAAGATCGGTCCGTTAAATGATTCGAACTCTTCTTTTTGCTTCCACCATGCGTTTCCGTAGTTTCCTACTAAGTGATCATATTTTTTTAACTCAGGGTAGTAATGAGCCGGTAACATCTCTGAATGAGTATAGATATCTACTCCAGTTCCCTTTGTTTGCTCTAATAATTGAACTATATCGTTAAGATCATGTCCAGAAATTAAGATTCCAGGATTTGATTTTGTCCCGATGTTTACTTCAGTTAATTCAGGATTTCCGAATTTCCCTGTATTTGCACTGTCTAATAATGCCATTACGTCTACACCGTATTTTCCAGTTTCTAATACTAATGCTACTAATTCGTCTAATCCTAAAGTATCATCTAATGTAGATACTAAAGCTTTTTCTATAAACATTACGATCTCTTGCTTCTTATATCCTAAGTTTACTGAATGCTCGTAGTATGCTGCCATTCCTTTTAATCCATATATAGTAAGTTCTCTAAGTGATCTGATATTTTCATCTTCAGTTGCTAATACTCCTACTGATAATGATTTAGCCTGCATCTCTTCCATAGTTTCTACGGAAAACGTTAATGCATCATGATTTTCTAATCTTTTAGGAGTTCTTCCCTTTTTAATGAAGTTAGCTTTTAATTTTTCTCTTAATGCTAAACCTTCTGTAATTTGAGCTGCGATAGCCTCGTCATCAAAGTTAGCATTTGTTATAGTAGTAAATAATGCATTTGTTATATAGTAATCAATTCCTTCACAACAACCACAAGATTTTCTTGTCTCTAAATCAATTCCCTCTCTTAAAATAGCTATTGATTTAGCTGTATATATTAATAAATCCTGCAAATTAGAAGTTTCCGGCTTCTTCCCACAGACACCTGCTATTGTACATCCAGTTCCTTTTGCTGTTTCTTGACATTGGTAACAAAACATTGACATATTATCTCCTCCATTTTTTTTATTAAATAATTTTTTTAATTTATTAAACATTTTTTCTCCCTCTTTCTTATTTTCTATAATTGATTATATCAGTAAGAAAAGAAAAAAATCGGTAACATAAGTTACCGATTTTAAAATTAAATTAAATTTGCATCTAAAGAGATGGATATCTCCATCTTTCTTGGAATTAATTTAGTATATTTTACCCCTGCACTGCCTAAAAGCATCTTAGACGCCTTGTTAGAATCTGTTCCGTCATATTTATCCGAAAGATAAACCACATTAGTTATTCCACTTTGAATTATCGATTTAGCACACTCATGGCACGGGAATAAACCTACATATATAGTACAATTTTTTAAATTTTTTATACTGTTTAATATAGCATTTTGTTCTGCATGCATTACAAATGGGTATTTAGTCTCTAAAAACCCTCCATCTCTTCCCCACGGGAACTCATCATCGGAGCAGCCCTTAGGAAAACCATTATACCCCACTCCAACAATTTTTTTCTCTTCATTTGTTATACAAGCTCCCACCTGAGTACTGGGATCTTTACTTCTCTGGCCGGATAAAACTGCTATCCCCATAAAATATTCATCCCAGCTGAGATAATCCTCTCTTTTTTTCATAATACACCCTCCTGTACCATTATTTTATAGTTTAAATTATACTATATCTTACTCAAACCATAAAGTTATTATCTTGTTCTATAAAGGATTTTTTTAATAATTTCAGTATATAACCTTAGAATAAAAAAATTAGGAGGTGTGTCCATGATCTATTTCATCGCCTTTACTTTAGGGATTTCAGGATTTTTTCACCCATGTTTTATCGGGACTATAACTACATTTTATGCTGCTTTGTTTTTGGTCAGAGATAGGAAAAAATTTATTTTAGGCAGTATCTTAGGAATAATTATTATCAATTTTTCATTCCTTTTTTTTACCGATCTTTTAACTCACATCTTTCATCAAAAGATATTCAATTATATTATTGGAATAATGTTTATTCTCTTTGGACTTATGTTCTTGGGTATTATAAAGCATAAACACTCCCATCTTCTACTCACTGTGGAGAGGATAAAAAATACAAATCCTGTTTTAGTAGGAGTTTTCATTGTTTTTTCATGGATCCAATCCTTTGCTCACATATTTATCCCAATGGTTCCTTTAATCTCAAAAACAAACTCCTATTTAAATTTTTTTATAATCTTACCCTATATAATAGGGTTGATTATACCGGTTACTTTATTTAATTTTCTGCCTTTGCAGTTCAAGGAAAAACATAGGGATAGATATACTAAGGTCATTGGGATAGTTCTGATTATCTTAGGTATATTCATCAGTTTTAACCTGTTCGAAGAGATTGAACACCTAATTTAAATAAATTTTTTTTAAACCGAGGGTTTTACCTGTCAAAGGCAGGTAAAGCCCCTTTTTAATTTATTTTATTATCCAGTTCAAAAAAATACCTTTTAAATTACTATTATTGAAAAATTGTAAGACAACTATTGACATTTTCTACAAATATAGTATAATAAACCATAAAGTGTAAGACAATAAGTGAAAAATTCCTTTTTATGAACATTTTTCACACTAGTAGAATGGGAGGTAAAATGAAAGTTTTAATTGCTATGGATTCCTTTAAAGGAAGTTTGTCATCTAATGAACTGGCTTACAGAATAGAGGATGGTATAAAAAAAGTCTATAAAGATGCAGATATAATAAAAGTTCCTGTAGCCGATGGAGGAGAGGGAACTATCGAAGCTTTAGTTGATGGAACCGGAGGACGTTATGTGGAGATCACAGCTGCAAGTCCTATACTACTTCCTATAAAAGCTAGATATGGAATATTAGGAGATCAAAAAACTGCCGTGATAGAGATGGCTACAGCATCTGGTCTACCCCTGGTTCCTTCTGATCAAAGAAATCCTATGGAAACTACAACTTATGGTACCGGAGAGATGATAAAAGATGCCATAACCAAGGGGTGTCGTGAATTTCTTGTAGGAATAGGCGGAAGTGCTACCAACGATGGCGGAATAGGAATGATGAAAGCTCTTGGAGTAAAATTTTATGATGAAAACAATATGAAATTAGGCCACGGGGGTAAACAGTTATCTAGAGTAAAAAAAATAGATATGTCTGAACTGCTCCCTGAGATTAAAGAGTGTAAATTTTTAATTGCCTGTGATGTAGATAATCCATTTTACGGATTAAATGGAGCTGCCCATGTATACGGAAGGCAAAAAGGTGCCGACGATAAGATGGTTTTAGAACTGGATAGCGGTTTAAAAGACTTTTCTGAAACAATAAAAAAACTCTTAGATAAAGATATTTCTGACGTTCCCGGGGCTGGAGCAGCTGGTGGTCTCGGAGGAGGATTCCTTGCTTTTTTAGATGGTGAATTAAAACCTGGTATCGATATAGTTTTGGAGGAAGTTAAACTAAAGGAAAAATTAGAAGGAGTTGATTTTGTTATAACGGGAGAAGGTCGGATGGATTTTCAATCTGTTATGGGTAAAGCTCCTGTAGGAGTAGCAAAATTAGCTAAAAAATACAATATACCGGTTATAGCAATAGCTGGTGGTGTAGCAGATGACGCTGGAGAAGTACATAATCACGGAATTGATTCTGTTTTTTCTATTATGAACTATCCTATGACACTAGAAGAAGCCATGGATCCAAAAAGAGCAGGCGGTTTAGTAGAAAAAAATATAGAGGAAATTTTTAGACTTATAAAAATAATAAAAAAATAAAAATAGGGAGGAAAAAATATGCAAGTATCAGCATTTGGAGCAGTCTTAGGATTGGTCATCGCAATATTTTTAATTATCAAAAAAAATCAACCGGCATACTCACTTATTATCGGAGCACTGATTGGTGGTCTGGCTGGCGGAGCAAGCTTACCGGAAACAGTGTCACTTATGGTAGATGGAGCCAAGGGAATTACACCAGCAGTATTAAGGATCTTAACAGCCGGAGTTTTAGCCGGTGTATTGATTGAGTCAGGAGCTGCAGGAAAGATTGCAGAAACTATTATCAAAAAATTAGGTGAAAAGAGAGCTCTTTTAGCCCTTGCCTTGGCAACACTTATCCTTACTTCTGTAGGAGTATTTGTAGATGTAGCAGTTATCACCGTTTCCCCTATAGCTCTTGCTATTGCCAAGAGGTTGAATTTATCTAAGATGGCTATCTTGCTGGCTATGATTGGTGGCGGAAAATCAGGAAATATTATATCTCCTAACCCCAATACCATAGCAGCAGCAGAAAATTTCCACGTGGAATTATCATCACTGATGGGAGCTAACATAATTCCAGCTCTCTTTGGACTCGTTGCCACAGTACTAATAGCTAAGACTCTGATCAGCAAGGGTGGAATGGTCTCTGAATCCGATGAACATGAGATTGAAAAAGAGCTCCCTAGATTTTTACCTGCTATCCTGGGGCCAATAATTACAATTGGATTACTGGCTCTCAGACCTATTGCCGGGATCTCTGTAGACCCGCTTATAGCTCTTCCTGCAGGAGGAATTATTGGTTGTGCTGCTATGGGTAAATTACCCCACTTAAAAACTTATATGTCCTATGGATTATCTAAGATGACTGGAGTTGCTATCATATTAATGGGAACAGGTACAATTGCAGGTATTATCTCTAACTCTACTTTAAAAGATGTGGTTTTAAACGCTTTAAATAGTATGGGATTACCCGAATTTTTATTAGCTCCCATAGCAGGAAGTTTAATGTCTGCCGCTACCGCTTCTACTACAGCTGGTACAGCCGTGGCTTCAGCTACATTTGCTACTACTATTATGGCCGCCGGGATCAATGGTCTTTATGGAGCAGCTATGCTTCATGCCGGTGCAACAGTGTTAGATCACCTTCCTCATGGATCTTTCTTCCATGCTACAGCAGGATGTACTTCTACCAGATTCAGCGACAGACTAAAATTAATTCCATATGAATCAGCAGTAGGATTTGTACTAGCTGCAACTTCTACAATTATCTATGGAATTATCTTATAATTTATAGGAATATTTTTTAAAATAAAAAAAGTAGTTTTTCCATTAAAAATGGCTAAACTACTTTTTTCTACTTTTTTTATTTTTTCTAAGAAAATTCTAACCTAAAAATGTTATGATTATAAATAGATATTAAATTTTAAAAATATAACTAGGAGATACTCTATGAACAAAAAAATAATCTTCACTTTCATGCTTTTTACTCTAATTTGTTCTACATCCTATGGATCTTTGGAAAAAATTTCTTTTACTGATGGTTTAAATACTCTAAATTTAGAGTATACTATTAATATAGGTCCGTCTGAAGCTATCATAGAATTTTATATTCCGACTATTTTAGATTACTATCATTGGAATAGATATAATAAATTTAGGTTTGATAAACACGTATTTAATCTTATTCTTAAGTACGCCCTTTATAATACCGATAAAAATATCGATATTATAGTGAGATCTAAATTTTTTCCGTTAAATAATAAGATCTTATATTCAAAAAAATATAATTTTGAACATCAAAAAAACATTCCATAAGGGAGTACTATCCATGAAAAAATTTAATTTTTTTAACAAAATCTCCACCAAGATAGCTATGTCTTTTTCCCTTACATTTGTTTTGACTCTATTGATATTAAACCTTATTATCTACGTCTCTATTTCAACACACATCAATACCTTAGAGCAGTCTCTTGTTATTGCCAGAAAAGAAGTTATCTTAGAAGAAGTCAGTAATATAATCTCTGATTCTACCGTCTTGGGAGAGAAAGAAATTTCAAATATTATAGACAAAGTAAGTTCCCATAGAGACCAGATATATGTTAATATTAAATTTCCTGAAAAAACTTATCAAAGTTTTGAAAAGATTACTCTTCCTTATACCATCGATCTCGATCAGGTAGGAGAGTATCACTTTATTAAATTGAAAAAAAATAGATTTTTCTATTTGAATACCATGATAAAAGCTCCTTCTGGGGAACCGATATACATACAATTAATCAGTGATCTAAAAGCTTCTGATTCACTTATAGATGCTCTAACATCTACAATGCTTCTAATTGATTTGGTTGGTTTTATTTTTTCCATCGTTACTGGAGTTATTTTTGCAAAGAAAACTTTAAAACCAATAAATTCAATATCAGATACTGCTGAATTAATAAATCTCCATAATTTAAATAAAAGAATTGAAGCTTCTAACCATGATGATGAAATCGGAAGGTTGATAAAAGTTATAAATGATATGATGGAAAGATTGGAACGCTCTTTTGAAAATCAAACAAAATTTATTTCTGATGCTTCCCACGAGCTGAGAACTCCCCTTTCCATTATAAATGGATATGTGGACCTGCTCAACCAATGGGGAATCGATAATAAGGAGCTCACCGAGGAAGCTCTTTCCTCTATTAAGGGGGAGGTTTTCAACATGACCGACCTCATGGAAAAACTTTTATTCATTGCAAGGGAAGAAAATACTAGGTATAAATTAAATTTAACAGATGTAGATATTTCTAGCTTACTCAAAAGAGTTTATAAAGAATTTAAAATGATAGATAAAAAACACTCTTATTCAATCCATAACTTCCCTGAATTTCATGGATTTATAGATGAAAAACTAATTTTACAGGCAGTTCGGGCTATCATGGAGAATTCTATAAAATATACACCAAAAAATAAAAAGATAACTATTTCTTGTGAAATAGGGAAAAGTCATTTTAAAATCAAAGTTTCAGATGAAGGGATTGGAATTCCTAAAAAACATATTCCAAAGTTGTTTAACAGATTTTACAGAGTAGATGAAGCAAGGACAAAAAATACCGGTGGAAATGGCTTGGGACTTTCTATCGTAAAAAGTATCGTAGATATGCATAATGGTCATATCTTTATAGAAAGTGAAGTCAATAAGGGGACTACCGTAACTCTTAAACTTCCAATATAATAAGGTTACAAACAATAATAAGGGGGAATTTATGTATAATATTTTAATCGTAGAAGACGAGACTAAGATAGCTCGTTTAATGGAATTACACTTAACATATGAAGGCTATAAGGTAGACGTAGCCTATGATGGATTTGAAGCTTTAAATAAAATCAGAGAAAAAACATATGATGTAGTTATTCTAGACTGGATGCTTCCTAAGGTCGAAGGACCTAAGGTATGCCAAGAGATCAAAAAATTCTACCCTGAGACTATAGTTATCATGGTTACAGCTAAAGATGACATTACTGATAAGATTACCGGTTTTGAGTTCGGTGCTGATGATTACCTGACTAAGCCATTTGAATCTTTGGAATTATCTGCCAGAATCAAAGCACATCTTAGAAAGATTCATCGTCAGGATACTACTAATCAAATGACTGTTAAAGACCTTACTTTAGATCTTTCCAGATTCGTAGCTATCAGAGGTGAAAAGGATATCAAATTGTCTAAAACAGAATTTGAGCTCTTGAAATTCTTAATTGAAAATAAAGGCATAGTTTTAACTAGAAATAAGATCTTAGTAAATGTTTGGGGATATGACGGAAGCGACAGTATCTTAGATGTATACATTAAATATTTAAGAGATAAGATAGATAAGGAGTTCCCTGTAAAGTTGATAAAAACTATCAGAGGAATAGGGTTTACAATAGAAAAATAAAAACTTTAAATTATAAAAAAAAGACCATTCAATCGAATGGTCTTTTACTTTAGTTTATACAGTTGTGATCTCTTTTTCTTTCTTCTTGAATAAATCTTCCACTGTTTTAATGTAATCATCTGTAAGTTTTTGAACATCAGCTTCAAAAGCTTTTAATTCATCTTGAGTGATATCTCCATCTTTTTCAGCGTTTCTTAATTTGTTGTTGATGTCTTTTCTTACACCTCTTATTGCTACTTTTCCAGCTTCTGCTTCAGTTTTTGCCATCTTAGCATATTCTTTTCTTCTTTCAGCTGTTAATTCAGGTATAGCTAATCTAACTACTTTTCCATCATTATTAGGAGTTAGTCCTAAGTTAGCTAAGTTAATAGCCTTTTCAATTGCAGGAATTACAGTCTTATCCCAAGGATCGATAACTAATAATCTTGCTTCTGGAGCAGATACATTTCCTACTTGATTTAAAGGCATTTCACTTCCATATTGAGATACTTTTACATCAGCTAACATAGCTACATTGGCTCTACCTGCTCTTATTGTTGAAAATCTATGCTTTGTTGAGTCGATTGCTTTTTCCATTCTTTCTTTAGTTTCTGTTATTAATAATTTTGACATCTTATTCCCTCCATCAATTAATTTATTCTTTCTCTGTTATTTTACTACTGTTGTTCCTATAACCTCTCCAAATACTGCTTTCTTAATATTACCATCCACCAATGAATCGAATACTAATATCGGAAGATCATTATCCATACATAATGAAATTGCTGCTGTATCCATCACTTTAAGGCCTTGAGCTATAACGTCTGAATATGTAATTGTATCATATTTTTTTGCATCTGCATATTTAGCCGGATCTTTGTCGAATATTCCATCTACTTTAGTTCCCTTCATTACGATATCAGCATTTATTTCCATAGCTCTCAAGGCTGCTGCTGTATCTGTTGTGAAATATGGATTTCCTGTTCCTGCACCAAATATTACTACTCTTCCTTTTTCTAAGTGTCTTTGAGCTTTCCTTTTGATAAATGGTTCTGCCACTTTAGGTATTTCCAATCCTGTTTGAACTCTTGTTTGAACTCCTAATTTTTCAATTGTATTCTGTAATGCAAGTGCATTGATTACTGTAGCTAACATCCCCATATGGTCACCAGTTACTCTGTCGATTCCCTGCTCTTCACCAGACAGGCCTCTAAAGATATTTCCTCCACCAATAACAACTCCTACTTCTATTCCTAAATTAGCTAATTCAACTATTTGCTTAGAAAACATATTTATCATGTGAGATGAAATCCCATATTCCTGCTCTCCCATCAAAGCTTCTCCGCTTAATTTTAAAAGAACTCTTTTATATTTTGGTGTCATATTTCCTCCTGGATTTTTAAAAGTATTTTTTAGTCTCTATGCCGAAAAAAAGGGGCATAACAAAAGTTATACCCCTAAAAGAATTATGCGTTAAGTTGAGCTGCAACTTCTGCTGCGAAATCTTCTTCTTTCTTTTCAATTCCTTCTCCAACTTTAAATCTAGAGAATCCTTTTACTGTTATATCTCCTGCAAATTGCTCTACAGTTTCTTTATTTTCTGCTCTTACGTAAACTTGCTTAACTAAACAAGACTCTTCGTAGAACTTTCTTTCTTTACCTTTTAAGATGTTATCAATGATTTTTTCAGGTTTCCCTTCAGCTAATAATTGAACTCTTGCTATTTCCATCTCTTTCTTTAAGTCTTCAGTAGTTACTTGCTCTGGACATAAGTATCCAGGGTCCATAGCTGCTACGTGCATAGCAATTCCTTTTGCTTTTTCTACGTTTACTTCAGTAGCTTCACCAGTCATTTCGATGATAACTCCTAATTTTCCACCCATATGGTTATAAGTAGTTACGAAACCTTCAGTAGTAACAGTCTCTAATCTTCTTAAGTTCATGTTTTCACCGATCTTAGCGATTAAGTTAGTTAATAAAGTTTCGATTGTTTCTCCATTTATTTCTAATGCTTTTAACTCTTCAACAGTTTTAATACCATTTTCTAAAGCTAATTTTACAGCAGTTTTTCCGAATTGAACAAACTCATCATTTTTAGTTACGAAGTCAGTTTCAGAGTTGAATTCTAAAACTACTGCAGTTTTTGCATCTTCAGATATACCGTCGAAGATCATTCCTTCTGCTGCTACTCTTCCTGCTTTTTTAGCTGCTTTAGCCATTCCTTTTTCTCTTAGGTAATCAATTGCTGCTTCCATATTACCTTCTTTTTCTGTTAATGCTTTCTTACAGTCCATCATTCCGGCTGCTGTAATCTCTCTTAATTCTTTTACCATTTTAGCTGTGATTTTCATTTGAATCCTCCTAAAATTTATAGTTACAGTCTCAAATCGACTTTTTTATTATTGTATATATACATATTAATACAAGAAGAATTGAGTACAAAAGTACTCAATTCTATTTTTGTATTTAATTACTTAGTTTCAGCTGGTGCTGCTTCCATACCTTTTCTACCTTCGATGATTGCGTTAGCCATGATAGTAGACATTAATGTTACTGATCTGATAGCGTCATCATTTGCAGGGATTGGGAATGTGATAGGATCTGGATCAACGTTTGAGTCAACCATTGCGATTACAGGTATTCCTAATTTGTTAGCTTCTTCAACAGCTAAGAATTCTTTCTTAACGTCTACTACGAAGATTGCTTTAGGAGCTGCTTTCATATCTTTGATTCCACCTAAGTTCTTGTCTAATTTTACTAATTCTTTTCTTAACATAGAAGCTTCTTTCTTTGTGTAAGCTGCATCTAAAGTTCCATCTGCATCTAATGCTTCTAATTCTTTTAATCTAGCGATTCTAGTTTTGATTGTTTGGTAGTTAGTCATCATTCCACCTAACCATCTGTTGTTTACATAGTACATTCCTGCTCTTTCAGCTTGTACTTTTACAGCTTCTTGAGCTTGCTTTTTAGTTCCAACGAATAATACGTCTCCACCGTCAGCTGCTACGTCTCTGATTACGTTATATGCAACTTCGATCATCTTTAAAGATTTGTGTAAATCTAATACGTGGATTCCGTTTCTTTCTGTGAAGATATATTTCCCCATCTTTGGATTCCATCTCTTAGCTTGATGCCCGAAATGTGCTCCTGCTTCTAATAATTGTTTCATAGTTACTACTGCCATTTTTGTGTTCCTCCTTGAATATTTGTATTTGGTTTTTAAACTTCCGTTAAGCTCGAAACTAGGAGACCAATATAAACTGGCACCTTCCCTAGAAATACCTAACGTGTTAAATAGCTACTAATGATATCATTTTTGTAAGAAAAAGTCAATCTTTTTCAATCAACTAAAGTGAGTAAATTATTACCGTTTATCCATTTTTAATTTTATGATGCTTATGATATAATTATTAAAGTAAAAAATTAAAGGAGTTCAATTATGACAACCAATATCAACAGTTTAGAACAAAACAAAAATATTTTCAAATCAGGAGTAACCTATCTTACCAAGGTATTAAATGGTATGGCTTTGGGACTTTTTTCATCCCTTATAATTGGTCTTATCTTAAAACAAATCGGGGTTTATACAGGGCTTAATTTCCTGTCTCACTATGGGCAGATAGCCCAATGGATGATGGGTCCCGCTATTGGTGCAGGAGTAGCCTATAGTTTAAAAGTTCACCCTTTGGCCATATTTTCTGCCATTATTTGTGGTGCTTTAGGAGCCGGTACTATCACTGCTGCTGGCGGGATAACTATAGGGGAACCTGTAGGAGCGTTTATAGCTTCCCTTGTAGGAGCCGAAGTTGGTCGATTGATAAGCGGTAAAACCAAATTTGATATCCTCCTAATTCCTTCTTTAACCATTATTTCTGGTGGACTTGCAGCCAGCTTAGTTTCACCTTTTATGGTGGATTTTATGAAAGAAGTCGGGATATTTATAAATACACTTACCACCCTTCACCCTATTCCTATGGGAATTACTCTTTCAGTGGTAATGGGAATCATCCTAACTCTGCCTATCTCTAGTGCTGCTATCTCAATTTCTTTGGGATTATCAGGGATTGCAGCTGGTGCTGCTACAGTCGGATGTGCCACTCATATGGTCGGATTTGCAGTTTCCAGCTATAGGGAAAATAAGGTTGGAGGATTGGTCTCTCAAGGATTAGGAACCTCTATGCTGCAAGTTCCTAATGTTATAAAAAAACCTATTGTTGCTCTACCTGTTGTCCTTACTTCTGCTATTTTAGGACCCCTAGCAACCACTGTATTTCAAATGAGAAATAATTCAATTGGTGCAGGAATGGGAACTTCCGGATTGGTTGGGCAGATAGGTACCTTTAAAACCATGGGTACAGATGGAGTCTTAGGAATTTTACTCCTCCACTTTGTTCTTCCAGGAGTTTTAACTTATTTTATAAGTGAATTTATGAGAAAAAAGAACTGGATTAAATACGGAGATCTGCAGCTTTAAATAAATAAAAAAGACTTATTCATCATAACGAATAAGTCTTTTTTTTATATTACATAGTATCTTCTGGCTATTAATCTATTTTCTTCCTCACTCACGAAAATTAGATTCACTTCATAATCTTTAGATTTCACCTGATTTTTTACTAAATCTATTATCTTTTGGAAATATTCATCAAAAAATCCACCTTCAGATTTTAAAATCAACTTATTTATCTCTGCAATATTTTTACCTATAAGTCTCACTACTCCGCTTTTCTCAAATAAATTCACCTCAACTTCACAATTTATTGGTTCCCCTCCATTAGGTATTTGAGAATGACTAGCAATAAAAACTTTTTCGATTTCTTTCTCCATAATATTCATCTTGATTAGAGTAGAGATGTCCATAGAATAAATCGATATTCCTACCATCATCATTAAAATTACCAAATTTATTTTTTTCATTTCTCCCCCCTATGTCCATTTTTTCTAATTATATATATCCCTTTTATCTTACTCTTGATTATCACATATCTTAAATTAATTCTAATACTTTTCTCGTTTTTTTTCCACTAAAAATAATAACACTTTACTCTTAATTCCCTCTTAAAATATATTCATCTTTTATATGAAAATGTAGTATAATAGATATATATAATACCGTTATTTTTTTTAAATGGATACCCTGAGTTTCTGTTTTTATTAATTTTAAGGGCATTCATAACATTATTTAAATACAAGGAGATGATATACCATGGAAAAAATTCTTATCGTTGAAGATGATAACAGCCTTTCACAACTATTGGAATTCCAACTGAAATATGCTCATTACGATACCGTTATTACCCCTAGGGGAGAAGAAGCAATCAAATTAATAAAAGAATACGATTACAACTTAATTATTTTAGATATTATGCTCTTAGATGGAAGTGGAATTGACGTCTGCAAGGAGATCAGAACTTTTTCTGAAGTTCCTGTGATTATGCTGACAGCTAAAGACAGCATCAATGATAAGATCTCTGCCTTTGATGCTGGAGCCGATGATTACCTGACAAAGCCATTTGAATTCGCCGAACTTTTAGCTAGAATAAAGGCTAATACTAAAAAATCTAAAAATTCTAAACCTAAAATCCTTACTCATAAAGGTATAACTATATTTTTAGATACATATAGAGCTGAAAGAGATGGAGTAGAATTAAATTTAACAAAAAAAGAATTAAAAATATTACAACTTTTATTGGAGAATAAAGGAAAAGTAATCAGTAAGGAAGAGATTATAAACAAATTATGGCAAGGTTTCTATGAAGAAAACAATAATATTGTATCAGTGTATATCAACTACCTTAGAAATAAAGTAGACAAGGATTTTTCTGAAAAACTAATTGAAAATGTTAGAGGTATCGGATATATAATAAGGTAATTTATGGATAAAAACATATCTATTAAACGTACTGTAATTACCTCCTACCTATCATCTATGCTGATTATTTTAATCTCTATCCATGTAGTGATCATTGTAGTATTTTTAAATTGGGAAAATAGGAGAATTAAATCCGAAATAAATAAAACCTCCCTTATCGTTCACAAAGAACTGCAAACGGTTAAACACTTAAATAAAGCTTCAACTATCAAGTTGATCAATAAAAAAATAGCTGAATTTGCTATAACCCAGGGAAGTCAGCCTTCCTTACATATTAATTTAATATATGAAAACATTTTTTTTTCCACCGAATCAAATGAATCTATTCATGATTTTAACAAAGAATTGGGAAAATTTCAGTATGTATTAAATAATAAAAATGCCTTAATTTTAAAGAATTTGTTATTAAAGTTCGGAGATCAGAAGATCTATCTTCAAATATATTCCGATTCAGATGAAGTAAAAAACGATACTATAGCTCTTATGAATTCTCTTTTCTTTTCTAGTATTTTTATTATAATGATCTCCCTTGGGGTAGTGAGAAAGATCGACAAGATCATCCAATCTCCCATACATGAGATCACTAAGACTGTAAAAAAAATTAATAGACATGATCTGAGTGAAAGAATCACCATTATAAATCCAAATAATGAACTGGGAAAACTCTCAATAGTTATAAATGAGATGATCGATCGACTGGACATATCATTTAAATCTCAAAATAAATTTATTTCCAATGCATCCCATGAACTCAGAACACCCTTAGCAGTAATCAAAGGTTATACGGATCTTTTAAATGCCGGGGCGAAATCCGATCCTGTTATGGTTGATCGGGGTATTGCGGAAATTTTAACAGAAGTCAGCAATATGGAAAACCTGTTAAAAAAACTTCTTTTTTTAGCTCGTAAAGAGAATAAAATGTTAAAGAATAACATTGTTCCATTTGAAATTTCTGGTTTAATCAAGGAGCTCGTGGAAAAACAACAACTTATAGATAAAGATCATAATTATAAAATTATACGAAATAAAATATCTATTTTAAATATTGATAAAGATCTGATCCTTCAAGCATTGAGGGAGCTCTTAAAAAATAGTTCTAAATATACACTTGAAAATCGTGAGATTTCCGTCGATTCATTTCATAGGAGGAAATATCACTATATAGTAATCAAAGATCAGGGGAAAGGAATTCCAAAAGAAAACTTAAAACATGTTTTCGAAAGATTCTATATTCAGGATGAAAGTCGAAATAGGCAAAAAAACAGTTTCGGCTTGGGTCTTTCCACTGTAAAGGACATTGTCAAACTACATAACGGAAATATCTATATTGAAAGTGAGTTCAATAAGGGAACCACTGTAACCATAGAACTCCTAAAATCCGTTTAAAAAAAGAGGAGAGATGATAATTCATCTCTCCTCTTTTTTTATATTTTCTAATAATTTAAATTCTATTTCCCTATCTTTTCTCTCAAAAATTCTATTTTTTCTTTAACAGCTTCATCTCTTGGATCAATTTCATAGGCAGCTATATATTCCTTTACCGCTCTTTTTAAACGTCCCATTCTCTCATATTTTATAGCAAATTCTACATGAGCATCATAGATGTCAAAGTCTAAAAATATCGCTAGATCATAGGCTCTTATAGCATCTACTATCCTTCCTATTCTTGAATAAGCATTCCCCAATAAAAAATACACAAACGGAGCTTCCGGGTCTATATCTAAAGCCTTATTAAAAAGCTCTATAGCCTCTAAAAAACCATCCTTTTCATAGTAAAGATACCCCATATATGCCATATACTCTGCATTTTCCGGATCTAATTCCAATACTTTTTTATAAACTTCTATGGCATCATCTGTTTTTTTTTGGAAACAAAGTATTGCTCCTAATTCCTTTAATGCCATACGATCATTTGGATTAAAAATCAGTTCTGATCTAAGATCTACTCTTCTCTCATCCAGGTTTTCCATCTCATTAATTTCCATAAATATTGCTGTTCTTAACATCTCTCTCTCTCCCCCCTGATTCTAAAAAAAAGTATCACAACTCCTTATTCTACTGTTACAGATTTAGCTAAATTTCTAGGTTTATCTACATCTACACCTCTATTTACAGCTGCATAATATGATAATATCTGCAATGGTATAACATTTATTACCGGTGAAAATAATTCGTCTATTTCTGGTATATAGATAACTTCATCTGATATACCTGATATTTCTGTATCTCCTACAGTTGCTACCGTCAATACTTTTCCACCTCTAGCTCTTACTTCCTCAATATTCGATTTAACCTTATCATATGTATCACTTTTTGTGGCTATTGCTATCAATGGACATTCTTCATTTATAAGTGCTATAGGACCATGCTTCAATTCTCCTGATTGGTAACCCTCTGCATGGATATATGAGATTTCCTTCAATTTCAAAGCACCCTCATAAGCTATTGCCGTATTTATATTTCTACCTATGAATATACTAGATGCTACATCATCTAATATTGCTGCTTTTTCCTTGATATCATCTTCTATTTCTAATATTTTTTCTACAATATTTGGTAATTTTCTTAAATTTTCAATTATATATCTTCTTCTCTCTACATCTAATATATTTTTCTTTTCACCTAGATATAAAGTCAGAATATAAAGTGCTACTAATTGTGATACAAATGCTTTAGTAGAAGCCACTCCTATCTCTAAACCTGCATTGGTATATACCGTTCCATCTGCTTCCCTGGATATAGTACTTCCCATTACATTGATTATTCCGATTGCCTTAGCTCCACTTTTTTTAGCTTCTCTCAGCCCTGCCAATGTGTCTGCTGTTTCTCCAGATTGAGATATCAATATCACCAAGTCTGTTTCAGCAATTATTGGGTTTTTATATCTAAATTCAGAAGCTACCTCTACTTCAACCGGTATCCTTAACTCCTGCTCTATCATATATTTTCCTACTAAAGCAGCATGATAAGATGTCCCACAGGCTACCATATGAATCTTAGTTATATTTTCTAACTCCTCTTCTGATAATGTGATCTCATCTATGACAGCGCTATCCCCCTTTATCTTTCCATTTAAGGTCTCTGTAATAACCTTTGGCTGTTCATGGATTTCTTTTAGGGTAAAGTGATCGTACCCGCCTTTTTCAGCAGCTTCTAACGACCATTCTATCTTTGTTTCTTTTGTTGATTTTTCATTTTTATCTAAATCCCATATCTTTATCTCATCTTTTTTTAATGAAGCTACATCTCCATCTTCTAAAAATATTACTTTATCGGTATATTCCAGGATTGCCGGTACATCTGAGGCTATATATTTTTCCTCTGCTCCTAATCCTATAACTAATGGTGACCCCTTTCTAGCTGCTACCAATAGATCAGGCTGGTCCGATGAAATTACTCCTATTGCATAGGCACCATCTAAGATCGGCAATATTTTAAATACAGATTCTAATAGATCTCCAGTATAGTTATCCTCTAATAAGTGAACGATAACTTCTGTATCGGTATCAGATAAAAATTTATAACCTTTATTTTTCAAGTCTTCCCTCAATTCTGCATAGTTCTCTATTATCCCATTATGTACGATAGATAGTTTATTATCCTGTGAATTGTGAGGATGGGAGTTTCTGGTGCTAGGTACCCCATGAGTAGCCCACCTGGTATGTCCTATACCTACATGACCTAAAATCTCTTTATCTTTTATTATTTCACCTAAATTTGCTAATTTTCCTACTGATTTAAATGTTTTCATGAGCCCGTCGTCGCTTAAAATTGAGATACCAGCTGAATCATATCCTCTATATTCCAATTTTGATAACCCGCTATATAAGACTTCCTTTGGTTCTTTATTTCCTATGTACCCTACAATTCCACACATTTTTTACTTCCTCCTAAAATATTTGATTTCAAATGTTCGTTTAGATCTATCGATCTAAAGGGTTATATTTTAAAAGAAAATAGCCACTAGAAGATTTTTGTAATAACCGTCACCGATTATTTTTGTTCCTTCTTTAGGTTGTGACAACCTCTAGGGTACCCGCCGATTTTCGATTTTCCCTAGCCCTCGTCAACTCCTGGTTAAAAACCCTATTAAAGGTTGAGAACTCATTCAGAAGTTCAGGCGCTTTTATATTTTTTTACTTTCTTTTAATTTCCCTATAACCTATTGTATAAAAAAAATAGAAACTATGTCAACTAACAATCCATTGATTTACATTTTAAAAAACACATAAAATCCAAAAAAACTATTTTTTTCACAATTTAATGGCATTATACTACCTTTTTGTACTATTTAAAAGTTAAATATTAATTAATTTTAATCTTTCAATAATTCTCATTCTATTAAAAAAAGCTACTCAATTGAGTAGCTTTTAAACATTTTTTATAATGCTGCTTTTGCAGTTTCTGCTAATTTAGCAAATTCTGCTGCATTGTTTACAGCTAAGTCAGCTAAAACTTTTCTATCTAAAACGATTCCAGCTTTCTTTAATCCGTTCATGAATTTAGAATACGTTACTTCGTTTAATCTCGCAGCAGCGTTTATTCTTATGATCCATAATTGTCTCATTTTTCTCTTTCTAACTTTTCTATCTCTTGTAGAGAAAGCTTCTGCTCTCATTACAGCTTGGTTAGCTTGCTTGAATACGTCACCAGACGCACCTCTAAATCCTTTAGCTCTCTTTAATATTTTCTTATGTCTTTTTCTTCTAATAACACCAGTTTTTACTCTTGACATTGCTTGTTCCTCCTATCTCAAAAATTTGCTTAACATCTATTTAAAGATTATAATTATCTTCCAACTTTACCTGTAGGTAATAATCTTACCATCATTCTAGCAGCACCTTTAGGTAATACCATATCTTTGTTTAAAGATCTCTTTCTCTTAGTCTTTTTCTTAGTTAAGATATGACTCATTCCTGATTTCTTAGTGATATATTTTCCTGTTCCAGTTACTTTTACTCTCTTAGCAGTTCCCTTGTGAGTTTTCATTTTAGGCATAATAAATATCCTCCTTTCAATTTTATGTTTATTTTTTTAATGGTGATAACATGATAAACTTTTGCGGTCCACCATATTTTTTATCAACAATAGCTTCATCTTTAAAAATTTCAGCTACTTCATCAAGTTTTTTTATTCCTAGCGCAGCATGCATTCTCTCTCTACCAAATAACATAAGACTAGCTTTTACTTTGTGTTCCTTTTCAATGAACTTTCTAATCTTTCCTATTTTAGTTTCAAAATCATGTACATCTATTCTAGCTTTAAACTTAATTTCTTTAACTACAACTTGCTTTTGATTTTTCTTAGCTTCCTTAGCTTTCCTAGCCTGCTCATACTTGTACTTTCCGTAGTCCATAATCTTACACACAGGTGGTTTAGCTGTAGGTGAAACTTCTACTAAATCAAGTTTTCTTTCTCCTGCAATACTCAACGCTTCTCTTGAAGTCATTACTCCTAATTGCTCTCCATCATCCGATATTACCCTTACTTCTCTAGCTCTAATTCTTTCATTGATTCTAGTTTTGTTAGAAATAATAGTCACCTCCAAAATTATATAAAAAAAACAGGACATGATAACACGCCCTGTAAAAGTTATTCCTAAAATTAAATTTTCATTTAATTTGTAACTCATTCACATTTTTAATTCGTAACCTGATGCATCTAACTTGATCCTAAGATCTAAACTCTTGTTTAGTGATGATAAGGTGAGAAACGGGCGTCTCTTCTTTTCATATATATTTAATTTTTTATTTTACAAGACATAATATCACAAAAAAGATATAATGTCAACTATTTTTATGGCGTACCTAAGAGGAGTCGAACCCCTAACCTTCTGGTCCGTAGCCAGACGCTCTATCCAATTGAGCTATAGGTACGCATATTGAGTAAAAAAAAAGCGGTTACAACCGACTTTGATTTTATATGGCGGAGAATGAGGGATTTGAACCCTCGGTACCCGGTTAAGGGTACACTCCCTTAGCAGGGGAGCGGATTCGACCACTCTCCCAATTCTCCGTATATGGCGATGAGACTGGGACTCGAACCCAGACCCCTTGCGGGTTCACCGGTTTTCAAGACCGGCTCCTTAGCCAGTTCGGACATCTCACCACTCGACAAGGACTATACTATCATATATATATATGATGGTCAACACTTTTTTCATATTTTTTTATGAATTTTATATTTTTTTCTATTTTTAAAACTAAAACGATATTAAATGTAACGATTGTGTAGAAAATCCACGACTAATCTGATTTTTTTTGAAAAAAATGAATCTAATTATTTTATCTTTAAAAGAGGAATAATTATAATATAATTTTAAAAAATTTGAAAAATTAAAATTATGAAGTTAAGCTGTATATATAACACAACTTTTTATGGATTACTATTTTACATCATGATAGCCTTTAAAAAGTTGTTTTTTTTATATAAGTCAAAGGAGGGAGTCCTATGAAAAAAATCAAGATCTTTGCAGCAATTATAATATCAGTACAACTCTTTATATTCATCGTATTATGGTTTCTATCATATGATCACGTATATAATCTAGCACACACAATAAATTCTATTTTTGTTCTTGTCACCGGACTTTTAATAGTAAAATATATTATTAAAATAAATAAAAAAATAATTTCAGAAGAAAATGTCTCCAACACTTTATTAAACTTATCTCTCGATGGTATATATATAGAAAATGAAAAAGGAGAAATCCTTCAATGTAATAAAAGTGGACATGAAATATTTGGGTATACAAAAAAAGAGATGCTGAGCCTCAGTATAAGAGATCTGGTGCCAGAAGAGTTCGCCAAGGAAATTCCAAAAGTTATACCCGATAATATGGCCACAGGAGATCTCTACCTAGAGAGGATCAATAAGAAAAAAAATGGAGAACTCTTCCCTACAGAAATAAATTCAAAATACATCTATATAAACGGTAAAAAAAGACTTATTGTGTTTGTAAGAGATATAACCGTTAGAAAGCAGATGGAAGATGACCTTAGAGAGATGTCTATAAAAGATGAACTTACAAAAACCTACAACAGGAGATATATCATGAAAAAACTAAAAGATGAATTTTTCTTCTCCAAGATAAATAAATCTACTTTTTCTATTGCCCTGCTGGATATAGATAATTTTAAAAGAGTAAATGATAATTTTGGACATCTTTTCGGTGACGAGGTTCTCATAAAATTTTCAAATACTATCCAAAAAAACCTAAGAAAAAATGATTATCTAGGAAGGATAGGAGGGGAGGAATTTATAATTATTTTCTGCAATACATTACTCATCGAAGGTTATGAAATTCTTTTTAGGATAAAAGAAAAATTAAGTTCAATATCGTGGGGAGAAAATGACTTTTCCGTAACTTTTAGTGCTGGATTATTTGAAGTCCCACACAACAAAATAGATGAACATAATAGTGAAAAAACTATAAAATTAATTGATGATCTCATGTATAAGGCTAAGGAATGTGGCAAAAACTGTATAATTACCCCAACCAAAATTCATAACAAACTCTTGTAGTTAACTACTTCATTCTAACCCTTAAATATACCCACTAATTTTTTCAACTCCTCAAAAATTAAAAATCATAAAATAACCTCTTATTCTTAACTTCAACACCTTTTAGCCTTACCAAAAATAAATATATTTAGTATTTTATGAAATATATGGTATAATAATAGGTAGCATTTGGCAAATATAGTGGCGTATTTTGAATTTAACGAGGAGATAACAATGAGTAAAGTAACAATAAACAATGAAATAATGGAAGAGGTAACACCTAAACAATCAATAATCAAGATGGGAAAAAGACAAAAATTAACTGTTAATAACATCTCAACTATCGGAGCTTACCTTGATGCTGAAACTGGAAACACAGATGACAATGTCTTGTTGCCAAACAATCAGATAGAAGGAAAAAACATCCAAGAGGGAGACGTTGTAGACGTATTCATATATAGAGATTCTGAAGATAGATTAATAGCTACATTTGAAGCTAGTTTCGCTGTAGCTGGAACCATGGCAAAGTTGAAAGTTGTAGACATAGCTCCATTCGGTGCATTTTTAGATTGGGGATTATCTAAAGACCTTCTTTTACCAAAGGGTCAGGAGGAATGCAGAGTAGAGATCGGAAAAACTTATTTAGTAGGATTATTCGAGGATAAAAAAGGCAGAGTTTCTGCTACTATGAACGTATATAAGTTCTTATTACCTAACTTTGACTTAGAAAAAAATGAATTGGTAGTAGGTACAGTATATAGAGTAGTTCCTGAGATCGGTATATTTGTAGCTATAGAAGATAGATATTACGGACTTATTCCTAACAACGAATTCTTTGGTAACTATAAAGTAGGAGATGAAATAGAAGCTCGTGTAATCAGAACTAGAGAAGATGGAAAAGTTGACCTTAGTCCTAGATTACTGGCTCATGTACAGATGGATAAGGACGCTTCTATGATCTTAGAGAGTATTCAGACTAACTACCATAAAAAATTAACTATCAGTGATAAGAGTTCTCCTGAAGATATCAAAAGAGAATTTGGACTCAGTAAAAAAGCTTTTAAAAGAGCTATCGGTGGACTATTAAAAAACAGACTTATTGAAAAAACTGAAGCTGGTTTCAAATTAACTGAAGCTGGAAAAAACCATAAGTAAGGTATAAAAAAGGGAAAACTGTAATTCAGTTTTCCCCTTTTTTATACCTTACTTATTTCTAACCTTTATTCTCCCCTTAACATCCCTTCAATTTCATCTAAAATTTCAAAAGGATGTTTAAGTTTTTCTAGTTTTTCCTCATTGGTGTGTCCAAATAGATCATGATAACCAAGAGAATCACTTAATTTCACTACTCTGGCATCCAGACTGGCTCTTAAATCCGAAAGTTCTATCTTTTCCAAATCTTTTCCCTTGTTAGTAGCGTATAAAAATATCCTGTCATCCTGATCCAAAAACGCTCTTTTTATATACTGTACAGATTCATCCATAAACTTTTTTTCTACTATAAGTTCTTTTTTTATTAGATGCATTTTCTCCCCCTACACTTGTATTCTCTACCTTTATATGTAATAATTTTATTTTTGCTCTTAATATAATTGATTATTAGAATGATATAAATTATACCATCTGAACTACCATAAGACAAATGAAAAAGAGCGTTTTCAAACATTGATGTTATCAGAACAATCTTATTTTTTCCTAACCGGCTCCTGCCTTTCCTCATCTTTTAAAAGTGAAAAATTTATATGACAATATCCACTTGGATTTTTCTCTAAATATTCCTGATGGAACTTCTCAGCATCATGAAACTCATCTAATCTCTCTACCTCTACAACTATAGCCTTTGAATAACTGTTCCTCTGATCTTCTATATATTGTTCTATAGCTTCTCTGTCTTCTAACTCCATATAATATATCCCCGTTCTATACTGGGTACCGATATCTCCCCCTTGTTTATTCAATGAAGTAGGATCTATTATTCTAAACAGATGATTTAATATCATCCTTAATGGTAATATCTTTTCATCATACTCCAAATAACATGCCTCTACATGCCCTGTTTTCCCAGTACAGACCTCCTCATAGGTAACCTCTTTCGTTATTCCATTGGCATAACCTGATTTAGTAGCCAAGATTCCCTTTACTCTTTTAAAGTAAGCTTCTACACCCCAAAAACATCCACCTGCCAACACTATTTTCTTCATCAAAATCACCTCCTAATATAAGATATACCACAAATTTCATATAATAAAAACCTCCCATCTATACAACAGTATAGTTAGGAGGTAATAATTTTTATATATTTGATATTTTTTTACAAGTTCTAACTAATTGGGCAGTGTAAGACATCTCATTGTCGTACCAAGCCAAAACTTTTATTATCTGATGCCCGTCTACTGTCATAACAGTTGTACACTGTGCATCAAACAAAGATCCATAGTGCATCCCTATGCAATCTGAAGAAACGATGGGATCCTCTGTATATCCCAATGTTTCGTTAGCGGCTTCCTTCATCGCTCTATTAATATCCTCTGCTTCAACAGTCTTTTTTAGTCTAACCATCAGGTCTACACAAGAACCTGTTACAGCAGGAACTCTTATGGCTGCCCCTCCTAATTTTCCATCCAGATGTGGAATTACTTTACCTAAAGCTGTTGCTGCTCCTGTTGTTGTAGGAACCATATTTCCTGCTGCTGTTCTACCTCTTCTTGAGTGGATTCCTTTTTTGTGAGATCCATCCAGGGTATTTTGATCGTTTGTAAAGGCATGAACCGTTGTCATATATCCTCTGATTACTCCAAATTCATCATCTAAAACTTTTACAATTGGAGCTAAACAGTTTGTTGTACAAGATGCTCCCGATATTATCGTTTCGCTTCCATCTAAGATATCATCGTTTACATTATATACAACTGTTTTCATATCTCCAGAAGCTGGTGCTGATATAACTACTTTTTTTGCTCCTGCATCTATATGAGCCTGTGATTTTTCCTTTGAAGTATAAAATCCGCTACACTCTAAAACTACATCTACATCTAATTTTCCCCATGGTAAATTTACAGCTTCCCTTTCTGTGAATACAGCTACTTCTCTTCCATCTATCATTATATTGTTCTCAGTATGCTTTATTAAATCCTCTTTGAACCTTCCCTGAGCAGTATCATATTTTAATAGGTATGCCGCTGTCTCCGCCCCACTCATACTATTTATTGCCACTACTTCAAATTCGGGATTATCTTCCATCATTCTTAACGCTAACCTTCCAATTCTTCCAAAACCATTTATTGCTACTTTTACTGACATGCTTCCCCCTTGAGAATATATTAAAATTTTTCACATCTCAATATAACCCGTTTCCACCACAAAAGTCAACAAAAAGATGAAAAAAAGATCATTTTTTCATCTTTTTATGAGCAATTATTGTACACTTATATCGGAAAAATGATTTTTTGTTAAAAAAATTTGAAATTGTAGATTTCAAATAAAGAAAAGCCATCCTAACTGTAATAGTCACACACTTAGGAGGGCTTTTCTTTTATATTTTTTTAGGAAAGAAAAAACGAAAAAAATTTATTATTTTCATTTTATTATATTCATCAGACATAAGTTTCCTTAAAAATTTTTATTTTTTTCTTACATATCTTAATTTTTTGATCGATTTATATACTTAATTCTTCTATAAAATTTCCATATAATAAATATAGTATAAAATATATTTATATGTTATACTTATTAATGTGGATGTTATATTATACAAAAATATGTTTTAGTTCGTAAAAAAGATAGGATTTTTAATAAAAAAAACCTTCCTCAGTTAATAGATTGTACCTCTAATAACTGGGAAGGTTTAATTAAATTGAACTATGTCCAATCAACTTGTAGATTAGATTAAGCTGCTACTGAAACAGGCTTTCTAGAATCTCTTAATAATTTAATAGCTGTATATAATACTACTGCTATAACTACTTTAGTCAAGATTGCTATAGATAATCCTGTTACTAAGTAAGCAGCAACAGTTACTCCTATAACACCAAATATAATATTCATTAAAGTTGCTTTTCTATTGTAAGCTCCAGCTTTAATAAACTTTACACTTCCTGCCGGCATAAGGTATGCACAAGATCCCATCATAATCGGAAATGCTACTAAAGGACTTAAACCTAGAGCATATACTAAAGCCATACAAGGTGCATATAGACCTATTCCTAAAGTCATTAAAACTCCTAGTATAAAGTTTCCTACTACAGCTATAACTAATTTAATTCCAGTTAGTCCTACGGCTGTTCCTCCACCTTGGATTAATCCAAATTGTTGAGCGACCATTATACATACCACAATTATTAATGCTGATCCCATGTATAGCTGCACTTTTTTCTCATCTAATTTAGATACAAAACCTGCTCCAACTATAGCACCTAAAGTTGCTGCTACTAACATCGATATCAATGTTATCGGTTCAACTTCAACTTTTTTTATAAATATAAAAGCTTCTGCTATTACAGGAATAGTCATTGCTGTATTTAAAGTTCCTGGTAAAATTCTATCATGAACCAAGTTAAACTGCTTAAAAAGTGCCGTCATCGGTGCAAATCCACCAATACCTAAAGTATCAAAGAAATTTACCCCAAAACCTATTCCTGCATGTGCTGCTGTACTGCCTTCATCTACCCCAGCGTTATTCATTTTAAACTCTTTGTAATCTTTAGCAAAAACAACTAAATACCAAATAGCCATAATTCCTAAAATCCCCAGTAATATTTGTACCATAATTTTTTCCTCCTCTTTGATTTTATTTTATTTTGTTACTTTTTACTTCAGTGAGAATCCGTATTTCAATGGATCTGTTGGATCTACATATAAATGGTTTACTCCAGTAATGTATGCACTTGCTGTAATTTGTGGAGTTACATATTTTACTCCGTCTTTTTCAGAAGTTTCTAATATTTCACCGATAAATTTAGTTTCAATTATACTTTCATAAACAAATCTTTCCCCTTTTGCTAACTTTCCTTTTGTAAATAAAGTAGCCATCTTAGCACATGTTCCTGTTCCACAAGGTGATCTGTCTACTTGACCTTCTCCAAATACCACTACATTTTGTAATGTCGCATCTTCACTCTTTGCCGGTCCATACATCTCTACTAAATCAATTGTCTTAATATGATCTAATTCAGGATGCTTTACTGTAATTTGCTCATTTGCAGCTTTTAATATTTTAACACCTAATTCGCATAACTTATTTGTATTAGCCGGGCAGATATCTAATCCTAATTGAGACGCTTCTAATATAGCGAAAAAACTTCCTCCAAACGAAACATCTAAAGTAAGCGTTCCTATTCCATCTACATCTATTTTAACGCCCTCTTTATGTAAAAATGCCGGTACATTAGTAAATGATACTTCTAAAGCTTTCCCGTCTTCTACTCTAACTCTACCCTTTATCAATCCTGCAGGAGATTCCATTGTGATATCTGTATATGGTTCTGTAACTTCTACCATTCCCATCTCAACTGCAACTGTCATCGCACCGATAGTTCCATGACCACACATGTTTAAGTAACCTCCTCCGTCCATGAAGATTATTCCTAAATCAGCTTCATCTATTGTAGGAGTTACTATGATTGATCCAAACATATCAGCGTGACCTCTAGGTTCATGCATAGCTAATGTTCTTACATCATCCAAGTTTGATTCTAAATAACTCTTCTTTTCTGCCATTGTTTTTCCAGGGATTTTTGGTACTCCACTGATGATTATTCTAGTCGGTTCTCCCATTGTGTGTGAATCTACAGCTATTATCTGTTTGTTGATTTTCATTCTTTGTTCCCCCTTCTTATTTTAAGCTTTAACATTGCCAAAGCTTTTTTTGCGTCTAAGTAAGTCATGTTGTTTTCTCCAACAACTTCTGTTTCAATACCATTTTCGTTTTTATTTATATCGACTATAGTATCCATATATTTATTTTTAACTACAAATTCTGCCTGTGTTCCCACAAAACTCATTCCAACTACTGGTATTTCTCGTTCACCGATCTCTCTCATGGTATTTTCATAATCAACATGACTATTTCCCCATCCATCCAGTGAAAAAATAACACCATCAGCTCTCATAGCTTCAATTAAATTTGCAGCTCTTTTACCTACAAAATTTTTCTCTTCATTTAATTGTGGAGTGCCCACTAATATTATTCCCAATAGATCTATATCCGAATCTTTAGAAACAATATCTAATAATGGATCTCTAAAATGATGCAGTGTTGTTTCCTTTGTTGAAGGTCCAATTCCCATAATAATTCCTCCTAATGCATAGCCTTAATAGCTCCATCCCTATATTCGTTTGGAGTTAATAGTACAGGCATATTGTATAATTCAATTATAGATTTTCCTCCTGAAAATCCAGACGGTTCTCTAGAAAAAAGTCTTGTATCATACATAGCTCCCTGTCCTGCAACTTGCTTTAGTATAACTACTTTTTTAGCTCCTGGTTTTATCTCGTCAAAAAATTCACATACTTCTGTGCAACTTCTACCATTTAAATTTTTTAATTTTTTTCTTATTCCTTGAATAAGATCATCACATATTTCATGGCACTGGTCTATTCCTTCTCTTGTTTTAGCTCCACCTGATACTAGAGTTAAGTCTAAATGAATAATTATATCTGTATCTCGAGGAGTTCCTGCCCTTCCAAATACTACTTGCTCCGATAATATTCCTTCTGAAGATCCGAATTCTGCAACCTGGACTCCATCTTCATCTACACCTGTTATCATAACGCTTACACCTGTTAATGTATGGGTTATTCCTTCACCTATGTTCCCTAATACCTTTGTTGAGATAGGAATAAAATCCATAATAGAATTAACAAACTTATCTTTTTCATTTGGTTTTATTATTTCGATCTTCAATTCTTTCACATACTCTAATCCACATTTTATCTCCGAAGTTTTGAATTCATCCCCTAGAGATAAAACATGATTAAAGATTGAAGTGGCTTCCGAAAAAACCACTTCTTCTATGTGAAAAGCTTTTATTTGCAATTTACGCCTTTTTAAGCTCTTCATATCTTACTCCTTTAAAAACCCTACTTATACCTTTGCGATATACTCGAATGGTAATGGTACAATTTTACCTGGTGTTTGTATTTCCACTAAGTTTTCTAAAGTTGCCTTTAAAATCTCTAGTTGCATCTTATGATCATTTGGTGCTCCTGCATTGGCTCCCATTGGTACATTTGGTGCTACTGCTCTTGGTGTTCCAGTTTGTCTTACAACTGGTGGTAATGCTGCTACAATTATTGTAGGAATCCCCGATTCCTCAATCGCTCTCTGTACTAATACAGCAGAACGGTGACAAGTCCCTCAGCCAGCAGTTAATACTACAGCGTCTACTCCGTCTTCTTTAAATCTTGCAGCGATGGCAGGACCAGTTTCATTTTTAAATTTCTCTTGGTTTCCACCTCCACCCATGAATCCAGCGTGAACATTAGCCACACCTTTGATGTACCCATCTTTTACTAACTCATTTAATGGATCCACTGGGAACATACAGTTAACGTCTTTGTTTACGTCTCCGTTGTCATACCCACCATGAGATACCATCATATCAGATGTAGGTGCATCTCCTGGAATAAATCTATATGTGAAATCTCCAGCAAAATTAAATCTTTCTTGTGATTTTAAATGTACTCCTGCTGCAGTTGCTAAACCTATTTTCATTTCATTTAAAGGCTTAGTTACTGGCGTCCAAACAGACTTAGGAGTGATCGGTACAAATATTTCAGATTGCATACCTTTTATTGCCATTCTATTTTCCTCCTCTTTTATTTTTCTCTAAGTTACTTACATATTTTTCATTTACTTCTCCAGACATTACTTCTGGAAAACTCATATTAAATTCTACTTCTTGACCTACTTTCAGGTCATAGTCAGTAATTAACATTCTCATAGGAACAGTTAAATGCCCTAATCTACCTTTTAAGTCCATAGATACGCCACCTTCAGATAGCTTTACTATAACTCCTTGCATCTTTATTAATCTATCTCCATATTTCATAATTAAAACCTACTTTGTTTTTAATTTTTCTGTTCTTTTTTCACTCATAGGGATAGAAGTTTCATTTAAAACTCTGTCTATTTTTGTTCCTAAGTGAGCTTCTACAGATTCTAAGTTTAACTCTTTAACGTTTGGATTCCACTTTCTTTCAGGTCCTTTAACTTCTGAACCGTCCATAGCTGACTTTAACATTCCAAGAGCTCTTAAAGCGTCCTCTTTACATAAAGTGTTACAAGCAAGTACTTCGTTTTCAATTCCTTCTTCAGACTTGTTGTTATCTACCATGTATTCCATATATTTATTTCCTACAACTAATGCACCTTGAACTGCAGAGAATGACATTCCTACTACTTTCATTCCTCTCATTCCGATTTGCTCAATGTGACTTGCGAAGTCGATATGGTTATTTCCAAATCCTTCAGTTGTTACGATAGCTCCGTCTACGTCTAAAGCTTCAACAGTCATACCTAATCTCTCAGATACATAGAATTTTTCAGCGTTTACTTGTGGACTTCCAACAAATATAACACCACATAAATCTACTTCAGGGTCGTTCATAGCTTCAATTACTAATGGCTCTCTATAGTAATGTCTAGAACATTCTTTTGATGCAGGTCCGATACAAGTTAATGCATGAACTCCTCCATCTAATACTTCTAATGGAGATAAAACGATTGGTAAGTTTCCTAAGTCAACGTTTGGTCTTCCACCCATGATTCCTGCTGGTTCAGTTGGTAAAATGATGTTGTCATGCATTGCACCTTGTCCCATGATTTCCTTGATTACTACTACTTTTTTCTTTCCAGGTCTTCTGAATTGAACTAACTCTTCAGTTTCTGTTACTAAAGTTTCGTCAGCTTTCTTTAATACATTTCTGATCTCTTGAGTGATGAAATCACTTGCTGAATGTGCAGCTAATGGACCAGGTCTTTCCATGTTTGTTCCAGCTTTGATTGTAACTGTAGTTTTGATGAAGATATCCCCTTTATCAGGTGATCCAGGTCTATTCCACATGATGTTTTCAGACAAGATTCCTTCAGATGATCCGAATTCTCCTATTTGTACTCCATCTTCGTCTACACCTGTTACCATTACGATAACACCGTCGATTACTCTTGTAGTTCCTGTTCCTAAGAAGTTATCTTCTTCTTTTGTAGCTATTGGTTGAACGTCCATGATTGTCTCACTGTAAGTGTCATACTCAGCTGGAGTAATGATCTCTACAGTCATAGCTGTTACTAATTCTTGACTTTCTACAGCTTCAGGAGCTATATCTTTTCTTACAGTAAGAGTCGTTCCCTCTATCTTAGTTTCGTCTCCGAATACTACGTTTTCTATTTTAAAATGCTTTTTAGTTAAAGTTCTTAATTTTTTTTCAGGTAATACAGCTGCATTTTCAGTAGCTGCTGCAGTTTCTTTTACTTCTACAACTTGTGCAGCTGGTGCAGTTGTTGCTGAAGTAGATGCTGCTTGAGTTCCAAACATTGGGATTTCTAAGTTGATGTCTTTCCCTTCACCTATGTGAATTTTTAACATTCCACCATTTAATGATGTTGTCATTGGAGCAGGAGCTGCAGCTTCAGTAGTTGCTGTTGGTGTTCCTACTATTTCTTCCTTAACTTCTTCCTTTACCTCTTCAGTTTGAACGTTTAATCCCTCTAACATATCAGCTGTTAATGGTGTTAACGCTTCTGCGGTTTTAATTAATTTTGCTCCTAAAACCTCACCGATTTTTAATGTATTTTCATCAAATTTTAATAACCCTGACTCTTCTAAGTCGAAGAATATTGCTGGGTCCTCTAAGTTTGAAGGCTCGATTATTGTTCCAGCCTCAAATCTACAACAACTTACAGCGTGATCCATTGCATGTTCTTTTGCAGTTTCTACAGTGATTGACATTTTTCCCTCCTGATTTTCTTTTAAGATTGAATCAACATAAAAGTTAACTCTATATATATATAATTTATTTTTTCTTACTTCTATAAATTTTGTGTCTTGCACCACGAAGTATGTGGTCTGTGCTATGATATACAGGTACTCCCAACCTAGGAGCTACAGTCATTACTGTATTCGTTCAGTCTTCACAAGTTCCTGTTATTATTACTTCTGCACCTTGACTCTTTAAAAACAATACTTTTTCTGCTTGCCCTGGACAAATTCCCGGCTTATCGCATCTGTATCTTCCATTAACTTCTACCATCCTCTTACACTTGGCTTCTGCTACTACTTCTCCACCCATACCGTGAGCTATTTCGGTTAATCTTTCCTCACCAGCTCCACATTCACAAGCAATTATTCCGACTTTTCTCGTATCTTTTGGATACGGCATTGCCACTAATATTCCACCTGTAGTTTTAGTTATTGATGTATCTTCAGTTATAGCGCTTCCAGTAAATGGACCTCCAGCAACTATTTCTCCGTAAGGAAGTATATAGCCACCACTTTTTTCAATATATTCTTTTACAGTTGCTCCAATTGGAACATCTGAGAAAACTTTACCTTTTTCAGCATTTACTACTCTTCCACCTACTGTAATATCTTTGTCGATGACAGGTTTTCTATCTTCTACAGCCAACACTAAGTTCTTTAACGTTTCTACATTAAATACTACAGCATTTGCTTTAGATGGTAGTTCTCCTGGTTGCAATTCAATTCCCAGAACTTCTCTGACAATTACTCTTTCATCTCCAGCAGGATACATATTTGGTAACCATTTTATCTCTATATTTTCATAGTTTTTCAAAACTTTACCAATAGCCATGGCAGCTTTAAGATACTTAGGCTTCATAGCAATATAACCCATCTCAGATCCTGTAGATTCCATGGCATATTTAACACCTTTTACTACAATTTCCGGATTTTTTTCCATTAACTCTACATTATGAGATAATACAGGTTCGCACTCAGCAGCATTGGCTAGTACATAACCTCCATTTAATTTTGTAGATAATTTAACGTGACTTGGGAACCCTGCCCCACCTGATCCTACTATTCCTGCTTCAAATGCATATTCAGAAATACTTTCACATTCTTTTATTTTTAAATGATCATTTGAATTTTCTTCGGTTTGTTGAATCTCTATATAAGAATCGGTTATTTTTTTCACTACACCGTTCACACTTGAGTGTATTTTACATCCTAATGAAATTGGTTCAGCTATACACTGACCTCTTTTCACTTCATCATCTATCTCTACAATTGATTTAGAAGGAGCTCCTACAGCCATTTTCAGAACAAACTTGAAATTTTTCATACTCATTAAATTTTCACCCCCTTAAATTTAAACATCCTATGTTTATACCCCCATTTTTTCATCTAAGTGAATCTTTGCACAGTTATATATTCACATATTTTTTATATTACGTCAAGAATTAATTAGAATATTTCAAAAAAAAAAATACACCTCTCCTAGAGTCCAATAACCACAATAAGTGTTCTGTAACAGATTAAAACATTTTAATTTTTGATGATTTAGATATAGTTTTCACATCAAACCTTTTGTCAAAAAAACAAGGGATCACAGCTTGTGATCCCTTGCACTATTTTCTTCTATTTCCTATATAATCAGCCAATTCCATATGCCATTTTGCCTCGTCTCCAAAAACATCAAACATTATTTGCTTGGCTTTTTCTACTTTTTCAACCAGGATTTCCTTAGTTTTCTCCATCCCAAAAATTGAAGGATAGGTAGATTTCAATAGTTCCCTGTCGCTTCCCACTGGTTTTCCAATCTCCTCAAAAGTTCCCTCGATATCCAAAATATCATCCTTTATCTGGAAGGCTAACCCAATTAATTCTGCATATTTTTTTAAAACTTCCCTTTTCTCAGGTTCTGCCCCTGCAATTATACAAGCGCATTCTATGGGCAGCATCAATAATTTCCCTGTTTTATGGGTATGAATATATTGCAGTGTGGGAAGATCTATCTCTTTCTCCTCAGATTCTATATCCACCATCTGTCCGCCAATCATCCCATTTACCCCTGCATAATCAGAAGTTAGTTTAACCATCTCCACTACTTTAGACGGTTCAAGATCTTCTCTCGTTATCAAATTAAAGGCATGGGTTAGGAGTGCATCTCCTATTAATATAGCTTCTGCCTCTCCAAACTTTTTATGAGTTGAAAATTTTCCCCTTCGATAATCATCGTTGTCTAAAGCCGGCAGATCATCGTGAACCAATGAATAAGAATGGATCATCTCTATAGCTACACTCATAGGCAGCCCATTTTTCTCCTGAACTCCTAATAGATCCAATGTCATCAAAAGTAAGATAGGTCTCAGTCTCTTTCCACCATTCAATACAGAATATTTCATCCCATCAGCTATAACTTTTGGATATTTTATCTCATTTAGGTATTCTTCAATAACCAGATCTACCAGTGTCCTTCTTTCCTTTAAGTATTCCTTCATCATTCCCCTCCTACTCAAAATCTTCTACTATTATTTCACCATTTTTCTCCATTACCTTCTTTACTTTTCCCTCTGCTTTTTCCAGTATAGCACCTGATTTAGTCAACAATTTCATTGCTTTTTCATATTCTTTCATGGATTCATCCAAATCCATCCCGCTTTCTAATTTTGATATTATCTCATCTATCTCACTTATATTTTCTTCAAAAGTATTTGCTTTTGCCATCTTCTATGCCTCCTCTTCTACTATTTTCCTGTATTCCTTAAAATCATATCTTTTCTCTATTTTTTTTAACAGATCCAGCTTTTTTTCTATATCCCGTCTATTTTTTATACGAGTTATATCTTTCTCTATTCTTTCAATATAATTATATCCTAAATTATACATTAAAACCAGTTTTGACAGTTCAATACTACCTTTTAGAGATAAAATCTCAAGATCTTGATCTTTTAATATATAACCTTTTTCTAAAAATAACTTCATCCCTTCCACATAATTATTTTGTATTATATTCATCATAGGAGTAGTTGTCCCTGCTGCATAATCCAGATCTGCACCTTTCTCTATCAACATCTTCATTATCTCATAGTCTTTTGACAGTCCTGCTGATATAAGGGGTGTGGTTCCTTCTACTTCCACATCTAACTTTACATCTTTATCCAGCAATGCTTTAATCATAGGTTTATTTCTATAGACCACCCCATAATAAATAGGGTTATGCAGTTCAATATCTGTCCCTTTATCTATTAAATATTTAAATATATCAAACTCATCTTCTGCTATAGAGTAGATTAACGGAGTAATTTTCAACTTGTTTTTTTCATCTGAGACCTCTCCTAATTCAGCACCACTACCTACCAATAATTTTACCATCTCCAGGTCTTTATTCTTTATGGCTATGATTAGTGGAGTCAGACCATCTTCAGATTTGACCTCTATATCTCCTCCTAACTGAATGATTTTTTTCATATTTTTTACCTTCTTGTGTTCACATGCAAGGAGTAACAAATCATCTAATTTAGGTTTCTTCTTACACTTAGATATATATTTTTCTACAATATCTCCGTCATCTAAAATGGATATAATGGTTTTTATATTCAATTGACTGGAATAATTTTCCATCAAATAGTTGATTCCATTTTTTCCTCCATCTATATGGTAGAGTTTGATCAATAGTTTGGTAGGAGATTTTACACTATGTTTTTTTGAATCTTTACTTTTAGACTTAAATCTATCCTTTAATATTACCAAGATATCCCCTATATTTTTTTGCTGTTTCCTCATTATATATTTTTTATCTAAATTTTCAAACTCAACTAAGGAAAATTTCTTAGAATTTATTTTTTTATCCGATAAAACTCTCACTTCATTAGCTATATCCAAGGCTGCATCATTCTTTTCCAACTCTTGCTTCAGCCTTTTTATTAGTGGGGTTACCTCTGATTTAATTGCGTATTCAAAACTTTTTTCTAATTCCCCCTCCATCTCAAATAATTGTGAGAGTTTTTCATAATTTTCACTTTTTTCATAATATTTTTTTGCTGTTTCATAATATTTTTTTTCAAATGCGTAATCACCAATCTTATCCGTTACTACATATTTTTCCAGACAACGAGATAATGAATCATCGTTATTTACAATATACTCTATAGTTTTCTCATCATTATGCTCATTAAAGAATTCATCGGCTGCCAATTCATCTTCAGCTTTCTTTATATATTTTTTAGCTCCTGCTTTTTTAAATGCAGCAATTGCTTCTGAAAATAATTTTTGACTCAAAAATTCTTTTCCCTCTTTTAAAAAATCTAATTCTCCACTTTTTAAAGTAAAATCTCTCTTTCCTTCAACCGTCATAGGAATCAAATAGCTTTTTAACTCCTTTAACAGGCAGACCTCTTCATTTTCTTCCATAAGGAGAAGTCTTTTTCTAGCACGAGTTAAGCCTACATACAGCAGATTAAAATAATATCTGTAGAGCTGATTTGTTTTAGCCCTCCCAGAAAAAATAATCTCCCAATATTTTTTTAACTCTGTTGCAAAGTTATAGAGCACAACCGAATCAAATTCCAGCCCTTTTATATCCTGGACTGTCAGTATTTTATTTGCTATTTTGGGTAATTCCATCCTCAGAGCTTCTTTAATTTGATTAGTTGGAACTAAGATTATAGCTGTATTTTCCTCCAACTTTTTCAAAAAGTCGTTGTCTTTTTTATAGATATATATGTCTTCTCCTTCTAATATCGAAGCTTCCTTATAATCTTCTCCTAACTTTCCGATATATTCTCCTCTGAGATCACTCAGTTTATTAGCCAGATCCACTATTTTTTTTTGGCTTCTGTAATTTTTCCCCAGCTGTTTCTCTATATATTTTCCCTTGTAAAACAATGACTTCACCCTGGAAAAACTAAAATAAGTTGGGTTTATTATCTGATGAATATCTCCAGACAGCAATAAATTTTCTCCGTTTTTTACCAATTTTTTCAGCATATATATCTCAATCTCAGTTAAGTCCTGTACCTCATCACAGATTATACAATCAAAAATTTCTTTCCCCCTCAACGTCACCCTTCGTGCCAGATCATTTTCATCCATATAGCCTCTTTCAGTGAGCCAGCTCTGGTAAATAAGGGTGATTTTGTATATCTCTTTTCTTATCTCTTCCCTATAGACTGTATATTTCTTATTCAGCACCAAATAATCTTCCCGGGGTATAAGTTCTTGTTTTAAGTCTCTATCCCAATTCCCTGCCCCCTTGGCTCCCATACTTCCCTTTATTGTTCCCCTGATTTCCTGGTATAACTCCAAATGTTCAATACCTTTAGGAATACTTGGATTATATTCATAGATAAATTTTTCAAAGATTTTCAATCCCACGGGTTTTTCCTTCAGTTGTTTTTCATACAACTCCTCCAAAGAGTAAAATTCAACCATCTTTTCACAACTAGGATCTCTAAACTTTTCATACATTTCATGGGCTTTTTCCTTTAAAGGCTGGGTAAATGTTATATATCCCACCTTTAAATCCTGCCGTTCCTCCAATTCCAGAGTTTTCCTGATGGCCACTGTAGTTTTACCACTTCCAGCACTTCCCTTTAAAAACAGTGGAAATTCACTGTTTAAAATTTCATACTGCTCATCATTTAGATAATAATATGTGTATTCATCCTCATTTTTAATAAATTCCAAAAGATTTTCATCAGAAGTGATCTCATATACTATCTTTGAATTTATTTTATTGTATATAATATCTAAATCTTCCTCTAACCTTTCACTTGAGCTTTCATAATTCTTTTCGATCTCTAATTTTTCGACCTTTAAACTTTCAATTTTATTTTGACGCATTCCGCTTTTTACTGCCAGATCATGAGTTGAAAACAACAGCAGTACCAATACTTTTTCTCCATATCCTGCCCGTTTAATATCTTTAAATTCAAATAATACCCTGTCGCCGCTATTTACCCTGAACTCATATAAATTTTCCCTGAGTTTCTTAACCCAAAATCCTTTGGGTATCTCAAATATCTTTTTTTTGTTTTTCGATATTTCCCTATAAAAATACTGTATCCTCTCTTTAACCTGCTTTATCTTTTCCTTAGGTACATTCTTAAAAAAATCCCCAGTTATTAAAAATCTCATATGTAAATACTCCTAATTTTATGTCCTTATCTCTATTATACAATACTAAACTATAATATATATTTTAATTTTTAAATTTTATGATAAACTATATTACAATAAAATTTAACCTCATCTATTATTAGATCTTTAACTTTCTTACACAATAAATTCAATAATAGATTTAATAATTTTTAAACCGATCCTAACATTATTAGGCTCACTATAAATATATAATGGGAGTTGTAAGTATGAAAAAATTTAATTTTATCACTTTGATATTTTTTATCTCTATAAAAAGTTTCTCTATATCCTTTTTAGATCCTGCAGTTAATCGACTCATGATCTATATAGACAAGGATGGAGCCAATAACTATGCATTTATCCGGGGAATGACAGAAGAGCATGAAAAAAAAAGGGAAAAGTTTATTTCCCTTGGATTTGCCGCATCAGCCATTGAGCCGCGATTAAATGATAAATCTTCCTATTCCACTGTAGTCCCCTTAATAAATGCTAAATACAATAATTTTTATACATTTGGAGGTATCTATAACGGATATACCTTCTACGAAGGCAATAAATTAAATTTAAATTTTACTGCTGAATATAGATTTGCCGGTCATACAGATGAAGATTTTAATTCTTATCTGAAGGACATTTCCGATGAGGATAATCCTGTCATGATAGGGGTTGGAGGCAGTTACCAAGTTGGTTATGTTCTTTTAACTGGTGGAATCGATCATAACATTCGCGGAAATAGTGATGAAAATACTGCATCTATAGGAATTTTAGGAGGTATCCCCTTTAAAAAATTTATTGTCCTTGGTTTTTTAAGCTATGAGATGATGAGTAACTCCTATACCAACCGATATTTCGGTACCTCTATATCTGCTGATTTTGACATTCCATCTCATAATATAGATGGATTTGGCAGTGCTATAAGATTCACCACTGTAATAGCCTATAGTCTGAGTAGAAATGTTGATTTATTTTCATATTATTATATCGAAGCCTTTTCAGACAACATAAAAAAAAGCCCCCTTATAAAAGGGAGCAATTCCAGTATGATAGGTTTAGGAGCTACCTATACTTTCTGATTTTCTAGTTCTTTTTACCTGAGTTCCATGCAGGTATTAAAAGTAGCATAGCTATTATCGCTGAAGCTATTAACATCATAAAATATACGTTCCATGAATAGTTGTCCAAAACATATCCTACACCTAATTCAGAACCTGTGGCTCCTATAAAGTAACCAAATAACCCTGTCCACCCTGCCGACATTCCAGCACTGTCATCTTTGGCAATATCCACCGCTGCTATACCTATAGCTGCTACCGGGAAATAGATTAAAGCCCCTATTAATGAGATTGCGATATTTATTATTATCATATTGTCGGTCATCCAATAAGTTGTTACTAATACTGCTGACAATAATAAACATAACATAATTAGAGGTGTTCTTCTACCTTTGAAAACTTTATCAGATATCCATCCCAATAAGATAGTCCCTGGTATTGCTGCAAATTCAAACATGAAAAATGAGAATCCTGCATCCTTCATATTAATCCCCTTGTATTGAACTAAGTACACAGAGATCCAGTCCAACGTTCCATATCTAAGAAAATAGATAAAAGCATTTGATAGTGCTAAAGACCAAAGAACCTTATTTTTTAAGATGTCTTCTATAAATATTTGTTTAGAACTTCTCTTACTTTTAATCTTTATTTCTTCCTTTACAACTTCACCATGATACTCCCTTACAGATGGTAACCCCAATGATTCAGGTTTATCTCTCAAGAATACCATCGTCAAAATACCTGCTATTATAGATATGATTCCTGGTAGGAAAAATAGTCCTCTCCAGCTTCCTGAAAACATACTTACTCCTATTATTACTACGAATGGAATCAGCATAGCCCCTACATTATGAGCAGTATTCCAAACAGACATCCATGTTCCTCTCTCCTCATCAGAAAACCACACTTTCATTGTTTTTCCACATGGAGGCCATCCCATAGATTGAACCCATCCATTTATAGTCCAAAGAACAGTAAAAGCCACAATACTATGAACACTTCCAAACATAATATTCACTATCCCTGCTAAAATAAGTCCGAATCCCATAAAATATCTGGGGTTCATTTTATCTGATACTCCCCCCATAATAAATTTTCCGAATCCGTAGGCTAAAGGCATCCCAGCTGCTATAGCTCCAACTTGCAGTTTAGTATATCCCAGTTGTTCAATCAAGTATGGTTTTGCAAATGAAAGGTTTTTTCTTGTTATATAAAAAATTGCATAACCTACAAATATTGTAATAAATACCTGCCACTTATATCTGGTGTATTCCTTATCTACATTTTTAGTGTCAACACCAATGACTCCTCCTACCGATTTAAAAAAATTACTCATCTTTCTTTCCCCCTATATTTTTTCCCTTCTTACTTTGTCAAGTTATTCTCAAAGCAATATTTCAAAAAAAAATAAAAGAGAGGACTAGCTAATCAGCTAGTCATCTCCTCCTCTCTTTTTCTCTTCAGGATATTTAATTTACATATATTTATACCGCATACAGAACATTTTGTCAACAAATAATATTGTGATTTAATTATTTTAATACTAAAAATAACAAATAAATAACACTTTTGACTAAACAATTCTTAAATAAAATAAAAAGTACAGTTGTTTTCTTATAAAATATGTTTTTCTATGAATAAGAAACATTCTACCAAAAAATCAAAAAGAGGAAAGCCTTTACAAAACTTTCTCTCTCTTTTTTCAGATATCTATAGATCTTTATCTAGTATAAAAACTCAATTCTTTTTTACCGTATCTTCTCTCATCAGCCTTTTTAAATTCAGCTACAGTTTCTTCCATATCTTCTAATATATGGTGTTCTGCAATTATTAATCCATTTTCAGCTAATATCCCAGTTTCAGATATCTTTTCAATTACCTTGGTACATACGTTATCTTTGTATGGAGGGTCTAAAAATATAATATCAAATTTTTCTCTTTTTTTCCCTAAAATTGTAATAGCTCTTAAAGTTTCGTTCTTATATGCTCTGCACTGATCTTCAAATCCTAAATTGTTTACATTTTCTATGATCACTCTAAGTGCATCTTTTTCCTTCTCTATCATTACAGCTCTTGAAGCTCCACGACTTATTGCCTCCAAAGCTATATTCCCGGTTCCACTGAATAGATCCAATACTTTCGCACCATCTATATATGGAGCAATCATTGAAAACAATGATTCCTTTACTCTATCTGTAGTTGGTCTGGTATCAAATCCATCTCTACATTTTATTCTTTTTCCCTTAGCACTTCCTGCTATTATTCTCATATTTTCATTACCTCTTTCTATATTTTTATTTCTATAATCTTTATCCTAATCATACACCAGTTATCCGTATAATTAGTATATAAACATGGCATCTCCAAAACTAAAGAATTCATATTTTTCTTTTACAGCTTCCTCATAGACACTAAACATAAAGTCTTTTTCAGACAGTGCCGAAACCAGCATAAGCAGTGTCGACTTAGGCAGATGGAAGTTTGTAATCAATGCATCTACTATTTTAAACTCATACCCCGGATATATAAATATCTCTGTATCCCCAGAAGTTGCTGTTAATTGACCGCAACTGTCGGTAGCTGATTCCAATGTTCTTACAGAGGTTGTCCCTACTGCAACTACCCTTCTCCCTTCTGCCTTTGCCCTATTTACAACTTCTGCTGTTTTTTCCGGTACTTCAAAAGTTTCAGAATGCATCTTATGTTCTAATACATTTTCAGTTTGAACAGGCCTGAATGTTCCCAGTCCGACTTCTAAATATACATCTACTATCTCTACACCTTTTTCGGCTATTTTTTCAAATAATTCCTCGGTAAAATGAAGTCCAGCAGTAGGAGCAGCTACCGATTCACCTTTTTCGGCATAAACAGTCTGATATCTATCCCCGTCTTCTAATTTTTCTGTAATATATGGCGGTAATGGCATCTGTCCTAATTCATGGATGATCTCCTCGAAAACTCCATCAAAAGTAAATTCCAAGATTCTATTTCCATCATCCTTTACCTCTTTTAGAGTAGCCTTTAATTGGCCATCACCAAATATTATTGTCTGATCTAACTTTAACTTTTTAGCACGTCTTACCAAACATTCCCATCTGTTTAATTCCAATCTTTTCAGTAAAAATACTTCCATTACTGCTCCACTTTCTTTTTTTCCTATAAGTCTTGCAGGAATTACCTTGGTGGAATTTCGAACCAGTACATCTCCCTCATTTAGATAGTCTAAAACATTATAGAATTTTTTGTGCTCTATCTCTTTTTTAGTTTTATCTACAACTAATAATCTAGAATGATCCCTGGGCATTGTAGGAGTCTGTCCTATCAACTCCTCCGGCAAATGATAGTCGTAATCTGACAGTAATATTTCCTCTTTAATCTCTTTTTTTTTCTTCTCCAATTTCTATACCTCTTTCTTATTTTGTTTGTAACATCTTCCATAATTCTGAATCTGTAGATAATATCACCTTAGTTTTATTATCCATAATCTTCTCATAGGATTCCAATGTTTTCATAAATTTATAAAATTCAGGATCTCTGTTATATGCATCTGCATATATCTCCAATGCTTTTGCATCTCCTTCACCCTTTAATTCCTCGGATTTCCTATAAGCTTCTGCCAATATTATAGTCTTTTCCTGGTCAGCTTGAGAAGTGATTTCCAGTGATTTTTCCCTTCCTTCAGCTCTATATTTTTTAGCCTGCTGATTTCTTTCCGCTTCCATCCTTTTATAGATATTCTGTTCATTTTCTTTAGGAAGCTCTACTCTTTTTATCCTTACATCTATTATTTTAATCCCTGAAGATTTGGCTTTTTCCCTGCTTTCCTCAGTTACATTTTCCATAATGATATCTCTTTTGGAAGATATTATTTCAGACAGAGTATATTTTCCCATCTCTCTTCGAAGTTCAGAATATACAATGTCATCTAATCTGGCCTGGGCTCCGGCTGTATTTTGTACACTCTGTAAAAACAATAGGGGGTCTGCAATCTTCCATCTGGCATAGTTATCTATTACTATACTTTTCTTTCCTTTAATTATAATTCCCTTAGGTGCTGCATCATAGTTTAACAACCTTTTATCAAAATATCTAACATTATCAATAAATGGAACTTTTCCATATAATCCCGGTTCCGTTACTACTCTTTTTGGTTTTCCCAATCTAATCACAACGGCATTTTCAACTTCTGAAACTTGAAATAAAGATGTAGATGATACTATTACAACTATTGCTAGAATACTAATTATTAGTTTTTTCATTAGCTTCCACACCTCCTCCAATTAAGTTTATTATACTTCCTTTTAATTCAGGATCCACTATTATTTTTTCAATACCCGGCATTGTTTTTTCCATAGTTTCCAGATACATCCTTGTTTTTGTAACCTCTTTACCCAATGAATATTTTTCACTTAATTTTATAAATTTAGCTACATCTCCCTGGGATTCTTTGATTCTTTTTTCCTTATAAGCTTCTGCTCTATTTATCATTTGAGATGCCTGTCCACGAGCATTTGGAATAATATCGTTCCTATACCCATTAGCTTCGTTTATAAACCTGGCTCTATCCTCTCGAGCATTGGCTACCTCTTTAAAAGCTTGCATAACTTCTTCTGGTGGTCCTACATCCTGCAGCTGCAACCCGATTATAAGTATTCCGGTTCCATAACTCTCTAATATTTCCTTTAATTTTTCACGGGTTTCCTCTTGAATTCTCTCTTTTCCAACTGTCAGAGTTTCCTCTATCCCCTTACTTCCAACAACCTGCCTAAGGGCAGATTCAGATGCACTCTTTATCGTTTCATACTGGTCTCTTACATTGAATATATAATCTTTTAAATTACTGATCTTGTATTGAACACTAAAATCTACATCGATCATATTTTCATCACCTGTAAACATCAATGATTCCTCTGGAATATTTTGATATCTTGCAGGCGGCCCAGCCTCAATAGTTTCAAATCCTATCTCTACTCTATAGACTTTAGTTGTCTTTACAACATATCTTTTCCCAATTGGGCTGGGGAAATACCAGTGCATTCCAGGTCCTACAGTTTTAGAGTACTTTCCAAATCTAAGAAGTACTGCCTCCTCATCTGGTCCTACTTGATAGATACCAGTTCCTAAAAAAACAAGAAATAATATTACTATTATTCCACCTAATCCACCCTTTATATGGTTTTTCGATGATTTTCTTCCTCCCCTGGGATCTTCATCCCTTGGCGGTTCATTCTGATCATTTCTTTTTTCATCCTTACCATAAAATATTTCCCTTATAAACCGTTTAACATCTTCTAAATCGTCAAACCTTATTTCTCCCATAGTATTCCCCCTTGACAGCTTTAAACTGTCTAATAATGGATAATTAAATTACAAAACCTTTTGAAAATACAAATAACAATTAGAATAAATCAAATTTATTTTATCTGTTAAGTTTTCCAATTACCATTCTTTCATGTTCTGCATAATCATAATATACTTCTACATTTAAAAAATCATTTTTTTCCATTATTTTTTTTACTGCTTCCCCTTGATTATATCCAATTTCAAAAGCCAGATACCCGCCTTTAACTAAATGATCAGGAGCATTTTTAGAGATCTCCTCATAAAAATATAGGCCATTATTAGGAGCAGTCAGAGCTAATTTAGGCTCATATTTCAAAACTTTTTCCTCTAAGACTTCATATTCATAGTCAGGTATATATGGTGGGTTAGAAACTATCAAATTGAATTTCTTATATTCTACAGCCCTTAATATATCAGACTTAATAAATTTTACATTGGCAGCATTATTTTCTGCCTTATTTTTCTTGGCTACATTTAGAGCTCTCTCACTGATGTCCACACCTAAAACCATGGATTTAGGGAGTTCCTTTCCTAAAGTTATCGATATAGCCCCACTTCCACTGCCTATATCCAATATCTTAGGTTCTTCTATCTCATCCATTAATTTTATACATCTTTCTACCAATAATTCAGTTTCAGATCGTGGAATGAGTACCGATTCATCTACATAAAATTTATACCCATAAAACTCCTCAAATCCTAAAACATATTGGAGAGGTCTCTTATTTTTTCCTATCTCTACCAGCATCTTTCTAATTTCTTTTTTTTCTGCTTCTGTTATTTCTCTCTCAAAATTCAGGGTCATCTCCATCCTGGAAACTTTTAAAATATAACTAAATACATGTTCTGCATCTAATTTTGCTTCTTTAGACCCATGTTTTTTTAGATATACTATACTCTTAGTTAAAAGCTCTAAAAATTCTTTCCTGTAATTTTTTTCAATCTTATCCCTATCTAAATCTGTAACTATTTTATCACTTTCACTTTTTTCATACTCTATCTTCTCTTCCTTCAGGAGTTCATCAAATCCAATTTTTTTCTTTATCATCTGTAATATATATCTTTTAATCTTAACCCTCTCATCATCTACGAGGGGTCTGTCATATTCTGCATAGAGCAGTATCCTGTCGATGGATAAAACGTGAGATATTACCTTTTCTGCCTCTAATCGAGGTTTAGAAAAGGAGTATTTTTTAAAATACTCCTCACTCCATCTCAATATATCGAGTAGATTTTTCATTAATCTACCATACTTTGTAGTTGATCTGCTTGGTCAAATGTGATTAATCCATCGATTATCTCATCTATGTCTCCATCTAAGATATAGTCTAACCTATGAAGAGTAAGTTTGATTCTATGATCTGTTACTCTTCCTTGTGGGAAGTTATATGTTCTAATTTTTTCAGATCTGGCACCAGTTCCTACTTGTAACTTTCTATTTCCTTCAACTTCTGATCTTTGTTTTTCAACTTCAGATTCAAACAATTTAGCTGCTAATAATTTCATAGCCTGCTCTCTATTCTTTAATTGTGATCTACCATCTTGACATTGAACAACCGTTCCAGTAGGCATATGAGTGATTCTTACTGCCGAGTCTGTAGTGTTAACGTGCTGTCCTCCTGATCCTCCTGATCTATATGTATCTATCTTAAGGTCAGATGTTTTGATGTCAACTTGTGTAACGTCATCTATTTCAGGTAAGATAGCTACTGTAATTGTAGAAGTATGGATTCTTCCTGACCCTTCTGTAGCAGGTACTCTTTGTACTCTATGTACTCCTGATTCGAATTTTAGTCTAGAGTAAGCTCCCTGCCCTTTGATTAAGAAGATTACCTCTTTTAATCCACCTACACCAATTTCATTCTTTTCCATTATTTCTATCTTCCATTTTCTTCTTTCTGCATATCTACTATACATTCTGAAAATGTCCCCGGCGAATAAAGCAGCCTCGTCTCCACCTGCTCCACCTCTTATCTCTACGATTACGTTTTTATCGTCGTTAGGGTCCTTTGGAAGTAATAATATTTTCATATCCTCTTCCATCTCAGGTAATTTTTCTTCAATCTCTGATTTTTCCTCTAACATCATCTCTTTCATCTCGTCATCTTTTTCATCTTTTAAGTTTTCTTTGATGAATTCTAACTCTTCTAAGTACCCTCTGTATTCCTTGTATTTCAATACAATCTCTTCCATATCATTTATAGCTTTATTGTACTCAATCATCCTCTTGTGATCTGTCGCTACTTCTGGAGTTGCTAATAATGCATTTAATTCATCATATTTTTTTGCCACTTCATCTAATTTTTTAAACATCTATTCATCCCTTCCTACAACTTTATTTTTTTACAATATCTATTGTTCATTTTTTTATTTTTTCTTGATTTTTACAGTGGTATATACCTTTAAAATTCAAGACTTTAACTTATAAAGTATACCATAATATGTTATTAAAAACAATTATCCCTTATATTAGAGGTAGTTTGAGAGACTCAATTTTAACTAAGTACCATTTTTTAAGCACTACAATATTTATTATTGACATAACAAAGAAAATAGTTTATACTTCTTACAAATAGATTATAAGGAGCAGAACTATGTTTAAATTAATTATAACTTCTAACAATAATAATAATAATAATAATATGAGGGGATTTGTATATAGATAGCATTTAGTTATCTTTAGGCAGATCCATTTTGTGATAAAACAAGATGCTAATGCCTAGAACCCCTCAATGAAACTATAAGGGAAACCATCAAGGCAATTATGCTTTGATGGTTTTTTTAATTTATTTCACCTTTTTACCCTAATAATCTTAAACAAATAAACTCAGGAGGACAACCATGAAAAAAACAACAGACAAGTATGAAAGTAAATTATCACTATTAGAAACAGAGATCGCAATCAAAAAACTTAAAGATTTTTTTGAAAGCTCGTTAGCTTACGAACTTAACCTAACTAGGGTTTCAGCTCCCCTATTTGTTAAAAGTACATCTGGATTAAACGATGATCTGAACGGAATTGAAAAGGCAGTTTCTTTTTCAACTGAACACGAAGAAAGATTAGAGATCGTTCATTCATTGGCAAAATGGAAGAGAATGGCACTATATAGATATGGGTTTGAAACTCACACAGGTTTATATGCCGATATGAATGCCATAAGAAAACATGAAGATCTTTCTGAGATCCACTCATTATATGTAGATCAATGGGATTGGGAAAAAATAATTTCAGAAGAGGAAAGAAACATAACAAAACTTAAAAATATAGTTGATCGAATCTACAAGGCATTTAAAAAAACAGAAAGCTATATTAAGAGAGAATATCCTGTTCTTACTCTTGGCTTACCTGAAGAAATACACTATATCACAGCTGTTGAATTAGAAGAAAGATACCCTGAACTTACTCCTAAAGAGAGGGAGCATGCTGTAACTAAGGAGTATGGTGCTGTATTTATTATTGGGATTGGGGATAAACTTCCTTCTGGAGATCGTCACGACGGCCGTGCCCCGGACTACGATGATTGGTCATTAAACGGAGATATATTGTTCTGGAACTCTGTATTGGATAGATCTTTAGAGCTATCTTCTATGGGTATAAGAGTCGATAAAAAAGCTCTCCTAGAGCAACTTGAAAAAACAGATACTATGTGGAAAAAAGAGATGGATTTCCATAGATCACTTCTTGAAGGAAAACTACCTTTTACAGTCGGTGGGGGAATTGGGCAATCTAGAATATGTATGTATTTCTTGGAAAAAGCTCATATTGGAGAAGTTCAGTCATCTTCATGGCCTGCTCATATAATTGAGGAGTGCAGGGAAAAAGGAATAGAATTACTATAAAAGATCATCAAAAAAACCACTCCTAATTTTAGGAGTGGTTTTTTTGACTTTATATTCTTCTTTGAAAAAATTTGATCTCAATTTAAAGATCTATCCCCTCTTCCTCTGAATTTTTAAATTCAGGATAGATTCTTTTCAATTCCCCTGTTGTTGCCGAATTTTCCTTAAACTTAGTTATATCAATCTCTGTATTTTTATTTTCATCTGTTACTATCTCAGCAGTTATCTGAATATATACCTGTGTGACTTTATTTTCAGTTGAAGTACTCCTGAATAAAGTCCCCAACACAGGAATATCCCCTAAGATAGGCACCTTGTTTATAGTTTCTGATATATCTGTGTTTTTTAATCCTCCTATAAATATTACATCTCCATCCTGTACTTGAACCTTGGTATTAATATTATTCTGCCTTTTAGCTCCACCATCTTTATTATATGTCCCCACCTCATTCACATTAGGATTAAGAGTCGTACTCACTTTAACCAAATCAAAACGACTGACCTCAGAGCTGATTTCAAGAATTATTGTATCTGGTTCATCCAACCCTTCCCTTATAATTGGAGTAACGCTAAATATTGCTCCTGCTTCCTCAAATATAGGTTCCTTTGTCCTGTTGTTATCGTCATCAGATTCTTCTATTTCCCCTACAATTACCTCTTTAGTCACCTTAAATTCAGCCAATTCACCATTTACTACAACTACAGATGGCACTGAAGAGATCGAGAGATCTTCAGTCTGCTGCATAAGATTTATAGTAAGATCCAGTAAGTTCTTACCATCATTAAATATATCTATAAACTTTATTGCTCCTCCTAGTTCGCCAAACCCTATGCTTCCACCTTCCGTACCTGTTTTAATACCACTTATATCACTGTCTTTATTGGAGAATAACCAGTCAAATCCAAGATCTTCCATTAAATTATCAGTTGTTTCCAATATCTGAGCAGTTATCCTTACTTGTTTTACAGGACGATCCATATCATCTATTAATTTTTTAGCTGTATCTATATTATCTTTATCACCTTTTAATACCAGCATATGAAGCTTAGGAAATGCAGTCACTCCCAGAGTTTCTCCCAAGATAGAATCTACTACACCCTTTATATCCTCAGCAAAGGCATGCTTTAACTGAATCCTCTCTGTAATAACATCTATACCATCCAGAGATTTACTACTTCCCAACTCCTTTTCTCTCAGCCCCTCTTCTCTTTTAGCTACAACTAATCCCTCTTTATTTTTCTTATCTAAAATTATATCTATGTTGGTTATTCTATTTTGCTTAATATCAACTACTTCACTAGATGTAGCATACCCATTTTTTTCCAATTTTAATATATATACACCAGATCTTATATTATCATAGATAAATACTCCTCCGGCTTCTGTCCTTATAGGTTTATACCCACTATCTACCAAGGTTACTCTTACTCCTTCTAAACCTTGATTAGTGCCACTCTCTATCTTCCCCATTAGTGTAGTAGCGCCTTTGCCTGTCTTAGTCAGCATAATTATTTTTCCTATATACACCTCTTCTAATCCATTGGTTACCTTTATAATGTCCAATACTTCCCTTAGAGGCTGTCCCTTATTTATATAGAGATCTATCACCACATCTTTAACCTCTGAATCTGCTACCATGGTTACCTTGGTTACTTTAGACATCAATGCTAAAGCATCGGATAATTTAGTCCCGTTAAAGTCCATGTCCTCCTCAAATTTTGATTGTGGCAATTTTTTTATAGTAGCTCCAAAAGTTGTGGCTCCTACGGTAAAAATTACAAGCAGCATAAAAATATATTTTTTCATATCATCACCTTTCCCTTAAGTATAGGGGAACGGCTCTTCCATTCTTCCCCTGTTTTATTTCTATCCTATCCTTAAATACTCTTATGTAGTATGCTATATCTTCTATTTCGATTATTTTAAATCCGCTTACCATAGCTCTATTTTTAGCACCATTTTCTAAATAATAGACCACTGCTGAATTCACTCCATTTTGTGTTATCAACATGGTTGGTTTAAATCTCGCTTCGACATATGCCTTGAATTCCTCATAACTTCCATAAAATTCATCTGAATTTTCTATAAACATGCTCTCATCATCACCGTAAAAAATTTTAACCCCTTCATTATAAACTTCATCGGAAACATATTTAGATAATGGATTTACTTCCTCAGGCACTTCTATTACAGGAGGCGTAGTAACTTTAACTACTTCTACCACTTCTTTTTTTATTGGTACCTCAACGTCATTTTTTTCTTCACTCTTCCCACAGGAGATAAGAATGAATCCTACAAATGTTATAAATAATATCTTAGTATTCATCATTACCTCCTTTCTCTCCGCTATTAATATCATAATATCCCAGCTTAAATTTAACTTCTATCAGGCCAGTGTTGTCATCACCCTTATTAAATGGCTTACTTATGACCTCTAATCTGCTTTTTTTCAAAGTGAGAAGAGTTTTAGAGTTCTCTAGATAATAAAAAAATAACGCTATATCTCTACCTTTTCCTGTTATCTTATATGGTATTACATTCCTTTTGTATTCTTTATTTCCTTCAACTTCAATAGTTTCTGTTTTTCCAATTTCTAATAATTCTATGCTTAGGTGGTCCAATATTTCCTGTATCATCTGCTTTAACCTAGCCTCATCTTTAAAACTATACTGTCTAAATTCTTCTAACAATTCTCTTAACCTATATTCTTGATTAGCTCTTTCTACCTTTATTCTTTCATATTTCTTTTCAAATAACTTTAAATTTTGTTCAGTTGATATTTTTTCCTGCTTAACTCTCAATAACTCCCCTTTTTTATCCAAGACTCTCCCTATAGGTGATATTACCAAGAAAAAAATAAGAAAAATTATGCCTATGATCGTTCCTGTAATCAAGAGCAATTTAGTTTGTTTTTTATCAACATTAATATTAATCTCTTTCCCAAATAGATTCATACCACTCAACCCCTAATTATATACCAGTATCTATTCCAATACCAATACATATTCAAATTCATTTATTTTTTCCCCATATTTACTTGATTTTTTTAAATAATTCAAAGTTACGCTTCTATACACCTTACTATCCAGCATCCTTTCTTCAAAAAAGTAGGCATTGTCCTCTGAACTCTTAGATCTATTATCTTTAAAAGAAAAACCTTTTATCCTTACCTCTTTCCCTTCATAAACTAAACTCTGAATCCATACATTTTTAGGAACATTCCCTTCCAGCGACCGAAAGATCTCTGATACCCTTAAGTTCTTTTGGGAAAAAATATCCTCTATAATCTCTATTTTTGCTCCTACATTAGTTTCTTTTTTAAAATCTAGGGTCAATTGCTTTATCCTTTTATTCTTTTCTGCTATCTCTGCATTCTCGATATTAATTTTTTTTTGGACAGAATTTTCTATCTTCCCGATACCAAAAGAGGCTATATAAAGAAGTAAAAATACCCCTATAAAAACACCTAAACATTTCCTAAAATGTTCCTCTATCTCCAATCTATTTTTATATTCTTTGGTTAAAAAATTCATTTGATTCATTTATCCCACCTCTTTTATTAAGGCTCCCATAAGGGTAGTTATTTTAAAAGTCGATAATAGTTCTCTGTCCTCTAGATTTTTATAATCTAAATTCAATAAATTTAAGTCAATCTCCTCACAAGGTATCTCAAAGGCGTCATCAAAATAAGTTTTAAATCCTTTTATAAGAGCTCCTCCTCCAGTTAAGAAAATTTTACTTATCCTTCCTTCACTCAAATTAGCATTAAAATATTGTAGAGAATTTTCTATCTGAGTAGTCAATTCATTCACTATTGATGTCAAATCTTTAAACATCGACATCTCTCCCTGGGTCTTATACTTCCTATTTTCATCATCACCTAATTCTAGCTGCTGTTTTTCTAATTCTGCCCCTTCATAATCTAACATCTCATGATCTTTTATTATTTCAGTAAAATCATTTCCACCTATCCCTACTATTCTAAGCATATTTAATGTTCCCAAAGTACTCATAAATATTTTACTGGTTTCTCCTCCTATATCAACAATCATTATATTTTCATTTGTTTCCTCTTCTGATTTCTGATCTAATAGGTCTACTAGGTTATTGAGAGCAATAAAATCTGGAATTATCTTTAATACTCTTATTTTAAAATGACTTAAAATTCCTAGAATTTTTTCAACTTCCTCTATGGGAATTGTAATTACCAATAATTTTTTATAGACATCAGTTTCATAGACAGTTTCTATCTGAGTAATAAACTCGTCTTTTGTATAACCTGAAATTATATCTTCAAGATCCTCCTCTATTTTAGCCTCTAGATCTGTCTCTTCCTCTTTATTGTTATTATATTCCAAAGTCTTTACATAAAATTTAGAAGCAGGAATAGTTACTATTAAATTTTTTCCCTTTAGATTTATTTTTTTTCCCAATGTTTCTAAAGATTCTTGAAAAGCCACTATTTTTTCTTCAGCCATATCTAAGTAATCAACATAACTAATCTTATCTATCTTTTTATTTTTATAGAGCGCTACCTTTATTCCACTGTTTCCTATATCTAAAGCGCCATCAACCTTAAACTCAAACATAGATTACCCCCCCTTTTTTTTTATTTTAACTTCTCTACCGTCATACTTTTCAATTCATCCTTATCTATTATTATACTACTTCCACTAGGAGTTACTTCTACCCCTTCTATATAGGTTATTCTATAGTTTTCTAATCCTATCCCAGATGCAGATACAGATACTATTTTCTCATAGGTCAGATCTATAGAGGTTGATGTAGTAGAATCCAATGTACTTGTCTCTAACGGTGCCACCACTGAGTTTCCATCTTTATCCATCCCACTTATCCCTATCAGTCTATATCCTCCTATACTTATTGCATCTCCTATACTTTCTGTCCACAATCTCACTATTTTTTCCCCAGTATTATTTAACCAAGCACGACTTAAGAGTATTCCTGCTGGTGAAGTACTTATTTTTTCCTCTGCTATCCATGGCTGAATTGCTTGATCTGGTGTTATAGAGCTCCCTAAAACCACTTGCATAGCTGATCCTGTTGTTACATCCCAAAATGCTCCAAAATATTCATTATAATTATTTAATACAATACCTGTATAATGTTCACCTACTGTAGGAACTATTATTATTTCACTTCCAGAAGCAATTTCTTGGGTATATTGTTTTGTATTAGAAGGTGATCCAGCATAATCATCTACTTTATATGCCCCATAGGAAGTTGTCGTTGGGTCATATGGATGTCCCTTACTCACATATTCATCCGCTAAATATAATTCATAGTGAGCTATAGCTGATCCACTATCTAAACCACTGCTTATCCTCATTCCTTTTATCTTATATATTGACCGCTTATTTCTATTTCTTGCTACATAATACATGGTCAGGGTAATTGTCATAAAAAATGACAGCATCAATATAGATAAAATTAAAGCTGAACCTTTCTTTTTCATAACCCCGCTCCTTTTTTATTTTTTATACTTCATATTTTTTTAAATCTTATTGTAAATTTATCCTGGTAATGCCCACATCTCTAACCTCATTTCTTATTTTTCCACCTAATCTATCAGGTAAATCTATCTTAAAATAAAAAAGCAAGATCTTATCTTGATACTTAAACTCTCCCATTTCTATATTACTTAGCACAACAGTACTTCCTGCTGCTGTTGTAAAAGTATCTGTTGAATTTAATTTCAAAGTAGTTCCATCTACAGCATATTGAATGAATTTAGGATTTCCATTTAGATCTATAGTTTTTATAATTACTTTCTTCCCTATAGAACCATCAGTTATCAAAGTATCATCGCTATCAAAAATTCCCACCGGTTCCCCGCCTAAATCACTATCACTTTTTGCATTCCTTACATCTCTTTTTATAAACTCCACTACTTCATTCAACCGGCTATCCACCTTGGATTGATTATAAAGTCTGTCTTGAGCCCCTGTAAAGGCACTTATCATAGGAGAAAAGATGAGCATAACTAATCCTATTACAGCTGTTACCAGTATTATTTCTACTAAACTAAATCCACTTTTTTTCATATTATCACTTCCAGTTTTCGATAGGAGTCATTATAAATGTTGTTTCCATCTCTTTTTCCCTGCCAGTATCCGTTGATTGACCACCTTTTCCAAATCCAAATATAAATTTTCCATAGATAAGATCATCTTTATACATGTCCTTTGGGCCAGCTGGTGTCTCACCTGTAACAGGATCTGTATAAGTATCATTACTGCCATCACTCTTTTTTAATTTTGCTATCCCCTTATCTTTGTCTATAATTACATAAAAATTAACCTGATTGAGATTTATTCCTTTGGAATTTAGTAAAACCAGATCTTGAGAGATAGAAAAATCTCCACTTACTCCTCCTTTATCTCCAAAGCCATCTACAGTAAAAGATCCTCCCGTTACAGAACTCAATGAATATTTTGTTCCTGGCAATATATCCAAATTATCATATCCTCTTGATTTTATATAATCTATCATAGTCTGGCTGATTCTGGCTGCCTCCTCAGTTTCAGAGGCTCTATGATGAAATAATATTGCCTGTGTTGCTACAGTTACTACGGGTACTATCCCTAAAAGCAATACTCCCAAAGCTACTAAAGCTTCTATTAAACTATATCCTATTTTTTTTTTATTCCTTTTTTTTTCTATTTTTTCTTGTATCATCATTTCACCTCCTATGAGCTAACTCAAATACCCTACCACTAAACCTGCTATTGCTATATAAGGTCCGAAAGGCATTATGTCCTTTCTTGTTTTTTTCTTCAAAAGAATCAATCCTACACCAATTACTGCTCCTGAGACAAATGCAATATTTAAAAATATAAAAACTTGATACAGACTGAAATATCCTATCATCGCTCCTATACCCATGGCTAACTTTACATCTCCAAATCCCATTATTTCATAGCCAAAACTCTCTCCAAACCCATATAAAACTATGTAAAACAATGCAAAACTTCCTGCCCCTAAAACACTTCTTTCAAATCCAATGGTAAAGAAAGAAAAAATAATCCCTATTATAAAAATAGATAAACTAATCCTGTCCGGGATATAATAGTAGGTAAAATCCACCCAGATACCTATAACTAGGAGACAGATAAATATCAAATATTTTATTCCCAGCATCCCTAATCCAAACCTTAAGAAAAACATGTAAAATAAAATTCCTGTTATAAATTCTACAATAGGGTACTGAATAGATATACGTCCCTTGCATCCACTGCATTTTCCTCTCAAAATAAAAATATAGGAAAATATCGGTATATTTTCATACCACCTAATTTTATGACCGCACACCGGACAATGCGAAGGGGGAAATGCTATGCTTTCCCCCTTCGGTATCCTGTAAATGCAAACATTTAAAAAGCTTCCTATAATTAATCCCACTAACAAAACTAACCACTGCATCTTTTACCTCACTTTTAGTCTTAATTCATATTTAACTTATTAACCGCTTCCACATTATCTTAATATATACATAATACGTATATATTTTATTTTTTCCTATGACTAAACTAGATTAAAAAAAATTAATTTAAATTTGTAATCATAATAATACTCATATTATACGATTAATTCCTATCTTCTGCAAATTCCCCAAGAAAAAAAGGTGCCCTAAGGCACCTTAAAAAAATTATTTATTTAAGTTGTAGAATACTCCCATACCTTGGTATACAGCAGATTCTCCTAATTGCTCTTCAATTCTTAATAATTGATTGTATTTAGCCATTCTATCTGATCTTGATGCAGAACCAGTTTTGATTTGACCTGCGTTAGTTGCTACTGCAACGTCAGCGATTGTATCATCAGCAGTTTCTCCAGATCTATGAGATACTACAGCAGTCCATCCTGCTTTCTTAGCCATCTCGATAGCTTCTAAAGTTTCAGTTAAAGTACCAATTTGGTTTAATTTGATTAAGATAGAGTTTGCAGATTTTAACTCTATTCCTTTCTCTAAGTATTCAGTGTTAGTTACTAATAGGTCGTCTCCAACTATTTGAACTTTATCTCCCATCTTTTCTCTCATAGATGCGAAACCTTTCCAGTCATTTTCGTCTAATCCATCTTCGATAGATGTAATAGGATACTTTTCTACTAACTCTGCATACCATGCTACCATTTCAGTAGTTGTTCTCTTAACTCCACCTTCTCTTTTGAAGTTGTATAACTTTTCTCCATCTTCTCCACCTTCACAGAATTCAGATGCAGCAGCGTCTAATGCTAAAGTGATATCTTTCCCTGGCTCATATCCAGCAGCTTTTATAGCTTCAATGATAATATCTAAAGCTCCTTCAGTTCCTTCTATTTTAGATGGTGCATATCCACCTTCGTTTCCTACGTTTGTAGAATCTCCGTTAGCTTTTAAGATTTTTCCTAAGTGATGGAATACTTCAGTTCCCATTCTTAATCCTTCTCTAAATGATGTAGCTCCTACTGGTTGTACCATAAATTCTTGTACATCTACAGCTGAGTCAGCATGTGATCCACCATTTAAGATGTTCATCATTGGTAATGGTAAATCTTTTGCATTTGCTCCACCTAAGTATTTATATAAAGGTTGTCCTAAAGCGTTTGCTGCAGCCTTTGCAGTTGCTAAAGATACACCTAATATTGCGTTTGCTCCTAATCTTGCTTTTGTTTTAGTTCCGTCTAAAGCAATCATCTTTTTATCTATAGCTACTTGATCAGTTGCGTCCATTCCTAAAACAGCTTCTCTGATTTCAGTATTTACGTTTTCAACAGCTTTTAAACATCCTTTACCTAGGTATCTAGCTTTATCTCCATCTCTTAATTCAACCGCTTCTCTTTCTCCTGTTGATGCTCCTGAAGGCACTGCTGCTCTTCCCATTGATCCACATTCTAAGATTACGTCAACCTCTACTGTTGGGTTTCCTCTTGAGTCTAATATTTCTCTTCCTAAAATTTCTACTATTCTAGTCATGTTCTCCTCCTGAATTTTTTATTATTTAATATGTATTAATAATAGTACATTTTTTTAGCTATGTAAAGATTAATTTTGTATCATTTTCAAACAAAATTAGAGCAAAAAATGCCTGGATGTTATTTTACTAACTTTTATAGTTTACACTTAAAATTTTGTTTTTTCAAATAAAAAAAGATATAGAAAATATCTATATCTTTTTTCCTAACTATAATTTTTTCATCTCTTCCATTAACTTCTGATTTTTGTAATCATAGACTACTCTGTCTTTTACTTTATCAAAGTTAGCTTCTTCAAATTTAATTTCCTTTGTCTTTTGGAATACATAGATTCCTTTTTCAGTTTTTATTACATTGATTTCATCTAAGTTAGATTCAAAGATTTTTTTAGCCAACAGATCATCATATCCTAAAAGTTTGATATATCCATCTTTCTTTATATCTAAATATTCTGAAACTTTATGCTTTGAATATGTTTTTTGAGTGGCATCTTCAAAATTTAATTTATTGATCTTTAACTCTTCAGCTACTGCTTTAGCAGTTCCCATGACCTTTTTTAAAGTTTCTTCCCCTGAACTTACCTTTATTAGGATATGAGACGCTTTAACCTGAGATTTTTCCTCATCTTTATTTTCTACAAAGATAATGTGATATCCAAATTTAGATTTAACAACCTCTGGATATACTTTTCCCACTTCACATTTAAAAGCTGCTGTTTCAAATTCAGGAATCATCTGACCTTTCCCAAACCATCCTAAATCTCCGCCATTTGGTGCACTTGGTCCCTCTGAGTATTTTTTAGCCATCTCAGAAAAATTAGCTGCATCTACTTCTTTTAAAATTTTATTGGCTTTTTCTTTAGCTTCTTCCATGTCTAAATCTGTTGGATTTACAACAAAATTAATTATATTTGCATCGGCACTAGCCTCTACATTATAGACTTCTTTATTTTTATTAAAAAACTTTTTGATCTCTGCATCATCAGCCACAATATTTCCTTTGATATTATCTACAAGCTGTAATTTAAGATCCATTATCTGGTTCATAGTCGGTAGAGTTTCATCTTTTTTAGCACCTCTATCCATCGCTATTTTTGCTAACTTAATCTCATTTTTTATATTGGCCATAGATTTAATTTTTGCTTCATTAAAGTCTTTAACCCCATAAAAAGATTGGTACAGTGCACCTTTTATGATATCTATATTAGTTATCTTAAACCCATTTTCTTCAAACTCTACAGTAGGTGTTATATTACCATAATTTTCCCTGATATCATCTATTTCAACTGTTTTTTTAGCTGCCTCTATAAGCCTAATTAACTCTTTATTTCCATTTGTTTCCTTTAATTTTTTCTCGATGAGAGGTTTTGCTTCCTCGTAAGTTCTACCTAAATACTCACTGTATCTGTCTTTTTCATATTGAGCTACTTTCTCATCTTCTGAAATTTGTGTCTTTTCAACTATTTTATCTCTAGTTTTTTCCACTAAGATAGAATCTTCAATAGATCGTTCAAAACTCTTCTTCGTATATCCTTGTGCACTTAACATCCTTTTAAATTGTTCCTTATCTGGAATTTGTGTTTCTATAGCACCAATCTTTACCTTAACTTCTGAACTACTCACCTTAACTTTAAGATCATCCCCAATTTCTTTTAGAATTTCATTGGTTAAGATGTTATCTACTGCTAATATCTTAGCTTCTTCCCTGTCCATAGGAGTTGTAAAGTACTGACTATATTGATTACTGATATTATTGATCCCTCTTTCTAATTCAGTAATTGCTACCTTATTTCCATTTACTTTAAAAGCGTATCGTTTATTCTTTAACCCCATGCTGATATTACTAACTATTACAGTTAACATTGAGATGAAAAACCCTATTGTAATCATCCAGATTACAGGTCTCATCTTTTTTCTCAAACTTCTAATCGCCATTATATTCCCCCATTTCTATTTTAGTACTACCCTTTTTGATCTAACTTATATCTTCTTATCTTTTCATATAATGTAGTTCTACCTATTCCTAACAATTTAGCTGTTTCCTGCTTATTCCATCTAGTTTTTTGTAAGGCTGTAGCTATTACTACTTTCTCCACATCTGCTAAATTATAAAGCTCCTTCTCTAATATCTCTTTTAATGGTCCCAATCCGATTATTGTTTTATTTTCAAGGGTATCTGATTTCATCTTGATCTCTAATGGAAGATCTTCTACTCCGATTACTCTATCAGTAGATAAGATAATCATTCTTTCAATTATATTTTTTAACTCTCTGATATTTCCAGGATATGAGTACTCCATAAGATATTTCATTGTATCGCTTGAGATGATAGGCATCTCTCTATGGATATCTACAACTATTTTATTTAGGAAATAGTTAGCTAATAGAGGGATATCATCTTTTCTCTCTCTTAATGGTGCCATCTCGATAGGGAAAGCTGTCAACCTATGGTATAGATCACTTCTAAACTTCCCGCTTTCAACTTCTGCTTTAAGGTTTTTATTCGTAGAAACAATAAATCTAATATCTACCTTCTTAGTTTTATTTCCACCTACTCTTCTGAATTCACCATATTCTATTACTCTAAGTAATTTTGCCTGAGCCTTGATATCTAAACCTGTAATTTCATCTAAAAATACAGTTCCTCCGTCAGCTTCCTCTAAGATTCCTACCTTACCTGAACCAGATCCTGGGAAAACATCTCTTTCATACCCAAATAACTCTGATTCTATTATATCAGAAGACATCGATGCACAACTGATTACCATAAAGTTTTTCTTTCTTCTGTCAGATTTTTTATAGATTTCTGCTGCTATCAGTTCTTTTCCTACACCATTTTCACCGCTGACAAGAACAGTAAGATCACTTTCTGCTATCTTATCTATTAAATTTTTAATCTCTTTTATCTTAGTACTTTGTCCTACAATCTCTTGTATTTCCTCTGTATCAGATAATTTTTTTTCCAGCTTTCTCTTTTCCTTTAATATAGATAAGCTTTGTAAAGCCGGGAAAATTAATTTATTAAATTCCTTTATACATAGAGGTTTTAATAGGTAGTTATATATATCAGCACCTCTTAAGTCTTTTAATACTTCCTCAGTTTCTTCCTCTATCAGTCCTACTACTACAAAATCTTTTCCTATACCATTCAATTTTCTTCTTACCTCTGTAAAGGTAAACCACGTCATATTTTGATCCAATAAAATTATGTCAAAATCACTTTCCCTCAACATATCTAATCCATCTAAAAAATTATTAAAAGTAATTACTTCATATTCACCTAACAACTCTTTTCTTACCTGTTTTAAAATTTCCTTTCTTTCAGAAATTGCTAAAATCGATTTTTTCACAACATCCCTCCTACATATTCTTGATTTTTTTCATCACTGTATTATAATCAATCAAGTGTCAAATTTCAAGATTTTTTTGTTTTATTTTGTTTTTTTTGAAACATATTTCCAATTTCATTACACAAAGGTAAAAATAATCAATATTTTCAATTCAAATATTGTTGATTTCATTCCCATATCTGTATAATCATTAAATTTTAAAGTTCTAAAAATTTAAAGTGAGGGCGATAAACACCCTCACTTTATCTAAATATTAATATATTCCAGTGCCCTTACTGAGATGTCAAAAGTTATATTATAATCTAAACGCTCTTTTAAAATTGCAAATTTTTCTACTAATTCATAGCATCTTTCCCTTTCTGCTATAACCAGTAAAACTTCATCCTCTCCAGGCCAGACATGGGTATTAAGGTGTTTTATCCCTTTCTGCCACGATACCTTCAGCTTTGGAATAATAGCATATTTTATAACATCACTATTTTTTAATTCCTCCAATATTACCTCTTCCAAAGATCCGTCAAACAATACTCTGAGTTCTTTATATTCTCCCTTTAATTCCATAGAATCCTCCCCCTTGTCATTTACGACAAATCTTTGTGGGTAATCCATGAATTACCCACCTACAAATTCAATTTTTTCGGAACACAAATTATACCGAGTAAATAGTTAGATCCACAGAGGTTTTATCTCTATATATCTTCTATTTTTTTTAGTAACAGCTACTATAATCTAATTTTTCTTTTTGAATTTATTTTTTACTCTCTCTACTCCGTTTTCTACCAATTCATAGAGTACCGGTATTATTATCAAGGTTAACAATGTCGAAACCATCAATCCAAAAATTACAGCTATAGCCATACTCTGATACATCTCAGATCCCTGACCTATCCCTAAAGCTAACGGCAGCATACCTAACATAGTTGTTAAAGTTGTCATAAGGATTGGTCTCAATCTTGTTCTACCAGCTTCTAAGACCGCTGTTCTTCTTTCACTTCCCCTTGCAATCAATAATTTTATGTAGTCAATTAATACTAAGGCATTATTAACTACTATACCAGCTAACATGATAATTCCTACCATTACCATTACATTAAATTCTTTTCCTGTAACTATCAGCCCTGCATATACTCCCATTATAGACAGCGGTACAGATCCCATAATTATAAACGGCAACACCAATGATTCAAATTGAGAAGCCAATATTACAAAGATTAAGAATATTGCAATAAGCATTGAATTTTTCAACTGTACCATCATCTCTGCAGTTCTTTGGTTATCTCCACCAAACCTATAACTTACACTATTAGGTACTCCTAATTCCTCTATCTTCTCTGTAATTAATTTTTCCACTGTTTTACTGTTATTTCCGCCTCTTAAGTTTGCACTCAAGGTTACCTTTCTGATTCTGTTTAATTTTTCTTTTTCCGCTGGTCCTTCTACCACTTTTATATAAGCCACATCGGAAACTTGGATGATATCTCCTGAATCTAATTTTAATTTACTCGTCATCAACTTCGACAGTGATTTCCTGTATTCATCAGGCATCATTACATTTACCTCGATCTCCTCTAAATCTGTTTTAAGATCTATAGGGTTCGATCCTAATACCTGATAGAAGATTACCTTATTAATATCTGCCGGCCTTATACCATAATATCTTGCCTTTTCCCTGTCTATTACTATCCTGGCCTCTGGACTTCCTCCAGTCAAACTACTTTTAAAGTCCCCTATTTCCGGCATGTTTTTCATCTCTGCAAAGACTAATTCAGCAAAACTGTCCAATTGTCCTGCATTATCCGATGTAAGATCTAACTCTATATCCCTTCCACCACTGCTAGGTCCCTTGGCATATCCGTCAGCTACATTTAAATCTACATCGGGAATATCTTTTAATTTTTCCCTTATGACATCTGTTATCTCAAATACCGATTTATCTCTGTCTTTTCTCAGATCTAACTTTACATTGATAGAAAATCCATCTGTCTCTACCGAAGTTTCTATATTTTTTGTATATTTATCAGCTTCTAATATTTTTTCTACCCTTCTGGTGATAGAATCAACTTTATCCAGTGTTACTCCCGGTGGTGTTTCTCCTGTCACTACATATACATTATCATCTGTTGCAGGGATAAATCCTCCTCCAACTATCTTTATTCCCGGTATAACTATGGCAAAGAACATTACTATTACTAACAATAAAGTCTTTAACTTATGTTTTAATGTCAATGACAATAATTTTACATATCTCTTCTTTACAAAGGTAAGTAATTTTCCATCCTGAACTTCCACTACCTTTTCCTTCAATATCTTATTAGATATCATCGGTACAAAGGTCATGGCAACTAATAATGAAGCCAGTAATGAGAAGGTTACTGCCCATGACATTCCAAAGAATACTTCCTTAGCCAGACCTTCAGTCATTACTATAGGTAAAAATACCGCAACTGTGGTAGCTGTAGACGCTATGATCGGCACCAGCATCTCCGAAGCTCCATCTCTGGAAGATTCAAATTTAGGTTTTTTCAACTCTGTCATATGTCGATAGATATTATCTAGAACTACTACCCCGTTATCTACCAGCATTCCAACCCCTAAGGACAGCCCCATAAGAGATATTATATTCAGTCCTACCCCTATACTATTTAACAGGAAAAATGCTCCTACAATAGATAGTGGTATTGCCATGGCTATGATAATTGTCGCTCTGATATCTTTTAAAAATATAAACAATACTATTGAAGCAAGGAACAATCCTGCTATGGCACTGTTTTTTACATTGTTTATAGAGTTTGATATGTCTATAGATGTATCATAGGATACACTTAATTTAACATCTGCTGGCAATGTCTGCGATAAAGATTCCATCGCTTCTTTTACTCCATCTGAGATCGATACAGAGTTTCCATCTGTAGATTTTTCTACCGATATGGAGATTGAAGGTGTACCATTCATCCTATTATAACTTTCTACATCTTTATTCCCAAGCTTTACATCAGCTACATCCTTCAGGTATAAAACCTTACCATTTTCATTACTGATTACTATATTTTGTACCTCTTCTACGGTTTTTAATTCAGTCATTACCTTAATAAGGTATCTTTTCCCGCCTTCCTCTACAGTTCCAGCTGGAATATTCGTACTGGACTGCCCTATTATATTATAAAGGTCATCAATGTTCATTCCATAAGATTCTATCTTAGTCGGGTCTACTTCTACCTTTACTTCCTTTTCATATCCACCGTAAACCTCTACATTTCCAACTCCTAAGATCTGCTGAAACCTGGGCTTAATTCTATTTTCAGCCAAACTTTTAGCTGAGATCAAATCTTCAGCTGAGACAGTAACAGCTATTACCGTTTCTCCCCCTGGCTGGATTTTTTTTACTATGGGAGTATCTATATCCGATGGCAGATCATTTCTGATATTATTTAATTCTGTCTGTACATCGGTTACTTTTTTATCTGTATCTGTTCCATAATCAAATTCTAATACAACGAAGGATATATTTTCTGATGATGTTGAGTTCATCTCCTTTATTCCCTCTATATTAGGCATAACTTCCTCTATTTTTCTGGTAACCAAACTATCCATATCCTCTGGAGTAGCTCCTATCCAAGTAGTCTGAATCATAACTACAGGAACGTTCATATTTGGCATCAGGTCTACTGGCATATTTTTTAATCCTAATAAACCCATTCCTACCATGGTTATCATAAGCATGATAACTGAAACAGGTCTTTTTATTGCAATTGATGATATAGCCATCTTCGTCCTCCTAGTTCTCTTCCTTTATAAAATCTCCATCATTCAGAGAGTATTGTCCTACTACTACTACCTTATTTGACTCCTTTAAATCTGAGCTTATTACCTCTTGGTTCTCCCCATCGGAGATACCTAAGTTTACCCTTATCTTTCTGGCTACCAGCCTTTCGTTTGTCTCTTTTACTATATAATTTTCTGATTCAACATCTTCCTTGTTTACTACAAATATATATGAATATAATTCCTCAATAATTACAGATTTTTTAGGCACCAATATTCCTTCTTTTTCTCCTGTATATAACTCTACTCTTGCGAACATCCCCTGCTTATATTTAGAATCTTTATTTTCCATCTTGATCTTTACTTCAAATTTTCTGGTAGACGGGTTAGCTATTGGGTTGATCTCATACAGTGATCCCTGTACAGGTTCCAAAGAATTTTCCACATAGATATTAGCTCTTGCTCCTGTCTTTAATCCAACTACATCCTGGGAGGATACTCCGCTCAAGATTCTTAAGTTGTCATTGTCCACGATCTTAAATAGTGGTTGCTCCTTCTCTACTTTTTGATATAATTTAAGGTCTAAATTTGCTATTGTCCCATTTATTTTAGCTTTTACAGTAAGATCATTGTAATCTTTTTCATTTGTTAAAAGTGATGCCTTAGCAGATCTGTATGCCCCTTCACTAGAAGCCAATTTATTTTTGACATCTAAAAATTCCTCCTCTGAAATTAATTTTTCATCGTAAAGAACTTCATATTTATTATAGGTAGTTTTCTGCGTCTCATAATCTGCCTTTGTTGAGATTACTCTTGCTTTAGAATCTAAATATGCAGATTTTACATCTTGATTTTCTAAGACTAACACTACATCTCCGACCTTTACTTTATCTCCGTTTTTATAGTTTATCTTTATAACATCTACTCTGCTTTTAGTAATTTCTTCCATCTCATTTATAGAATCTAAAGACCCAGATGATACTGCTACTTTATTTATTTCGCTTAAATCAGCATCGACTACCTTTACATTTTTATAATTAATCTCTTCCTTTTCTTTAACATTCTCCTCTTTTTTTCCGCAAGCTACTACACTCAATGCTATGAGTAATACAGCCATCTGCTTCATTAGTTTATTCATTCTATCCTCCCGTTCGCCTATAGACGAAACAATAATTAATAATTTAATTTTTACTTTAAATCTTCTAAATATTTTTCATATGCATAATAATAATCCAGCTTTGTTTTAATCAGAGATAATTTAGTATCACTTAACTGCGTTTCATAGATCAAATAGTCTGTTATAGATATAATCCCTTCATTATATTTTCTTTTTTGCAGATCGTAGTTCTCCTGTGAAGCTTCTAATTCAGCTTCCTTAGTTTCTGTACTTCCATTTAACTTAACCACATCAATATAGTTGGTTCTGATATTCACTTCTAAATCATCCAAAGTTTTTCTCTCTGTATTTTCAGCTTTTCTAGTCTCATTCTTACTTCTTGTATAGGCATCCCAGGATTTTCCAAAATCAAATAATCTCCAATTTACTTCTACACCGGCAGTCCAATACCAGTCATCCATAGAATCACTCAAATGTCTATCTTCAGCACTATAAGCCAGTCTTGCATTTATTTGCGGCAATAGATCTGATCTGGATATTTTTTCCTGTTCCTCGACTATATTAGTATTCAACTGAGATATTCGACTATCTTTATTATTTAAAAGAGCATAATTTATATCTTCATTTACATCTATCAGATCTAAATCATATTTTTGAAACTCCAATTCCTCTAATTTTATATCTCTATCTATGGGCATCCCAATAATATTTTTAAACTCAATCATATATACTGCACCCTGATTTTGTGCTTCTACCAAGTCGGTTCCTGTAGATATAACTTGTGTTTTAAGGGGCAGATAATCAGATTTAGATATTAGATCCAATTGATATTTTCTCTCTGCCTGATCAAAAGCAACTTTAACTTCCTCTAAGGACGTTTCGTATACCTTGATAACTTCTGCCTGAGCCAACACCTTTAGATATGCATCTATAACTTCTAACTTTAACTGACTCTTACTTTTAGCCAATTTATATTTCATCAGCTCCTGGGATATCTTGGCAATTTCAATCCCTGCAATTACTGTTCCACCATTATAGATCGGCTGAGTAATCCCCAGTTCATGATTAAGTCTTTGATCACTCTTGCTTCCGTCCATCATTCCAACTTTATTTTCATCTCCTGTAGCAGTATATCCCCCTCTATAATCCAATCTGGGAGCAGCTGATTTGTACCCTTCCCTTACCTGTAGATCAGTATTATCTCTGTCAATCTTTACATTTTGATACTCATAGTTATTTTCATAGGCCATATCCAGGGACTCATTTAAAGTCATCTTTTCTGAACCCCATAGGGAAGATGCCATTAATATTAACATCAAACTCATTATCTTCTTCATTTTTTCCTCTCCTCTTCATTAAAATAATTAATCTTCATCACCTAGTTCAATACTCTTACAAAATCTTTCAAAGGGTTCATCGGATATTTTTTTATCGTAAGCCTCCTTCGTTATATGAAAATATTTCCCTGTAAATGTACAGCTCCCAATAAAATTAAGGATCAGCATCAATTCATCTATATTTCTCATATCTTTTTTCTCTATAATCTCTCTGAAAATATCCAATAAAAATTTATAATTTTTATGAAGTTCTGTTTTAGTATTGTCACTTATAAAATTAGAATTACTAAAATAATTTATAAATTTTCTCTCCTCTGAATTTTCTATCCCCCATAGAATTAAATTATCCCAAATTTTTTTTAATTTCATTTTACAGGTTTTTGCTCCATCCAGATCCTTTAAAATACTCTCTTTCTGTTCTAATTTTATCTCTATAAAAATTTCATTTATTAAAATATCCTTGGTTTTAAAATAATTAAATAAGGTTCCTGTACCTATCCCAGCTTCCTTAGCTATCAAACTAGTAGGCGTCCCGTGAAATCCTCTTTCTACAAAAAGCTTCACAGCTACTTCTATTATTTTTTTTCTTTTTTTTGTTTTATTGTCCATTTTTTCCTCCTCCCTAAAAAATGACTGACTAGTCACTTTCTAGAAAAGTATATACTTTTTTAGTTATAAAGTCAACTTTTATTTCTAAATTAACACAATAAAAAAACTATCAAAATAAAGTTTACTTTTTTTAAAACCATACATTAGGTTTCACCTAAATTCTCTCCAATATAATCTATTAATTTTTATATAAAAGCTATATAACCCATAATTTCTCATTCATTTTTCTTACTTAACGCAAGTATATCATGAGTAATTTTATTTTTTTTGATACCGATTGCTATAAAAAAGACTTCACCATTTTTCTTAAAATAAAAAAAGATTTAAATCAAATTTTATTCTGATTTAAACCTTTTTTTATTTTATTCAATAATTACTGGTATAACAGCCTCAATATTTCAATTAATCTATCAAATTTTTATTACATATTCAATGTTTTAATGAATATAAATTTTTCAATTACTGTTTTTAGAGCATGATTGTTGTGAGATGTTGAGATAAACTTCGCCATATTCTTCACTTCTGCTTTTGCATTTTCTACAGCCACCGGCATCCCTGCCACCTCTAACATGGTCATATCATTATAAGAGTCTCCTACACTTATAATCTCTTCTGCTTTTATACCCAACTTATGAGCTAATTTCAATAGACTGGCTCCCTTATCGATCCCTTTTTTCATTACCTCCAAGAAAAATGGTTTGGATATAGCCAGACTATACTCTCCCTTTAGGAGTTCATTTAATTTTTTCTCTACCTCTTTTAAATACTCTGGCTTTTCCAGCATAATACACTTTACTACTGGCTCAGTTACAGTTGATTTAAAGCAATCTACCTTTCTATATGGCATCCCTGTAAGATCTACTTCTACGTCTATATATTCACTTGTAGTTTCAGCAGTAATCTCCTCATCTACATAGGTAAGAAGGTGAACATCATGTTCCCTGGAAAGATCATATATCTTATGGGCATCCTCTACAGTTAATTTTTCTTCTAACCATATTTTATCTGTAGCGCACTCAGTTATTATGGCTCCATTATAACTCAGCATATAGCTTCCATATCTATCCAGCTCCAATTCTTTGGCAAACTCCTTCATAGCAAAGGTTGGTCTTCCTGAAGCTAAAACAAATTTAACCCCCATCTCCTGAGCTTTCATTATGGCTTTTTTATTTTCTCTGGATATCTTGCCCTCACTATTTAATAGTGTATCATCCATATCAGTTACTATCATCTTATATTTCATCTTATGTCCTCCTAAGTTTTCTTTTATTATATCATAAAAATATTTTTGCCGAATAAATGGGCAGATGTCATGCTTAAATTTAATATATGTAAAAACCCCTCCTAAATCAGCTGAGCTGATTTAGGAGGGGTTAATTTTATGATAAATAGGTGTTAGGATACGCCGGGTTTTGTCGTTGGTCAATCATTTATCTAGACCTATAATTGCTTATAGGTTCAAGCGACACACCTAAAGATCGAGACGGGCAGTCTCATAATGACCTTTCTTCGGTCTTGCTCCAGAAGGGGTTTACCAAGCTACAAACGTTTCCGAATGCACTGGTGGGCTCTTACCCCACCTTTTCACCCTTACCTACAAAACAAGTTCATAGGCGGTCTATTTTCTGTGGCACTTTCCTTAAGGTTTCCCTCAGCAGCCGTTAGCTACCTTCATTGCCCTGTGGAGCCCGGACGTTCCTCCCCTGGATTTCTCCAGCAGCGACTGACTCTAACACCTAGTTATTAACTAAAAGTTAATAATTATTTTTTTCTAATTCCACCCATCTTTATAAATCTTAAAGTTACAAAAATAGCTATAGCCATAAATATTAAGATCAGTAACCCTGCAAATTTATTTTCAATGAATGTTTTTTTTACTTCTTGTTTTTGGATCTCCTGTTTATCTACTTCTATATCATCTACAATTTTTTCCGATACATCCAAAACACTCAGTATAAATTTTTCATACTCTTTTTTTACTATTGCTTCTTCCCCTTCAATCAATAAGTTATCGATCTCTTCCTCGTAAGCACTGGTATCTATGTCCTGGGTAAATTTTAACTTTACATTAATATCATTTTTCCCGTCTGGAATTATGTCCAAAATTATCGCCTTTTCAACGATATCTTTTTCATCCATTTTTCTGCCAAGATTTATATGATACACTATATCTCCATTTTTTTCAATCTCTGATAATTTTTTTTCAATCTCCTGCTTCTCTTCTGTAGTCAAGTAGTTACCGCTGTCATTTACTTGTCCAAAAGAAAATGTAAATACTACAAGGACTAGAAATACTATTCTTTTTACCATAGGATCCTCCTAATTTTATAAACTCTTAAATACAGGCTGATCATTGTAGATCTCTACCTCTAAATCATCACAATATCTTTCTATTATGTCTGTAAAAAAATACTCACTTTCATAATGTCCAATATCAAAAATAGATATCCCCATCTCCCTAGCATCCAAGGCTTCATGATATTTTATATCACCTGTTATAAAAAGGTCAACACCTATTTTTTCTAATTTACCTAAAAAACTAGCTCCTCCACCATTTACTACAGCTATTTTTTTGATTTTTTTATCTAATTCTCCTACTACCCTTACATTATTTAGAGATAACTTACCTTTAACTTCCTCCAAATAGCTGCCTAACTGAACCTTTTCAGGAAGATTATATATTCTTCCCAATCCGCCTAAAGAGATCTTATTTTCTGTTTTTATCATCTCGTAAGGGACCTCATCATAGGGATGAATTTTTTTGATTTCATTCAACAGATTAGACAGTTTCCCTTTTTCACCTAAGATACTTATTTTTTTATTTTTATTTCTAAACTTTTCTTTTTCCTCGATCTTTTCAAAACTTTCCATAGAATCAGAGGTATAGTATACATTTTTGTACCCATTATACTCCAGTCCAAATTCCTCTATCTTAGATTTCATTCTCTCTTGGAACTCTTCCTTTATATAAATTGATAACAGGTACATCTCAATATTTTTTTCATCTAAAATTTTAGATGTTTTTACCCCTAATTTTTCACATATATATTGATTTAGACCGCTTTCTGCAGAATCCAGGTTGGTATGCATAGAATATACAGCAATCTTATTCTCAATTAATTTTAAAAGTTTTCTACCCATCAAATTTTTAGAAGTAACATTTTTTATCCCGCTGAATATAATTGGATGATGGGTTATAATTAAATTTGCTCCCACCTCTATGGCATGATCTATAACCTCTTCTGTGGCATCCAGTGAGATCTGTACCTTTGTTATTTCTCTAGCTTCATCTCCAACTAAAAGACCAATATTATCCCAGGATTCAGCTATGTTTTTAGGAAATTTTTTCTCTAATTTTTTTATCAAGCTCTTAATTTTCATCGATCCATTCCTTCTTTCCGTTATACTTTAATTTTATCATAAGTTTCTCTACCTCTGTCTTTACCTTTGATGGTTCCATATCTAAGATCTTACCAATCTCCTCAAAGTATTTTCTCTTCCCGCTGAGTCCATAGTATAGATCCAGGATCTTTATCTCCTTCACCTTAAATTTATTGGCTAAATTAGATACTGACATCAACTTTTCCACCTTTGCCAACTCCATATCTACTTCGGCAATACTCTTATACACTTCCGCTTCTTCTCTATCTTCCTCTTTTATCAAAAAACCATAATCACTGATCTTCTGTAAATTTTCAAATTCTTCCATATCCATATTTAAGATCTTCTTTATCTCTTCTGCATTTACTTCTTTCATCTCTGAATCAACAGCTTTATTCTCTGACTTATACACCTCTACCTTCATATTTTTAAAATAAGCTATTACCGGTGATTTCAGTTCTTCTACAACCAATTTGTTACTTTGAATCATCTCATATTTTATCCAAAACTCCATATATTCTGAAAAATCCATAGGACAACTTAGATCATAGTTATCTATTGCCTTCACTATTCCCATAAGTCCATCTTGAACTAACTCTATATAACTTGTTCCTGCCTTGGAATAATAAAGAGCTGTCTTAGCTACTAATTTTAATGATCCTTCCATAAGGACTTCTCTAGAAGAGATATCTCCATCCTTAATTTTTTTTATCAATTCTGATATTTTTTCTTTTTTTATAGATTTTACAGACGACAGTTCTCTCAAATAATTTTCCACAGTATTCTCATAAAAACTTCCTATATTTTTAAAATCGAATTTTTCAATTCTCCCATCTATCTCATCTATTTTTTTCCCCTCTAAATTTAAGATTAAACTCTTAAATTCTTCGGTAGTAGAAGTTTCAGCCATCAATTCAAAACTTCTCATATTTATTGTGTTACCTGCATTTTTAAAATCTATTTTCATTTTCTCAACCCCAAATATATTTTTTTAGTATTATATATAATACCAAAGATTTTAAACTCTTTCAATGAATTTAATATTAAAATAAGAGGCAGTCCCATAGGATCTACCTCTTAGTTAATTAAGTATACAAGATATCCTCTTAATATCCTTAATTTTTATTTTTTAATTAGCAGTTTGCATTAAAATCAAATTTAGCTAATCCACCTAATGATGTTTCTTTATATTCACTCTTCATGTCCAGACCAGTTTGCTTCATTGTAAGTACTACTTTGTCGAAACTAACTGTATGCTGACCATCTGTGAATAATGCATAGTTAGCTGCATCTAATGCTCTAACTGAAGCTGCTGCATTTCTTTCGATACAAGGAATTTGCACATATCCTCCAACTGGGTCACATGTAAGACCTAAGTGATGCTCTAATGCCATCTCTGCTGCATATTCTATTTGATCTAAAGATCCACCTAAGATAAATGCTGCCATTCCTGCTGCCATTGCACATCCAGCTCCAACTTCAGCCTGACATCCACCTTCTGCTCCAGATATAGTTGCATTTTCTTTGATTAAGTTTCCAATTAATCCTGCAATCGCAAGACCTCTTAAAGTTTCTTCCTTAGATAAGTTATGCTCTTCTTTTAAAGCATATAATAATCCCGGGATGATACCAGCGGCACCACATGTAGGAGCAGTAACTACTCTTCCTCCTCCACCGTTTTCCTCTGATACTGCCAATGTATAAGCAAATATTTTTCCTAAGTAACTAGTTCTTGAGTCGTCTCTTCTAGCTTTTCTATAAAACATTTGAGCTTTTCTCGGGTATTTAATAGTTCCTGGTAATACTCCAGTCTTTGAAAGACCTGCCTTTACAGAGTCCTCCATAGCTTCCCAAGTTCTCTCTAAGAATGCCCAGATAGAAGAATCTTCCATCTCTGCTACATATTCCCATAATTCTTTTTGATTTTCTTTACACCACTTTATTACTTCATCCATAGTTGTTAATGGATAAATTCTATTTGACCCGCCTCTAGATTCTCCATCTTCTACGATAGTTCCTCCTCCAACAGAGAACACTAACCATTCTTTAGTATCGTTTCCATCTTTATCTACAGCTATAAATTTCATTCCATTTGTATGAAACTCATGAACAAAATCCGCCATCCAAACTATCTCTGTAGCCTTAGGCTTTAAAGTTTCTTCGATAACCCAGTCAGTTAAATGTCCCTTACCGGTAGCTGCCAATGATCCATATAATTCTACCTTAAAACTAGCTGCATCGGGGTTCTCCATCTTAAATCTCTTTGCTGCTCTTTCTGGTCCCATAGTATGCGAACTAGATGGTCCATTTCCTATCTTAAATAATTCTTTTAACGAATCCATAACTGCTTCCTCCTAAGTTTTTTCTGAATTTCAAATAATTCAATAAAATAATATTTTTTATACTATATTATAACATAATTTTTATATTTTACAAACTTTCTTCCATATAAAGTTCGTATAATTGTGCATTTATAGTCTTTTAAGGACTAAAATAGTTCAAATTGTACTTTAGAAATTATAAATAGGTTTAGGAAGACCCCCTAAACCTATCATTATTCTATACTTTTTTTTATTTTATTTTGTTCCTCTAACAACTTCAGCTGGTATTATTTTGTAATTTTTAAAGATAACTGATCCTAAAAATCCACTGAATGCTCCTGCTGCTGCACATAATACTGCTGCTTTGATTACTGTTATTGCCGGATTAAATCCAAACATTACTGCTAATCCTGCTATTGGTGTTGCTGTTCCTACTGCATTGTTGATTAAACCAAAGTGAACTACTACTAATCCTGCTAAAGCTCCTCCAATAAAGTTCGTAACAAATACTGGAATTGGATTTACAGAGATAACGTCAGCCTGCGTTAACGGCTCAATAGCTACTGCTATTACAGTCTCTTTTTTTCCTAATTTTAATCTGTGGAATAAAACAGGGTTTAAGAAAGATGATCCCATTACTGCTAAAGCTCCTATCGCCATTGGTACTCCTGTTAATCCTAACATTGCTGTAAGTGCCATTGAACTAAGTGGTGCTGTTGCTACTACAGTAATTACTCCACCTAAAACAATTGCCATTACCATTGGACTCTTAGTAGTCGCTGCTGTGATTACAGAACCAATGTTTAATAATGTTTGGTTAACTACTGGATCAGCTAATAATGCTATCCCTCTTGCTGCTGGTGCTACAAATAGTAAACAGACGATTAAATCTAATCCTGCTGGTATTTTTTTCTCGATTTTAGGTACTACGAAGGCCAATACATAACCTGCTACAAATCCAGGTATTATTCCGTAACCTAATACCGCTGCACCTATTAACATTGCATAAACCGGTGATACACCTAAAGCTAATGCAACTAATGTAGCTGCTGCTACTCCACCCATCGATCCAGATGAATCTCCGACTTTACCTAAAAATTCTATTCCTATTAAATCTCCACCAACATATCTTTGAAAAGCTTCGACTAAAAAAGTTGCTACTGCTGCATTTGCTAATGCACCCATCGCTTTCATCCCTTTTGGCATCTTTAAACTGAATAAAGAGAATATTGAAAGCACTAATAATAATAATGCAATACCTTTTAACATTTCCATAATTTTTTTCCTCCTAAATATTTTAATTGTTTCAACGAACAATTTTCCCTAACGTGCTTATTTAGTATAACATAAAATTCACTATATTCAAATAAAAATTTCACTTTTCTGAATAAAAGTGTGCTTTTTCCAAAAAAAAAACAATTTAATCAAACATAGTTGACAAAATTTAATTATAACTTAACACATTCTATTAAATGTCGTTTAAAAAATTCATTTTTTTGAACCTATTGTACGAAAGTTCAGTTTTTAATATATTAGTTTTTATGATATAATGAAGTGTTAAATAAAATACAATGTTTCAAAATATTACGTTTTGCCTTAAAATATGAACTTTCCTGAATAAACAAAGATCATTTTTAAAATTAAAAATATTGAAATAAACGTAAAATATACATTAACATTTAGATTTAGGAGGAATATACCTTGAATTTAGGAGAAAAAATTAAGTTTTTTAGAAAAGAACAAAAAATGACTATAAAGGATCTTTCAGGTAAAACCAGCCTGTCAGTTGGATTTATCAGTAATATAGAAAGAGGACAAAATAGTCCGTCTATAAGTAATCTTCAACAAATTTGTGAAGCTTTAGAAGTTAACCTTATGGAAGTTTTACAGGATGTCAATGAACAGTCTCCAATCACTAGAAGAGATGAAAGAAAATCAATCTTTGAATCAGAAAAAGGAGATATCACTATAGAAACCTTAACTAATGCTAATCATGCATTAAACGGTATATCTATCACTATTTCAGATGATAATCAACACAGTGACTTTTCTTGGGGACACAACTATGATGAAGTAGGAGTTGTTATCGAAGGTAGCTTAGAGATCGAATTAAATAATAAACTTTATACTTTAACTGAAGGAGATTCTATCTATATTGAGAAATTCCAAGCTCATAAATACAGAAATCCTGCTAAAAAGAAAAACATCACTCACTGGTTTTCTTTAAGAAACTAAAAAAAAGTTTATCTGCTATGCAGATAAACTTTTTTTATTAAAATTAATTCTTATACTGTTTTAAAGTCTTCTAATTTCTTTCTTCTGCTAGGATGTCTTAACTTTCTCAAAGCTTTCACTTCGATCTGTCTAATTCTTTCCCTGGTTACTTTGAAGATCTTTCCAACTTCTTCCAAGGTTCTTGGACATCCATCATCTAAACCATATCTAAATCTTAGAACTTTTTCCTCTCTATCACTCAGGCTGCATAAAACTTCATTTAATTGTTCCTTTAATAAAGTTTTATGAGTTTCTTCATATGGACTAAGCATATTGTTATCCTCAACGAAATCTCCTAATTCACTATCTTCTTCACTTCCTACTGGAGTTTCTAATGAAATTGGATCCTGGTTCATTTCCAAAATAGTTTTTACTTTTTCAGTTTCCATCCCTAATCTATTACCTAAGATTTCAGGTGTAGCTTCCTTACCTGTTTCTTGCAGATAGATTCTGGCTTCCTTTTTTATCTTATTTATCGTTTCAATCATATGTACCGGTATCCTTATAGTTCTACCTTGGTCAGCTATAGCTCTTGTTATAGCTTGACGAATCCACCATGTAGCATATGTAGAAAACTTATATCCTTTGGCATGTTCAAATTTCCCAACAGCCTTCATCAGACCAATATTTCCCTCTTGGATCAGGTCCAATAATTTAAGACCTCTATTAGTATGTTTCTTTGCTATACTTACTACCAGTCTTAAGTTTGCTTCTACAAGTTGGTTTTTAGCCCATTCATCCCCTTCATCAGATAATTTAGCTAATTCTATCTCTTGAGCATGTTTTAATAACGGAACCTGACCGATCTCACGAAGATACATTTTTATAGGCTCATCAACAGATACTCCCCCTACAAGTAAGTTCTTAGTATCTAATTCCTCTTTAGTTACTTCCTTCACTTTTTTAGGATCAAATTCAGAATCATCTTCCGGCAGACTAGATTTTACTATCATTGATTTGGTTTTAGTTGTTTTAGCAATTTTTTCCTTAGCTTCAGTCTTTTTCTTTAACTCTTTTTCACTTACTACTTTTATCCCCTGGTTGATCATCCCATTGATCAGGGTTTCTATTTTTTCTGGAGCAAAATCATCTTGAAGTTTGTTGTTTATCTCTTCAAAAGACATAATCTTGTCTTCTAAAGCCTTCTTTATAATTTCACGGACTTTCTCATTTTTAATAAAATTTTTCATCTTGCCTCCTCAACACTTACAAATCAAATTTTCATAGAAATAAATTCTTTATAATTTTCCTCTAAATCATCTATCTTTATATCACCAATTATTTTTTCCTTTATTTTTTTACAACTTAAAAATGATTTTATATCATTTGTTTTAAAAAATCCCATCTTTTCATCGATCTCTTTTACAAACCACCTCTTATAAACCTCAATATAAGTATTCATAATGTCATCTTCAGTTTTAGCAGAAAGTTCTGTAGATATATTTAGTATTATCTCCTCCTCTTCCTCCTCTAACTTAAAAAAATTCCCACGCAGTAGTTCTTGTATATAGTTCTGATCTCCATTTTGCTCAATTGTATCAAATATATTTTGAACAAAGGGAGAAGTTATAGTCTTATTTTTAAATTTTTCAAAATATTTTTTATCCTTTAAACAAAGTTTTAATGTTTCTAATTCCAGTTCATCTATTTTTAATGATCTTGTTTTTGAAAGCGGTCTCTCTATTCTTTTAGGTACCACAATATCTCCATTATTTTGGATTAAGATTTTTTTTAATATTTCAACCTCTTTTTCCATCCCTAACGATACTGATAATTTATTCAAATACAAGCTTTTTTCCAAATCAGTTTCTACAGATAGAAAAAATTCCTTAAATCTACCTATAAAATTTTGCTTTGCCATAAAATTACTTAAATCATATTCCTTAACATAATAATCATATAAAAAATCAAAGATCTCCTTTGAGTTTTTTACTGATTTCAAAAATTCAGTCTTACCATATTTTTTTAAAAATTCATCGGGATCTTTAGCATTTTTCAGTTCTAAAACCCTTATATTAAATCCATATTTTTTTAAGACTAGACTGGCTTTTTCACTGGCAACCCTTCCGGCATTATCCATATCAAAAGCGATAATTACATTAGATGTATATCTTTTTAGAAGTTCAGCCTGTTCATTAGAAAAAGCTGTTCCCAAAGGAGCCAATGCCACATCAAATCCATAGGCATGGGCCGCCAATACATCCATATAGCCTTCCATCAGGAGGGCATAATTTTTTCTTCTAATACTATTTCCCTTATTTTTTATCCCATAAAGGTTTCGTCCCTTATGAAATACCGGGGTTTCTGGTGAATTCAGATATTTTGCAATATCCTTTCTATCACTCATTGTTCTACCACCGAAAGCGATTACATTTCCACCTGGTGAATAAATTGGATAGATTATCCTGTCACGAAAGGTATCGTAATACCCCTTGTCACCGCTCTTTATTAAACCTAATTTAGATAGGATCGGAGGATCGTATCCCTTCTTTATCAAATGATCATACAGTGAATCCCAGCCATTCAGTGCATAACCTAAATTATTTTCCCTTATAAAATCAGGCTGCATTCCCCTATTATTTAGATAGGAAAGTGCTTCCCTTCCAGAGTTAGAAAAAATATTTTCCTTAAAAAATGAAAGTGCCTCATCCAATATCTTATAATATTTCTTATTTCTATCCTCTGAACTATTACCACTTATAGGAGCTATGTCTAATTTATATTTTTTACCTAACTCATAAACTGCTTCCCCATAGGTCAATTTATTATATTCCATATAGAATTTAATAACATTTCCACCTGCACCACAAACAAAACACTTATATATGTTCTTTGAGGTACTTACCATAAAGGAAGGATTAGTATCTTTATGAAATGGGCAAAGACCTTTATAATTAGAACCTGTCTTCTTTAAATCGACATATTCGCCTATAACTTCTACAATATTCAATTGTGTTATAACCTTATCTAAATCTTCATTTCTAAATCTCATAAAAACACCATCTTAATTTATTTTGATACTACATTTCAGTATATCCCATAATATTCATTATTTCAAGTATTTTTAATACTATTTTGAATATTTTTGTTTTTATTTTAAAATTACTTATTAGAAGTCAATATGAGCCAGAGAAAATTCTCTGGCTCTAAATTTATAATTTTATTGTCACATTATATAAATAATGGAACTAATACCAATGAAACTATAGACATAAGTTTAACCAAGATATTTAATGATGGCCCAGAAGTATCTTTAAATGGGTCCCCTACTGTATCTCCTACTACTGCTGCTTTATGTCTGTCAGATCCTTTTCCATCTCCACCATAACCTGCTTCTATCTGCTTTTTAGCATTATCCCAAGCTCCACCGGCATTTGCCATCATGATAGCCATTAATATTCCTGTAACAAGTGCTCCTGCCAATAATCCTCCCAAAGCTTCTGGAGACCATAACCCAACAATTACCGGAGCTAATACTGCCAATAATCCTGGTATTACCATTTCCTTCAACGATGATTTTGTAGATATATCTATACACTTTTTATGGTCAGGTTTAGCGGTATAATCCATAATCCCTGGATTCTCTCTAAATTGCCTTCTAACCTCTTCTACCATCTCCATGGCTGCTTTCCCTACTGCCGTCATCGTTAGTGCTGAGAATAAGAATGTAAGCATCCCACCAATGAATAATCCTGCTATTACTTTAGGATTAGTTATATCAATTACCAATGACCTTCCTGATAGAGCCTCTATCGACTGCTTATAGGCTGCAAATAGTGATAATGCCGTAAGTGCTGCTGATCCAATGGCAAAACCCTTTCCTACTGCTGCTGTAGAGTTTCCTACTGCATCTAATCTATCTGTACAAGCTCTTACCTCTTCCGGTAAGTTACACATCTCTGCGATTCCACCTGCATTGTCTGCTACTGGTCCATACGCATCTACTGCTACTACCATACCTGTAGTCGACAACATTCCTACTGCTGCAATGGCTATTCCATAAAGCCCTGCAAAATTAAAGGCTGCTAAAATAGCTATTACTATTACTATTATAGGTGCTACAGTAGATTCCATTCCCACTGCTAACCCCTCGATTATTGCAGTTGCTGGTCCAGTTTTGGCTGCATCTGAAATTCTATTTACTGATTTTTTACCTGTATCAGTATATAAACCTGTGAAATAAGCTATAATTAATCCTGCTACTAATCCAGAAACAATTGCATAAAATACACCCATTGAAATCCCTAGATATTTAACAACACCAAAAGCTCCTATAAGTGCTAACACACCTGAAATCCTAGTTGCATTTTCTAATTTATGATAAACCTCATCCGGGTTATCTGTCTTTACCGTAAATGTTCCGATTATAGATGCTATAATCCCTACAAAAGCTATTAAGATAGGCGCCATTATAAGTGCCAATTTAGGGTCTAACATATAATTTGCTTTTACTAAAAGATTTTCTAAACCAATTCCTGAAATAGTAGCTCCCAGTGCCATAGTGGCTATCATTGAACCTACATATGATTCAAATAAATCGGCTCCCATTCCTGCTACATCTCCTACATTATCTCCCACATTATCTGCGATAGTTGCCGGATTTCTCGGATCATCTTCAGGTATCCCTGCTTCGACCTTTCCTACTAAGTCTGCACCTACATCGGCTGCTTTAGTATAGATTCCTCCACCTACCCTTGCAAATAAGGCAATAGATGATGCTCCCATACCAAACCCTGTTATAATTTCCATGTTTCCATCAAACATTATAGTCAATGCTGAAACACCGATAAGTCCTAAACCTACTACTGCTAACCCCATAACGGCTCCGCCTGCAAAGGCTACATCCAATGCTTTTGACAGACCTCCGTCTCTCGCGGCTATAGCGGTTCTTCCATTAGCTTTCGTAGCTATCCTCATCCCTAAATTTCCGGCAACTGCTGATGTAATTGCTCCCAATATAAAGGTAAGTGCCACATACGGACTTAAAAATACTCCTAATAAAACTGAAACACCTAAAACAAACCATACCAATACCTTGTATTCGGCACATAAAAATGCCATGGCACCCTCTCTGATCGCTTCAGTTATCTCTTCGACCTTAACATCATTAATCTTATATTTATTCACTTTTGTAGCGTAAAAATATGAAGCTATCAATGCTAACAGTCCACCAACTATTCCCAATAACAATAAATTAACCATAATCATTTTCCCCCTATAAATTTTTGTTTCACCTAAGGTGTCTAACGTAATTTAAGTAAGTGATATATAAGTATAATTTCGTTCAGTTTAAGTATAGTTTATATTTTACCTTTTTCAAAATTAATTTTTTTATATTTTAAGGTTATTTTTATTATTGCTTACGTTGTCAAATTAAATGCAACACTTTTCAATTTCACCCCAAAATACTTCTTTTGGGGTTTTCCAATTTAAACACTTCCTTGGTCTATTATTAATTTTGTTTACCGCTTTATAAAATTCACATCTCTTTATCTTACTAAAAATAGTCCCTTTAGGGAAAGTTCTCCTTAATAAACCGTTTGTATTCTCATTTGTTCCTCTCTCCCATGAGTGATAAGGGTTAGCAAAATAAGCTTTAATACCTAATGCTTCCTCTAATTCTTTAAATTTAGAGAATTCTTTCCCGTTATCCGATGTAAATGTTTTTATGTATTCTTTAGGTATATATTTAAAATTCTCTATTGTTGCCTCATTAAAAGTATCTGATTTTCTATTAATCATTAGCTCCGCTACAAGATATCTTGATTTCCTATCAACATAAGTCATCATAGCACCTTTTTTTCCTGCGCCAACGATAGTATCGCTTTCAAAATGACCAATCTCACTTCTATCATTCGCTTCTTCAGACCTTTCTTCTATCATCTTTTTATTAGGGATTTTACCCCTTGTTTCTTTCAATCCTCTAGGCTTTTGTTTGCCTTTTCTAGTTAAAAGGTATTTAGTACTCTCCGTAAGAAAATCAAGATATATTGCTCTATAAATTGTTTTAAATGAAATAGAATATTGGTTGTCTAATTTAGCTCTTCCTGATATTTGTTCTGGACTCCAACCTGATTCTAACTTTTCTTGAATATCTACCAAAAGGATCGAATCTCTTAATTTGTGCTTTCTTCCACAAAGTTGTTTTCTTTTTTTGTATAAAAACTGGGCTTTATTAGGAGTGTACTCACCATCAACTGAATTTCTATTAATTTCTCTATAAATACTAACTCTATTTTTCTTTAATTTAGCTGCAATAAAACTAATTGATTTTTTTTGCGCTAAAAATTTAAATATACTTTCTCTTTCTTCAATGGTAAAATGTTTATGATTCATAAATACTCCTTTAATGTTTGGTCGCACTTACATTATACCAAGGAAATATTTATGAATTTTTTTTGTTGCATTTAATTATACAATTCAAGTTGAAAAATAAAAAAGCCAACCAATTGATCGACTCCTAAATTAATATTTTTAATATTCAGTCCATTTTTTACCTTCCATACTGTAGTCTTTAACTGGAACACCTCCAGAAATATATGGAGCTAGTCCAAAATCTAAAGAATCATTACTAACTGTAATCTCTGTATTTGTTCCTGCAAAATTAGTGTAATATACAGAACCACCATATGATCTTTCTCCATCATCCTCAGTTTTGCTTCCACCTATTCTTAAATAATGCGTACCTGGGTTTGTATATACAGATTGAGCCTTAGAATCTAGTCTATCATATATTTCCTGAGCTGATATTACTATTGCCCCATCACTGGTTGAATCCAACACTATTTTTTCCAATAAAATAACATTTGCCACTGTTCTAGCTGATCCCAACACCGCTATGGCTTTAGAATCCTTTGCCTTAGCTAACTGCTCCCTTAACTTAGGAGCCAGGGTTGTGGCTAATATACCTATTATTGCTATGACTACCAGCAGTTCTATCAGTGTAAACCCTTTTTTTCTCTCTTTCATCTCTCTCCCCCTTACTAGTTTTAATTATAAAACAATTATACTATATTTATTCATCAATTGTTATATTTTTGATATAAAAATAGGTGTAATTATAAATTACACCTACTCAATATATTATTTAACCATATATTTTTTAAATCCATCACTATATACTTCAGACATATCAGCTTTTACTATCATTACCTCTAAATCATCTTTATTATTGACATAATCCATCACATCTTCCATTGGCATAGAGAAGAAAGCTGTCGAATACATATCAGCAAAGAAACCATCTTCTCCGATAACTACTACCATCTTTCTGTCCCTCACAGGATATCCAGTTTTTCTATCTAGCAGATGATGATATTTTTTACCATCTATCTCTACATAGATCTGATAATCCCCGGATACTCCCATGGATTTGTCATCTACTCCTATTATATGGTATACCTTAGAGGGATCTTCCGGGTTTTGTAGCCCAACCTTCCATGATTCCCCTTCTGGCTTTTTATTCAAAGTTTCAATACTGGATATAGCACTTATAAAGGCGTGTTCCACTCCATTTTCAGCCAATATAATCTTAGCTCTATGGATGGCATATCCCTTCAAAAATGATCCTGTATCTATTTCATTTTTAGAAGTTTTCAGTCTTATTTTATTCCCTGTAACTTCTAAATTTTTATAATCTACCATCCTGATAGCTTTTTCCAATTGATCTTTTTTAGGGATCTTTACCCTATCAGATTCGTCGAAAAAACCCCAGACTTTCATCAGTGGAGTTATAGTAATATCATACTTAGTTTTGCTCAAATCATAAGTCTGTTTTACGCCTGAAAACAGATATAAACCTTCACTATCCAATTCAAAAAATTTCCCCGGGTTGTGATTCATCTTATAAATCACACTATCCTCTTTATGAGTATTAAACTTATCATCTATTCTTTCTATCTCCTCAAAAGCCAGCTCTATGGCTTTTTTAGCTTGTGCAGAGTTTTCAGAATAAACTACCATATCTATCATGGTCCCAAAGGCGAATTTTCTTTCTACTATTTTTTTCTTTTCTTTTTTTCCACACCCAATTAGGAGTAACAAGATAAAAATCAATAGAATTTTTTTCATACTATCCCTCTAGATTTCCTCTCACTAACTCTACTTTACCTTCTATAACTTCCTTGCTTGCTATCTCTGCTACAGTATCTTTTTTTCTTACTTTTACTAAAGGAGCTTCTCCAGCTACTATTTGACCATATCTTTTACCTAAAGTCATTGCTAATTTATATTTGTTAGGTACTTTTTCTAATAATTCATCATAAGTTACTTTCTTTTTCATTTTTATTCCTCCAGTATTAGTTAGTTACTTTCTTTTTTTATTATTTCTATCAATTCCAACACAGATTTATCTACAGTTTCATTGATTATCACATGATCATACTCATCTTCAAAAGCCATCTCTTTCAGTGAATTTTTTAGTCTTAACTGGACAGTTTCTTCAGGTTCAGTCCCTCTTCCACGAAGTCTTTCCTCCAATATTTTTTCTGTCGGAGCTTTAAAGAAAACTAAACATGCATCATCAAATCTTTTCTTTATTTGAATTCCACCCTGTACATCTATCTCTAAGACTACATTTTCTCCACGTCCTAACCTAAATTCTGCTTCAGATTTTAATGTCCCGTAATAATTCCCGTGTACATTAGCATACTCTAAAAATTCATCATTTTCTATTCTTTTTTTAAATTCTTCCAAAGTTAAAAAATAATATTCCCTACCATTCTCTTCCCCTTCTCTAGGAGATCTGGTAGTTGCTGATGTAGCTAAATTAATATTTAGGTCTCTGCGAACTTGTTTGCATACTGTTGATTTTCCTGCCCCACTTGGACCGGATACAACAAATAATCTTCCTCTTCCCATATTTATTCTCCTTTAATAGCCCTCATCCCTTTCTCTACAAATAAAAAAACACCAATTATTTAGAGTTCATTTTTCCCTATAAAAATTTATAAGTTAAAATGAATTTTATAATCGTAAAATTTCATGAAAATGTTGAGGGGGTCTAGTATATTTATAGTAAAATAGGCGACTACGTCGCCTATCTTTTAATTTTCTTCTACAGTCTTTATATGTAAATCTTCGTATTCATGGAATCCTGTACCTGCTGGTATTCTCTTACCTATGATTACATTTTCCTTTAATCCTTCTAAGTAATCCTCTTTTCCTGCAATTGCTGCGTTTGAAAGAACCTTAGTAGTTTCTTGGAATGATGCTGCTGAGATGAAACTATCAGTATTTACTGCGGCCTTGGTGATACCTTGGATTACAGATCTATACTCTATCTCTTTCTTACCAGCTTTTCTAAGGATATTATTCTCAAGATCTGCAGTTCTCTTTTCGATAACCTCTTCCTCTAAGAATAATGATCCTCCTGCGTTTAAGATTATTACTTTCTTAAACATCTGCTTAACAATAATCTCGATATGCTTATCGTTTACCGAAACTCCCTGGTCTCTATATACTTGTTGTACAGATTCTAGGATAAATTGCTCAGCTTCTACTAAACCTTTGATCTCAAGTACGTCATGTGGTGAAATAACACCTTCAATCAGCTTGTCTCCGGCTTTTACTATCATTCCATCAGTAACAATTAAATGTTCTCCCATTGGAACTAAGTATTCTTTAACTATGTCAGTATCTTCCATAGATCTTACTAAGATTATTCTCTGACCTTTCTTCTTCTTTCCAGTAATTTCTACCTTACCATCAATTTGAGTTAAGATTGCTTTACCTTTAGGATTTCTAGCCTCGAATAATTCTTGTACTCTTGGAAGACCACCAGTGATGTCTTTTGTTCCTGATGTTTCCGGGATGATCTTAGCTATGATGTCTCCTTCATATACTTTATCTCCCTCTTTCATCAATAAATATGCTCCATATGGAATTACATATTCTGCAACTTTTTCATCCTTAGAGTTAAATATAATAACTCTTGGGTTGACGTCCCCAGTTTCTACTGGTTTGATTGCAAGATATTCTGTAACATCATATTTTTCATCATATATTTCTTTAATGAATAGTTCTCTATATTCAATTCTACCATCTTTTTCAGCGATAATAGGTATATTGTATGGGTCAAATTCTGTTAATGTATCTCCAGTTTTAACTGTTTGTCCTTCCTCTACTCTTAGGATTGAACCAGTTGTTACTGTATATTCATATGTTCCAACGATTATTTTTGAACCTTGAGAAACCACTTGTAATTCATTAGTTTCTTTATTTAATAAAGTTCTAATCTCTTGGAATTCTACAACACCATCATTTTCTGTTTTAATAGTATTTTGAGCGATCGATGTCGATGCAACTCCTCCTGTATGGAAAGTTCTCATTGTAAGCTGTGTACCAGGTTCTCCGATAGATTGGGCTGCGATTACTCCTACAGCTTCTCCTAATAGGATATCTCTATGGTTAGATAAATCTCTACCATAACACTTTCTACAAACTCCCTTTTCAAGAGCACATGTCAACGGAGATCTTATCTTAACTGATCTAACACCTTTATCTACGATAATTTGTGCTATTTCCTCATTCATCATTGTATCTCTAGGGTACAATAATTCATCATTATGATAAAGATCTTCTGCTATTACTCTACCTAAAATTCTTTCATGTAAGAATTCAATGATGTTACCTTCTGAAATCAGGTTGGCAACTTCGATGTTTTCATGAGTTCCACAATCTTCTTCATTTACGATAACTTCATGTGATATATCTACTAATCTTCTTGTTAAGTAACCTGAGTCAGCTGTTCTTAGGGCCGTATCTGCTAGTCCTTTTCTTGCTCCATGTGATGACATGAAGAATTCCATTACTGTCAGTCCTTCTCTAAAGTTGGCTTTGATAGGTACTTCGATGATCTTACCAGTTGTATCAGCCATTAGTCCTCTCATGGCAGCTAGTTGTCTCATCTGTGCGATGGAACCTCTGGCACCTGAGTTGGCCATCATGTTTACTGGGTTAAAGTCGTCTAGACCTTTCATCATGTCTGTAGTTACATCTTCGGTAGCTTGTGACCAGATTGCAACTGTTCTTCTATATCTTTCCTCGTTAATGATTTCTCCATTTTTATAAGCATTGTTAATATCAGCTACGTCTTGGTCAGCTTTTGCTAAGATATCTTTTTTAGTTGCAGGAATTGTCATGTCTTCTATTCCTACAGTTATTCCTGCGAAACATGCATAGTGGAAACCAAAGTCTTTAATATCATTGATTAACTTAGCTGTAAGAGTAAATCCATGAGTTTTAAATAGACCTGTGATCAAGTTTTTCAACTGTTTCTTACCAAATGTTACATCGTATCTCTTTGCATCATGCGGTAATAACGCGTTAAATAAAAGTCTTCCTACAGTTGTAGTTACCATATATCTATCTTCGTCTTCACCCATTCTTACGTTAATAATCGCGTGTGTTTCGATGATATCATTTTGGTAAGCTGTGATTGCCTGGTTCTTATTTGAGAAGTTCATTCCTTCTCCTTTAGCTCCCGGCTTTTCCTTTGTCATATAGAAACAACCCATTACCATATCTTGAGATGGTACAATTATAGGTTCACCATTTGATAGTGCTATGATATTATTTGAAGCCATCATAAGAGTTTTTGCTTCCATGATAGATTCAGGTGATAATACTAAATGTACTGCCATTTGGTCTCCATCGAAGTCGGCATTGAATGCTGAACATGCTAATGGATGTAATCTGATTGCTTTACCTTCAATTAATACTGGTTGGAAAGCCTGGATAGATAATCTATGCAGTGTTGGGGCTCTGTTCAATAATACTGGATGATCAGCGATTACGTCTTCAATTACTTCCCATACACAGTCATCTGCATCTTCTACTAATTTCTTAGCAGTCTTAATAGTTCCGGCGATCTCTCTCTTTACTAATTCTCTCATGATAAATGGCTTATATAATTCCAATGCCATCTTCTTAGGAATTCCACATTCGTGTAATTTTAACGTCGGTCCTACTACGATTACCGATCTTGCTGAGTAGTCCACACGTTTTCCTAGTAAGTTTTGTCTAAATCTTCCTTGCTTACCTTTAAGCATATCTGATAATGACTTTAATTCTCTATTATTTTGAGCTACTACTGGTTTACCTCTTCTACCGTTATCGATAAGGGCATCTACAGCTTCTTGCAGCATTCTTTTTTCATTTTTAACTACGATCTCAGGTGCACCAATATCTAATAACTTCTTTAATCTGTTATTTCTGTTGATTACCCTTCTATATAGATCATTTAAGTCTGAAGTAGCAAATCTTCCACCATCTAATTGTACCATTGGTCTAAGATCAGCAGGAATGATAGGAACACTCTTAAGTATCATCCAAGCAGGACTGTTTTCAGAAGATAATAAGTCTCTTACAACTTTTAATCTCTTAACTAATTTCTTTCTTTTTTGAGCAGAAGTAACCTCTTCAAAATCTTTCTCTAATTCTTGAGATAATTTTTTAAGATCTATTCTTTCCAATAATTTTAAGATACCTTCAGCACCCATCTTAGCTTCAAAAGCTTTTCCATGCTGCTGTCTGTATAACTTATACTCTCTCTCAGTTAATATTTTTCCAACTTCTAAACCAGTATCAGCAGGACTTAATACTAAGTATCTAGCAAAGTAAAGTACCGATTCTAATTCCTTTGGAGATATACCTATTAAAAGAGCCATCTTGTTAGGAGTTCCTTTAGAGTACCAGATATGTGCTACCGGTGCTGCTAATTGAATATGTCCCATTCTTTCTCTTCTTACCTTTGATTTAGTTACTTCAACCCCACACTTTTCACATACAAGGCCTTTGTATCTCATTCTCTTATATTTTCCACAAGCACATTCCCAGTCCTTTGTTGGTCCGAATATTCTTTCACAGAATAAACCATCAAATTCTGGATTTAATGTTCTATAGTTTATTGTTTCTGGTTTTGTTACCTCTCCAAATGACCACTCCTGGATCTTATCTGGAGATGCAAGTTTAATTCTAATTTTTTCGAAGTTTTTTATTCCCATACTATTAAATAGCCTCCTTAATTAAATCTTTTCAAAAATAAGCTTTTTAAGGGCAGGTTTTAGCAGGGAAAGTACACCTTTCCCTGCTATATTCTGTCTTTATATAACCCTATCTATAATTTCAAACTGCTCGTTTGATTAATCTTCTTCTTTTAAGTCTGCCAATGAGAATTCAGTGATGATTTCCTCTTTTGCTAAGTCACTTGAAACGTCTATTACGTCACCTTCAGTATCAAATAATTCAATATCCAATGCTAATGCTTGGAATTCCTTTAATAATACTTTAAATGATTCTGGTAAACTTGCTTCTGGCATCTCTTCACCTTTAACGATGGCTTCATAGGTCTTAGTTCTACCCATAACGTCATCTGATTTCACTGTTAACATCTCTTGTAAGATGCTAGAAGCTCCATATGCTTCAAGTGCCCAAACTTCCATCTCTCCTAATCTTTGTCCACCAAATTGTGCTTTTCCACCTAGTGGCTGCTGAGTTACTAATGAGTATGGTCCGATTGCTCTAGCATGCATCTTATCTTCAACTAAATGATGAAGTTTAAGGATATACATACGTCCTACAGTTACAGGATTATCAAATGGTTGTCCTGTTCTACCGTCTATTAAGTTTACCTTACCAGATCTATCGAATCCAGCTTCTTCCAGGTAGTTCTTTATAGTTGCCTCATGGCCACCAGACTCTTTATCTCCACTATCAAATACTGGAGTTTCGATGTATACACCGTCGTCTCCGTCTTCATCTTTCATAAATCCAAGAGCTAGTCCTAAATGTACCTCTAGTACTTGCCCGATATTCATCCGTGATGGTACCCCTAGTGGGTTAAGTACGATATCAACATGTGTCCCATCCTCTAAAAATGGCATATCTTCTGCAGGTAATACTCTTGAGATTACCCCTTTATTTCCATGACGTCCAGAGATCTTATCTCCTACGTTTATCTTTCTCTTTTCAGCGATAAATATTCTGATAGATCTATTGATACCAGCTTTTAATTCATCTCCATTTTCTCTAGCTAATTCTAAGATTTCTACTACTGTACCTTTAGAACCGTGAGGCATCTTAAGTGATGTGTCTCTTACGTCTCTGGCTTTTTCACCAAAGATAGCTCTCAATAATTTTTCCTCTGCAGGTGGTTCAGTCTCTCCCTTTGGAGTAGTCTTCCCTACCAGGATATCTCCTGGTCCCACTTTTGCTCCGACTCTTATGATTCCTCTTTCATCTAAGTTTCTAAGAGCTTCTTCTCCTACATTAGGGATCTCTCTAGTTATCTCTTCATCTCCTAACTTAGTAGATCTAGAATCTACTTCATACTCTTCTATATGAAGTGAAGTAAATACATCTTCCTTTCTAAGTCTGTCAGATATCAAGATTCCATCCTCGAAGTTATATCCTTCCCAAGGCATGAATGCCATTAAGATATTTCTTCCAAGTGCTAAATCTCCACCTTTTGTAGATGGTCCATCTGCTAAGATAGTTCCTACTTCTACTTTTTGACCCATGTTTACTAATGGTGTTTGGTGTAAACACATAGCTTGGTTAGATCTTTCAAAGTTTAACATCTTATATACATGATCTTTAGTTCCATTTTTAGTTTTTTCAGTTATGATTATCTTGCTGGCATCTAAAGTAGTTACCTCTCCTGTAGTTTTAGAAACAACAACGGCTCCTGAATCTACTGCTACCTTTCTCTCAAGACCAGTTCCAACGAATGGAGCTTCTCCTCTAAGTAAAGGTACTGCTTGTCTTTGCATGTTTGATCCCATTAATGCTCTATTGGCGTCATCATGCTCTAAGAATGGAATTAATCCAGCTGATACAGATACTACTTGTTTAGGTGATACATCTAAGTAATCTATCTTCTTACCGTCTACCCATACAACTTCATGTCCAAATCTACATAATCCATCACCAGTGATTTCATGTGTTTCTTCATCCATTACAGTGTCGGCTTGGGCAATAAATAATCCCTCTTCCTCATCTGCTGCTAAATATCTGATATCTTCAAAATCAGCTACTCCATCAGTTACTTTTACATATGGAGTTTCCATAAATCCATACTTATTTACTCTGGCATAAGTTGCTAAAGATCCTATAAGTCCGATGTTTGGTCCCTCTGGAGTTTCTATTGGACAAACTCTTCCATAATGTGAGTCATGTACGTCTCTAACCTCGAATCCTGCTCTTTCTCTAGAAAGTCCTCCAGGTCCTAATGCAGATATTCTTCTCTTATGAGTTAATTCTGCTAGTGGATTAGATTGGTCCATGAATTGTGATAATTGACCTGATCCGAAGAAATCTAAGATAAGTGCATTAAGTGGTCTAGTATTCAATAATGATTGCGGTGTAAGTGCAGATGCATCTTGTACAGTCATTTTTTCCTTTACCATCTTGTTCATCTTAGCTAATCCTGATCTGATTTGCATATGAAGTAGTTCTCCTACCCCTCTTACCCTTCTGTTAGAAAGGTTGTCTATATCATCTGTATGTCCATCTCCACCATATAACCCTATTGCATATTTGATAGTAGCCATTACATCTTCCTTAGTTAATACAACTATGTCCTCTGCAACATCTAATTTTAATCTTTTATTCATCTTGTATCTACCAACTGAAGCAAAGTCATATCTTTGCGGGTTGAAGAACATTTGTCTGATAAGAGATCTAGCTGAATCTACAGTTACCATATCTCCCGGTCTTAGTTTCTTAAATACTTCCATTACAGCGTCATCTGAATTTTCAGTTGTATCATCTAATAATGAATTAGCTAATACCTTATCTTCAGGTTTAACTTCCCAGTAAGTAAGAGTTTCTAATTTTTCATCTATGATCTTTTCTACTGACATTTCATCTATAACACTCTCTGCTTCTAAGATGATCTCTCCAGTTTCTTCATCATAAACGTCTTCCTTTATGAAACTTCCCTCTATTCTAGTTCTAAGAACAGATAATAATTCGTCTCTGTTAGAGTACTTTTCATAGTATTCTGTAAGATCTTTTACTCTAGTTTCTAATAGATCTTCCATTATCTCTGTATTAGTCTCGTAGAAGTCTACTGCCTTTAAAAATACAGGTGCTAATACTTTTTTCTTTCTGTCTATTTTTACATTTAAGTAATCATTTTTATCAGTTTCAAATTCTAACCAAGTTCCCTTGTATGGAATGATCTTACCAGTGAACATATCTTTAGCTGTCTGGATATTTACTTCCTTAGTAAAAGATACACCTGGTGATCTGTGTAGTTGTGAAACTACTACTCTTTCTGCACCATTTATTATGAATGTAGCATGTTCAGTCATTCTAGGGATTTCTCCAAAGTAAACTAAGCTCTCTTGTATTTCGTTCCCTGCTTTTTTATTTTCTAATCTAAGTCTAACTTTTAAAGAAGATGAAAAAGTCTTTCCTCTTTTTTTACATTCTAATTCGTCATTTAATGGAGGTTCATTTTCATGTAACTCATACCCTACATAATCTAATTTAATGTCACCATTAGAAGATTCTATTGGAAATATCTCCTTAAAGGCCGACTCTAATCCCTTGTTCTCTCTTGAAGTAGGATCTTTTTTAGCCTGTAAAAAGTCCTCATACGAGTTTAATTGGAATTCTAAGAAATGAGGCATTGTACCTCTCTCTTTTATCCTTCCAAAACTAGTTCTTTTAATAAGCTTTGTCATCAATTCACGCTCCTTATCTTTATATCATTGAAAATTAATAGTTAATATCTTAGGCCGATTCCCATCATTACCCAATATATGAACTATTAATCTTTGATAAATTTATTTTATATTTTGCTTACTTTTTCAATGATTAAATAGGGCACTCTAAGCTAAAAGAGTGCCCTATTTTATTCAATTAGTCAATTTTGAACTTAGAGAGCTAATTACTTAACTTCTACTTCTGCTCCAGCTGCTTCTAATTTAGCTGCAACTTCAGTTGCTTCGTCTTTAGAAACTCCTTCTTTAACTTTTGCTCCAGCTTCTTCAGCCATTGCTTTTGCTTCTTTAAGACCTAATCCAGTGATAGCTCTTAATTCTTTGATTACAGCTATTTTCTTAGCTCCTGCTGATTTGATGATTACATCAAATTCAGTTTTTTCTTCTGCTGCTTCTCCTGCTGCTCCTGCTACTGCAACTGGTGCTGCTGCTGTTACTCCAAAGTGATTTTCTAATGCTTCAACTACTTCTTTTAATTCTAATACAGTCATTGCTTCTAAATCAGCGATGAAAGTTTCTTGGTTAAATGCCATTTTTATGTTCCTCCTAATTTTTATTTGGTAAGCTCGTGGCTATACCTTAATATTCTTAATTTATTTTGATCTAATGATCATATTTTAAAGCAGAGAATTACGCCTCTTCTTTTTGATCAGCGATAGCTACGATACCGTATGCTAACTTTCTGATTGGTCCTAACATTCCATTTAATACCATAGATAGTAATGCTTCTCTTGATGGTAAAGTTGCTAATGCTTCTATTTCAGAAATCTCAACTCTTTTCCCTTCAGAGTAACCACCTTTGATGTTAAATAAATCTTTTTTCCCTTTACCAAATTCGTAAACCACTTTAGCTGGTGCTACTGCATCTTCATATCCAAATGCAAATGCTGTAGTTCCTTCTAAAAGATCGTCAAATGAGTCAGCTACACCTGCTTCAGTTAAAGCTATTTTGAATAATCTATTCTTAGCTACTAAGTATTCAGATCCAGTTTCTCTTAATTGTTTCTTGATCTCAGTATCATCTTTTGCGTTGATACCTTGATAATCCACAAGTACGATTGTTTTAGCGTCTTTGATTTTTTGAGCTAATTCTGCTACTACTAATTTTTTCGCTTCAGTTGCCATTCTTCTAGTCACCTCCTCTTTAAATTAAAATGATCTCTGACTAAAGGTTTAGTTAAAGACAGAGATCATTTCTGATAGGTGAGGTTATAAGCTTTGTATTCAAAACTGTATAAACCTCGGTAGGATTTACGGTTTACACCACCTACTGTCTTTAGTTCAATTTATAGTTTAAAAAAAGTTAAACTTTAATTAATTAAGCTTCTAAATATTTAGAAACTAGGATAGGATCAATTTTGATTCCAGGTCCCATAGTTAATGATAAAGCTACAGTTCTAAGGTATTGACCTTTAGCTGCTGATGGCTTTAATCTGTTGATTTCTGCCATGAATGCCTTGAAGTTATCTTCAATTTGCTCATCTGTGAAATCTACTTTTCCAATTCCTACATGAATAGATCCTAATTTATCTACTCTGAATGCAAGTTTTCCTCTTTTGAATTCAGATACTGCTTGCTCTACGTTAGTAGTTACAGTTCCTGATTTAGGATTAGGCATTAAACCTTTAGTTCCTAAAGTTCTACCTAATTTTCCTAACTTAGGCATCATGTCTGGTGTAGCGATTACTACATCAAAATCAAACCAACCTTTTTGGATTTGCTCGATATATTCTTCTGCTCCTGCATAGTCTGCTCCTGCATCTAATGCTTTTTGCATGTTTTCACCTTGAGTGATTACTAATACTTTAGTTGTTTTACCAGAACCATGAGGTAATACTACAGTTCCTCTTACTTGTTGGTCAGCATGTCTAGGATCTACTCCTAATCTTAATGCAACTTCAACAGTTTCTACGAAGTTTGCAGTTTTAGTTTTTGCAACTAATTCTAATGCTTCTTTAACTTCATATAATTTACCAGTCTCTACTAATTTAGCAGCTTCTACGTATTTTTTAGCTTTCTTATTTGCCATTATTACTTTTCCTCCTTATGTGGCTTAAGCGAACTCTCGTCCTACCACTTAATTATCAACAATGTGATATATATTGAAATTTAAAATATCGAATTAAAATTAACCTTCTATTTTGATTCCCATTGATCTTGCAGATCCTGCAATGATACTCATAGCTGCTTCTAATGATCCAGCGTTTAAGTCTGCCATCTTAGTTTCAGCAATCTCTTGAACTTGTGCACTAGTTACTGTTCCAGCAACTTCAGTCTTTGAATTTCCAGCTGCTGATTTGATTCCAGCTGCTTTCTTTAATAAGTCTGATGCAGGTGGAGTTTTTAATACGAATGTGAAAGATCTGTCAGAATAAACTTTGATCTCCACTGGTATTATGAATCCAGCCTTATCTTGAGTTTTTGAGTTGAATGCTTTACAGAATTCCATAATGTTTACACCATGTTGACCTAATGCCGGTCCAACTGGTGGTGCTGGGTTTGCTTTCCCTGCTTGTAATTGTAATTTAATTAATCCGATTACGTCTTTTGCCATTTTTTGCTACCTCCATAATTTCCTTGTGGTTTTAATGATTTACTCTCCCACCTTTGAAAAGATCTAGTTATTCTATTAAGACAATACTTTCTTAACTTCATTAACCCCAATCTCTACAGGAGTCATTCTACCAAACATATCTATCATTATTTTTACTTTTCCATGTTCCAAGTCAATACTATTAACTTCTCCAACACTTCCAACAAAACCGCCTTCAAGCAGTTCTACCATATCCCCAATTTCGAAATCTAATATAATCTCTTCCTTAGGTTCAGGCTTTTCTTCTCCCTCTTCTCCTAAGAATCTAAGGATAGTTACTACTTCCTCATCTTCCATAGGGATAGGATCAGATCCAATACCAACAAATCCTGTAACACCGTTAGTGTTTCTGATTACATACCATGCATCAGAATCAACACTATACCATATACCGTCATTTGTCTCTTCTCTAACTGCTTCCATTTCTATCATTACGTAACCTGGAAATAATTTTCTGAAAACGATTTTTTCTTTACCGTTTTTAACTTCTTTTATTTCTTCTTCAGGAACCACAATTCTAAAAACTTTATCTGTTAATTCAAGTGTCTGAATTCTTTTTTCTAAGTCAGCTTTTACTTTCTTTTCATAACTGGAATATGTATGAATCATATACCATTTTTTTTCTATTGTTCTTTCCATAAATTACCCTCCAAAAAAGGTACCTATCATCCTAAGTATCCTCGAAGCTATCACGTCAAAAGCACCTACATAGACACTCACCGCGACACTCATAGCTGCAACAAGTAATGTTGACTTAACAGTTTCATCTTTGTTAGGCCATACAACTTTCTTATATTCAGTCTTAACGTTCTGTAACAAAGTATTCATATTAACCACCTTAAAGTATAAAATGGCAGTCCAGTAGGGACTCGAACCCTAAACCCACGGTTTTGGAGACCGTTACTCTACCAATTGAGCCACTGAACTGCATGTTGTTAAGCTATGTATTTCCAAGAATTACTTCTTAGTTTCTTTATGCATAGTTACTTTTTTGTCCCACTTACAGTATTTTTTTAATTCAATTCTACCATCCGTGTTTTTTTTGTTTTTAGAAGTACTGTAGTTTCTTCTCTTACATTCTGTACATTCCATTAAAATGTTTACTCTCATTTCTTTACACCTCCACTCATCATATCGGAATTGCTATCCTCCCACAACTTAATTGTGGTGCATGAGCCAAAAATTCGCTCACAAACATAGATAATGATATCATACATAATACAAAAAGTCAATAATTTTCAAAGTTTTTTTATATCTTTTTTGTATTATTTTTATGACCTTAAACTCCCCCTTGAAAACCCACGTTTCCTCGTGGTTTCTTATATGTTTTTAGCCTTAAAAATTAAAAGAACCCTTGAAAACATCAAGGGTTCGGAGAGAGTTATGAAAAAGTTACTACTTTTCATGTACACATATTACCACTGTTATCTTAGAACATCCTTAGAAAAAAATTAGTTTACTGTTAATTTTTTTCTTACCAGAAATTATACCCTAAAGTCAGCGACACCATCTCTACATTATCTTTTCCACTGGGATTATTTTTCACTTCAGAGATTGAGTAAAGAAGTTCTCCCTGGAAGGAATCCAAGAATTCTACTCCTACTCCTACAGCTCCGTAGGCGCCTCCGTCAGCTTCAGATTTCCCATGGTAATCTGTACTATCATTTACCACAAAGTTTTTCCCTAGTCTAGCCACTACATAGGGCTTTACAGCTACCGGTATGATATTAAATTTCGCAAATACATATACAGGAGCCAGATCATATCCAATATTTTTTTGATCAGAATTATCATCATATTTTAAGTTTCCATTATAAGCCACACCTGCTCCCAGGTCTACAAAACCTAAGAATCCCTGACTAAGTTCCAACCCGGCATTATAGCCCGGATCTTCCATCTGTTTACTTCCTGTACCTTGAATAACCCCACCTTTTACCCATATGTCTAAAGCCAGAGCATTTAACGACATTGCAGTAAACATCAACACAACTAAAATTCTCTTCATAACTAATTCCTCCTTTTTTTATTTTACTACTATATTCACTATTCTTCCTGGAACGACTATCTTTTTAACTATAGTTTTCCCCTCTGTAAACTTAATCACATTAGGAGCCGCTAAAGCTAAAGCTTCTAATTCTTCCTTTGTAATAGTTCTAGAAACATCCAAAGTTGCTCTCAGTTTACCATTCACCTGAACACCGATCTGTACATCATCAGAGATAGTCAGTTCTTCCACATGAGTAGGCCAAGCCATCTCAAACAGGTGACCTGTTTCTCCTAATTCTGCCCATAATTCATCGGTAATATGAGGAGCAAATGGCGATAACATGATTATCATAGTTCTTACAGTTTCTGTAAATACCTTTTTAGATTCACTGGTTGTTTCTCCATTATCTAATATATTCGCTTTAAAATCCTGTAACTCATTTATAAGTTCCATATTAGCCGCAATAGAGGTATTGAAGTGATAGTTATCCTCGATAGATGCAGTTACTTTTTTAATCGTCTGGTGTAACTTCATAATCACATTTTTATCGGCTTTAGAAACTTTCTCTAAATCTATACTTCCAGTTTCAAAATATCCTTTATTTTCCACAACCATTCTCCAGACTCTATTTAAGAATCTAGATGATCCAGCTAATCCATTTTCATTCCACTCTAACTCTTTTTCCGGTGGTGCAGCAAACATTGTAAATAATCTGGCAGCATCTGCTCCATATTCATTAATTATATGTAACGGATCTACCCCATTATTTTTAGATTTAGACATCTTTTCTACCTTAACAACTAACTCTTCACCTGTAGTTTTAGAATAAAATTTTTCATCCTTTGTCTCAGTTTCGTTCGGGAATAGATATGTTCCTGTACTCTTTTCATAGTATGACGGTCCCAATACCATTCCTTGAGTCAATAATCTCTTAAAAGGCTCATCCGTAGATAATAATCCCATATCTCTAAGAACTTTATGGAAGAATCTAGAATACAACAGATGCATTACAGCATGTTCTACTCCTCCAATATATTGATCTACAGGAGACCAGCTGTCAGCTATATTTTTATCGATTGGTAGATCTGTATTTTTTGGATCACAATATCTTAAGTAATACCAAGATGAATCTACAAAGGTATCCATTGTGTCAGTTTCTCTTTTGGCAGCTCCTCCACACGTTGGACAAGTTGCATTTTTAAATTCTTCTGAAGTTTCCAATGGATTTCCATTTCCTGAGAATTTAATATCCATAGGCAGTTTAACAGGCAGATTTTCATCTGATTCCATTACTATTCCACATTTATCGCAGTATATAGCCGGAATAGGAGTTCCCCAATATCTTTGTCTGGATACTCCCCAATCTTTTAACCTGTATTTTACTGTTCTTTCTCCAAATCCTAGCTCCTCTACATGTTCCGCTACTTTAGTCAGTGCTTCTTTAGAAGGTATACCATCAAATTTATCAGAATTTGTCATTATCCCTTTCCCAACAAATGCATCTTCCATCTCTTTTACATCTATTTTTATCTCTTTTTTAGTTTTCTTCTCTATTGGGTTTATTACCACTTTCATAGGAAGATCATATTTCTTCGCAAAGGCAAAGTCTCTTTCATCATGAGCAGGTACAGCCATAACAGCTCCCGTTCCATAGTTCATAAGTACATAATCCGCTATCCAAAGTTCCACTTTCTCACCATTTATTGGGTTGATCAGGTATCTTCCTGTAAACACTCCATTCTTTTCTTTCCCTTCTGCAGTTCTAGCTATCATATCTTCATTTTTCATAGCTTCTACCGTATCTTTGATCTCAGGTTTTTCAGCCAAAATCTCTGCTACCATCGGATGTTCCGGAGCTATTACACAATATGTTACACCATATAAAGTATCTATCCTAGTGGTAAACATCGGTAATTTCTCCTCAGATCCTTCTAAATTAAAAGATATCTCAGTACCAAAAGATTTTCCTATCCAGTTTTTCTGCATAGTAATTACCTTTTCCGGCCACCCTTCTTTTATCTCTTGGTGTCCCTTTAATAATTCATCTGCATATTTAGTTATCTTAAAGAACCACTGTGTTAAATCTTTTTGAATTACATCTGTGTCTCCATGTCTCCAGCACTTACCATCTTCTACCTGTTCATTGGCTAATACCGTATCACACTTCGGACACCAGTTAACTGTAGATTTTTTTCTATAAACCAAATCATTTTCATACATCTTTTTAAAGATCCATTGATTCCACTTATAATAATCCGGCTTATAAGAAGCTATCTCCCTATCCCAGTCATACGAAAGTCCTAACATCTTTAACTGGTCCTTCATATATTCTATATTCTTTACCGTCCATTCAGCTGGATGTGCACCATTTTGAATAGCTGCATTTTCTGCAGGCAGCCCAAACGAATCCCATCCCATTGGATGAAGGACGTTATAACCTTTCATTGTTTTATATCTGGCGATTACATCACCTATAGTATAATTTCTTACATGTCCCATATGCAGTTTCCCTGATGGGAACGGCAACATCTCTAACACATAATAATTTTCTTTTCCCTCAACTTTATTCTTTGTTTCAAATATTTTTTTCCCGTCCCATGTTTTTTGCAAGTTCTTTTCAATTTCATTAAACATATATTCTCTCATCTACTACGCTCCTACTCTATATTTATTATATTTTTTATTTATATCACAAAGGATTAAGGTAGGTATAAACCTAACTTAATCCTTTATATGTATCCAGCCATAACTCACTTTTTCTTTTTATCCTTTGGATGGCATTATCAACTGCCTTTACTTTTTCACCCATTTTTTCCGCAATCTCTTTATAGGGATATCCCTTCACCATATATCTAAAAACAGAAGTTTCCAGCGGACTCAACTTTCTCTCTAAATAAGTTTTCAATCCATTCATCTGCTCCTTAGACAGGGCCAGTTCTTCCGGGTTATAGGATTGATAAGACTTTAGTCCCCTAAAATATTCTATCTCTCTATTGGTCTCTTTATTTTCATTTTCTATACCAATAGATGTATTCAACGCTTTATTCTTGTTGGAGTTGGCTTTTTTTATAGCCGTAATTATCTGCCTTTTCACACAAATCGTGGCAAAAGTTTTAAATGACGCAGCCTTCTCAGTATCATATGCTCTAATAGCCTTTAATAGTCCAATCATTCCTTCTTGAATAAGATCGTCTCTTTCAGCACCCAGTAAAAAATAGTTCTTGGCATTCATCATAACAAAACCTCTATAGTTTTCCACTACCATCCCTACAGCTTCCTCATTTCCACTTTTTGCTTCCTCTAATATTTCTTCAGTAACTTCAAATCTCGCTCTCTCTCCCAAAATTTTTACCCCCGTTAAAATCCTATTAAAGACAATCTTCTATTAATATTATGATCGATTTTTATTATCGATTTTTTGATATCTCCGATAGTAGAATTCCACCTGCAACCGACACATTCAATGAGTTTATCTTACCTTTCATAGGTATTTTTATTAAAATATCGCAATGCTCTTTTACCTTCTTCCTTATACCAAATCCTTCACTACCTAAAACTAAGGCTGTTTTAGCAGGATAGTTTTCCTCGTGATAATATTTTTTTGCACTCCCTTCTGCACCATAGATCCAGAAATCGTATTTTTTTAACTGATCAATTGTTTCAGCTATGTTTTTTACCTTAATGATACTAACATGTTCGATAGCTCCTGTAGATGTTTTTACCACAGTTTCATTTATCTTTACTGAATTTCTTTCTGGTATTATTATTCCCTTCACACCAAAAATTTCTGCACTCCTGATAAGTGCACCAAAATTTCTAGGATCCTGTACACCATCTAGGATAAGTACAGTAGACTTTTCTTCCTTCACAGCGCTTTCCAAAAACTCTTTAAACGTTATATAGTAGTCATAGTCACTTATATAAGCCACTACTCCCTGAGAATTTTCAATCTTTTTCTTACCTGTCTTGACGATTATATTTTTCTTGCTGGCTTTAGTTTTCAGCTTAGCTACCTGTTCAGGTCTAACTCCTGTAAATATCTCTATATATTCAATATTTACATTAGATTCTATCGCTTCATTTACAGCGTTGATCCCTATTATTTTTTCCATTATTACATCTCCACCTTAATCCTTTCTATATCTGCACCTATCTTTTGCAGTTTCTTCTCTATCTCTTCATACCCTCTGTCTACATGATATATTCTCGTTACTATCGCTTCACCTTTAGCTTTTAACGCTGCCATAATCAGTGCTGCTCCTGCTCTCAGGTCACTAGCCATTACTTCTGCACTACTAAACTCTTCCACACCCTTTATAATAGATACATTGTTATCTATACGAATGTCAGCCCCCATCCTGTTTAATTCCGGGACCTGCATAAATCTGTTTTCAAATATTGTTTCCTTTATCTCACTAGATCCCGAAACCAATCCTAATAATGTCATAAATTGAGCTTGTAGATCGGTAGCAAATCCTGGATGAGGAGCTGTTTTTATAATTACAGGTTTTAAATCCTTCATCTTAGCCTCTATAGTAACCAAGTCACCGTCAAAATTAACTTTTACTCCCATCTCTTCAAGTTTTGCAACAAAACTTCCCAAATGTTCCTTAACAGCTCCTTTAACTTTGATCTTTCCATCAAATAAAACTGAAAGAACCATATAAGTTCCAGCTTCTATCCTGTCTGGCATGATAGAGTATTCCACTGGAGTTAATTTTTCTACACCAACTATTGTAAGTTTCCCTGTACCAATCCCTTCAATTTTCGCTCCCATTGCAACCAAGTAGTTACACAGGTCATCTATCTCAGGTTCTCTGGCTACATTCTCCAAAGTGGTTGTCCCCTCTGCTTTTACAGCAGCCATTATAATATTTTCAGTAGCTCCTACACTTGGGAAATCTAAAACAATATGCCCCCCAACTAATTTTTCAGTTTTAGCTTCTACATATCCATGGGTAATTTCAATTTCAGCTCCTAATCCTTCAAATCCTTTTAGGTGTAAATCTACAGGTCTAGAACCAATTGCACATCCTCCCGGAAGAGACACTTTCGCATTATTTGCATGGGCTAACATAGGTCCCATAACTAAAAATGATGCTCTCATTTTCTTTACCAGGTCATATTCTGCTTCTAAATTAGTTAATCCATTATTTATAATTTTATAGCTGTTGCTCCCAATTTTTTCAGTTTCTAACCCTAGGCTCTCCAATAATTTCATCAAAGTCCCGATATCTCTTAAGTTTGGTACATTATGTAAAATATGAGTTCCTTTTTCTATTATTGTTGCTGTTATTATTGGCAGTGCCGCATTTTTCGCTCCACTTACTTCCAGTGTTCCACTGAGTGGATTTCCACCCTTTATTTTAAAAGCTCCTATCATCTTTATTCATTTCCTCCTAATTTCTTCCGATCTCTACATACCGGACAGTTAGTTCCTAATAATTTATCTATAATATTAAGCCTTTTAAATTTATCTAAATAACTAGGTAATTTGTCCTCAATTCTGAGATAACACTCATTACAAATACTCTTATTTTGATTTTTAGAAAATTCATATCCCAGTCCCACATCTAAAAAATCCTGATCCATATCCCTTACAACCAATTCCTTGTCTTCATTATCTAAAGATTCATTTGAAACCACTATAAGTCCTATATCACCTAAATAGCTGAGACCATCTATAAGTTCATATCTAAAGTCCAGCTTTTCTGCTTCCTTTATATATGGTTTTAGATATTTCAGTCCCACATCTCTCCTTAATTTTAAAAGTTTAGCACGGTCACTTTTCATAGCTTCTATTATTTCCAAATAGATCTCATCTTCCACCAATTGATCTATCTTTAAAGCTATTATTACTCGCTCCCTATATTCATCTAAATAATACTTTTTTTCGTGCTGAATACTATATAATTGATTCATTTTTTTTTCTTTTTCATCCAACAAATCCAAATGATTCATTTCTTTCATAGTTATCATCCTTTTTTTTTAAGTTCAATTATAATTATACCACATTAAGGTCTTTTTTCAATCCTTCCCAACAAATTAGTTATTTTTGATGCCTATTAATTATTCTTTTCTAATATCCACAACAAAAACCATCAAGATTTTAAAATATTATTACTCAATAGTGTATATATAATGTATAATTTAATAAAACAACCTAATGTGGAGGCACCTATGAAAAAATTAATATTTTTATTTATAGTACTATTCAACATCACTTGTTATTCTATCACCATAACAATAATTGGGGAAGATCGATCCCCCCTAAAAGAAGTTATTGCAAATATCAATAATCAAGTTAAAATCAGTGATTCAAAGGGCCACGTCGCCTTCAATATCTCGGAAGAGATCCTAAACATTTCCATCTCCAAAGAGGGTTACAAAGAGGAAGTTCTCACCCTGAAAAAATCCAAAGATGAGGTACAAAACCTTACCCTTGTAATGAAAAAAATAAATACTTCCTATGTTACATTTGAATTTCCTGTAAGCAGTGGATTGATCGAGTATCGCGAGGTCGGGACAAGCAGATACACCAAGGTTCCTTTCTTAGGGGGTTCAAAGTCCATTGAATTTTTATCGGGTACCTATGAATTTATATTTTCAGCAAAGGACTCTAAAAAGAATAAACAAATATTAAATTTTAAAGACAAGTCCGAACATCTCTTGATAGATATCAATATTCCTAAAAACAATTTTTTTATCCTGGGAAATATCTCCAAGAATAAAGGGATAAAGTTCTATAAAAATAATATCGGCAAAGTTGTTCCTCCTAAAGATCTCACTCTTGTAATCTTTAAAAATGGTGAGTTTAAAACAAAAATCAAACTTAAAAACACCTTTGTCCCTGTTGAATTAGAGGATGGAATTTATGATTTTATGATTGAAGGCAGGTTTTATTCCAACCTCTATTTCAGAGGCCTTAAAATAAACTCCTCTGTAAACAAAAATATAGTGATTTCTATTCCATCTGTACAGACTACTATCCGTGGTGTTGTAAAAAATAATGACCAATTTATTGGTGGATCCAAAATTTTATTTACAGATGTCGATAACAATTCCTACGAAACTATGAGTACCTTTGCAGGTGAGTTTTCTATAAATTTACCTCCTCAAAAATATAAAATAACCCTCAATAAACCTGGGTTTGTTTTGAAAAAAAGTCAAAATTTAATATATGACTTCAGTGCACCTAATGAAACTTATAACCTCAACCTCAACACAAGAGAACTTCTCAGTAATGTCGAAGGTCTAGTCACGGATGACAAAGGTATACCTATTTCAAATGCCGATGTTATGGTCAAAAACGGAGATAAAATAATATATTTAAAAAGTGATGACTTTGGAAATTTTTCTACATCCACACTTCCTGGTCTATTGTTTATAAAGGTAGAAAAAGATGGATATAAAGCCTTTGGTGTTGTAACAAAATTAGAGCGTTTTTCCACCCTTTCCGGTTTAAAAATTTCTCTGACGCCATACCTGTCTAATATCTCGGGGATAGTAGGTAATAGTTTTACTCCACTAAGTAACCTCCACCTGACCCTTAGAAATAGCCAGGGAGAAGTTGTGGCCAACACCATTTCTAATCAAAATGGATACTACGAATTTTCTGACATCAAGATAAATAACAACTATTTTATCAGTGTAGGGGTACAGTCCTACAAATATTATTATTCTGATGTTTTTACCCTGACAAAGGATGACATAATAAATAAAAATATTATCCTGCAGGGTAGAAAGATCCGAGTCCATTTAGAACTTTTAAGCAGTTCTAATACACCACTCCGTAATCAGGAAGTCATTGTAGAAGGTACAGTTTATAAGACTGATACCAACGGTTTCTTATTATTAGAGCTTCCTGAAAATAAAAAAAATATAGACATACAAGTAAAGTCCTATGGCTATCAAAAACAGATCGATCTAAGTACCATGTCTACAAATCCAAATCAATTGACTTTAATCATCAAATAATAATTAGAGAGGTGACCTATTAGGTCACCTCTCTTTTAATTTTTAATCTTCTTCTATTCCCATATTTGCTACTCCATTTAATTTTAAATCAGCAAATATTTTATCTGAATCTCCATAGGTCAACTTATAGTATCCTGCTGCTGCAATCATCCCGGCATTGTCGGTACATAATTTCATAGATGGATAAAAAACTTCTATTCCCTCTGATTTTGATCTCTCCAACAGCTCTTTTCTCAATAATGAGTTAGCCGCTACTCCCCCTGCTATAAGGATATTTTTAACCCCTTTTTCCTTGGCTGCTTTAATTGTTTTCTTACACAATATGTCCACTACTCTATTCTGAAAAGCCGCTGCTACATCGGCAGGATTATACTCCTCTTTTTTCATATTCATCTTATTTACATAGTTTATAACAGATGTTTTTACTCCTGAAAAACTAAACTCATAACCTCCAACCTTGGGTTCCGGCATAGGAATCTTATTACTATCCCCCTCATATGCCAATTTATCTATTACTGGTCCACCAGGATATCCTAATCCCATTACTCTTGACACCTTGTCATAAGATTCTCCTACTGCGTCATCCAGAGTTCCTCCCAGATTAAAGAATTTATGATTTTCATCGATATATATTATATTTGTATGGCCTCCAGATACTACTAATGCAATTGCAGGAAGTTCTACCTTGTGCTCTAAAAAGTTAGCATAGATATGTCCCTTTATATGGTGTACCGGTATTATCGGTATATCTCTTCCATAAGATATCCCTTTGGCAAAAGAAATCCCCACTAAAAGTGCTCCTATAAGACCAGGTGCATAGGTTACTGCTATATAATCTACATCATCCAGAGTTATCCCGGCTTCTTTTAAACTAACTTCCATTATCGTCGCTATATTCTTAATATGGTGCCTCGAAGCTATCTCAGGGACAACTCCTCCATATTCTTTGTGTATATCTATCTGTGATGAGATATGATTGGACAACATCTCCTTTCCATCTTTCAAGACTGATATAGACGTTTCATCACACGATGTTTCTATTCCTAATATAATCATTTTTTCTCCCTTGTATCATCTCTATTTTATTTTTTCCTCAAATTTATATCAAATCGAAACCTATTTTTTGCAGCAAATATTTTATCTGATTTTTATCAACTTTTTTTATAGCTATCTTTCCCATTTTTTTTTCAAACATAATATTTTTATCCTCTTTTTTATCATCGTACATAAGCTGTGCTTCTCCTATTCTTACCTTAGGAAATTCAGCTTCTTCTATATATACAAAACTAGTTTGATGTTTGTTAAAATCACATCCGGCATGGAGAGTCCCGTGAGCTTTTCCATAAACAAATATATTTTTCCTGCTCTGTACATATGATCCGGGATTCAGGTTTCCTAATATCACTACATTGGTCTCTGAATTAATTTTTTCCCCTGACCTTAAATTTCCATAATGAAATTTATAATCAACTTTTTTCTCCGCCACCTTATTTGATTTATCAGCTTTTTCCAGTGATTTTAAACTTACAGTAGATTCTATTATTTTTTCTAACTGTAATATTTGACTCTCACTAAAATTTGAATTTATTATCTTATAAAATTTTAACGTCTTCAGTAATTTATAGTTTTTTATAACTATACTTTTTAACTCTACCTCTATCACCTCAAAAACTGTAGTTGAAGGTATTTTTATTCCTACTAAATTTCCTGATATATTTAATTTTATCTTCTCCATACCTCCTCCTATTTTATTTAAAGATATATTTTTTCACTTTATATTCTATAACTCCATTTAACCCTTTGTCAATACAATTTTTTTTAGGCTCGATTCAATATATTTCAATATGTGTCATATATTATTTTTTAAAGGATTTAATCTTTTAAACGGTATAGTATAACGATCAAATTTATTTTTAGGAGGTAAAGTTATGAATTACGTAGATTATTTTTCTACTCTTTTTATCACTTATGGAATTAAACTTCTCTACGCTCTATTAATATGGGTTGTTGGAAAGTTTATCATCAGTAAATTAATGCTGTTGGTAGACAAGAAAATGGAACTCGCTCATACTGAAATTACGTTAAAGAAATTTTTACATTCTATAGTTAATACACTTTTTTATACTTTTTTATTTATTATTATCATCTCTACACTGGGGATCCAAACAGCATCCTTTATAGCAGTACTAGGTGCAGCTTCTTTAGCTATTGGATTTGCACTTCAAGGCAGTTTAGCTAACTTTGCTGGCGGAGTATTAATTATTCTCTTCAAACCATATAAAATTGGAGATTATATCGAAGCTTCTGGAGTTGCTGGAACGGTTATTGAAATTCAGATTTTTGCTACTCTTTTAAATACTGTAGATAACAAAAGAATTGTTATTCCCAATGGAAAATTATCCAATGATACCCTTGTAAATTACTCTAAAAACCCAGTTAGAAGGGTCGATATTGTATTTGGAGTAGGTTACAACGATGACATCGAGAAAGCTAAATCAGTTCTTGTTGAAATTGCAAATTCACAGGAAAAAATATTAAAAAATCAAAAAGCTTTTGTTGAAGTTGTCGAATATGGAGATTCATCTGTTAACTTAGTATATCGGGTTTGGTGTAATACTGCAGACTATTGGGATGTTTATTTCTATTCTATGAAAATGGCAAAAATTGAATTTGATAAGGCTAATATCTCTATTCCATATCCACAAATGGATGTACATGTAGAAAAATAAAATTATTCTTCAAACAAAAAATCAGGGATTTTCCCTGATTTTTTTATTTCTTTATCTATGTTATAATTTATCTATATTAAATTACAACAAAGGAGAGAGATATGGCAAAAATAAAAACAATAATTTTTTCTACCATACTTGTTATGGCGTTTTTTTTTATCTTTAAAAATAAAGATGATTTTTTTTCCAAAAAAGAAACAATCAATAAGACAGAGTTATCTTTACCATCTACTATGTATATTTCAGAATTGACAACTTTAAGGGAGAATATCGATGGAAAACCTAAAAATTCGTTGATAATGGGTACTTCAGTAAAAGTTTTAAAAACCGAAAAAAATTGGGTATATATATCTACTGATAAATCTGATTATAAGGGATGGGTCGAGCAAAAATATCTCACTGAGGTTAGATTAGAGGATAAAGATATATTTCAAACTATCAAAGTCTTAACTGATATACCAGTAGATAAAGATGGAAATGAAGAAATAGATCCGGATCCAAATAATAGTGACCAAAGATTTATAAAGAAGATGGTAGATACAGATTTCAATATCAAAGAACTATATCAATTAGGAGATGTGCAATTTAAATCTATTCAAAAACAGCTCTATAAAAATAACCCTAAAGGAAACATCAAGGCTATTTATATCTCCCTCAATGGAATGTATCATGTAGATGATTATATTGATTTGGCTAAGAAAACAGATATCAATGCATTTGTTTTAGATATAAAAAATGATCATGGAAGGATATTATTCGAGTCCCCTACAGCACGAAAAGTTTTAGGAGATTCCTATATTCGTCCTAGGATAAAAGATATTGAAACCTTTATAGAAAAACTAAAGAAAAATAATATCTACCTTATCGGGAGGATCTCTACCTTTAAAGATGAAGCATATGCAATTTCCAATAAAAATGATGTCATCTTAGATAAAAGATATAACCGTGCATATCAAAGTTCAGACAAGATCCCGTGGTTATCAGCTTACAATAGAAATGCCTGGTACTACAATGTAGAGTTGGCAAAGGAAGCTGCTAATTTCGGATTCAATGAAATTTTATTTGATTATGTCAGGTTTCCTGACAGGGTACAGAACCTGGAAAAAAATTCAAAATTAGTCTATAACAACACCTATTCAGAAACAAAATCAGAAGTTATACAAAGATTTTTAAAATACGCCCATGATGAACTGTCTAAAAAAGAAGTTTATACAGCTGCATCTGTTTTCGGCCAGATTGGTATCTCAAAAAATGATGAAAATATCGGTCAGCATTGGGAAACTGTCTCCAATGTAGTTGATTTTATAAACCCTATGGCTTATCCTTCCCACTATGCAAAGGGAACATATGGACTAAAAAACCCAGATAACAATCCATTTATACTCTTAAATAATTATACAAAAGATGTGATTTTAAGAAATAATAATTTGGAAAATCCCGCTATTATCGAAACATGGATTCAGGGATTTAGTGCTCCTTGGATTAAAAATCATAGAAGTTATAAAAAAGAGGAATTAAAAGAGCAGATAAAAGCTCTTAAGGTAGAAGGTTTAAACAGTTATCTTGTTTGGAATGCATCCAGCCGTTATTATTGGGATGGTTTAAAATAAATAGTTTCGAAGGTTAAAGACCATCTAACCAGATGGTCTTTTTTATTTGTTACTAATGAGTGAGTATGCTCTAACCTTCTTTTTATTTTTGATAGTATACATAAAAAAAGATCTATCGATAAAATCGATAGATCTTTTTTATATAAATCAGAATAGGATCTGATTAAATTTTATTTGGTGGAGATAAGCGGGGTCGAACCGCTGACCTCCGCAGTGCAAGTGCGGCGCTCTCCCAACTGAGCTATATCCCCTGAATAAAAAAGACTTGGCAAGTTCCTATCCTCCCAAGGGGCTGCCCCCTAAGTACTTTCGGCGTTTACGGACTTAACTTCTGGGTTCGGAATGTGACCAGGTGTACCCCCGTAGCTTTTCTTACCAAGCTTACTTTCTTATTGAATATTGTTAAACATTCAAAACTATATAATAATGTTTCATAAATTAACTTTCTAAAAATCATTTTCTTTAGGTAAAGTGTTCGTCATATTAGTATTGGTCAGCTAAAGACTTCACAGCCCTTACACCCCCAACCTATCAACCTCCTAGTCTCGAAGGTGACTTATCAATGATAGAATACTTATCTCTGAGTTGGCTTCCCGCTTAGATGCTTTCAGCGGTTATCCATTCCAAACGTGACTACCCAGCTATGCCATTGGCATGACAACTGGTACATTAGAGGTTTGTCCATCCCGGTCCTCTCGTACTAAGGACAGATCTCATCAATATTCTTACGCCTACAGTGGATAGGGACCGAACTGTCTCACGACGTTCTGAACCCAGCTCACGTACCGCTTTAATGGGCGAACAGCCCAACCCTTGGGACCTTCTCCAGCCCCAGGATGCGATGAGCCGACATCGAGGTGCCAAACTTTGCCGTCGATATGGACTCTCGGGCAAAATCAGCCTGTTATCCCCGGGGTAGCTTTTATCCGTTGAGCGATGGCCCTTCCATTCGGAACCACCGGATCACTATGTCCTGCTTTCGCACCTGCTCGATGTGTCTATCTCACAGTCAAGCTCCCTTATGCCATTGCACTCTTCGGTTGATTTCCATCCAACCTGAGGGAACCTTTGAACGCCTCCGTTACTCTTTCGGAGGCGACCGCCCCAGTCAAACTACCCACCTAGCACTGTCTCCATGATTACACATCACAGATTAGAATCAAAATGTTATATGGTTGGTATTCCACCAGCGACTCATATACAGCTAGCGCCATATAATCACAGTCTCCCAACTATCCTATACACATAACATCTCAACCCAATACCAAGCTATAGTAAAGCTCCACGGGGTCTTTCCGTCCTACTGTAGGTAACCGGTATCTTCACCGGTAGTACAATTTCACCAGGCCTCCCGCCAAGACAGCATTCGAGTCATTACACCATTCGTGCAGGTCGGAACTTACCCGACAAGGAATTTCGCTACCTTAGGACCGTTATAGTTACGGCCGCCGTTCACCGGGGCTTCAATTTGAGTCGCTAAACCCTCCTCTTAACCTTCCGGCACTGGGCAGGTGTCAGCCCATATACATCGCCTTTCAGCTTAGCATAGACCTGTGTTTTTGCTAAACAGTTGCTCGAACCTCTTCACTGCGGCCATCAAAAGCTCAAAATCGCGTGTATTTATCACCTTTAATGGCACCCCTTCTCCCGAAGTTACGGGGCCATTTTGCAGAGTTCCTTAGCGAGAGTTAGCCTGTACGCCTTAGATTTCTCATCCTAACCACCTGTGTCGGTTTACGGTACGGGCACTATAATTCTCAATAGAAGCTTTTCTCGGCAGCGTGGGATTTGTACCTTCGTGTTCATTACAAACACTCCGCATCACACCTCAGATCTAAAACCGTGGATTTTCCTGCGGTTCCATCCTACATGCTTACACAGACATATCCAACAGTCTGCGCACATACCCTTCTGCGTCCCTCCATCTCTCAAACAAATTACAGTGGCGCAGTAATATTAAACTGCTTTCCATTCGCCTACGCAATCTAGCCTCGGCTTAGGTCCCGGCTTACCCAGAGAAGACAAGCTTTACTCTGGAAACCTTGGTTTTCCGGCGAGAGGGATTCTCACCCTCTTTCTCGCTACTCATTCCTGCATTCTCACTTCCGATACCTCCAGATTGGGTTACCCCTTATCCTTCAACGGCCTACGGAACGCTCTCCTACCAGTCTACACATAGTGTATACTCCACAACTTCGGTTTATATCTTAGCCCCGTTACATTGTCGGCGCAGAGACTCTCGACCAGTGAGCTATTACGCACTCTTTAAATGTATGGCTGCTTCTAAGCCAACATCCTGGTTGTTTCAGAATCTCCACCTCCTTTCCCACTTAGATATAATTTGGGACCTTAGTTGGTGGTCTGGGCTGTTTCCCTTTTGACCATGGATCTTAGTACCCATAGTCTCACTCCTGATCTCTTGAAATATGGTATTCGGAGTTTGATTGATTTCGCTAAGCAATATGCCCGCTAGACCATTCAGTGCTCTACCCCCATATTTAAACAATCAAGGCTGCACCTAAATGCATTTCGGAGAGAACGAGCTATCTCCTGGTTCGATTGGCTTTTCACCCCTATACCTACCTCATCCCCCGGCTTTTCAACGACGGTGGGTTCAGACCTCCACTGTGTCTTACCACAGCTTCATCTTGGACAGGCATAGATCACCAGGTTTCGCGTCTACAACCAACGACTAATTCGCCCTATTCAGACTCGGTTTCCCTTCGGCTCCGTTATACTTAACCTCGCCATTGATCGTAACTCGCAGGATCATTCTCCAAAAGGCACGCCATCACACGCCCGAAGGCTCTGCTCTGACCGCTTGTAAGCACACGGTTTCAGGTTCTATTTCACTCCCCTCCCGGGGTTCTTTTCACCTTTCCCTCACGGTACTATTCACTATCGGTTAGTAAGAGTATTTAGCCTTACGAGATATGGTCCTCGCTGATTCACACAGGGTTTCTCGTGTCCCGTGCTACTTGGGATTACAGTGACTTGCTAACATAAGTTCCCTATACAGGACTATCACCTTCTACGGTTGAACTTTCCAGTTCATTCTAGTACCTTTGTTAGTCAAGCGCATACCTTGCAGTTCTGCCGCTCTGTATCCCACTACCCCCAACAAGCAACGCCTGCATGCTATCACACTTGTTCGGTTTGGGCTCTTCCCCGTTCGCTCGCCGCTACTTAGGGAATCGTTTTTACTTTCTCTTCCTCGGATTACTTAGATGTTTCAGTTCATCCGGTTCCCGTTTCCACACTAGTTCTTCAAACTAGTAGGTTTACCCATTCGGAAATCTAAGACTATTACGCTCAATTGCAGCTTGTCTTAGCTTATCGCAGCTTATCACGTCCTTCATCGGCTCTTACTACCAAGGCATTCTCCGTGCGCCCTTAATTTCTTAACCTATTATTAAAATAGAATTTTAATATTTTTTGCTTAATTTGTTTTTAGAATTTTTGAAATCTAATTATCGTTCAGTTATTTCTAACTCTTCGTTAATTATTGTTACACTCTCGTGTAACTGAAGATCTAATAAAATTGTTAATTTATTATTTCATTACTATATAGTTTTCAATGTCCAACTGGTATTTTCTCTCAAAAAAGAGAACATTACCAAATAAATAGAGAAAGAGCAGTATAAATATTCTTTATGTAATACCATTTGCATGGTCTCATAAAGTGCTCCTTAGAAAGGAGGTGATCCATCCGCACCTTCCGGTACGGATACCTTGTTACGACTTCACCCCAATCGCTAATCACACCTTAGGAACATCCCTCCATAAATGGTTAGGCCTGCTACTTTAGGTGCAACCAACTCTCGTGGTGTGACGGGCGGTGTGTACAAGACCCGAGAACGTATTCACCGCGACATTGCTGATTCGCGATTACTAGCGATTCCAACTTCACGCAGTCGAGTTGCAGACTGCGATCCGAACTAAGATTGGCTTTCTGAGATTTGCTCCACGTCGCCGTATTGCTGCTCTCTGTACCAACCATTGTAGCACGTGTGTAGCCCAGCACATAAGGGGCATGATGACTTGACGTCATCCCCACCTTCCTCCTGCTCGTCGCAGGCAGTCTCGCATGAGTCCCCAACTTAATGATGGTAACATACGATAGGGGTTGCGCTCGTTGCGGGACTTAACCCAACATCTCACGACACGAGCTGACGACAGCCATGCACCACCTGTATCAACGTTCCACCGAAGCGGCACCAAGTCATCTCTGACGAGTTCGTTGTATGTCAAGTGCTGGTAAGGTTCCTCGCGTTGCGTCGAATTAAACCACATGCTCCACCGCTTGTGCGGGTCCCCGTCAATTCCTTTGAGTTTCACACTTGCGTGCGTACTCCCCAGGCGGTTCACTTATCGCGTTAGCTTCGGCACAGAGGTTCGACCCCCTACACCCAGTGAACATCGTTTACGGCGTGGACTACCAGGGTATCTAATCCTGTTCGCTCCCCACGCTTTCGAGCTTTAGCGTCAGTATCTGTCCAGTGAGCTGTCTTCACTATCGGCATTCCTACAAATATCTACGAATTTCACCTCTACACTTGTAGTTCCGCCCACCTCTCCAGTACTCTAGCCTGCCAGTTTCAAACGCAATACGGAGTTGAGCCCCGCATTTTCACATCTGACTTAACAAGCCGCCTAGACTCGCTTTACGCCCAATAATTCCGGATAACGCTTGCGACATACGTATTACCGCGGCTGCTGGCACGTATTTAGCCGTCGCTTCTTCTGGTGGTACCGTCACTTTCTTCTTCCCACCTGAAAGCACTTTACAATCCGAAGACCTTCATCGTGCACACAGAATTGCTGGATCAGACTTTTGGTCCATTGTCCAATATTCCCCACTGCTGCCTCCCGTAGGAGTAAGGGCCGTGTCTCAGTCCCCTTGTGGCCGTTCACCCTCTCAGGCCGGCTATCCATCGTCGGCTTGGTAGGCCATTACCCTACCAACTACCTAATGGAACGCAAAGTTCTCCTCCAGCGCATATAGCTTTCATAAGTTCTTGATGCCAAGATCTCATAATATCCGGTATTAGCTAACCTTTCGATTAGTTGTCCCAGTCTGAAGGGCAAATTCTTTACGCGTTACTCACCCGTCCGCCACCGTACTATCTTCCGAAGAAGAATTCCAGTCGACTTGCATGTGTTAAGCATTCTGTCAGCGTTCATCCTGAGCCAGGATCAAACTCTACATTCAAATTTATATCCTAACTTCATAAATGAAGTTTAGCTATCTATTAAAAGATAATTATTTTTATAGTGGTTCATTCCACTGTACACCTTAATCGATTGTTTGAAAACAAAGTTTCAAACGACAATTGAGTTTTTAATTTACACTTTCTTTCTCTATTTAATTGCTAATGTCCTATTAAATGTCTCGCTTCAAGTCGCTTTCGCTTTCCCTCGCGGACAAGAAGAAGTATACCGCGTTTACAAGTTTTCGTCAACACTTTTTTGGTTTTTTTATTGAATTTTTTTCCAACATTTCCCAAAATAGACGTTAAAACACGAACACCCTCTATTTACATCTGTTTTTATTGACTTGCAGCCAATAAAACACATATGTTATCACTTGAGAAAACATAATAATAATAATATTTCTCCTCAACATCAAAATAACTTTAACGTTATTTAAACAGGAATTTTATCTTGAGTTTATACAAGTAAACAATATTATAGTAAATGAAAAATCTTAGAAAAATCAAAAACTATAAATAAAAGATCTCCTAATTGTACTGTTAATACAATCAGGAGATCTTTTATTTATACTACGCTTCTTTCAACACTGTTTCTTTTTTGTTATTTTTGTCCATATACACACTTAATATTCCCGCTAAAACCGTCGGAATCACCCATGCAAATCCAGCTGATGATAAAGGAATACTATTATATATACTATCTATAATTTGCATATCTGTCCCTTCTGATGCAACCTGTAATATAGAAACTAAACCTGAAACTATTATTGTATTTTTCCTAATAGGTCCCTCTAATATCCCGGCTATTCCTACAAAGATCAATACAATCGTTATTGGATAAAGGATAGCTAATATCGGTTCTGCTACTCCTACTATTCTATCTACCCCAAAGTTAGCCATGAATGCTGATATAGCACAAGATATATAAGCTACCTTCTTATAACTAAATCCATATGTATCCAAGAAAAATTGTGAAACTACCATAGTTAAAGCTGTGGCAGTAGATAAACACGCTACCGTTACACAAACTCCAAAAATTAAGTTTCCATATTGTCCAAGGAACATATTAACAAAATTTGACACTAATGCTGATCTGCTTATATCTGCCGGGAAATACTGATTTCCTGTAGCTCCTAAATAAAATAATCCCATGTAGATAACCAGCAAACCTGTTCCAGTTACAATACTTGCTTTTTTTATTATTTCTGCTTTCTCACTCTTTTTATTGTAACCTCTAGCTCCTAAATTAGATAAGATTACCATACTAAATAATCCTGCCATTATTCCATCCATTGTCTGGTACCCCTGTGAAAATCCGAATCCAAACGGATTTGTATCCAGATGAGGAGTTCCTGGAGCTCCAATTTTATTTGTAACCCCCATATAGATGATTGACAGAGTTATAACCACTATTGTAGGAGTCAGTATCTTTCCTATACGATCTATTGCTTTAGATGGATTAAGAGCTATATAAAGAGTCAATCCAAAAAATATCAATGATACAACTACAGGGCTCAGATTGAAACCTCCTAAATTTGGAACTATACCCAATTCATAAGCAGTTGCAGCTGTTCTAGGCGTATTTGTGAACACTACTGAAGTCATTAATAATAAAGAATACAGTGTAAAGAATAATTTTGATACTCCCCCTGAAAAAGCCTTAAAGCTTCCTACTTTATTCATTGTTAAAACACCCAATACAGGTAGTCCTATTCCTGTTAACGCAAACCCAAATGCCGATGGCAACCAATTTTCTCCCATTGAAAGTCCTACACTAGGTGGAAAGATCAAATTCCCTGCTCCAAAAAACATTGAAAACAATGCCATTCCTACTATTAACCAATCATAATTTTTTTTCATTTTTCCCCCTAATAATTTTATGTTTTATTAATTTAATTTCTTCTTAAGTTTGGTGACACTTTATCAAACATATTGACCTAATGATAATTTTTTATCCCTAATGATCAACACATTCTCAAAAATAAAAATTAATTATCATTATAATACATTATTTTTCATAAAAAGTCAACAATTATGTACTTTTTTATAGTTTTATATTCAATTTCAGTCCAATAAACACCACAATTTGATAATAATTTATTATTATCAAATTGTAAAAAATAAAAGAAGATAAAAAAAGGAGATAACCAAATGGTTATCTCCTCTCTATATAAAAGTTGTTGAACTCTTACATCTAGTCATAAGAAATACTAATTACTTAGTGATTTGTCCTACTACACCTGATGCTACTGTTCTTCCACCTTCTCTTATTGCGAATCTTAATCCTTCTTCCATTGCGATTGGATGGATTAATTCTACTGTCATTTCAATGTTGTCTCCAGGCATTACCATTTCTACACCTTCTGGTAAATGTACTGCTCCTGTGATATCAGTTGTTCTGAAGTAGAATTGTGGTCTGTATCCTGTGAAGAATGGAGTATGTCTTCCACCTTCCTCTTTAGTTAATACATATACTTCTCCTGTGAAGTTTGTATGTGGATTGATTGTTCCTGGATGACATAAAACTTGTCCTCTTTCTACGTCTTCTTTCTTGATTCCTCTTAATAATGCTCCGATGTTATCTCCAGCTTGTCCTTGGTCTAATAACTTTCTGAACATCTCTACACCTGTACAAGTAGATTTTACAGTATCTTTGATTCCTACTATTTCAATCTCTTCTCCTACTTTTACTACTCCTCTTTCTACTCTTCCAGTTACTACTGTTCCTCTACCTGTGATAGTGAAAACGTCCTCTACTGGCATTAAGAAAGGTTGGTCAATTGCTCTTTCTGGAGTTGGGATGTATGAATCTACTGCATCCATTAATTCCATGATCTTGTCTACCCATTGTTGCTCTCCATTTAATGCTCCTAATGCAGAACCTGTTACTACTGGTGCGTCATCTCCGTCGAATCCGTACTCAGTTAATAATTCTCTTACTTCCATTTCTACTAATTCTAATAATTCTTCGTCGTCTACCATGTCAGCTTTGTTTAAGTATACGATGATGTAAGGTACTCCTACTTGCTTAGAAAGTAAGATATGCTCTCTTGTTTGAGGCATTGGACCGTCAGCTGCTGAAACTACTAAGATAGCTCCATCCATTTGTGCTGCTCCAGTGATCATGTTCTTTACGTAGTCAGCATGGCCAGGACAGTCAACGTGAGCGTAATGTCTTGCTGCTGTTTGGTACTCGATATGAGCCGTGTTGATAGTGATTCCTCTTTCTCTTTCTTCTGGTGCTTGGTCGATGTTAGCGAAATCTACTCTTTCTGCTAATCCAGCGTCTGCTAATACTTTTGAGATTGCTGCTGTTGTTGTTGTCTTTCCATGGTCTACGTGACCTATTGTTCCAATATTTACATGTGGTTTACTTCTGTCAAATTGCTCTTTTGCCATTGTTAAAGCCTCCTAAAAATTTTAATTTATTTATTTTAAATTACCCTGAAGCGTCTGGGAACCCAGACACTCAGCTGTTATAGTCATTAATAATAATATTAAATCAAGTTCATTACTCTATGTTTATGAAAAAAGAAATATTAGTTTCTCTCTTCCATTATTGTTTTTTGGATAGCTGCTGGAACTGGTAAGTATTTCTTGAATTCCATTGCATAGTTTGCTCTTCCTTGAGATTTAGATCTTAAGTCAGTTGAGTATCCGAACATTTCTGATAAAGGAACTTCAGCTTCAATGATTCTAGCTCCGTTTCTTTCAGTCATTCCAAGAACAACTCCTCTTCTTGAAGAAACATCTCCAATTAAGTCTCCCATGTACTCTTCAGGAGTAGTTACTTCTACTTTGAATACAGGTTCAAGTATAACTGGGTTACACTCTCTAGCTGCTTTCTTCATTGCCATTGATCCTGCAATTTTAAATGCCATCTCGTTTGAGTCAACATCATGGTAAGATCCATCATATAATGTAACCTTAACATCTTCCATTGCGTATCCAGCGATAACTCCGCCTTCAAGTGCTTCCTTACAACCTTTTTCAACTGCAGGAATATATTCTCTAGGGATTGCTCCACCAGTAACTTTATTCTCAAATGTGAATCCTTCACCTGGATTAGGGCATACTCTGATCTTAACGTGTCCGTATTGTCCTCTTCCACCTGATTGCTTCGCATATTTCATGTCAGTATCAGTTTCAGTTGTGATAGTTTCTCTGTAAGCAACTTGTGGTTTACCTACGTTTGATTCTACCTTAAATTCTCTCTTCATTCTATCAACTAGGATATCTAAGTGAAGTTCACCCATTCCAGAGATGATAGTTTGTCCAGTTTCTTCGTCTGTTTTAACTTGGAAAGTAGGATCTTCTTCAGCAAGTTTGCTTAAAGCGATACCCATTTTTTCTTGGTCAGCCTTTGTTTTAGGCTCAACAGCTACTGAGATAACTGGCTCAGGGAATTCCATTCTTTCTAAGATGATAGGGTTAGCCATATCACATAAAGTATCACCAGTTGTAGTATCTTTAAGACCTACTGCTGCTGCGATATCTCCACAGTATACTACTTCTATCTCTTCTCTTTTATTTGCATGCATTTGTAGGATTCTTCCTACTCTTTCTTTTTTACCTTTTACAGAGTTTAATACATATGAACCTTTTGCTAAAGTTCCAGAGTATACTCTGAAGAAAGATAATCTTCCTACGAATGGGTCAGTCATTATTTTAAATGCTAACGCAGCGAAAGGTTGGTCATCTCCAGGCTTTCTTTCCATTGCTATAGTCTCATCTTTAACGTCAGTACCTGCGATTGCACCGATGTCTACTGGTGAAGGCATGATGTCAACGATTAAGTCTAATAATGGTTGAACTCCTTTATTTTTAAATGCAGTTCCACATGTTACAGGAACGATTTCATTTGCAATTGTAGCTTTTCTTAATCCAGCGATTACTTCTTCTACAGTTAACTCTTCTCCACCAAAGAATTTTTCCATTAATACGTCATCTGTCTCAACGATAGATTCGATCATGAATTCTCTAGCAGCTGTAGCTTCTTCTAATAATTCTGCTCTGATGTCAACGATTTCCATGTCTTGACCGTCTTTAGTATCTAAAGGCCACTTCATTTCTTTCATTGTGATTAAGTTAATGATTCCTTCGAAGTTCTCTTCTGCACCAATTGGTAATTGTACAGGAACTGGGTTAGATCCTAACTTTTCTTTGATGTCGTTTACACACATCTTGAAGTCTGCACCTGTTCTGTCCATCTTGTTAAAGAAAGCCATTCTTGGTACGTTATACTTGTCAGCTTGTCTCCAAACTGTTTCAGATTGTGGTTGTACTCCATCAACTGCAGAGAAAACTGCAACTGTTCCATCTAATACTCTTAATGATCTTTCTACTTCTACAGTAAAGTCCACATGTCCAGGTGTATCGATGATGTTTACTCTATGATTTCTCCAGAAACAAGTTGTTGCTGCTGAAGTGATTGTAATTCCTCTTTCTTGTTCTTGCTCCATCCAGTCCATAGTAGCTGCACCGTCATGTACCTCTCCAATTTGGTGAGTTACACCAGTGTAAAGTAAGATTCTCTCAGTTGTAGTTGTCTTACCAGCGTCGATATGAGCCATGATTCCAATATTTCTAGTTTGATCTAAAGAAATTTCTCTAGCCATTATGGTATTCCTCCTCGAACGTTTATATATATATATATGAAAAACTAAGTTAAAATCAACTTAGTTCTTACCACTTGTAATGTGCGAAAGCTCTGTTTGCTTCTGCCATCTTATAAGTATCTTCTTTTTTCTTGATAGTTGCACCTTCGTTGTTAGACGCTGCGATTAATTCGTTAGCTAATCTTTCAACCATAGTGTACTCTTTTCTGTTTCTAGTATAAGTAGTTAACCATCTTAAAGCTAATGCTTGTTGTCTAACAGGTCTTACTTCTACTGGTACTTGATAAGTAGCTCCACCAATTCTTCTTGATTTAACTTCTAATGCAGGTTTGATGTTCTCGATAGCTTTCTTGAAAGTTTCGTATCCCTCTTCACCTGATTTTTCCTTTATTAAATCCATAGCTCCATAAAAAATAGACTCTGCTAAAGATTTCTTTCCATCTAACATGATAGAATTTATAAATTTAGTTACAACTTTATCTCCATATCTTGAATCAGCTAAAACGTCTCTTTTAACTGCTGCTCTTCTTCTTGACATATTTTTTTGCACCTCCTAATTTGTTTAAATAATTATCCTTTTTTTACTCCGTACTTAGATCTTGATTGCTTTCTATCTGCTACTCCTGCAGTATCTAAAGCTCCTCTAATTACTTTATATCTTACACCTGGTAAGTCTTTTGTTCTTCCACCTTTTAAAAGAACAATTGAATGCTCTTGTAAGTTATGTCCGATTCCTGGAATGTAAGCAGTAACTTCGATTCCGTTAGTTAATCTTACTCTGGCAACCTTTCTTAAAGCTGAGTTTGGTTTCTTTGGTGTAGAAGTATAAACTCTTACACAAACTCCTCTTTTTTGTGGGTTTCCTTTTAATGCTGGTGATGTTTTAGAAGACTCTAAAGTCTTTCTTCCTTTTCTTATTAATTGGTTAATAGTAGGCATCTTTACCCTCCTTTTCTTTTTTTCTCATCATCTAAATAATTTGAAAATTAATTTTATTTCACAACTAGATTAGTATATCAGAGTTTTAAAACTACGTCAATACTTTTTTTGATATAATTCTAATAAAAATAAGGCTAGAATTGCGAACCACAAGGCAGTGTGGTCTTTATAAAATAAGAGCTAGGATAAATACCCCAGCTCTTAAATATTTTTATATTTTTTTTAAATATTTTTTACCATGATTAAACAAGGATTATCTTCTCCCCATATTTCTTTTATTTCTTCTAATGGAAGGAAACCTACTGACCTATAAAATTCTCTAGTTTTAGAATAAGCTTCATTATCTAATGATTCTCCTACTGTTTTCACCATAAGAAGTTTATATCCCTCTTCTTTCAAATCTTCTACTATTTTTTTCATCACTATTTTCCCATATCCTCTATTGTGATATTTCTCTAATATTCCATTCACATAAAGCTCTGCTGTATATTGATTGTTTCTTTTAATTGAAAAAAAACCTATATTTTCTTCTCCTAGATTTAATAAATAAAATTTCTTTCCTTCTAAATTATCTACATAATTCAACAAAGAATCTTCCTTCCCAAACCATTCATAAAGATCTTTCAACACCTTTAAAGCAAGCCTTCTTTTAATTTCTAAATTTTCTATAACCTCTATAGTCATAATTTTTTCTCCTTTCACTCCAACCTAAATGATTATAGTCAAATCAAAAATAGAAAAGTTCACTTTAAGATTCTCTGATTTAAATTGACAACTCGTATATATAAATCTATTATTCCTTTGGTATTTTCTTGTAAATATATCTCATATCCGGAAGCTCAACAGTATAATAATGAACCCATATATATACATGATTAAAAAAAGCAACTAAAATTGCAGCTTTGGACAACAACAATAATCCCGGTAAATAAAGAATTGCTAAACCAAAAATGTACATCCCATTATTGGTATATCTAAAAATTCCCTTCTTAACATAGGGGACGTCATATCCTTTATCGAAATGATCAATTCCAAAAGCCCTCTCAAATGTAAAATATTTTTTCACAGAATAAAAAAGGTATATTACAAAGGGGGTAATAACCACTGCAATAATATGCATATAGATTGGGTTAATATCCAGAGTCTTTCTATTGCTGAATGCTAAAACTATAACAGTAATGAACCTTAGCACAAAAAGAATTGAAAAACCAGCTGCATAAATTTTAAATGCTTTTTTCAATCCAAATTTTCTTGTAAATATCCTTGTATAAAGCTCCAAACGCCAAACTATAAAAACATATATCTGATGTATAATTGGTATCAATATAGCTATCCAAAACCACCTATTGGTGCTTACACCAAATAGAGATCCTCCAATGATCCCCTCATCACAGTTTATTATAACCTGAAGGACAATCACTGCAATGATTATTGATATTAAGTGCCATACTTGATTTTTAAATATTTTCTTATACATCTATATTTCATCTCCTTCTATAAAGCCTCAGGAATACTCTATGTAAACTAAATATTACATTTTTAACCTTTCATATTCTTTCTATAAATCCACTTTTGAATCAACCGCTATTCTAAATATCATCTTTGGCGTCTAATTTTTTCCCTTTATAAAATTCACATTTAAAGTTGAAAAATCCATATCAAAATATCCTTCTAAAAAACTCCACTATTTCATCCCTGAATCCCCAGCTGAGAAATATCGTCATCTTGTTCATAGCCAAAAGTGTTCCCATTATAATAAGAATTACTCCGCTGACTTTGTCTGAAAATAAAAAGTTCTTCTTTATAAAATCCAGTTTATTAGTTTTATCCATAAATAGTGCAAAGATTATAAAGGGCACTCCCAGTCCAAAAGTATAGATCCAGATATAAAACATCCCCATCCATACGGTGTTTGCACCTGCCAAATATGACATCACTGTAAATAGGACAGGTCCCATACAAGGGGTCCATCCAAACCCGAAGGCAAAACCGAAGAGGTAGGATGTCCCTATATTTCTCCGGATAAAGTTAAAATTCATCCTAGTTTCAGAGTACATCTTAGTTATCTTAAAAATCCCTGTCATATGAAGACCCATTATTATTATTCCACCAAAAACCATATTCAATATGTTGTTTCCAATGAGTTTACTGGCAAGGTTAGTAAAATTAAAAAGCAGTATCTGCAAGGCTGAAAATGCAGTTCCGAATCCCAGTATAAAAAATAATGTATGAAGGATAACTTTAAACCTCTGCTTACCGCTATGCTTTTCTCCCAATACTATTCCACTTATATATGAAAGATAGCTAGGCACCAAGGGAATAATACAGGGAGCCAAAAAAGTCCCCATCCCAGCAAGAAAAACTATCAATATATTTATTTCCATATTTTTCTCCTTTTTTTACTAATTCATACCTGCTGTACTACCAACCGGCCAAATCAATTCCTCCAAATCCTCTGCTTTTAACTGGCTCCAGTCTAAAGCCCCGTGGATTCTCTCTAAAATTATCCCGTTTTTATCTACTATATAAGTTGTAGGCACAACTCTTATTAAAAATTTTTTCGATAAGATCTGATCCACATCAAAATAGTGGGGAAAATCCATAGGATTATCCGCAAAAAACTTATCCACAGCTCCTCCATCGTCATCGATCATTACAGACACTACATTTATCTCATCTTTATTTTCATTATAAAATTTATTTAACAGAGGTTTTTCCACCTTACAGGGAGGACACCAGCTGGCACCAAAATTGTATATAGTAATCTTTCCCAGATATTTTTCTGAAGTCCCCTCCAATTCCCCATTTGTGCTATATAGGTTTATAACAGGGAATTTATTTCCTGTCTCCAACCCTTCTTTTGCACCAAAAGATAAAACACCAACCAGCAGCAACAATATAAATATTAATTTTTTCATAAATGCCCTCCTTTTTGTCACGAATTACACAGATTATCACGAGTGAACTTTTTAGTTTTTTCTTTACCGTAGATTTTTCATACCATCACTTAAAAATAGAACCACTAAATACTCCTAAAAAACATTCAATGCAGAGACGCAAAGCTCGCTGAGCTACACAGAGTTTTATTATCCGTATCTTTGGTGTCATTCGCGGTAAAAAAACTTAAAGTCCTTTTAATTCCTCTAACTCCTCATTGATCTCTTCCCATTCATCCATCTTTAACATTATTTTTTCGTCCATCTCATCCAATTCTACCTGGAGATCCATTAACTTATCTATCTCATTTTTTATTCCAGCATCATTGTGCAATTCCTCTATTTCAGCCTTCTTTTCCTCTAATTTTTCAATTTCTTTTTCTACTACTACAAACTTTCTCTCCAAATTAGAGGTCCTATTTTTCCTTCTTTTTTGTTCCTCATAGTCCCTATTGACTTCCTTTTCCTTTTTAGGCTCGGTAGATTTTTTCATATATTCCTCGTAGTTTCCATCGAACACACTGCTGCCTGTAGGAGTTATCTCGTATATTTTATTTACAACACTTTCCAAAAAGTGTCTGTCATGGGATACAACTACCAAAGTCCCATCATAGTCTTCCAACGATTCTTCCAATACTTCCCTTGCATAGATATCCAAATGGTTTGTAGGTTCGTCCATTATCAATAGGTTAGGTTTATTCAAGATCAACTTCATCAACGCTATCCTGGATTTCTCCCCTCCACTGAGGTCATCTATACTCTTAAAGATCTCATCCTCTGAAAATAAAAATCCCCCTGCAAGTGTCCTGGCCTGCTCCTCTGACAATGGATAGTTATACATCAGTTCTTCCAAAATATTCTGTTTCCCTTCTAAACCTGTATGATTTTGGTCATAGTATCCGATATCTAACTTTTCTCCTAACTCTACTTTACCACTGCTCTGTTTTTCCAGATCATTTATTATCCTAAGTATAGTAGATTTCCCTACCCCATTGGGTCCCATTATCCCTATCTTATCTCCACGATATATATCTAGGTTGATATTTTTAAAGATCTCTTTCTCTCCAAAAGCCTTGGATAAATTAGTAATTTTTACTACCTTGTCAGTAGTAACTCTTTCTATTTCAAACTTTAATTTCATCTTTCTCATATTTACAATGGGATCTCCCATCTTCTCCATACGATTTAGGAGTTTTCTTCTACCCAATGCCTGTTTAGTCTTTATGCCACCCATATATTTAGTGATATAGTCTTCCATTTTTTTTATCTTATCCTGTTCCTTTTCAAATCTTTTTACTGCCCCTGTAAGATATGCTTCTTTTTGAATGGTATATTCAGTAAAGTTACCCTTATATAGATTTATAGTTTTATTCTCAATTTCAAATACCCTGTTAATTACATTATCTAAAAAATATCTGTCATGAGATATCAAAATAAAGGCTTTATTATATGAATTTAAATATCTCTCTAACCACTCAATGGCATTTAAGTCCAAATGGTTTGTAGGCTCGTCTAATATCAATAATTCTGGTTCATCCAATAATATTTTCCCCAAAGCTACCCTTGACTGCTGACCTCCACTGAGATCATCAACTTTCTGTTTCCATAGATGTTCAGGAAAATTCAGACCATTTAAAATCTGCTTCACCTTATATTCCACTGCATAGCCGTCTTCTTGCTCATATCTGGTGTTTAGTTTTGCTAGTTCCTCCATAATACTGTCAAAATTATCCATATCAGTAGCTAACCTTTCATTCAACAATTGGATCTTTTTATAGTCCTCCTTCAGGTGTGAATATACACTCATCAACTCATCGAATACTGTGTTTTCCAAATTCAAATCAAAGTTTTGAGACAGGTAACCAATCCTTAAGTTTCCCTTTTTTCCAATCTTACCCATCTGTTTAGTTTCAAAACTTTCATCGTGGGTCTCCATCCCCATAAGGATCTTTATCAAAGTGGTTTTCCCAGCTCCATTAGCTCCTACCAATCCTATCTTATCCTTTTCATCTATTGCAAAGTTTATCTTTTTTAATAAAGTTTCCCCTGTAAACTGTTTCCATAAATCTGTAACACTAAGTATCATAATTCTTCTTCTCCTTACCCTATTTAAAGTATTTATATTTTTTTATTCCATTATATCATATAAATTTAGGTTTCTATTATTTTTACATCTATGTTATACTTTCCTTATGATTTAAATAAAGAATGGGAGATAATATTATGAATATAAGAGATTTTATTAATAGAGAAATTACATATGAAGAAGCTATGGAACTTACTAATATAAGTGGCAGCAAGATGATGGAGTTATTTGCTGTAGCCAATGAAATAAGGGAAAAATATTGTGGAAATAAGATCCATACCTGTACGATTTCCAATGCAAAATCAGGAAGATGTGAGGAGGACTGTAAATTTTGTGCTCAGTCAGCTCACTACAATACCAATATCACCAGTTATGAACTAAAAGACAAGAAAACCCTTTTAGACGAATATACCAGAGCCGAAGAATTGGGCAGCTCAAAATTTGGGGTAGTTACCTCTGGTAGAAGTATCAATAAGGGAACCAGTGAATATGATGATATAAAGGAATTTTTAAAAACGGCTAAAGTTTCTGATAACGATGTAGACCTATGTTGTTCTATCGGGCTCTTATCTAAAGAAGAATTAATGGAGTTAAAGGACGCTGGGATCACCAGATTCCACAGTAACCTCCAGACATCTATTAAGTCATACAATGAAATAGTAGCTACAACTCACGGGATTGAAAACAGGTTAAAAACTATAAAAGCTGCCAAGGAAATAGGATTAGATGTGTGCAGCGGAGGAATAATAGGGATGGGAGAATCTTGGGAAGACAGGATCGACATGGCATATACCCTAAAGGAGTTAGGAGTAGATGGAATTCCTGTTAATATTTTGAACCCTATTCCTGGAACTCCCCATGGAGATCGTAAACACCTGGCTATGGATGAGATCTTAAAAACTATCGCTATATATAGGATAATATTTAGAGATAAAGTCATCAAAATAGGTGCCGGCAGGGAAGGTATTTTAAAGGACTTTATGGGAATGGCATTTATGTCCGGTGCTAACGGAATGTTGGTTGGAGGATATCTCACTGTAAGAGGTAGAAGTGCACAAGAAGATTTTAAATTTATTGAAAATGTTAAAAAGATGTGGAAATAAAAAAAGCAATGTGACGTTGTATCCAGACAACCACAATTCATGTTTTTATAAACTTTTATTCATTTTATCTTAAGATTCTTAGATTATCTAATAATCTCTAGAAGCATTGGTGATGCCACTTGCTGGTATAATTTACTAGATAATAAAAAAAGGAAATTCATTACGGATTTCCTTTTTTTTACTTTATCATATTTAATTTTATAGTTTAGTATGAGTTATATAATAAAAATAGCATGATCGCCAAAAATAAAAGTTAGAATTATGTACTTTTAAGAGTCAATTTATTCGAACCTATAACACTTCTTTACTTTTTATAGAAAATATAGTAATATTTTTAGTGGGTATTAAAAATATTTAATACACAATTAACGTTTTATTATTTTTTTAGGAGGAAATGATATGAGAAAAGCATTATTAGGATTAACTTTGTTGACAACTGGTTTAGTTGCCAATGCTGAGCATTACTCTCAAGATGTAAATAAGAACGATAACTTATTTTTCAATTTTAAGGTTATGCAAGGTTTAGATCAAAAAAATCCAGGTGGACAAAAAAATGACACTTATTTAGAGTTAGAATTTGGTGGGAGAAAGGGAATCATGGACCTCTATGGTTATGTAGACTTAAAAAATGTATTTGGTTCTACAGACAACGACTCTTACAATGGAGATAACTTCTTTGCAGAGATCAAACCTAGATTCTCAATCGACGGAATGACTGGAAAAGACCTGTCAATCGGGCCATTTAAAGAATGGTATATCTCTACCTGGATCAAAGCAGGAGATAACTCTTTTGATGAAGATGGAAATGGACAAGGCGGATTATGGCATAACGGAATTGGTCTGGGTACCGATGTGGAAGTTCCTTGGTTTGGAACTACCGGATTAAGTTTATTGGCAGTATATAAAAAGGAAGATTTGGGTTCTAGAGCACAAGGACATTGGGACGGGTATTCATTACAGTGGAACTGGTTTAAGCCATTGCACTTCTTTGAAAACGGATCATTTGTATCTTACCAGGGATATGTTACATACGATTTCGGTGCAGACGAAATCGCTAAAAATCCAGGAAGAACTAAGGATTCATTACAATGGTACAATGGATTCTACTGGCATAACAACGACTGGGCAATCGGTTACGGGTTAAAAGTATTCAACAATATGGCTAACTTTAAGGATGGGGAGGCTCCATTTGGTTCAACAGAAGATACCAGTGGTGTAGGTCACTACTTCGATATTGGGTATAAGTTCTAAAGATTATTCATTGATCTATATAGATATAACAAAAGGGTGATTCATAGGATCACCCTTTTTTAATTTTATCTGAATATTATATCCATTACTTCTACCTGAATCAAATATATAATATGTTTAACCTTATATATCATCCCCCGTCTGTCTCCTCCAACTTCAATGAGTTTTTCTTTAATAGATTCAGCAGGTTCCGCCTCTCTCAACAATTTAAAACTATCTACACCTACTTTATAGACATTTCCCTGTTCTGTAGTCAATATCAAACTTTTCTCATCCTTTGTAAAGGCTACTGCCTCATATTGATTTATTCTAAAATCCCATTTTAATGGATGATAATACACTTTCCCATCAAAAAAATTAGTATTTTTTTTATTTCTTTTAAACATATAGATCCCTTTATAGGTATTGAAGACCATGGTCATCTCATCCCTTGAGATATCAGCACCAGTTGCTGCATCCATATAGTTAGCCATTTTAGATCCGCTTGAAAATTTAAATTCCCCTACATAGTCCGCTATGTTAACCCTTCCTGTATCGACATTTTTATCCATCAAACGGTACATTACGGTTTTTCCGTATTCTTTATTTAAGATATAGATACTCTTATCCCCATAGAATACAGCTTCATTGTTTAGCTCTTCCCCACCTGGGAATCTAAATGTTATCTTATCTATATCATTTTTTTCTACTTTTTTCTGACCTGACTTAGGTTCTTCAAATCTGTAAAAAACAAAATCTCTCCGAACAAGGTTATCCCCGGTATCCGCCACTATTAAGTTTCCACTTTTATCCTTGGCAATATCACCCCAATCCAGGTTGGTTACCCCATCTAAAACTACCTCGTGATTGTCTCTTACTCCATCACTGTCAAATCTAAAACCATGGATACTGGTTCTGGGAGTCTCACCATAATCTACCGAATCTCCGTGGGTCCAATAATAATCTTTTTTATCCCCTGATAAGATTATACCTGAGGATTCCTCTATCCCCATATTCAATATATTAGCTACAGCTTCTGGTCCATTTTCCCTGTTGTATAAGACCTCTTTCCTTACTTGTCTGTATTGAAAAATTGCAAATAATAAAACTATCCCTAGAAATGTTAAAATAATTTTTCTAAATATATGTCTGTTCTTTTTCCTTAACATATCGGCCCCCTTCGGCAGTAATTTTTATTCATTATAACTTAAATGCCAGACTTGTGCAAAAATTCTTTAATAAAAAAATTATATAATAAAAAAGCGACAAGGCCGAGACCTTATCGCTTAATTTCAATCAATTATAAAACTTCAATGTTTGAAGCTTGAGGACCTTTTGCACCTTCAGTTACGTCGAAAGTTACTTCTTCCCCTTCTTTTAAAGTTTTGAATCCTTCTTTGTTGATTTGAGAGAAATGTGCGAAATAATCGTTTCCATCCTCACCTTGAATAAATCCAAATCCTTTTTCTTCGTTGAACCATTTAACTGTACCTTTTAACATGTGTTGTACCTCCGTGTATTTTTTTCAGATAGAATCCTAGAATCCCATTAAATACAAACACACTTTGGTGGTATTAATGAAAGTTCTGCTTTAAGCCATCTGTTTCTTCAATCAAGTATATTCTATTTATAACCTTTTGTCAATATTATCTATGCCAATATTTTCCTATGGTTTTATTTTTTTTTCTAAATTCACCTTATTTTTTTCGTATAAATTAAATGCTCAATTCCATTATAATTTTTTTTCTCACTCAATAAAAAACCAAAGTTAAGAAACATCTTCTTAGAGATGTCATTTTCCTCTAAAATATAAGCTACAATCAATTTTACATCTTCTTTTTCTGTTTTTAATTCCTTGATAGACCTTTCTACAAAAATTTTCCCCAGCCCTTTACCTCTATTTTCTTTATCCAGGTATATGCTGATTATAGATATCTCTCCATCTATCTCATATCTTATCTGACCTATAACTTTTCTTTTTGGGTCTTTTATAACATAGATAAGATAATATGGAGATTTAAGCCAAAATTCATACCATTTCTTATGTTTTTCCAACTCTTCTTTTTCCGAATTAAGAGAATACTTTTTTACAAATTCCCTGTGGAGTAGATTATATATTCCGACAATATCGTCTTTTGTTGCTTTACTGATTATATAATTTCCTTCCAAATCTCTACTCCTCCAAATTTAGCTTTCCTTATTGTCACTATAGATGATTATACCACATTTTTTTTAGGAATATAATTTTAAAATATTTCATAAAATAATTAGAAAATGTTAAACTAATCATAAATCATAACTATTAAATCTAAATCTTAGGTAAATTTATGCAAATTGGAAAAGATATTTCATCCTTGTTTCCAGTTTAAAAATGGGATTAGTTCCTGTTATGGTTGCTATCATTGGATTTGTTTTAGATAAGGTCGATATAAAAATCATTGCAATTACATTGGTTTCAATCTCTTTTACAATACAATATTATTTTGTGAGATCAAAAAAATTAAAATTAAGATATTATCAATGATTCTAAACTTGAATTGTATAATTAAATGCAACAAAAAAAATTCATAAATATTTCCTTGGTATAATGTAAGTGCGACCAAACATTAAAGGAGTATTTATGAATCATAAACATTTTACCATTGAAGAAAGAGAAAGTATATTTAAATTTTTAGCGCAAAAAAAATCAATTAGTTTTATTGCAGCTAAATTAAAGAAAAATAGAGTTAGTATTTATAGAGAAATTAATAGAAATTCAGTTGATGGTGAGTACACTCCTAATAAAGCCCAGTTTTTATACAAAAAAAGAAAACAACTTTGTGGAAGAAAGCACAAATTAAGAGATTCGATCCTTTTGGTAGATATTCAAGAAAAGTTAGAATCAGGTTGGAGTCCAGAACAAATATCAGGAAGAGCTAAATTAGACAACCAATATTCTATTTCATTTAAAACAATTTATAGAGCAATATATCTTGATTTTCTTACGGAGAGTCCTAAATACCTTTTAACTAGAAAAGGCAAACAAAAGCCTAGAGGATTGAAAGAAACAAGGGGTAAAATCCCTAATAAAAAGATGATAGAAGAAAGGTCTGAAGAAGCGAATGATAGAAGTGAGATTGGTCATTTTGAAAGCGATACTATCGTTGGCGCAGGAAAAAAGGTGCTATGATGACTTATGTTGATAGGAAATCAAGATATCTTGTAGCGGAGCTAATGATTAATAGAAAATCAGATACTTTTAATGAGGCAACAATAGAGAATTTTAAATATATACCTAAAGAATACATAAAAACATTTACATCGGATAACGGGAAAGAATTCTCTAAATTTAAAGAATTAGAGGAAGCATTAGGTATTAAAGCTTATTTTGCTAACCCTTATCACTCATGGGAGAGAGGAACAAATGAGAATACAAACGGTTTATTAAGGAGAACTTTCCCTAAAGGGACTATTTTTAGTAAGATAAAGAGATGTGAATTTTATAAAGCGGTAAACAAAATTAATAATAGACCAAGGAAGTGTTTAAATTGGAAAACCCCAAAAGAAGTATTTTGGGGTGAAATTGAAAAGTGTTGCATTTAATTTGACAACGTAAGAAATAAAAAACCTAGGAAAACTTATATTTTCCTAGGTTTTTTATTTATTTAATTATTATCAGTTCCTTAGTTGTATTGTTTAAGATTTCATATCCGTCTTTTTTCACCACTACATCGTCTTCGATCCTTACTCCTCCAAATCCATCTATATAGACTCCAGGTTCAATAGTAATAACCATATTTTCTTCCAAGATAAAATCTTCAGATTTTCCAGATACATTTGGTAACTCATGAATTTCAAGTCCTACACCATGACCCAATCCATGACCAAAGTTTTCACCGTATCCCTTAGACGTTATATGATCTCTTGCGATCTTATCCAATTCTCTGGTACTTACTCCTACTCTTACTGCATCTATTGCTTTTAGCTGTGCTTCTAAAACCGTATTATAGATATCCAGATGTTTCTCACTGGGCTGATCTCCAAAATAAACTGTTCTCGTCATATCTGAAGCATACCCCTTATAAAAACATCCAAAATCAAATTTTACAAATCCATCTCTGTCTATTTTTTTCTCACTGGCTACCCCATGAGGCATAGCAGATCTATAGTTAGAAGCAATTATTGTGTCAAATGACGGCCCCTCTGCTCCTAATTTTTTCATCTCATATTCTAATTCTGTTTTTATATCATTTTCTACTGCACCTTCTTTTATTAAAGGAAGTATCTTAGCAAAAGCTTCATCAGCTATATCTGCAGCTTTTTTAATATTTTTGATCTCTGCATCTGTTTTTACCATTCTAATTCTTGTAAAATTATCTCCCAAAGAGATAAATTCTACATCTTTAAACTTTTCTACATATCCATTGTAAGCCGATAAAGTTATATTTCTATCCTCTATCCCTAGTTTTACTATATTTTCATCCTTTAAAATTTCAGAGATCTTATTTTCTGCCGGTCTTTCGATTACAACCACTTCAAATCCGTTAGGAATTACTTCTTCATTAGCCTGGGCTACATATCTGAAATCAACAAAAAAATATTTTCCTTTTTTAGTTGCCAGCGCTATACCTGTTGTTCCTGTAAATCCTGTAAAATATCTTAAATTTACAAGGTCTGTTATCAATATACCATCTAATTTTTTCTCTTCCATCAATTCTCTCAACTTCATCATTTTCCCCCTATTTATTTTGTTCTCGATTATAATCTTACATCATTATAGGATTTATAGCAATATGAAAAACCAACGTAACGTTACATCCAGTGAAGAATAATTCATATATTTAATTTTTTTTATCGATTCCATAAATTTTATCTCAAAATTCTTAGATTATGTAATAATCTTTAGAAGTCTTGGTGATGCTCTTTGCGGGTATAATTTTATATACTATAAAAAAAGAGGAGTTTGACAGCTTTCAGCCATCAAACTCCATTTTTTTTTAGTCATTTTCCCAATCTTGTGATCTAGTTACTGCTTTTTTCCAACCTTTATACATCATTTGTTTTTTCTCTTCCTCTAACTCAGGTTCATATAATCTATCTAAACTCCATCTTTCCATTATTTCATCTTTGTCATTCCAGAATCCAACAGCAAGACCAGCTAGATAAGCCGCTCCTAAAGCTGTAGTTTCAGTTACTTCAGGTCTGAGTACCTCTGCTCCTAAGATATCCGATTGAAATTGCATCAAGAAGTTATTTGCAACTGCTCCTCCGTCAACTTTTAAGCTAGCCAATTTAATTCCTGAATCCTCCTGCATAGCTTCTATAAGATCCTTACTTTGGTATGCTATAGCTTCTAAAGTTGCTCTTATGATATGGTTTCTATTAGCTCCACGAGTAAGACCTACAATACATCCTCTTGCATACATATCCCAATATGGAGATCCCAGTCCTACAAATGCAGGTACTACATAGACACCATTACTATCCTTTACTTTATTGGCAAAATACTCAGTATCTGCTGCATCTTTAATTAGTCCCATCTCGTCACGAAGCCATTGTACCGATGCTCCTCCTACAAACACACTTCCTTCTAAAGCATATTCTACTTTCCCATCAATTCCAATGGCGATAGTAGTCAACAATCCATTTTTAGATTCCACCATCTCTTTTCCTGTGTTCATCAATAAGAAACACCCTGTACCATAGGTATTTTTTGCTTCCCCAGCTTTAAAACAAGCCTGTCCAAATAACGCTGCCTGCTGATCTCCTGCTATTCCGGCAATAGGAATTCTGAATCCACCTTTACCACCCAGGTTAGTTTCTCCATAGATCTCACTTGAATTCTTTACTTCTGGTAACATAGATTTTGGTACATCTAGTATTTCCAATAATTTTTCATCCCACTTTAATTCTTTTATATTAAATAACATAGTTCTAGATGCATTTGTGTAGTCGGTCACATGAGCTTTTCCATTAGTTAATTTCCAAACTAACCAACTGTCGATAGTTCCAAAAAGTAACTCTCCATTTTCTGCTTTTTCACGGGCTCCCTCTACATTGTCTAAGATCCACTTTACCTTAGTTCCACTAAAGTAAGCATCCACCACTAATCCTGTATTTTTTCTTATATAGTCTTCATGTCCATTTTCTTTTATCTCATCACAGATAGAAGCTGTTCTTCTACACTGCCATACTATAGCATTATATACTGGTTTTCCAGTATCTTTTTCCCATACTACCGTTGTTTCCCTTTGGTTTGTGATTCCAATACTTGCTACTTCTTCAGGCTTAATTCCTGTTTTAGCCAAAACTTCTGTCAACATTGAACTTTGAGTAGCCCATATTTCCATTGGATCGTGCTCTACCCATCCTGCTTTAGGATATATTTGAGTAAATTCTCTTTGAGAAGATCCCACAGTATTACCGTTTTTATCAAAAATAATTGCTCTTGAGCTTGTAGTTCCTTGGTCTAATGCTATAACATATTTCTTTGCCATCTTTTTAAGCCTCCTATTTTTTAGTTATTAAATACTCCGATCTCTTCCTCGTCATTCTCTAATTCATAAGCTGATTTAGGTAGATTTTTTGAGATTACTTTATCATACACTAATCCCCCAACCTGTGCTCCTACTATTGGTCCTAAGATTGGCACCCAGAAATATGGATTTGCCAAACCACCTGTAAATGCTACTTTTCCCCATCCTGCTAAAAATGCAAATAACTTTGGCCCAAAATCTCTAGCCGGATTCATTGCAAACCCTGTAAGCGGTCCCATAGATGCTCCAATTACTGCAATTACTATACCAACTAAGATAGCTGATGTATGTCCTTTAGGAGCACCATTTTGGTCATCTCCAACTGCAAAAATTGTCATCATAAGTACTGCTGTTATTACCACTTCCACTACAAATGCTTGAAAGTTATCTATATGTGGATTTGGGTATGTAGAAAAAATTCCTGCTGTAGATAAACTTTCTACACTTCCTCTGATTATACCATGAGCTTTGTCATAAGCTACAAATAGATGTCTGTAAAGGAAATAAACTAATCCTGCTGATGAAAAAGCTCCTAAAATTTGAGATACAATATAAGGTAAAACCTTAGATTTTTCAAATCCTCTACGAGTCATTAATGCCAAAGTTACTGCTGGATTTAAATGTGCTCCTGATACTCCAGCCGTTACATATATTGCCATAGTTACACCTAATCCCCAAACGATACTAATCTCCCATTGTCCCATGTCCACACCTGCTACTACCAGTGCCGCTACACAACCTACTCCAAAAAATATTAGAATTCCCGTTCCCAGAAATTCAGCTAAACATTCACCTATAATTCCTTTACTTTTCATCCACAAACCCCCTTTATTTATAACGATACAACTGTCAAAACTTCGTCAAAAATTATAAATCCAACAAAAAAGAAGATTAAAAAATGTATCCCTTTAACAGGATAGTAATTAATCTTCTCTCGGTCTCTAAGATTTATATTTCTTTCTACTAAGAGAATACCTTTTTATTTTTATAATGTCAAGTTTTTGCTTCATTTTTAAACATAAAGTTTGCTTATGAAACGTTTCACAAACTCCATATCTCTGATTTAGTTGTAGATATGCCTATAGCTCCGGCTTTTAGTGCCAAGATAACATCCTCTTTATCCATTATTATTCCACTTGCTATTAGAGGACATTTATAGTTATATAAGAATCTTTTTATTAATTTTGGCATAGCTCCTGGTAGGATCTCTACGATATCTGGTTTAGTTGCTCTAGCGTATTTTAAACTGTTTTTATATGAGATAGAATCCAATATAAAAAACCTTTGGATTGTCAGTAATTTTCGTTTTTTAGCTTCCTTAATCAAAGCTGATTTAGTACTTATAATTCCGTCCAATCTTGTCTTTTCATTTAAATAGTCAAGTGCATCTACTGTAGGAGACATCCCATCGATCAAATCTATATGTACAAAAACTGTCTTACCTGTTTTCTTTATTTTTTCCACCATTGTCTCAATGGTTAATATAGTTGATTTCAAGAGAAAGATTACCTCTATATCACTATTTAAAGCTTCTCTCAATGTTTTTTCATCCTTTACCGCTGCTATTATTGGATTTAACTCCAATTTTTCAATCAATCCCATCTCTTCCTCCTACATATTTTCCACTAAATTTGTAACCCATTTTTTTGAAATAACTCTCCTGATACTAAAAATAAATTTTATAACTTCCTCACTTCCGGCCAGCCCATAAACTATATAGATAGGCAGCCCCAAGGTCAATCCTCCATATATTACAAGTGGTATTCCCACTAGCCAAAGTGCTGTTATATCTAAGACCAAACAATATTTTACATCTCCTCCAGCCCTTAATATTCCTACTACTGTAGTTGCTGTAAAACTTTTAAACGGTGTCAGAACTGCCAACATATAAGTGGTTTTTACCACTAAGTCATAAACCTCCACCTCTAAATTATAAAAACTCAACAAAGGTTTTATAATTATAACCATTATTACTCCTGTTACTATTCCTATATAAACAGATATCTTCCCCAATAGATATGCATATTTAATAGCCTCTTCCTCTTCTTTTTCTCCAATTTTATATCCTATCATTACTGCCGTTGCACTGGCAATACCAAAGAACCCTGTAAATAATATTTTGGCAATACTATCCACAATATTTATTACCGCTACCGACTCGGTACTCATTCTGGCGTATACCATGGCATAAGCAGTCATTCCAAGAGCCCAAAGCATCTCATTTGCTATAACCGGTGCAGTGGTCAGGATAAATTTTCTCAGAAATTTTTTATCAATTTTCACCATCTCTTTTATCTTACAGGCTAATGGATATTTATTTTTGTATACTAAAGTTACTATTATTGTCATCTCTATAATTCTGGCAATCAAAGTAGCTATTGCAGCTCCCTCTATCCCTAGTTTCGGAAATCCTAAATTTCCAAATATTAATACATAATTAAAAAACACATTAACTATCAAGCTGACTACACTGGTATAGACACCTAATTTCAAGATCCCTACACTCCTAAGCTGGATTCCATACACCATGGATATTGCTGTTATTATATATGACCAACTTACTATCTTTAAATACGAGGCTCCTAAGTTTATTACCTCTATATCCGGTGAATATATCTTTATCAAAATTTTTGGAGCAAATTGCCCACCTGCAAAAAAAGTTGCGCCTACAAATATACTGGCTATAAGAGCTATTCCCAATACCTTATATAAACTTTTTTTATCTTTTTTTCCCCAAAATTGCGACATAAAAACCGCAGATCCACTATTAATTCCATATAATAGGAGTGCCATCAAAAACATTATTTGATTGGCTAATCCCAAGGCAGCCAACTTAGTTGCGCCTAGCTTTCCAATCATAAATACATCTGCCATATTTACCGAGGAGGAGATCATACTCTGCATAGCTATGGGGACAGCTATAGTTATCAATTGCTTATAAAACTTTTTTTTACTTTCCATTCCTTTTCTTTCCCCCTTTAGATCTATAGATTTTAAACTCATAAAATATAATTAAGGATTAGCTGTTATTTATTATATCACATAAAATATTATTACTTTTGTCTTTTTATTCCCCTTATAATTTTTTCCTATTTTTCTATAAATTATAAACAAAAAAAGCCATCAAAATTAATTGATGACTCCGGTATTTATATTGGTTATGGTGCGCCACACAGGGTTTGAACCTGTGACAACTCGATTAAAAGTCGAGTGCTCTACCAGCTGAGCTAGTGGCGCATATTTTTACAAAAAATAAAAAAGACTTGGCAAGTTCCTATCCTCCCAAGGGGCTGCCCCCTAAGTACTTTCGGCGTTTACGGACTTAACTTCTGGGTTCGGAATGTGACCAGGTGTACCCCCGTAGCTTTTCTTACCAAGCTTACTTTCTTATTGAATATTGTTAAACATTCAAAACTATATAATAATGTTTCATAAATTAACTTTCTAAAAATCATTTTCTTTAGGTAAAGTGTTCGTCATATTAGTATTGGTCAGCTAAAGACTTCACAGCCCTTACACCCCCAACCTATCAACCTCCTAGTCTCGAAGGTGACTTATCAATGATAGAATACTTATCTCTGAGTTGGCTTCCCGCTTAGATGCTTTCAGCGGTTATCCATTCCAAACGTGACTACCCAGCTATGCCATTGGCATGACAACTGGTACATTAGAGGTTTGTCCATCCCGGTCCTCTCGTACTAAGGACAGATCTCATCAATATTCTTACGCCTACAGTGGATAGGGACCGAACTGTCTCACGACGTTCTGAACCCAGCTCACGTACCGCTTTAATGGGCGAACAGCCCAACCCTTGGGACCTTCTCCAGCCCCAGGATGCGATGAGCCGACATCGAGGTGCCAAACTTTGCCGTCGATATGGACTCTCGGGCAAAATCAGCCTGTTATCCCCGGGGTAGCTTTTATCCGTTGAGCGATGGCCCTTCCATTCGGAACCACCGGATCACTATGTCCTGCTTTCGCACCTGCTCGATGTGTCTATCTCACAGTCAAGCTCCCTTATGCCATTGCACTCTTCGGTTGATTTCCATCCAACCTGAGGGAACCTTTGAACGCCTCCGTTACTCTTTCGGAGGCGACCGCCCCAGTCAAACTACCCACCTAGCACTGTCTCCATGATTACACATCACAGATTAGAATCAAAATGTTATATGGTTGGTATTCCACCAGCGACTCATATACAGCTAGCGCCATATAATCACAGTCTCCCAACTATCCTATACACATAACATCTCAACCCAATACCAAGCTATAGTAAAGCTCCACGGGGTCTTTCCGTCCTACTGTAGGTAACCGGTATCTTCACCGGTAGTACAATTTCACCAGGCCTCCCGCCAAGACAGCATTCGAGTCATTACACCATTCGTGCAGGTCGGAACTTACCCGACAAGGAATTTCGCTACCTTAGGACCGTTATAGTTACGGCCGCCGTTCACCGGGGCTTCAATTTGAGTCGCTAAACCCTCCTCTTAACCTTCCGGCACTGGGCAGGTGTCAGCCCATATACATCGCCTTTCAGCTTAGCATAGACCTGTGTTTTTGCTAAACAGTTGCTCGAATCTCTTCACTGCGGCCATCAAAAGCTCAAAATCGCGTGTATTTATCACCTTTAATGGCACCCCTTCTCCCGAAGTTACGGGGCCATTTTGCAGAGTTCCTTAGCGAGAGTTAGCCTGTACGCCTTAGATTTCTCATCCTAACCACCTGTGTCGGTTTACGGTACGGGCACTATAATTCTCAATAGAAGCTTTTCTCGGCAGCGTGGGATTTGTACCTTCGTGTTCATTACAAACACTCCGCATCACACCTCAGATCTAAAACCGTGGATTTTCCTGCGGTTCCATCCTACATGCTTACACAGACATATCCAACAGTCTGCGCACATACCCTTCTGCGTCCCTCCATCTCTCAAACAAATTACAGTGGCGCAGTAATATTAAACTGCTTTCCATTCGCCTACGCAATCTAGCCTCGGCTTAGGTCCCGGCTTACCCAGAGAAGACAAGCTTTACTCTGGAAACCTTGGTTTTCCGGCGAGAGGGATTCTCACCCTCTTTCTCGCTACTCATTCCTGCATTCTCACTTCCGATACCTCCAGATTGGGTTACCCCTTATCCTTCAACGGCCTACGGAACGCTCTCCTACCAGTCTACACATAGTGTATACTCCACAACTTCGGTTTATATCTTAGCCCCGTTACATTGTCGGCGCAGAGACTCTCGACCAGTGAGCTATTACGCACTCTTTAAATGTATGGCTGCTTCTAAGCCAACATCCTGGTTGTTTCAGAATCTCCACCTCCTTTCCCACTTAGATATAATTTGGGACCTTAGTTGGTGGTCTGGGCTGTTTCCCTTTTGACCATGGATCTTAGTACCCATAGTCTCACTCCTGATCTCTTGAAATATGGTATTCGGAGTTTGATTGATTTCGCTAAGCAATATGCCCGCTAGACCATTCAGTGCTCTACCCCCATATTTAAACAATCAAGGCTGCACCTAAATGCATTTCGGAGAGAACGAGCTATCTCCTGGTTCGATTGGCTTTTCACCCCTATACCTACCTCATCCCCCGGCTTTTCAACGACGGTGGGTTCAGACCTCCACTGTGTCTTACCACAGCTTCATCTTGGACAGGCATAGATCACCAGGTTTCGCGTCTACAACCAACGACTAATTCGCCCTATTCAGACTCGGTTTCCCTTCGGCTCCGTTATACTTAACCTCGCCATTGATCGTAACTCGCAGGATCATTCTCCAAAAGGCACGCCATCACACGCCCGAAGGCTCTGCTCTGACCGCTTGTAAGCACACGGTTTCAGGTTCTATTTCACTCCCCTCCCGGGGTTCTTTTCACCTTTCCCTCACGGTACTATTCACTATCGGTTAGTAAGAGTATTTAGCCTTACGAGATATGGTCCTCGCTGATTCACACAGGGTTTCTCGTGTCCCGTGCTACTTGGGATTACAGTGACTTGCTAACATAAGTTCCCTATACAGGACTATCACCTTCTACGGTTGAACTTTCCAGTTCATTCTAGTACCTTTGTTAGTCAAGCGCAGACTTTGCAGATCTGCTACTCTGTATCCCACTACCCCCAACAAGCAACGCCTGCATGCTATCACACTTGTTCGGTTTGGGCTCTTCCCCGTTCGCTCGCCGCTACTTAGGGAATCGTTTTTACTTTCTCTTCCTCGGATTACTTAGATGTTTCAGTTCATCCGGTTCCCGTTTCCACACTAGTTCTTCAAACTAGTAGGTTTACCCATTCGGAAATCTAAGACTATTACGCTCAATTGCAGCTTGTCTTAGCTTATCGCAGCTTATCACGTCCTTCATCGGCTCTTACTACCAAGGCATTCTCCGTGCGCCCTTAATTTCTTAACCTATTATTAAAATAGAATTTTAATATTTTTTGCTTAATTTGTTTTTAGAATTTTTGAAATCTAATTATCGTTCAGTTATTTCTAACTCTTCGTTAATTATTGTTACACTCTCGTGTAACTGAAGATCTAATAAAATTGTTAATTTATTATTTCATTACTATATAGTTTTCAATGTCCAACTGGTATTTTCTCTCAAAAAAGAGAACATTACCAAATAAATAGAGAAAGAGCAGTATAAATATTCTTTATGTAATACCATTTGCATGGTCTCATAAAGTGCTCCTTAGAAAGGAGGTGATCCATCCGCACCTTCCGGTACGGATACCTTGTTACGACTTCACCCCAATCGCTAATCACACCTTAGGAACATCCCTCCATAAATGGTTAGGCCTGCTACTTTAGGTGCAACCAACTCTCGTGGTGTGACGGGCGGTGTGTACAAGACCCGAGAACGTATTCACCGCGACATTGCTGATTCGCGATTACTAGCGATTCCAACTTCACGCAGTCGAGTTGCAGACTGCGATCCGAACTAAGATTGGCTTTCTGAGATTTGCTCCACGTCGCCGTATTGCTGCTCTCTGTACCAACCATTGTAGCACGTGTGTAGCCCAGCACATAAGGGGCATGATGACTTGACGTCATCCCCACCTTCCTCCTGCTCGTCGCAGGCAGTCTCGCATGAGTCCCCAACTTAATGATGGTAACATACGATAGGGGTTGCGCTCGTTGCGGGACTTAACCCAACATCTCACGACACGAGCTGACGACAGCCATGCACCACCTGTATCAACGTTCCACCGAAGCGGCACCAAGTCATCTCTGACAAGTTCGTTGTATGTCAAGTGCTGGTAAGGTTCCTCGCGTTGCGTCGAATTAAACCACATGCTCCACCGCTTGTGCGGGTCCCCGTCAATTCCTTTGAGTTTCACACTTGCGTGCGTACTCCCCAGGCGGTTCACTTATCGCGTTAGCTTCGGCACAGAGGTTCGACCCCCTACACCCAGTGAACATCGTTTACGGCGTGGACTACCAGGGTATCTAATCCTGTTCGCTCCCCACGCTTTCGAGCTTTAGCGTCAGTATCTGTCCAGTGAGCTGTCTTCACTATCGGCATTCCTACAAATATCTACGAATTTCACCTCTACACTTGTAGTTCCGCCCACCTCTCCAGTACTCTAGCCTGCCAGTTTCAAACGCAATACGGAGTTGAGCCCCGCATTTTCACATCTGACTTAACAAGCCGCCTAGACTCGCTTTACGCCCAATAATTCCGGATAACGCTTGCGACATACGTATTACCGCGGCTGCTGGCACGTATTTAGCCGTCGCTTCTTCTGGTGGTACCGTCACTTTCTTCTTCCCACCTGAAAGCACTTTACAATCCGAAGACCTTCATCGTGCACACAGAATTGCTGGATCAGACTTTTGGTCCATTGTCCAATATTCCCCACTGCTGCCTCCCGTAGGAGTAAGGGCCGTGTCTCAGTCCCCTTGTGGCCGTTCACCCTCTCAGGCCGGCTATCCATCGTCGGCTTGGTAGGCCATTACCCTACCAACTACCTAATGGAACGCAAAGTTCTCCTCCAGCGCATATAGCTTTCATAAGTTCTTGATGCCAAGATCTCATAATATCCGGTATTAGCTAACCTTTCGATTAGTTGTCCCAGTCTGAAGGGCAAATTCTTTACGCGTTACTCACCCGTCCGCCACCGTACTATCTTCCGAAGAAGAATTCCAGTCGACTTGCATGTGTTAAGCATTCTGTCAGCGTTCATCCTGAGCCAGGATCAAACTCTACATTCAAATTTATATCCTAACTTCATAAATGAAGTTTAGCTATCTATTAAAAGATAATTATTTTTATAGTGGTTCATTCCACTGTACACCTTAATCGATTGTTTGAAAACAAAGTTTCAAACGACAATTGAGTTTTTAATTTACACTTTCTTTCTCTATTTAATTGCTAATGTCCTATTAAATGTCTCGCTTCAAGTCGCTTTCGCTTTCCCTCGCGGACAAGAAGAAGTATACCGCGTTTACAAGTTTTCGTCAAGGATTTTTTTGTTTTTTTATTGTATTTTTCCCAAACTTTTCCTAAAAGAGGATTAAAAAACGAACAAAACCTTCTACACCAACCTATTTTATTGACCAACAGCCAATAAAACACATCTGTTATCGAACGTTTAAAAATTTTAAGACAATTCTTATAATAAATATAATTCCAACACTACTTTAAATTGTAATGAGGGGTTTTAATACCATTTTCTCCAAGTTCAGGTTTAATTGATTTAAATTTTGAATCTTTAGATTAGGAAAACTGTAGATCTAATTTTTCATAAATAAAGAAATTGTTAAATCATAAGTATATATATACTTAATTTAAACTCTTCTAAAATTTGCGACAAAACTTTAATTAGAGATCAACTCCAAATCGTTCTTCCTATCTATAATAATTAAGAGGAGTTCAAGGAACAAGTAAAATAATCATAAAGTTGGACAAAGCACCATAACCTAAATTATCAAATAAAAACTACTGATCTTTTATTTTAATATCAATACTATGTTATTTTCTAATTTTATAAATGATTTTTGATTTAATCACTTATATAGGTTAGTAGATTATAATATCATTAATATCTATTGATTAACTTCATAATACAGCTTTTTATAACACTGACAGATTATAATCTGTCATTTCAGCTTTCTATACATTAAGCCAAAACTAATCAATAGTCTTTAAATGGAAAGTTTTTATCACACTTAATTCTTTTTTCCTTAATATCATCAAATGAAATACTTTCTTCAATCTTAAAAAAATTCTCAGAATATTTTTACCCTAATATTTTATTAATCTATTGTTAACACCATAAACAATTTTATTTATTCTATTTTCGAGTTTTATAACAATTTAAAGTTATATAATTTTTTTGTTTTTAGAATTCTAATATTCTCCCTAAGAATAAATCTAAAAAATCAGTATGGACCAGCAAGAAAGACAAAAAAATTTAATTCCTATCTGAGATTAAGCTAATATTAGAAATTAAGCCTCCCCCTCTTTATTCTAAAAATAATTATAAATTGTTATCAAAAGTAAAATCAAAATTTGTGTCTCCACGTTAGGTTAATTGCCATTGCATATATATAGTAAACAAAACTAATCGCGATTAGTTTGTTTTTTTGCGACGACATCTAATCGCGATTAATAAAAAATAAAAAAATAAAATAAAGTGTTGACAAAACACGAGAAATGTAATAAATTAGTACTAGATAAAACAATTGAATACAAAATCGGACGAAGGTATGTGGAGAGCCTCTAGAAAATTAGAGCACCGAAGAAGTAAAACTTTCAGGTTTTCACTCATGAGTGAATAAGTACACCTACTGGACGAACCTCTGGAGAGACTTTTAAATAAGTCACCGAAGGAGCAAACCTAATTTAGGCGAATCTCTCAGGTAAAAGGACAGCGGAAATATAAAAAAACACGAAAAGTTTATTTTTTTATTTTAACCAATTCTTAATTCAGAGGTCATACAATAGTATGACCTTTTTTGATATATTTTGCTTTTTTAAACAAAACTTAAATATTATAAATTCTATAAAATTATGATCCCTCAGTTGACTCTAGAAGGTTTTCATTTTTTCAATCTAGCTTTTATAAATTTATAAAAAACTAAATAATAAAAACTACTAACATAATGGTCTATCAAAAAAATAATCTATCAAACTTAAACATTATTTCTAATGCAAAAGTTCAATAGATTATAATTAACTATGCTTGTATCATATTTCTTGATTCTTTCTTCGCTTTAATCGCAAGGAAGATTGTTGACATTAAAAATCCACCAGCTATACCACCTATCATAGCAAATAACATAGCTAACGCAACAGTTCCAGCTGGATTAAATGCAAATGGAGTAAGTAAACCAGGGATAGGAGACGCAGTTCCCGGAGCATCAGCAATAATATTAAAATATGCAGCAGATAAACCTGCAAAAGCTCCACCAACAAAACTAGAACTGAATATAGGTACTGGATTGGCTGTAACTATGTCAGCTTGTGTAAGAGGTTCTAACATCATTGAGATAGCCTTACTTTTACTTCCTAATTTAAGTCTATAGAATGTTATACCGTTTGCGAAACAACCACCGAAGCAAGCGACACATGCTATTCCCATAGGAAGCCCTGTCAAGCCTAAAATAGCTGTAAGAGCCATGGAACTGAGAGGAGCTGTACAAATAACCTTGATAAGCCCTCCTAAAAGAAGTCCCATAAGTATTGGAGATTGGTTGGAAGCGTTTAATATCATTTCTCCTAATTGATTAAGAGTAATAGTAACAACAGGTGAAACCGCTTCTGCGATAAATCTTCCTAGAGGAGCTAAAACAAGTACACCAACAATAGTGTCTACTCCTTCAGGTAAATATTTTTCTAAGATTGGAACTAAGAATGAAAGGGCATATCCTACGATAAATCCTTCTAAGATTCCCATTCCAGAGAGTGCGAGACCAGTAGCTAGAGCAAATACAGGATTGATACCAAGAGCCAGCATAACCAAACTTCCTGATGCTACGCCTCCCAGACCACCTACGATGCTACCTACATTACCTAAAAAAGCAATACCAAGCATATTTCCTGAAATAAATTTGTGTAAAGCTTCGACTAAAAAAGTAGCGACTGCAGCGTTTGCTAAACCACTCATAGCTTTTTGACCATTTGGTGCTTTAAGACTGAATGCTGAAAAACATGATAGTGCCAATAATAGTAGTGCCATTCCTTTTAACATTTCCATTGTATAAATTCCCCCTAAAAAACATTGAACGATATTTGTGAAAAATTTCACCATAATCCGAATGATTCACACGTAAACAAAATAATTCTTATTAAACCTTGGTTTTGAGCCGTTTGATTATTTAAATAATTGTGAATCTTATAATTTATAACCTTTTAATGGACGTTTGTCAATTAAATTCTAATCTTTTTTTGAAAACGGTGTATTTAAAGCAACTGTTTTGTTTCGTTTCAAAACTCATTTTTTGATTTTTCCTAAAAAAATAAAAAAAATTAATTTCTAACAACATTTAAGTTATACCATCGATTGAATCACCTCTTAAATAAAGGGATGATAAAAATTAGAATAACATAATATATGTTTGTATACAAAACAAAAAGTAAAAAAATTAACTTTAGTGGTTGACTTTTTTTTATAAAAGGAGTATAACTAAATTGGAAATAGACGAGACGCTGGTGTGCTTACCGATATTAAAATCGAGTTTCAATATTAAGTTATTGTAGGTGGGTTCGATTCCCTCATAATTCCATCAAATTAAGTGTCAATATAATCAAAATAAATAAAAATTAAAAAGTATCTATATCTATTGAATACTTTTTATTTTTTTGGAAAAAAATGTGAAAAAGAGAACAACTGCTCTTGTTTAGGAGGGAAAAATGAAATTTAGAATAATAACTAACAATCCTTTGGTTAACTTAAAATATAAGGATCTGTACCCTATGGATTACCATGAAGATGCTACCTTTTTAGAAACAATGGAATTCACAAGATCAAAAGTTCACATTGGTCATGAAATTTTAACTCATCCATTGACAGGGAGTATCAAACCTGGGGAAACACCTTTTAAATCAATAATAATATCTGAAGAAGCCACTAAATTAAACTTTGATTCTTTGAAGCTTATCGAGGATGCAATCATAACTACTAAAAAATTTGTCTTAAAGAGAGAGTGGACAGACAAAATTATAGGTGACTTCAAATTAATCGATTGCGATATCATTACTAGTGGTATCGAAAGTATAACTCAAAATAATTAAATAAAATATATATATATCAGGAGGGTACAATGTCAAAAATATACGACCTTATAGTAATAGGAGCAGGGCCAGCAGGATTATCATCGGCTCTATATGCAGGAAGATCAAAATTATCTACATTAGTATTGGAAAAGAGTAAAACAGGAGGACAGATTGTTATAACTCATGAAGTAGCAAACTATCCTGGATCTGTAAGAGAAGCTACAGGACCATCTCTAATCGCTAGAATGGTAGAACAAGTTGTAGAATTCGGTGCAGAGATCAAATCTGACGATGTAATAGATGTAGATTTTTCTGGAGACATCAAAATTGTTAAAGGTGAAAAAGAAGAATATAAAGCTAAATCAGTTATTATAGCAACTGGAGCTACACCTAGAAAGATGGGTTGTCCTGGAGAAGCTGAATTTACTGGTAAGGGAGTTTCATACTGTGCTACATGTGATGCTGACTTCTTTGAAGATTTCGAAGTATTCGTAATCGGTGGAGGAGACACAGCAGTTGAAGAAGCAATGTACCTAACTAAATTTGCTAGAAAAGTAACTATAGTACATAGAAGAGATGAATTAAGAGCAGCTAAATCTATTCAAGAGAAAGCATTTAAAAACGACAAGTTAGAATTTATGTGGGATTCAACAGTTGAAGAATTAAAAGGTGACGGAATATTAGAAACAGCAGTATTCAGAAACTTAAAAACTGGAGAATTAACAGAATTCAACGCTGATGAAGAAGATGGAACATTTGGATTATTCGCATTTGTTGGTTATGTACCACATTCAGATACATTCAAAGGTCATATCGAAATGGATGACTGGGGATATATCAAAACTGATGACGAAATGAGAACAAATGTAGAAGGAGTATTTGCAGCAGGAGATATCAGACCTAAAGCACTTAGACAAGTAGTAACAGCAACTGCTGATGGAGCAATCGCAGCAACGTTAGCTGAAAAATATATGGAAGAAAAATTTTAAGGAGGATCAATTTATGTTAGTAGTAGATAAGGGAACATTTGAAGAAGAAGTACTAAATGCAGAAGGTTATGTATTAGTAGATTATTATAGTGACGGGTGTGTACCGTGTAAAGCGTTATTACCTGAATTAGAAGTAATAGCTGAAAAAAATGCTGATAAAGCTAAATTCGTAAAATTAAACACAAGTAAAGCAAGAAGAATGGCAATAAAGCAAAAAGTATTAGGATTACCTACAATTACTTTATATAAAGGTGGAGAAAAAGTAGCAGAATTAACAAAAGACGATGCAACAGCTAAAAACATAGAAGCTATGTTAGCTGAAAACATCAAGTAGATATTTTGGCAATAATCAAAGTTTATTTTATAATAATTTAAGGGGGTGTGATATTTGCGTTTAGAATTAGGAGAAATTAATATTTCAGATATAAAATTTGCAGATGTCTCAAAAGTAGAAAACGGTGTTTTACATGTAAATGCGGAAGAAATTAAGGCAATTGTTTTAGAGGATGACAGAATCATTGACGTTAAACTTGAATTAGCAAAGCCTGGAGAAAGTGTTAGAATTACACCTGTTAAAGATGTAATCGAGCCTAGAGTAAAAGTTGGAGGAAAAGCTGGTATTTTCCCTGGAATGATCTCAAACGTAAAAACTGTTGGAGAAGGTAGAACTCATGTATTAAAAGGGTCTGCAGTAGTAACTTGTGGTAAAATTGTTGGATTCCAAGAAGGAATCATCGACATGACTGGTGTTGCAGCAGATTATAGTCCTTTCTCAAAGTTAAATAACTTATGTATGGTTATCGAACCTAAAGAAGGAATCGAATCACACGCTTATGAAGCAGCTGCTAGAATGGCTGGATTAAAAATCGCTGCACACTTAGGTAAATTAGGAGAAAATGTTACTCCTGATAATATCGAAGTATTCGAAACTAAACCTTTATTAGAGCAAGCTAACGAGTACCCTGAGTTACCAAAAGTAGCTTATGTATACATGTTACAAACTCAAGGTCTTTTACATGATACTTATGTATATGGTGTAGATGCTAAGAAAATAGTACCAACTATCTTATATCCAACTGAAGTTATGGATGGAGCTATCTTAAGTGGTAACTGTGTATCAGCTTGTGACAAAAATACAAGTTTCCATCACTTAAATAACCCAATCATCAAAAACTTATACAAGCAACATGGAAAAGAAATCAACTTCATGGGAATCATCATAACTAACGAAAACGTATACTTAGCAGATAAAGAAAGATCATCTGACTGGACAGCTAAATTTACTAAATACTTAGGATTAGATGGTGTAGTAATCTCTCAAGAAGGATTCGGAAACCCTGATACTGACTTAATCATGAACTGTAAGAAAGTAGAAGCTCAAGGTGTTAAAACAGTTATCGTTACTGACGAGTATGCTGGTAGAGATGGATCATCTCAATCATTAGCAGATGCAGACGTAGCAGCTAACGCAGTAATAACTGGTGGAAACGCTAACCAAATGATAACTTTAGCTCCAATGGACAAAGTTATCGGAATGTTAGACTACACTGATACATTATCAGGTGGATTTGACGGTTCATTAAAAGCTGACGGAACTATCGAAGCTGAGATCCAAATAATCACTGGTGCAACAAACGAATTAGGATTCAACAAATTAACAGCTAAAATGTACTAGTTTTAATTAATAAAACTTCTATAAGGATAGCGTTTAAAAAATCAATAAAACAATTAGGAGGCATCACATGTTTAATTATGAAAATAAAAAATTAATCATCGTCGGAGATAGAGACGGTGTACCTGGAGAAGCTATAAAGGAGTGCGCTGAGACAATGGCAAACGTAGAAGTAATATTTGCTTCTACAGAATGCTTTGTCTGAACGGCTGCTGGAGCAATGGATTTAGAGAATCAAAAAAGAATTAAAGATTTCGCAACTGAATATGGACCAGAAAACTTAGTAGTTATATTAGGAGCAGCAGAAGCAGAGGCATCTGGATTAGCTGCAGAAACAGTAACAATGGGAGACCCTACATTCTCAGGAGTACTAGCTAACGAAGCGTTAGGATTAACAGTATTCCACGTATTAGAAGATCAATTCAAAGGTGCTGTAGATGCAGACAAATTTGAAGAGCAAGTAGGAATGATGGAAATGGTATTAGAAGTAGAAGAGATCGTAGAAGAAATGAACGAAATCAGAGGAGAAGGTTGTAAATACCTTTAATTTCTCGCAAAACTTGTAATAACTGAACCAACAACAAAAATAAAAATAACTAAAAAACTAAGAGATCATATTCAGAAACCGTGTCCTATGCAAGGCACACACAAAATCTTTAATTAAAATAATTCTCAGAAAAAATCCATTGAACATATGGCTCAGGTGAGCCTATATAATAGAAACAAAAGTAACAAATTTAACAAAATCAATTATCAAAAATTTATAATATAAACTAGGGATTTAATAATCCCTGGTAATACAATATCGATGCAAGATAGTCTTAATTACGGGGGATTTGAATGAATAAAATAAAAGTAGTTCACTATATAAATCAATTCTTCGCCGGAATTGGTGGAGAAGAAAAAGCTGATATCAAACCTGAATTCAGAAATGAAGTTGTAGGTCCTGGTTCAGCTCTTATGCAACAATTTGGTGAAGAAGCAGAAATCGTAGGAACAGTAATTTGTGGAGATTCTTATTTAAATGAGAATGTTGAAGAAGCTACAAAAGAAATATTAGAAATGGTAAAAGCTGCAAAGCCTGACTTATTTATCGCAGGACCTGCTTTCAACGCAGGAAGATACGGAGTTGCTTGTGGAACTATTGCAAAATCTGTAAAAGAGGAATTAGGAATTCCTGTAGTTACTGCTATGTACATTGAGAACCCTGGTGTAGATATGTACAGAAAAGATCTTCATATTGTTTCTACAACTAACTCAGCAGCAGGAATGAGAAAGGCTATAAAGCCATTAGCAGCTCTTGCTTTAAAGTTAGGTAAGAAAGAAGTTGTTGGATCTCCAGCTGAAGAAGGATACCATGTAAGAGGAGTAAGACAAAATTACTTCGCTGAAAAGATCGGTGCTGAAAGAGCAGTAGATATGTTAGTAAATAAATTAAAAGGTGAGGAATTTGTAACTGAATATCCAATGCCATTATTTGATAATGTTGAACCTGGAAAGGCAATCAAAGATTTATCAACTGCTAAAATAGCATTAGTTACTTCTGGTGGAATGGTTCCTTCTGGAAACCCTGATAGAATTGAAGCTTCATCAGCTCAAAAATATGGTAGATATGAATTAGACAACATGGGAGAAACTGCTCATGGAGGATTCGACCCTACATATGCTAACGACAATCCAAACGTAGTAGTTCCTACAGATGCTTTAAGACAATTTGAAGCTGAAGGAGTAATCGGATCTATCCATCCTTACTACTATTCTACAACAGGAAACGGAACTTCAGTAAAGAACTCTAAAGCGTTCGCAGCTGAATTCACAAAAGAACTAGTTGCTGCAGGAGTAGACGGAGTAATCCTAACTTCTACATGAGGAACTTGTACTCGTTGCGGTGCAACGATGGTAAAAGAAATAGAAAAGAGTGGAATACCTGTAGTACATATTTGTACTGTAGTTCCTATCTCTCTAACAGTAGGAGCTAACAGAATAGTTCCTGCAATAGCAATTCCACATCCATTTGGTGACCCTGCATTATGTGCGGAAGACCAAATGAAAATAAGAAAAGACATAGTTAAAACAGCTTTAACTTCTTTAACTACTGAAGTTACTGAACAAACAGTATTCCAAGTTTAATAATTAAACTTAAATAAGGGGAAGAGTTATTGTCTCTTTCCCTTATTTTTTATAACTTTAAAAATAAATAAATATAATAATAAAAATCGGAGGAATAAAAGATGAATTTTGCAGTTTTAAAAGGAGCAGCATATTGTTTAGTGCATACTCCAGACATGATCTTACACAATGGAACTACTCAAACAGTTGAAAAACATACTAACCCGGATTCTGAATATTTAAAAAATATCAGAGACAGCTACAGAACTTATGAAGAAGTAGTAAACTACGGACCTAACCAAACTTACATCGGAAACCTTACTCCTGAAAAATTAAAAGAAGTTGGAATGCCATTCGTAGGTAAAAATATTGAAGGTTCTTCAAACAAAGGTAAATTTGGAGAGATCTTAGCTCAAAAAGAATTTATCGTAATGGTTAAATTAGCTGACGTTTTCGACTTAGTATTATTAGAAGAAAAATTCTTAGCTGACGCAGTAGAAGCATATAGAAACTATGAGTTCTATTCAGAAGCTGACGAAGCTCAATTAAATAAAGGTCATGAATTCTCTGTAATCGAAGCTTTAGTAAATGAAGAGGGAGCAGAAGGGTTATACCATGAAGATAAATTAGTTGGATGTGTAAAAAGAGCCCATGATGTAGACTCTAACTTAAGTTCACATGTAATATTTGAAAACTTAGTTGTAAAAGCATCTGGAATCTTAGCATTTAAAAACTTAATTGCAAGAAACAACATCGATCCTACAACTATCGACTATGTAATCGAATGTTCAGAAGAAGCTTGTGGAGATATGAACCAAAGAGGTGGAGGAAACTTCGCTAAAGCTATCGCCGAAGCATCTGGAGCAGTAAATGCAACTGGATCAGACCTTAGAGGATTCTGTGCAGCACCTACTCATTCATTGATCAACGCAGCATCATTAGTAAAAGCTGGAACATACAAGAACGTTGTAGTTGTTGCAGGTGGAGCTACAGCTAAGTTAGGAATGAACGGTAAAGACCATGTTAAAAAAGACTTACCTATCTTAGAGGATACATTAGGAGCATTCGCTATCTTAATCTCTGAAAATGACGGAGTTAGCCCGGTAATCAACACTGATTTCGTAGGTAGACATACTGTAGGAACAGGATCTTCACCTCAAGCAGTTATCTCATCATTAGTAATCGAGCCATTAGAAAAAGCTGGATTAAAGATTACAGATGTAGATAAGTACTCAGTAGAGATGCAAAACCCAGATGTTACAAAACCAGCAGGAGCAGGAGATGTACCAGAAGGAAACTACAAGATGATCGGAGCTTGTGGAGTTAAGAAAGGACATATCGAAAAGAAAGCTATGAAAGATTTCGTTGTAAATAACGGAATGGTTGGATGGGCACCTACACAAGGTCATATCCCTTCAGGAGTACCTTACTTAGGATTTGCTATGGATGAGTTAACTAAAGGTGACTTAAACAGAGTAATGGTAGTAGGAAAAGGATCATTATTCTTAGGAAGAATGACTAACTTATTCGATGGTGTATCTATCATGGTAGAAAGAAACACAGGTGTTACAGAGGAAGCAGGATCAGTTTCTAAAGATGAAATTAATACAATGATTGCAGAAGCTATGAAAAACTTTGCCTCTCAATTCTTAGGTTAAGGGGGGATTTCTTATGTCTTTAGATATTAAACAAATGATAGGTGAAACTTTTTTAGATATAGCCAATGCCATGGAAACAGGGTCGTTTGGTAAGAGAATATGTGTAGGAATAACTACAATAGGTAGTGAGCATGGAGTAGAAAACATCGTTAAAGGTGCAGAAAAAGCAGCTTTAAGTGGTGACTTTGATGTAGTTTTAATTGGACCTAAGGTAGAGACAGCTTTAAGAGTTGTAGAAGCTAACACTGAGGAAGAAGCGCATAAAAGAATGGAAGAATTAATCGATTCAAAAGAGATCAATTCAGCTGTAACTATGCATTACAGTTTCCCAATAGGTACTTCTACAATAGGTAGAGTAGTAACACCTGCTTTTGGAAATGACATGTTAATAGGAACTACAACAGGAACATCAGCTACTAACAGAACAGAAGCTATGTTTAAAAACTCACTTTATGGAATAGCAACAGCCAAAGCAATTGGAATAGCTAATCCTAGTGTTGGAATCTTAAACGTAGACAGCTCAAGAGCTGTAGAAAGATCTCTTAGAAAATTAGCTGACAACGGTTATGCAATTAACTTTGGTGAATCTAGAAGAGCAGATGGTGGAACAATCATGAGAGGAAACGACCTTTTAATGGGATCATCAGATGTAATGGTAACAGATAGTTTAACTGGAAATATTCTTATGAAGATGTTTTCTTCTTACTCAACAGGTGGAAGTTATGAAGCAAACGGATATGGATATGGTCCAGGAGTATCATTTGATATGAAGAGAACTATATTAATCTTATCTAGAGCATCAGGAGTACCTGTAGTAGAAGGAGCAATAAAATATGCTGCACTATTAGGGAAAAATGATCTTGCTGCAATAGTAAGCAAAGAATATGAGATGATAAAAAAAGCAGGATACGAAGAGATCTTAGCTGGTTTTGTTGAAGCACCTAAAAAACCAGTAGAAGAATTTGTAAAGCCTGAAAAAGAAGTAGTAACAGCGCAAGTATCAGGGATAGATATCATGGACTTAGATGATGCAGCACTAGAACTTATGAGAAATGGGATCTATGCAGAAGCAGGAATGGGTTGTACAGGACCAATCATCTTAGTAAATGAAACTAACAAAGAGAAAGCAATTGTTATCTTAGGAGAAAATGAATATATCGCAGTAGAAAAAACAAGCTGCTAATATTTAATCTAAAGAGAAGTCATCAATTTATTGATGGCTCCTTTTTTTATGTCTTGAAATCCCTCTTCTTCTTTCAACTATAGCTTGTCACTCCAATATCAGAAATCTCCTATAAAATAAGAACACCATATATGATCCTCATAGGGAGTAATTTTCATATTTTATCTTAAAAATGCTCGTGTCTCTGGTTATTCTATTAAACTCAAAAGTTTCATCGAACTAGCACCTCTATAAGACCTCCCTCTAGGAAACCAGGATCTCTTGGCTTTTACCTACTAAGACAAGATGGCTTTAGCTTTAGCTTCGGTTTCTCTCAGTTGAGATTCATATTTAAAATTAATTTTGATACTCATAAAATCTCTATAAAAATGAGGAGTCAGAACCTTCATGAATTTTGGTTGCTACAAATATTTAAAGAATATGGATTGTTTTCTCCCTTTATTTTTGATAGTATACATAAAAAAGAGCCATCAACATTAGTTGATGACCCTTCTTCCTCTTTGAATTTCTTCAAAAAATAAAAAAGACTTGGCAAGTTCCTATCCTCCCAAGGGGCTGCCCCCTAAGTACTTTCGGCGTTTACGGACTTAACTTCTGGGTTCGGAATGTGACCAGGTGTACCCCCGTAGCTTTTCTTACCAAGCTTACTTTCTTATTGAATATTGTTAAACATTCAAAACTATATAATAATGTTTCATAAATTAACTTTCTAAAAATCATTTTCTTTAGGTAAAGTGTTCGTCATATTAGTATTGGTCAGCTAAAGACTTCACAGCCCTTACACCCCCAACCTATCAACCTCCTAGTCTCGAAGGTGACTTATCAATGATAGAATACTTATCTCTGAGTTGGCTTCCCGCTTAGATGCTTTCAGCGGTTATCCATTCCAAACGTGACTACCCAGCTATGCCATTGGCATGACAACTGGTACATTAGAGGTTTGTCCATCCCGGTCCTCTCGTACTAAGGACAGATCTCATCAATATTCTTACGCCTACAGTGGATAGGGACCGAACTGTCTCACGACGTTCTGAACCCAGCTCACGTACCGCTTTAATGGGCGAACAGCCCAACCCTTGGGACCTTCTCCAGCCCCAGGATGCGATGAGCCGACATCGAGGTGCCAAACTTTGCCGTCGATATGGACTCTCGGGCAAAATCAGCCTGTTATCCCCGGGGTAGCTTTTATCCGTTGAGCGATGGCCCTTCCATTCGGAACCACCGGATCACTATGTCCTGCTTTCGCACCTGCTCGATGTGTCTATCTCACAGTCAAGCTCCCTTATGCCATTGCACTCTTCGGTTGATTTCCATCCAACCTGAGGGAACCTTTGAACGCCTCCGTTACTCTTTCGGAGGCGACCGCCCCAGTCAAACTACCCACCTAGCACTGTCTCCATGATTACACATCACAGATTAGAATCAAAATGTTATATGGTTGGTATTCCACCAGCGACTCATATACAGCTAGCGCCATATAATCACAGTCTCCCAACTATCCTATACACATAACATCTCAACCCAATACCAAGCTATAGTAAAGCTCCACGGGGTCTTTCCGTCCTACTGTAGGTAACCGGTATCTTCACCGGTAGTACAATTTCACCAGGCCTCCCGCCAAGACAGCATTCGAGTCATTACACCATTCGTGCAGGTCGGAACTTACCCGACAAGGAATTTCGCTACCTTAGGACCGTTATAGTTACGGCCGCCGTTCACCGGGGCTTCAATTTGAGTCGCTAAACCCTCCTCTTAACCTTCCGGCACTGGGCAGGTGTCAGCCCATATACATCGCCTTTCAGCTTAGCATAGACCTGTGTTTTTGCTAAACAGTTGCTCGAATCTCTTCACTGCGGCCATCAAAAGCTCAAAATCGCGTGTATTTATCACCTTTAATGGCACCCCTTCTCCCGAAGTTACGGGGCCATTTTGCAGAGTTCCTTAGCGAGAGTTAGCCTGTACGCCTTAGATTTCTCATCCTAACCACCTGTGTCGGTTTACGGTACGGGCACTATAATTCTCAATAGAAGCTTTTCTCGGCAGCGTGGGATTTGTACCTTCGTGTTCATTACAAACACTCCGCATCACACCTCAGATCTAAAACCGTGGATTTTCCTGCGGTTCCATCCTACATGCTTACACAGACATATCCAACAGTCTGCGCACATACCCTTCTGCGTCCCTCCATCTCTCAAACAAATTACAGTGGCGCAGTAATATTAAACTGCTTTCCATTCGCCTACGCAATCTAGCCTCGGCTTAGGTCCCGGCTTACCCAGAGAAGACAAGCTTTACTCTGGAAACCTTGGTTTTCCGGCGAGAGGGATTCTCACCCTCTTTCTCGCTACTCATTCCTGCATTCTCACTTCCGATACCTCCAGATTGGGTTACCCCTTATCCTTCAACGGCCTACGGAACGCTCTCCTACCAGTCTACACATAGTGTATACTCCACAACTTCGGTTTATATCTTAGCCCCGTTACATTGTCGGCGCAGAGACTCTCGACCAGTGAGCTATTACGCACTCTTTAAATGTATGGCTGCTTCTAAGCCAACATCCTGGTTGTTTCAGAATCTCCACCTCCTTTCCCACTTAGATATAATTTGGGACCTTAGTTGGTGGTCTGGGCTGTTTCCCTTTTGACCATGGATCTTAGTACCCATAGTCTCACTCCTGATCTCTTGAAATATGGTATTCGGAGTTTGATTGATTTCGCTAAGCAATATGCCCGCTAGACCATTCAGTGCTCTACCCCCATATTTAAACAATCAAGGCTGCACCTAAATGCATTTCGGAGAGAACGAGCTATCTCCTGGTTCGATTGGCTTTTCACCCCTATACCTACCTCATCCCCCGGCTTTTCAACGACGGTGGGTTCAGACCTCCACTGTGTCTTACCACAGCTTCATCTTGGACAGGCATAGATCACCAGGTTTCGCGTCTACAACCAACGACTAATTCGCCCTATTCAGACTCGGTTTCCCTTCGGCTCCGTTATACTTAACCTCGCCATTGATCACTCGCAGGATCATTCTCCAAAAGGCACGCCATCACACGCCCGAAGGCTCTGCTCTGACCGCTTGTAAGCACACGGTTTCAGGTTCTATTTCACTCCCCTCCCGGGGTTCTTTTCACCTTTCCCTCACGGTACTATTCACTATCGGTTAGTAAGAGTATTTAGCCTTACGAGATATGGTCCTCGCTGATTCACACAGGGTTTCTCGTGTCCCGTGCTACTTGGGATTACAGTGACTTGCTAACATAAGTTCCCTATACAGGACTATCACCTTCTACGGTTGAACTTTCCAGTTCATTCTAGTACCTTTGTTAGTCAAGCGCATACCTTGCAGTTCTGCCGCTCTGTATCCCACTACCCCCAACAAGCAACGCCTGCATGCTATCACACTTGTTCGGTTTGGGCTCTTCCCCGTTCGCTCGCCGCTACTTAGGGAATCGTTTTTACTTTCTCTTCCTCGGATTACTTAGATGTTTCAGTTCATCCGGTTCCCGTTTCCACACTAGTTCTTCAAACTAGTAGGTTTACCCATTCGGAAATCTAAGACTATTACGCTCAATTGCAGCTTGTCTTAGCTTATCGCAGCTTATCACGTCCTTCATCGGCTCTTACTACCAAGGCATTCTCCGTGCGCCCTTAATTTCTTAACCTATTATTAAAATAGAATTTTAATATTTTTTGCTTAATTTGTTTTTAGAATTTTTGAAATCTAATTATCGTTCAGTTATTTCTAACTCTTCGTTAATTATTGTTACACTCTCGTGTAACTGAAGATCTAATAAAATTGTTAATTTATTATTTCATTACTATATAGTTTTCAATGTCCAACTGGTATTTTCTCTCAAAAAAGAGAACATTACCAAATAAATAGAGAAAGAGCAGTATAAATATTCTTTATGTAATACCATTTGCATGGTCTCATAAAGTGCTCCTTAGAAAGGAGGTGATCCATCCGCACCTTCCGGTACGGATACCTTGTTACGACTTCACCCCAATCGCTAATCACACCTTAGGAACATCCCTCCATAAATGGTTAGGCCTGCTACTTTAGGTGCAACCAACTCTCGTGGTGTGACGGGCGGTGTGTACAAGACCCGAGAACGTATTCACCGCGACATTGCTGATTCGCGATTACTAGCGATTCCAACTTCACGCAGTCGAGTTGCAGACTGCGATCCGAACTAAGATTGGCTTTCTGAGATTTGCTCCACGTCGCCGTATTGCTGCTCTCTGTACCAACCATTGTAGCACGTGTGTAGCCCAGCACATAAGGGGCATGATGACTTGACGTCATCCCCACCTTCCTCCTGCTCGTCGCAGGCAGTCTCGCATGAGTCCCCAACTTAATGATGGTAACATACGATAGGGGTTGCGCTCGTTGCGGGACTTAACCCAACATCTCACGACACGAGCTGACGACAGCCATGCACCACCTGTATCAACGTTCCACCGAAGCGGCACCAAGTCATCTCTGACGAGTTCGTTGTATGTCAAGTGCTGGTAAGGTTCCTCGCGTTGCGTCGAATTAAACCACATGCTCCACCGCTTGTGCGGGTCCCCGTCAATTCCTTTGAGTTTCACACTTGCGTGCGTACTCCCCAGGCGGTTCACTTATCGCGTTAGCTTCGGCACAGAGGTTCGACCCCCTACACCCAGTGAACATCGTTTACGGCGTGGACTACCAGGGTATCTAATCCTGTTCGCTCCCCACGCTTTCGAGCTTTAGCGTCAGTATCTGTCCAGTGAGCTGTCTTCACTATCGGCATTCCTACAAATATCTACGAATTTCACCTCTACACTTGTAGTTCCGCCCACCTCTCCAGTACTCTAGCCTGCCAGTTTCAAACGCAATACGGAGTTGAGCCCCGCATTTTCACATCTGACTTAACAAGCCGCCTAGACTCGCTTTACGCCCAATAATTCCGGATAACGCTTGCGACATACGTATTACCGCGGCTGCTGGCACGTATTTAGCCGTCGCTTCTTCTGGTGGTACCGTCACTTTCTTCTTCCCACCTGAAAGCACTTTACAATCCGAAGACCTTCATCGTGCACACAGAATTGCTGGATCAGACTTTTGGTCCATTGTCCAATATTCCCCACTGCTGCCTCCCGTAGGAGTAAGGGCCGTGTCTCAGTCCCCTTGTGGCCGTTCACCCTCTCAGGCCGGCTATCCATCGTCGGCTTGGTAGGCCATTACCCTACCAACTACCTAATGGAACGCAAAGTTCTCCTCCAGCGCATATAGCTTTCATAAGTTCTTGATGCCAAGATCTCATAATATCCGGTATTAGCTAACCTTTCGATTAGTTGTCCCAGTCTGAAGGGCAAATTCTTTACGCGTTACTCACCCGTCCGCCACCGTACTATCTTCCGAAGAAGAATTCCAGTCGACTTGCATGTGTTAAGCATTCTGTCAGCGTTCATCCTGAGCCAGGATCAAACTCTACATTCAAATTTATATCCTAACTTCATAAATGAAGTTTAGCTATCTATTAAAAGATAATTATTTTTATAGTGGTTCATTCCACTGTACACCTTAATCGATTGTTTGAAAACAAAGTTTCAAACGACAATTGAGTTTTTAATTTACACTTTCTTTCTCTATTTAATTGCTAATGTCCTTTTGTTGGCTTCAAAGATATTTCTCTGATGCACAAGAAGAAGTATACCGCGTTTACAGCTTTTCGTCAAGGATTTTTTTGTTTTTTTATTGTGTTTTTTCAAAACATTTCCCAAAACAGACATCCAAACGCAACTCTCCTCTTTTCACCCTTATTTTTATTGATTTACAACCAATGAAACAGATATGTTGTTTAGTGAAAAATATTTATTTTTCATTTGATCTTCTTCTTCACTTCGATAACTAAAACGTTATTTTATTCAATAAATTTTATTAACTTCCCACAAAGAAGTCAATAATAATAGATAAAAATTTTAGAAAAACCAAAAAAATTTAAAATAAAAACCTCCTACCTGTAATAGTCGCACAGTTAGGAGGTCTTTATTTATTATATTTTATTTTAAGGAAAGAAAGAAATGAAAAAATATTACTATTTTCATTTGCTTATACTTATCAGACGCAGCAAGTTTTAAAAAAGTTTAAATTTTTTTATTTTATATTGTAACCTTAGTTTCCTCCGCCTTTTGCTTCTTCAAAAGACCTCCTTCATAATTATCTAAACAGCTTTTCACCTCCTTAGACAACAAGACTATACCTACAAGGTTAATTACCGTCATCAATCCTATTCCAAAATCTGCCAAAGACCAGATAAATAAATTCTGCTGAATACCACCTTGAAATAACATCACCAACACCAAAATTTTAAACATATTTTGAAAGATATCTCTTTCAGATAAAAAGATTATATTATTTTTAGCATAAAACATGATCCCCAATACTGTACTAAAGGAAAATAAAAATAATATAAGTGCTATAAATATAACTCCCCAATCTCCTACATGGTATCTAAAAGATTCTTGTAAAAATTTCATTCCCGTTAGATCTGTTTTATCTATATCTGCTAATAACATTACAAAAGCCGTGGCACTGCATATTAATATGGTATCCACAAACACTCCCAGAGCTTGTAATAAACCCTGCTTCGCCGGATGATCCACATCTGCTGATGCTGCTGCACTAGGAGCACTCCCACTCCCTGCCTCATTAGAAAACAACCCTCTCTTTATTCCAATCATTATAACAGCTCCTAAACTCCCTCCCACTGCCTGTCTGATTCCCAAAGCCTGTGAAACTATCTCTGTTATAAGTCCTGGTATTAAATTAATATTCTTTATCACTATAAACAATACTACCAGTAAGTACAGCGCAGACATAAGGGGAACTAATTTCGACAAAAGCATAGATATCTTATCTTTTTTTCCAAAGATAACTACCCCTGTCAACATTATTAAAACTATAGCCACCATAAGTTCATCGGTTCCAAAAGCTACCTTAAAAGATTCTGTTACAGAGTTTGAAACGACCTGCATCACTCCAGCCCAACATATCAATGCAGATATCACAAACAACACTCCTAACCATTTTTTACCTAGCCCTTTATGTAGGAAAAACGCCGGCCCTCCTACAAATTTACCGTCTTTAGTTTTTTCTCTGTAGATAACAGCCAAAACAGTTTCTGCAAAGGCTGAAGCTGCACCAATTACAGCCATTACCCACATCCAAAAGATAGATCCTGCTCCACCTATGGATACCGCTGCCACAACCCCTACTAAGTTACCAGCCCCTACCCTGGAAGCCGTGCTGATACAAAAAGCTTGGAAAGATGTAATCCCTTCACTTTTTTCTTCATTATTTGACTTCACCAAAGATATCATATGTTTAAATAATCTCAATTGAACAAACTTCGTCTTTATACTAAAAAACAACCCTGCTCCTATCAACATCCAAACCAATACATTTTTCCCCCATAAAACTCCATTTACAAAGCTTATAATATTTTCCATTACAACCATCTCCTCACAATAAAACACAATATAAAAAAGCCCAAGGACTACACCTTGAGCTTCACTTAAAAAAGTTTAACTACTAAAGATGCAGGCCACCAAAACAAACCTGCATCTATCGCTTATATGCGATGACCCAGATTTAATAAATAATAGTAGTAATAGTAGTTAAATTTAAATTTCATATCATTCTCCTTAGTTTATTTAATAAAAAAGCAACGTGACGTTGCATCCAAACAAGCGTAAACTTATAATAATTCCCCTAGATAATAAAAAAAGTCTATAGGTAAGTACCCATAGACTAAAATAACATCTCTTGATACAAATCCATCTCACTAAACTTATAGTAATACAAAATGGATTCGCATATAATTCTAATTTAAAGAATTAATTCAAATCCTGTTTCCTATAATAATAGTAATATAGAGTTGTAATAAAGTTTGATTTATTCACTTTTTATTCCTCCGAACAATTTATTATTTAATAAAATAATATCATTGTTTTTATTTTTATTCAAGATGTTTTTACCATAATTTTATTTTTTAATTTTTTCAAAATAAAAAAAATTCTCCTAATTATCAGAGTATTTGTATACCTGATAATTAGGAGATTAGTTTCATCTATTCAACTTCTGGCTTCTCTTCCCTCTTACTGTCTATAATCTTCTTCTTTTCTTTAGTCAACACACCTTTTATCTTCTCTTTAGCTTTATCTATCTCAGTGTATAATTCTCCACCTTTAGTTTTAGCAATGTATTTATTTCCCTTGGTAGTTACAATAACTTCTACACCATATACTTTTTTGTCTTCATATTTTAAAACAACTTCAGTCTCATCTATATGATTAAAGTACGTCTCCAATTTACCAAATCTCTTCTCTGCATAATTTTTGATTCCCTCTGTTACCTCTAAGTGTCTTCCTCTTATTGTCGTTCTCATAAAAATCACATCCTTATTAGTTTGTCCTCATGCTAGTAATACAAATATACGACATAATTTTAACAAAATCAATAGTTAGAGCAAAGAAAGACTCACCAGGAAGAGTGGTCTAAACAAAAAAAACATATAAAAAGAGGAAGATTTCTCCCCCTCTTGATCTTTCTATTTAATTATTTACCGCAGTTACAGTTACCACAGTGACTAGCTATAGAATCTATTCCTGGTAAAACTTTCCCTTCTAAATACTCAAGTGAAGCTCCTCCACCAGTAGAGATATGTGTAAACTTGTCAGCGAATCCTAAGTCGATTGCTGCTGTTGCAGAATCTCCTCCACCGATAATAGTGATAGCTCCGTCTAAGTTGGCGATAGCTTCACAAACTCCAATCGTTCCTTTAGCAAAATTAGACATTTCGAATACACCCATTGGTCCATTCCATACTACAGTTTTAGCTCCTGCTAATGCAGATTTAAATAACTCCACTGATTTAGGTCCGATATCTAATCCCATCTCCCCTTCAGGAATTTCATTTACAGAAACAACTTGGTGTCCTGCATCATTTGAGAATTCTTTTGACGTAATAGTATCTACAGGTAATACTAATTTATCTCCTGCTAATTCCATTAATTCCTTGGCAAGATCTAATCTATCTTCTTCACATAATGAAGACCCGATATTTAATCCTTTTGCTTTTAAGAAAGTAAACATCATTCCTCCACCGATAATTATCTTATCAGCTTTTGGAATCAAGTTTTTAATTACAGAGATCTTATCAGAAACTTTCGCTCCACCTAAGATTGCTACTAATGGCTTTTGTGGTGCATCCACTACTCCACCAATGAATTTAATTTCTTTTTCCATTAAGAATCCCGCTGCAGACTCTTCAACGTTCGAAGCAATTCCTACATTTGAAGCATGCGCTCTATGAGCAGTTCCGAATGCATCGTTTATAAAAACGTCTCCTAAAGAAGCCCAGTATTTCCCCAGTTCAGGGTCATTTTTAGATTCTTTCTTACCATCGATATCTTCAAATCTAGTATTTTCAAACATCATGATCTCTCCATCTTTTAATTCTGCTACTGCCGCTTCTAATTCTGTTCCTCTAGTTTCAGCAACAAACTTAACTTCCTTACCTAATAATTCAGATAATCTTACAGCTATTGGTGCCATTGATTTTCCAGCTTTATCTTCCTCTGTTTTTACTCTTCCTAAATGAGAGAAAGCTATAACTTTTCCACCTTGCTCTAATACATATTTAATTGTATCAGTTGCAGCAACTATTCTGTTGTCGTTTGTGATCTTCCCATCCTTCATAGGAACGTTAAAATCCACTCTCATCAATACTTTTTTACCGTTTAATTCTAATTCATTTACTATTTTTTTTGCCATTCTCTTAACCCCTCCATAAATATAATTACTGCCTTTAAACGCCTAAGAAATATAACACTTCTCTCTAAAAAAAATAGCGGAAACCAATGCTCCCGCTATTCTATTTATTCTATTATATAATTACTTTGCTAATTGAGCAAATTTCTTACAAGTTCTGATTAATTGAGCTGTATAAGACATCTCGTTGTCATACCAAGTTAAGATTTTTACTAATTGCTTTCCATCTACAGTCATTACTTTTGTAGATTGAGCATCAAACCATGATCCGAATTGGATTCCGATACAGTCAGAAGATACGATTGGCTCTTCAGTATATCCTAAAGTTTCATTTGCTGCTGCTTTCATAGCTGCATTGATCTCTTCTACAGTTACGTTCTTATCTAACTCTACTACTAAGTCAACACAAGATCCTGTAACAGTTGGAACTCTTACTGCTCCACCATCTAATTTTCCTAATAATTCAGGTAATACTTTTCCTACTGCTACTGCTGCTCCTGTAGATGTAGGTACCATGTTAGCTGCTCCTGCTCTTCCTCTTCTAGCGTTGATATCCTTTGGATGAGGTGCATCTAATATGTTTTGGTCATTTGTGTATGCATGGATAGTTGTCATGAATCCTTTTACTAATCCAAACTCTTTGTTTAATACGTTTACAACTGGTGCTAAACAGTTAGTTGTACAAGAAGCTCCAGATATGATAGTTTCTTCTCCAGTTAATACGTCATCGTTTACGTTGAATACAACTGTTTTAAGATCTCCTGCTGCTGGTGCAGAGATAACTACTTTTTTAGCTCCTGCATCTATATGTGCTTGAGACTTTTCTTTAGATACATAGAATCCAGTACATTCTAATACTACATCTACATCTAATGCTTTCCAAGGTAAGTCTGCTGCATTTCTTTCAGAGTATATTTTAATTTCTTTCCCATCTACTACTATTCCGTTTTCTGTAGCTTCAATTGAATCCATCTTGAATCTTCCTTGAGCTGTATCAAACTTTAATAAGTAAGCTAAAGTTCTAGGGTCCGTTAAGTCGTTTATTGCTACTACTTCAAATTCAGGGTTATCTGCCATTAATCTGAATGCTAATCTTCCAATTCTACCAAATCCATTTATCGCTATTTTTACTGCTGCCATAGTTTTATTCCTCCTAAGATTTTTTTATTTTACACTATAAATATATCTTAAATTTCTAGAGTTTGTCAACGGAACGTGAGTATTAATTTTGCAACAATTCTTGGTCTATTTTTACCCTATCACCTCCCCTTTCACAATTCTCTCCATGTCATCAGGTAAAGTTGTCGTTACAGTTTCCTCTTTCCCAGTGTCTGGGTTAGTAAAGATTAATTTATAAGCATGCAGAAGCTGTCTTTTAACACTATCAACCATTCCCCCATAGAGCTCATCCCCTAATATCGGATGTCCTATAGATGATAGATGTACCCTGATTTGATGGGTTCTTCCTGTAAACAACTCCACCTCTAGAAGGGTTAAGTTTTGATCATCCATCCTCTTTAAAACCTTCACTCCTGTTTTTGCAGTTTGACCTCCATCCTCTACTGAAAGTAATTCTCTTTTCAGCGAATCTCCTACACGACCAATCGACTCCTCTATAACAAACTCTTCTTCTTTAACTATTCCCTTAACTATTGTTTGATAATACTTCTTCACAGTGGCTTTCTCTTTGTTTTGTAAAAATGCCTGGGCAAATCCATTTTTAGCTACCACTATAATTCCAGACGTATTCATATCTAACCTGTTATAAAATCTTGGGACTGTAATTTCCCCTGTCTGTTCCTTCATATAGTGTACTATCCCATGAGCCAAAGTTTTATCCACCTTCTTTTTAGTGGGATGAACTATCAAATACGGCTCCTTATTTAATATAATCAGGTTCTTATCCTCATACACTATATTCAGATCCATTTTGATAGGCTCGATGTTTGTTCCTTTATTATGTTCTTTTACCAGCAACCTATTTAATTTTCTTACTTTTTTATTAGGTTTTACTTTTTTTCCATTCAAAAAGATATCAATCTTCCTCATACTTCTACTAGAATAACCCAAAACTTCCTTTAAATAATCTCCAACTTTATATCCATGATATTCTGGTTCAATTATATATTTTTTCATTATTTCTCCTTTTCTGTAACTTTAATTTATACTTATTACTTCTATCTATTATAACATAATAATAGAAAAAGGAACCCAAAGATTCCTTTTCTACACATTTCACTATAAAGTTTTTGTTTATTTCAGATTTATTTTATTTTCTCTTATAATTCCCTTTTCTACCATAATCAACCTCATACTTATCTTCTATCTCTTTTCTATACTTCATACCCTCTAATCTTCTCTTAGCTTTCAAATCTGAAATCTCTTTATTTAGTCTCTCCACACCTTTCCAGTCTACCTTAGATGCTGCTAATTTTTTCTCCAATTCCAGCTCTTTTCCCCTGATCTCCAAACTTTCTTTATAAGTAACTTCTCTTCTTCCCTGCATCATTTCAAACATTTCTGCCCTATGCTCTTCACTTAAATTACTTTCATTCCACATCATATATCCATTTCCACTACAATTGTAACCACCATTTCTATTTCCTCTGCCCATCATATCCCCTTCATTATAATGCCCATAAGCTCCAAAGGATATGGCTGATATCAACAATAACCCAACAATTATTTTATTTCTCATTTTAATCCTCCTCCTTTTTATACTCTCTCTTACATATATATTGTACTTTAGTTTTGTGAAAATTATGTGAAGAGGAAACGTGACGTCGCATCCATACAGGTAGAATTTCCTATAAAAAAAAAAGAGTCTTTAAAGACTCTTTTAGTTAAATATTCTTTGAAAAAATCCCATTTTTTCAATTGAATGATTGATTTTTAGTTCACTTTTTAAATAAGTTTTACCATCTATTAACACCTTATACTCTCCAACTACTGTCCCTGCTGCAACAGGAGCTTTTATATCTTTTTTCATCGTTACCTGTTTTTCTATCTTCCTATTTTTAGCCATCAGCTTAGTATAGTTGTTCTCAGCATAAAAATTAACTTCTGATTCTACACCATCTTTAACCTTTAGTGTCCCCAATTTTTCCCCACGAACCAAAAGATCTATATAGCCATAATCAATATAGAATTTATTCAAATCTTCTAGTACAACTGTATCACGGGTCTTTTCATCTGGCGACCCAAATACAATCTCTATCATATTTAAACTATTCTTTTTGGAAACAATAGAGATATTATATCCTGCCAAACTATGATGTCCGGTTTTTATCCCATAGATCCCATCTATCCCCAATAATTTATTTCTGCTTTTAAATCTCTGCTGACCGTTTCTTATGCCGGCCTCCTTCATAGAAGCAATCTTCATATAGTCATCATTTTTTAATAGTTCCATAGATAGTTTATAGATATCATTTACCGTAGATACATCCATCTCTGTTCCCGTCATATGAGGAGGCAACCCTGCTGGAGTATAATAGCTGGTATTTATCATTCCTAAAGATTTTGCTTTCTCATTCATCCTCTCTACAAATCTATCTAAATCTCCATTCCCTACATAATACGCCAGAGAATATGCTGCATTATTGGCAGAATAGATAGCTGTTGCTTTAACCAGATCTCTTACACTAAGCCTGTCTTCCACAGTCATCCATATCCTGCTCCCGCCAATTTTCCTTATATCATCTGGGATGTCTACCATATCATCCATAGATATCTCGCCCTTAGATATAGCATCATAGGTAACTAATATCGTCATCATCTTAGTAACAGAAGCCAACGGGTAGATCTTTTCTCTATTGACACTATTTATTATTTTACCGTCTGATGTCCCCAATAATTTTGCTGTAAATCTGTCTCCCTGCCCAAAACTCAATATACCTACAATTAAATATATTCCTATAACAATTTTTTTCATCTTATTCACTTCATCCTTTTTCTCTTATATTTTATTAATTAATACGCTTTTTAGATTAGAGTATTATAGCATATATTAAATAAAAAAGGGATAGTTTCCTACCCCAAATAAAATCATTATTTTTTAGACATATAGTCTTCTATTGCTGCTTTTATAGCTTCTTCAGCCAACACAGAACAATGTACTTTTGCTGCCGGTAAACCATCTAAAGCTTCTACAACAGCTTTGTTAGTTACCTGTAATGCTTCCTCTACAGTTTTATTTAAGATCATCTCTGTAGTTACTGATGATGATGCAATAGCTGAAGCACATCCAAATGTTCTAAATTTTACATCTCTGATTATACCATCTTCTATCTTTAAGAAGATCTCCATCATATCTCCACAAGAAGGGCTTCCTATCTTTCCATATCCATCAGGATTTTCAATTACTCCAACATTTCTAGGATTCATAAAATGATCCATTACTTTTTTTGTATATTCCATCTATCGTCACTCCCCGTCTTTTAATTTATTTTTTAAGTTGAAATTCATTCCAAAGCGGCGAAATCATTCTTAATTTCTCTATCACTTTAGGAGCTTCCTCTATTACATATTCTATCTCTTCACGAGTATTAAATTTCCCTAACGAAAACCTGATAGTTCCGTGAGCATCTACAACTTCTATCCCCATTGCCAACAACACATGGGAAGCCTGTAGATCATCTGAAGAACATGCTGATCCCGAACTTACTGCTATCCCCTTATAATCAAGTCCCAATAAGATTGACTCTCCTTCTAGATGTCTAAAACTAACACTTGAAGTTCCTGGAAGCCTAACTGCTTCTTTACCATTTATTTTAATTTCCGGAACCCTTGTGACCATCTCTGTTTCAAAGAATGCTCTTAACTCTTCCTCTTCCTTTATCTTTTCATCCATATTTGTAGTAGCTAGTTCCAATGCTTTAGCCATTCCTACTACACCTGCCAGGTTAGTTGTTCCAGGTCTGATTTTTCTCTCCTGTCCTCCACCTGTGATAACTTTTCCCAATCTGATTCCGTTTTTAACAAATAATCCAGCCGTTCCCTTTGGACCATTAAATTTATGACCTGAAAAACTCATTAGGTCCACTCCTAATTCCTTAGGATAGACAGGTATCTTTCCAACCGTTTGAACAGCATCTGTATGAAATACAATCTTGTTCTCACGAGTTATCTTAGATATCTCCTCTATAGGCTGCACTACTCCAGTCTCGTTGTTTGCATGCATAAGAGTAACTAAGATCGTTTCCTTCCTGATAGCTTTTTTTAACTCCTCTACAATTACTACACCGTTTTTATCAACAGGTATATAAGATACTTCAAATCCCTCTCTCTCTAGATCTTGACACGTATTCTTAGCACCTGGATGTTCAATAGCACTTGTAATTATGTGATTCCCTCTTCTTCTATAAGCTCTTGCTATACCTCTTATGGCTAAATTATTACTTTCTACCCCTGTTCCAGTAAAAATTAACTCTGATTTCTCTATCTTTAATATATTTGAAATAGTTTCTCTGGCCGAATTTAAAGCTTTTCCAGCCTCTTGTCCAAAACTGTGCATACTGTGAGCATTTCCATATACCTCACAAAAATAAGGCAACATTGCTTCCAATACTTTTTCATCTGTTTTTGTTGTAGCGTTGTTGTCTAAATAAACTCTTCTCATAGCTTCACCCCTTATTCTATATACCCTATATTACCATTGTTTAGTTTTTATGTCAACATATTCCTTGGCATTCCAAAGGTTTGATCGTCGAAACTTTTAAGACCTTACTATCCCTATCCTACCTGTGGTCAGCTGTTATTTTTCCCCTCTTTTTTTAATTTTTTTCTTCCAAAATTACAAAAAATATTTATTTCACATCTACCACATTGAGGCCTTCTAGCCACGCACACATCTCTTCCCTGCAAGATCAAATAATGCGATATATCTATCCAATATTCTTTAGGCACCATCTCCATCAATTCCCTTTCAATAATTATAGGATTATCTCCCTTAACAAGACCTATCAAGTTAGTCAGCCTCTTCACATGGGTATCTACTGTTACCCCTTCAGCTAATCTCCACACCTCTCCTCTGACAACATTCGCCGTTTTCCTGCCTACTCCTGCTAAAGCAACCAATTTATCCATCTCTTGTGGAACCTTTCCGTCATATTTTTCCAGCAGGATCTCGCTGGTCCTTTTTATATTTTTAGCTTTATTTTTATAAAATCCCGTACTCTTAACCAGAGCTTCTATTTCTTCTAACTCCATCTCTGCAAACTGTTTCGGAGTGTTTATACCTTTTTTTCGAAACATCTCCTCAGTCACTATATTTACCCTCTTATCGGTACACTGGGCTGACAGGCTCACAGCTACCAATAGTTCAAAGGGAGTCTCATATTTCAGTGCACACTCTGGATTCCCAAATTTTTCATGGAGTACAGCTATTATTTTTTTAACTTTTTGTTTTTTTGTCATAACTCTCCTTTCTTTTAGTGACTCTTGGCCAATTTTAAAATTTATAGTATTTTCAACATTTTTTAACTATTTAAATTAATTCCCACCTTTTCTCTGGCTGCAAATATTCCAAATCTATATTTTCATATATTTCATTTTCCACTGTATTTTCCATATCTATCTCCATTTCCTTTTCCTCATATATCCTCTTTATTAATTTTACATGGGGTTTAGGTCCTGTAGAGTGCCAGAGGGTATAATTAAAGTGTTTTGATGTTTCAGGAATCATATGAATAGATATTCCACTCTTCAATAAAAATTCATAATGATTTCTCCGCTTTTCGACTCCACTATATTTAGAAACTATTTCTAACACCTTTAGTTCCAGCTCTTTTAAATTTTCAACATCTATTTTTTTATCTTCATTTTTTCCCACTACTATATCTATATCCCCTATATCTATCCTCTTTCTTCTCAGGCTTCCAGTAACTTCACACCTATAATCATATTTTTTCAGGTATTTTTCCACCTTTTTATACTCTTTCATAGCAAACCGATAATCAAACCTCATCTTATTTCTCCTTAATGCTTTTTTTTAGTTTATCACAAAAAAGCCCTACCTCAAAATTTGAGATAGGGCAGCAGATAAATTAAAAATAAAAAAAGCTTACCAAATGTAAGCTTTTTTTCATCAATAATTCAATTGACACATATAGTCTTAAAAAGGGGGGCTTAAGCTCTACATGGATGTTCAAAGTCTCCCTTGAACTAATATAAGTATACTAGAGATCCGAAAAAAAGTCAACCTTTTTTCGAACATTTTATAAAAAAAATTCTATTTCTACACACAACTCCACTTTAAAATGTACTGTTTGCATACAAAACATTATTTTCGCATTTTAAACGTTATAAAGCTTTATTCAAAGACTAAACTTTACTTCCACTATTTTTAAATAAAAAAATACCTGCAAATTTGCAGGTACTTTTTTTATTCTGTCTTTTCAAATTCCAGCTTTTCAAACTGGTCTTTTCCTACTGCACATGGCGGACAAGTCCAGTCTTCCGGTACGTCTTCCCACTTTGTTCCCGGTGCTACCCCTGAATCAGGGTCTCCTAATTCTTCATCATACACATAACCGCATACCAAACATACCCATCTGTCCATATTCCCTCCAACTTTCTATTAATAGTTTATAGAACTACATCTTTTCGAATTGGTCTTTTCCTACTGCACATAGCGGACAAATCCAATCTTCCGGTACGTCTTCCCACTTTGTTCCTGGTGCTATCCCTGAATCAGGATCTCCAACTTCCGGATCGTATACATAACCACATACTATACATAACCATTTATCCATATATATTCCTCCTAGTTTTAAGTTATAAGTTACTCATTATTATATTACTCTATAATTTTAATTTTTCCTAATAATTATTTTCTTTAATCTCAAAATGACTTTGCGGATGAAGGCATGCAGGACACAACTCTAAAGCTTCCTCTCCTTCATGTACAAATCCACAATTTCTACACTTCCATCTAACTACACTTTTCTTTTTAAATACACCATTCTCTTCTAAGTTTGCCAGTAATTTTAAATACCTAGCCTCGTGCTCCTTCTCTACAGCTGCTATATTTCTATATGCTGCTGCAACGTCAGGAAACCCTTCTTTTTCTGCAACTTCTCCAAAATGAGGATATAACTCTGTCCACTCCTCATTTTCCCCGCATGCTGCATTTTTTAAATTTTCCTCAGTAGTTCCCACTTGGTTCGTTGGATAAGCAGCTGTAATTTCCAAGTCTCCCCCCTCTAAGAATCTAAAATATCTTTTGGCGTGTTGAACTTCATTATCTGCAGTTTCTAAAAAAATTGCTGCAATTTGCTCATACCCCTCTTTTTTAGCCTGCTTAGCATACATCTTGTATCTGTTGGTAGCTTGTGATTCACCAGCGAAAGACTTCAGTAAATTTTTTTCTGTTTCAGTACCTTTAATTGTCATAAATACCTCCCCTTACGGCTTGTAGCCGCATATTAAATTGATAATATATAAAGATAAAATTAAACTAATTTAAGCGTTTTCCTGTGTAGAATCTACAAATACCCTGTTCTGCATCTCTCTGTCCATCATAAACAAACCTGTTCCTTTGCCCTCAACCATCTTTAACTGCTCCAGCACAGAGGATACGTGAGCTTCCTCTTCTACCTGCTCATTTATATACCATTGAAGCATATTTATAGTCGCATAATCTTTCACCTCATGGGCTACTCCTAAAACTTCGTTGATGGATTCAGTTATAAACTTTTCATGTTTATAGGTATCTTCAAATACATCTATAGGGTCTTTCCACTCCACTTTTACAGCTGCTATTTCAGCTAATACAGCCCTTTCTCCCCTCTCTAATAAATAATCAAAAAGTTTTAATGCATGGGACATCTCCTCTTGATACTGCACCCTCATGTAGTTAGCAAAACCTGGTAAATTTTTAGAAGTAAGATAAGCATTCATCGATAGATACAGATGTGCAGAATACATCTCCTTATTAATTTGCTCATTTAAAATTTCCAGCATCCTTTTATTCATTGCCATTTTTTATTTCCTCCTAAAATTCAAACTAAATATAACTTTAATGAAATTACCTCTTTTAAAATCAATATAATTTTTATAAAGCACTTTTTTCTATACCAGCTTACACATTTTTTTCCTTTTTTTATCTTTATATAGTTAATAAAAATAATTCCCCATTAAAAATGAAGAATTATCTTTTTATTGTTCTACGAACATTATTTTTTTTTCTTTAAACATTCACCGCATACGCCTTTAAAATAAAGATGGTGTTCATTTATCTGAAAATTATCAAGTTCAGGAATATTTATTTTATCCATCCCTATATTAAGATCGCTGACCTCTCCACATTCATCACATTTAAAATGTCCATGTATACTTGTATCAGCATCATATCTAGTTTCATTTTCTTCTACTAAAATTACTATAGCAATCTTCTTTTCTACGAACAAATTTAATGTATTATATACTGTAGTTTTAGATAAAGTTGGTATTTCTGGAGCAAGACTCTTATACATCATATCTATTGTAGGATGGTTTTTATTTACTATTAAGTATTCGAAAATTTTCATCCTCTGATAAGATGGTCTTATATCATGACTTTTTAAATATGAACTTATTTTTTCTATATTTAACTTCATTTCTACCTCCTTTTAGATTGATATTTTGTAATGATTTCATATATAATTCTATTATATTTTTATTGTTTTGTCAACAAAATGATTTTTTTGCTATATTTCCCTGGCAAAATAAAGTCTGTCTACACCCTTTCCGTATTCATCCTTTAACATCTCTTTCATCTTAAATCCCAATTTTTTATATAGTTCTATAGCTGGTTTATTTTCCAAAGAAACTGTGAGCCCTATTTTTTTTATCTTATTTTCTCTAAATACTTTTACAGACTCTTCCAGGAGTTTTTTACCATATCCACATTTTCTATATTCTTTCTTTATGGAAAGTCCATATAAAAATATCTCGTCACCATCAAAATCTCTAATATATTCAGCTATTCCTATAACCTCATCTTCTATAACCAATACAAACACTTTTCCATATCGGATGATCGGCTTCAAGATCCATTCATCTACTCCGCCACTTACTCCAAAAACTTCTTTTTCAACCTCTATAATTTGCTCTATATATTTTTTATCTTTTGCTTCTATCTCCAAAAATTTCATTTTTTATCCCCCTAAAATAACCGCTAACTAATAGTTTATCTCATACAGATATAAACCTGATCCATCTACAACTATCTTTTCATCTTTAGGGTCAGGATTTTCTAATTTTTTTAACAGATAATCACAGGGTCTTTCATTAAAATACACAGCCAGAGAACTCCCTACCATTATCCTGATCTGTGTCTTTAGAAAAGCATTTCCTTTTATGTAGATCCCTATCTTATGGTTATCTTTCTTATAACATCTTATCTCAAAAATTTCCCTTACAGGATTGTTTCCACCACAATCCGTCATTCTAAAGCCATCGAAGTTATGTCTGCCTAAGAACACCTTCATTATAGCATATAGCTTATCTACATCGATTTTTTCTTTGACCTTAGTTAGATATCTAGTTTCAAACACACTTCTTTTGTGAGTCAATATAAATTCATAGGCTCTTGTCTTTGCTGAAAACCTGGAATGAAATTCCATATCTACATCTTCAACCTTTAATATTTTAATGTCTTTAGGAGTAATATTGTCAAGAGCATAAACCAGCCTATTCGCCGGGATTTTAGAATCGGTAACAAAGTTAGAAACTTGTTCAACTGCATGGACTCCTCTGTCAGTCCTTCCTGAACTTATTAAGTTTATCCTTTCCCTTATTATCTTATACAAACCTGATTCAAGTTCCCCTTGTACAGTTCGTCTATCTGGTTGTCTCTGGAATCCAAAAAAATCACTTCCATCATATTGGTAAACAAGTTTTATATTTCTCATTTTTTCATCTCCTAGATAAGGTTTTAATTTTATAATAAAAGGCATCTCTTTCTTAAAAAAAAAAAACTCTAGAATAAATTCTAGAGTTTAAAACTTTAACATGGTGCGGAGGGGGGGACTTGAACCCCCACGTCGAAGACACTAGATCCTAAGTCTAGCGCGTCTGCCAATTCCGCCACCCCCGCGTATGGATGGTGCGCCACACAGGGTTTGAACCTGTGACAACTCGATTAAAAGTCGAGTGCTCTACCAGCTGAGCTAGTGGCGCATAAATATAAAGTTTTTAAAATTGGGGTGGCTGACGGGGCTCGAACCCGCGACAACCAGTACCACAAACTGGCGCTCTACCAACTGAACTACAACCACCACATTTTGGAGCGGGAAACCAGGTTCGAACTGGCGACATTCAGCTTGGAAGGCTGACGCTCTACCAACTGAGCTATTCCCGCGTATCTTGGTATATTTTATTAAAATGGTCGGAACAATAGGATTCGAACCTATGACCCCCTGCTCCCAAGGCAGGTGCGCTACCGGGCTGCGCTATGCTCCGTTATTATCGTCCTCTCACGACAAGAATAATAATATCATAATAAAGATAAAGAGTCAACACTTTTCCACACTTTTTTTTTATTTTTTTCAAAAAATTTAAAATTTAAAAAAAAGAAGCCACTATGTGGCTTCTTTTAAAGGATTAATTTGCCTTTGGTAAAGCTATTTTTTCTCCTGCAAAAATTATATCCGGGTTTGTGATCTTTTTATTTTCTTTTAAGATTTCATCCATATCTATTCCTGTTTTTTCAGAAATTGATCTCAATGTATCCCCTGATTCTACTGTATATACTGAATCATCTGATACTTTTTTATCCATATTTTCAGTAATCTCTTCCTTACCTGCAAACACTCTTCCGTCTATAGTAGTATGAGTGATTCCATTAGCTTTAATATACTCTCCTAAGATCTCTTCAATACTCTCATATTCATTCACTGTCTTCTTTCCTTTTAAAGAGGCATACTTATCCCCACCTACAGCCATAAAGTCGTTTGTAGCTATCTTATAAGTTCTAGTTAGGTCTAATTTTTCTCCATTGTTAAATGTAACATCATAAACTTTATTTCCTACTTCGTTCATTGGATCAAATTTAAATGTAAATCCTGCTACATGCGGGAACGCTCCTCTAGCATCTGGATAAGATTGCACACCATTTTCAATAGCATCTTTTAGATCTTGACCAGTTATCTCTTTTACTACTACATAGTTTCCAAATGGTAATACCGATATGATATTTCCTCTAGTAATTGTTCCTTTTTGGATAGAAGCTCTTATTCCACCACCATTAGTTATAACACCTTCAGCTCCTGTTTTTGTTAACATAGCTTCTGTAATCATATCTCCTAAGTTAGTTTCTCCAGCTCTTACATCATTTCTTTCACCATCTAAAAGTACAGGAGTCTCTCCAACAACTACAGATGTAATCTTTTCATTCTCTGTATTTACTTCATTTATAATTGCTGTTACAGCAGGATCTTCTTCAACATTTTCCATTGCATATTCTTTAGTAAATAATTTTGCTGTCTCAACTTTTGATCCATCTTTACCTAATTTAACTGTTACTTCTCCTAAGTTCTTGTCATAGAATCCTGATTGAACAATAAGAGTTTCTTTTACCTTCATACCTTCTTCTAGAGTAGTGTGACTATGCCCGTCTACGATTAGATCTATTCCGTCTACTTCTTGAGCTAATTTAATACTTGTATAAACTGAATCTTCGTCTATACCTAGATGTGAAAGGGCTACGATATAGTTTACTCCTTCAGCTTTTAAAGCTTCTACAGACTCTTTAGCTGATGCGATAGGGTCATCAAAGGTAACAGCCTCTACATTGGTAGGATTAGTCTTATACGCTGTCTCAGGAGTTGCTAAACCAAAGATTCCTACTCTCACACCATTCGGTAAAGTTTTGATTGTGTATGGTTTAAATGCTTTTTCTCCTGTATCTTTATAAGTAAGATTTGATACCAATACTGGAAAGTTCATTGTATTTTGTAATTTTTCAATTCTATCCAATCCATAGTTATAGTCATGATTTCCTGTTGTCATAGCGTCATAACCCATTTCATTCATAACTCTTACAACTGATGCTCCCTTAGTTAAAGCTGCAAATACAGTTCCATGAATTGTATCACCTGCATCTAAAAATAATACATTAGGGTCTTCTGCTCTGGTTTGCTTAACCATAGTACTTACTCTGGCTAATCCCATTCCGTCATATTTACCTGCATCTACCCTTCCATGAATATCGTTTACATGCATTACTTTAAACTCTACATCTTCATTTACAACTAACTTCTCAGTTGCCACTACATCTACTTTGTCCCCTGCTACTTTACTAGGTTCATCTGTTTTTGTAGTTTTTCCACATGCCACCACTAAAAGTAACATCATTGCCGATAAGATCTTAACAAATTTTTTCATCATCATTTTTTCCTCCCTATTTATATATATATTTAAAAGGTACAGATAAATTCTGTACCTTTTTAAATTTAATTTGCAGGAATTACTAATTCTTCCCCAACCATTATTATATCTGCATCTTTTATATTTTTATTCTCTTTTAAAATTTCAGAAATTTTAAGATCAAATTTATTAGCTATTTCTCCTAAAGTATCTCCAGCTTTAACCGTATACGATGCAACTTCTTCTGCAACGACATAATCCTTTAAATTGATAGATTTAACATTAACTGTTCTTCCATCAGCTGATCTAGGAATAACTATCTTCCCTTCTCTGATCATCTCATAGATAGCATCTCTTTCTGGATAATCTAATTTAACGCCAATTATTTCCCAGTTGTTATGTACAATAGGATCTAATTTTCCATTTTTTTCTTCCTTTGTATATTTGATAATTAGATCTCTTATTCTTCCTGCATCTTGCATAGTTTCATAAGAATCATAATATTTATCTTCAGGTTTTACCCATCCATTCTTAGTTAATGTACCAAATCTATAGTTATTTACCGCCACCTTATAGATCTTAGCCAGGTCGATAGCTTCACCGTTAATCGTTGGATCTACTACTCTATTTCCTGCATCTTTAGACAGGTCAACTTTATAGTTTACCCCTGCAAACATATCATAGTTATAGCCTCTTACATCTTCATTAAATGAGATAGTCACATCCCCTTCATTCCAAGTATTATAATATGACATAGACCACTCCATAAACTTAAGTAAATTTTCACCAGTCATATTTACTCCAACTAAAGTGTTTGCATATTTATAGATATTAGCCACATCTTTATTATGGAAATTCCCTGCTTTTAAGTTAGCTTCCGCCTTAAAGAATGCCGCTGATGATACATCTGCTCCTGCATATTTCAATTGTACATCATTTATTAGATCTATAACAGCATTTGGCTGTAATTGAGCTGTAGGCATAGTAGTTACCTTGTCTTCACCAGTTATAAAATCCGGTCTGGCTATAAATGTTTCACTAACTTCTCCAATCACTGTATTTGCTACAGCTTTAGCCTGATCATCTACATATTTAAATTCGTCTAATATCTTTTGATCTGCTTCAATTGTTTTAGTCTGAATATTTTCTACATCTATCCCTTTAACAACCCATTTCCCTTCTTCTTTCTTCACATGAATATCAGCTTTAGATACTGCCCAACCTGCAAATCCAGGTTCTACAATTGGAGTGTTATTTATATTTTCAACATATTTAGCATGCTCATGTCCACCAAATATAACATCAAATTCAGGTACTTTGTTAGCCAGATCATAGATCCCGGCTCCACCATATTCATCTTCTCTTCCCATATGGAAAGATCCAACCAAGATATCATACTGACCGTCTAATTCTTTTACAGTTTCCTGTACAGATTTCAATATTTCATTGAACTCCAACCCTTTAAAGTGACTAGGAGAAGATGATTCCCACATAGGTACATATGGAGGGATAACTCCTACTACAGCTACTCTGGCTCCATTTACATTAAAAATTTGATATGGATTTACATAGTTTGATCCATCCTTTTTATTTTTAATATTAGCTGAAAGTACAGTTCCGTTAAAGTTTGATATATTTCTCTCAATGAACTCTTTTTCAAAGTTAAATTCGTGGTTTCCTAAAGTCCAAATATCATAGCCTATACTGTTCATAGCTTCTACCATTGGATGCACTTCAAGGTCATTAAATAATTCCGATGAGTTATCCTGAACTGTATCTCCATCATCCATCAATATCATATTTGGGTTTTCTGCTCTTAAAGAGTTAACGATAGTTGATACTTTGGCTAAACCTGCATCATCATCTTTACCGTCTATTGCATAATCATAAGGATAAATTCTGCCATGTACGTCTGAAGTTGCTGCTACTCTGATAGTCTGTTCCGCTACCTCTTCCTCACCTTTAACTATAACTTCATGGGTTACCACCCTCTCAGTCATCTCCATTTTTACCGGTTCTTTCTTTTCTACCGACACATCATTTGAATTACAAGCCATAAAAACACTTGTTATCAACGCTGCCATTAAAAACTTTTTCATCTTTCCCTCCTTGTTTTTTATATTAAAATTTTATTCTACAACTAATTTTTTTCTTTTTTTGAATAGTCCGCCTTTTTTTCTTATCAGATAGACAGAGATACTGGCTGTTATAGGAACTGTCAAAACTATTCCTATACTTCCGGATAAGGCCTGAATCAACTCTATTGCTATCACCGGCATATTTATAAACTGCTTGGTATTCATCTGAAATCCCCAAATCATAAGCATGAGATTCAACGAACTTCCGGTAAAAGCCAGAATCAATGTATTGGTCATCGTCCCCATTATATCTTTTCCTATATCCATAAGTGACATAAAGAGGTCATCCAGATGAATATCCGGATTTCTTTTGCATAGTTCATTGCATGACGATGCAATAGACATGGCCACATCATTGATAGCCCCTAAAGATGCTATCAATATAGAGGTAAACATAAGACCGTTTATCTTCACATGGTAATCCGCTGCCAGATATAAGATCTGTTCACCTTTTTCCATATGGATTCCTGTTAATTTAGCTAAATTCCCAAATATGTAGGAGATTATTCCAGAGATCATTACCCCTGCAATAGTTCCCAGAATAGCCGAATAAGTTTTCCTGTTAAAATCACCTATCAATAAAAATGTTACCACTGTTATTATTGAACATAATAATATTGCCCAAGGAATAGGGTTGCCGCCCCGAAATATAATAGGGATAAGAATAAATATTATAACTACTCCTGTAAATACAAGGGACAATATCGATTTGATTCCGCTTAACCGTCCAAAAACAATTAAACTTAAACAAAATAAGCCAATCAATACATAAATATACCGATCCATCTTATAGTTATAGAACCATACATGTTCCTTCCCGTCTTTTTCTCTAATCGTAAATATCGCTTTCATTCCTGGTTTCGCAAATATATTATGCCTGTTGCTTAACACATTTATTACACTGTATATCTGATCTTTATGCAATCCTTCTAATATTTTAACCTCTATCTTTTGTTTCCCAACATACCTTCCTGGGATCAATGGATCCGGGTTTATAGTTTCTTCCTTTATGGATAAAACTTCTCCATCTACAAATTCATAGTTAAAATATTTCTGTACTCCGAAATTTTTATTTACTGCCAGCGATGTATAAATTATCCCTATAATAGATAAAACTACCATAACTATCAATATTTTTTTATGCTTTGTCATCCTAAAATCATCCTTTTTTCGTCATTTAAAAACATTTTTTTATTTTTTCACATTGTATTTAAGTATAAACTAAGCTACTACTTTTTTCAAGTTTTATAAAAAATAAAATAACAAAAAAAGCCATCAAAATTAATTGATGACTCCGGTATTTATATTGGTTATGGTGCGCCACACAGGGTTTGAACCTGTGACAACTCGATTAAAAGTCGAGTGCTCTACCAGCTGAGCTAGTGGCGCATATTTTTACAAAAAATAAAAAAGACTTGGCAAGTTCCTATCCTCCCAAGGGGCTGCCCCCTAAGTACTTTCGGCGTTTACGGACTTAACTTCTGGGTTCGGAATGTGACCAGGTGTACCCCCGTAGCTTTTCTTACCAAGCTTACTTTCTTATTGAATATTGTTAAACATTCAAAACTATATAATAATGTTTCATAAATTAACTTTCTAAAAATCATTTTCTTTAGGTAAAGTGTTCGTCATATTAGTATTGGTCAGCTAAAGACTTCACAGCCCTTACACCCCCAACCTATCAACCTCCTAGTCTCGAAGGTGACTTATCAATGATAGAATACTTATCTCTGAGTTGGCTTCCCGCTTAGATGCTTTCAGCGGTTATCCATTCCAAACGTGACTACCCAGCTATGCCATTGGCATGACAACTGGTACATTAGAGGTTTGTCCATCCCGGTCCTCTCGTACTAAGGACAGATCTCATCAATATTCTTACGCCTACAGTGGATAGGGACCGAACTGTCTCACGACGTTCTGAACCCAGCTCACGTACCGCTTTAATGGGCGAACAGCCCAACCCTTGGGACCTTCTCCAGCCCCAGGATGCGATGAGCCGACATCGAGGTGCCAAACTTTGCCGTCGATATGGACTCTCGGGCAAAATCAGCCTGTTATCCCCGGGGTAGCTTTTATCCGTTGAGCGATGGCCCTTCCATTCGGAACCACCGGATCACTATGTCCTGCTTTCGCACCTGCTCGATGTGTCTATCTCACAGTCAAGCTCCCTTATGCCATTGCACTCTTCGGTTGATTTCCATCCAACCTGAGGGAACCTTTGAACGCCTCCGTTACTCTTTCGGAGGCGACCGCCCCAGTCAAACTACCCACCTAGCACTGTCTCCATGATTACACATCACAGATTAGAATCAAAATGTTATATGGTTGGTATTCCACCAGCGACTCATATACAGCTAGCGCCATATAATCACAGTCTCCCAACTATCCTATACACATAACATCTCAACCCAATACCAAGCTATAGTAAAGCTCCACGGGGTCTTTCCGTCCTACTGTAGGTAACCGGTATCTTCACCGGTAGTACAATTTCACCAGGCCTCCCGCCAAGACAGCATTCGAGTCATTACACCATTCGTGCAGGTCGGAACTTACCCGACAAGGAATTTCGCTACCTTAGGACCGTTATAGTTACGGCCGCCGTTCACCGGGGCTTCAATTTGAGTCGCTAAACCCTCCTCTTAACCTTCCGGCACTGGGCAGGTGTCAGCCCATATACATCGCCTTTCAGCTTAGCATAGACCTGTGTTTTTGCTAAACAGTTGCTCGAATCTCTTCACTGCGGCCATCAAAAGCTCAAAATCGCGTGTATTTATCACCTTTAATGGCACCCCTTCTCCCGAAGTTACGGGGCCATTTTGCAGAGTTCCTTAGCGAGAGTTAGCCTGTACGCCTTAGATTTCTCATCCTAACCACCTGTGTCGGTTTACGGTACGGGCACTATAATTCTCAATAGAAGCTTTTCTCGGCAGCGTGGGATTTGTACCTTCGTGTTCATTACAAACACTCCGCATCACACCTCAGATCTAAAACCGTGGATTTTCCTGCGGTTCCATCCTACATGCTTACACAGACATATCCAACAGTCTGCGCACATACCCTTCTGCGTCCCTCCATCTCTCAAACAAATTACAGTGGCGCAGTAATATTAAACTGCTTTCCATTCGCCTACGCAATCTAGCCTCGGCTTAGGTCCCGGCTTACCCAGAGAAGACAAGCTTTACTCTGGAAACCTTGGTTTTCCGGCGAGAGGGATTCTCACCCTCTTTCTCTCGCTACTCATTCCTGCATTCTCACTTCCGATACCTCCAGATTGGGTTACCCCTTATCCTTCAACGGCCTACGGAACGCTCTCCTACCAGTCTACACATAGTGTATACTCCACAACTTCGGTTTATATCTTAGCCCCGTTACATTGTCGGCGCAGAGACTCTCGACCAGTGAGCTATTACGCACTCTTTAAATGTATGGCTGCTTCTAAGCCAACATCCTGGTTGTTTCAGAATCTCCACCTCCTTTCCCACTTAGATATAATTTGGGACCTTAGTTGGTGGTCTGGGCTGTTTCCCTTTTGACCATGGATCTTAGTACCCATAGTCTCACTCCTGATCTCTTGAAATATGGTATTCGGAGTTTGATTGATTTCGCTAAGCAATATGCCCGCTAGACCATTCAGTGCTCTACCCCCATATTTAAACAATCAAGGCTGCACCTAAATGCATTTCGGAGAGAACGAGCTATCTCCTGGTTCGATTGGCTTTTCACCCCTATACCTACCTCATCCCCCGGCTTTTCAACGACGGTGGGTTCAGACCTCCACTGTGTCTTACCACAGCTTCATCTTGGACAGGCATAGATCACCAGGTTTCGCGTCTACAACCAACGACTAATTCGCCCTATTCAGACTCGGTTTCCCTTCGGCTCCGTTATACTTAACCTCGCCATTGATCGTAACTCGCAGGATCATTCTCCAAAAGGCACGCCATCACACGCCCGAAGGCTCTGCTCTGACCGCTTGTAAGCACACGGTTTCAGGTTCTATTTCACTCCCCTCCCGGGGTTCTTTTCACCTTTCCCTCACGGTACTATTCACTATCGGTTAGTAAGAGTATTTAGCCTTACGAGATATGGTCCTCGCTGATTCACACAGGGTTTCTCGTGTCCCGTGCTACTTGGGATTACAGTGACTTGCTAACATAAGTTCCCTATACAGGACTATCACCTTCTACGGTTGAACTTTCCAGTTCATTCTAGTACCTTTGTTAGTCAAGCGCAGACTTTGCAGATCTGCTACTCTGTATCCCACTACCCCCAACAAGCAACGCCTGCATGCTATCACACTTGTTCGGTTTGGGCTCTTCCCCGTTCGCTCGCCGCTACTTAGGGAATCGTTTTTACTTTCTCTTCCTCGGATTACTTAGATGTTTCAGTTCATCCGGTTCCCGTTTCCACACTAGTTCTTCAAACTAGTAGGTTTACCCATTCGGAAATCTAAGACTATTACGCTCAATTGCAGCTTGTCTTAGCTTATCGCAGCTTATCACGTCCTTCATCGGCTCTTACTACCAAGGCATTCTCCGTGCGCCCTTAATTTCTTAACCTATTATTAAAATAGAATTTTAATATTTTTTGCTTAATTTGTTTTTAGAATTTTTGAAATCTAATTATCGTTCAGTTATTTCTAACTCTTCGTTAATTATTGTTACACTCTCGTGTAACTGAAGATCTAATAAAATTGTTAATTTATTATTTCATTACTATATAGTTTTCAATGTCCAACTGGTATTTTCTCTCAAAAAAGAGAACATTACCAAATAAATAGAGAAAGAGCAGTATAAATATTCTTTATGTAATACCATTTGCATGGCCTCATAAAGTGCTCCTTAGAAAGGAGGTGATCCATCCGCACCTTCCGGTACGGATACCTTGTTACGACTTCACCCCAATCGCTAATCACACCTTAGGAACATCCCTCCATAAATGGTTAGGCCTGCTACTTTAGGTGCAACCAACTCTCGTGGTGTGACGGGCGGTGTGTACAAGACCCGAGAACGTATTCACCGCGACATTGCTGATTCGCGATTACTAGCGATTCCAACTTCACGCAGTCGAGTTGCAGACTGCGATCCGAACTAAGATTGGCTTTCTGAGATTTGCTCCACGTCGCCGTATTGCTGCTCTCTGTACCAACCATTGTAGCACGTGTGTAGCCCAGCACATAAGGGGCATGATGACTTGACGTCATCCCCACCTTCCTCCTGCTCGTCGCAGGCAGTCTCGCATGAGTCCCCAACTTAATGATGGTAACATACGATAGGGGTTGCGCTCGTTGCGGGACTTAACCCAACATCTCACGACACGAGCTGACGACAGCCATGCACCACCTGTATCAACGTTCCACCGAAGCGGCACCAAGTCATCTCTGACGAGTTCGTTGTATGTCAAGTGCTGGTAAGGTTCCTCGCGTTGCGTCGAATTAAACCACATGCTCCACCGCTTGTGCGGGTCCCCGTCAATTCCTTTGAGTTTCACACTTGCGTGCGTACTCCCCAGGCGGTTCACTTATCGCGTTAGCTTCGGCACAGAGGTTCGACCCCTACACCCAGTGAACATCGTTTACGGCGTGGACTACCAGGGTATCTAATCCTGTTCGCTCCCCACGCTTTCGAGCTTTAGCGTCAGTATCTGTCCAGTGAGCTGTCTTCACTATCGGCATTCCTACAAATATCTACGAATTTCACCTCTACACTTGTAGTTCCGCCCACCTCTCCAGTACTCTAGCCTGCCAGTTTCAAACGCAATACGGAGTTGAGCCCCGCATTTTCACATCTGACTTAACAAGCCGCCTAGACTCGCTTTACGCCCAATAATTCCGGATAACGCTTGCGACATACGTATTACCGCGGCTGCTGGCACGTATTTAGCCGTCGCTTCTTCTGGTGGTACCGTCACTTTCTTCTTCCCACCTGAAAGCACTTTACAATCCGAAGACCTTCATCGTGCACACAGAATTGCTGGATCAGACTTTTGGTCCATTGTCCAATATTCCCCACTGCTGCCTCCCGTAGGAGTAAGGGCCGTGTCTCAGTCCCCTTGTGGCCGTTCACCCTCTCAGGCCGGCTATCCATCGTCGGCTTGGTAGGCCATTACCCTACCAACTACCTAATGGAACGCAAAGTTCTCCTCCAGCGCATATAGCTTTCATAAGTTCTTGATGCCAAGATCTCATAATATCCGGTATTAGCTAACCTTTCGATTAGTTGTCCCAGTCTGAAGGGCAAATTCTTTACGCGTTACTCACCCGTCCGCCACCGTACTATCTTCCGAAGAAGAATTCCAGTCGACTTGCATGTGTTAAGCATTCTGTCAGCGTTCATCCTGAGCCAGGATCAAACTCTACATTCAAATTTATATCCTAACTTCATAAATGAAGTTTAGCTATCTATTAAAAGATAATTATTTTTATAGTGGTTCATTCCACTGTACACCTTAATCGATTGTTTGAAAACAAAGTTTCAAACGACAATTGAGTTTTTAATTTACACTTTCTTTCTCTATTTAATTGCTAATGTCCTATTAAACGTCTCGCTTCAAGTCGCTTTCGCTTTCTCTCGCGGACAAGAATAAGTATACCGCGTTTACTACTTTTCGTCAAGACTTTTTTTTATTTATTTTTATTTTTATTTATTTAACCATCTCTACCCCTAATTTTAATCTTAATTAAAACTAAGCTTAATACGTCCTTTCGTAATTAGACGACCATAAAAAAAGAACCTCTAAATTGATGCAAAGTTAACTTTACATCAATTTAGAGGTTCTTATAAACTTCGGGGTTAATTTAATTGTTGATTTTCTTTACCAAAAGTCCCTTCTTTTTCCTGTTCTATAGATAACTCCAAAAATGTTCTGGTTTTTTTTCTATAATTTTCTAAATCTACACCTTTTACTACTTTATTATCTTTTTTATTTAAAAGTTTGTCTTTTTTCCCGATTATATCCTCTATATAGATATAATCTTTATCTATAACACCTACATACTGAGTGTCAACTACATAAGCAAACTCTTTTTTATTATCTTTTAAAAATAAATTTTGTCCCCATGTAGAATGTTCATATTTACCACCTAATATCCCCATAAGAGTTGGTAATATATCTGCTTGGGAACCCAAAGCTTCTATAACCTGAGGTCTTATCAATTGTTTATTAGGACTCCATATTAATAGTGGATTAGTAAATTTTTTCCAATCTATTTCAACTGGCACACTCCTATTTGCCCCATGATCTGCCACAAATATAAATATAGTATTTTTAGCCCATTCTTCGTTCTTGACAGAATCTGTAAACCTGCCAATGGCATAGTCTGCAAAAGCAACGCCATCATACTTTTTATACATCATTGGATACTTTTTTCCACTATGAGTTTTGAATTTTTCCGGGACATCATAGGGCGAATGATTACTTAAGGTAAATACTTCTGTAAAAAAAGGCTGTTTCATCCTCTTTAGATCATAACTCATCTTATCAAAGACCTTGTCATCAGGGACTCCCCAGGCGATAGTTCTATCCTCTCTGGAAAAACTTTTTACATCGGATATTTCATCAATACCACTCCTTACTAAAAACGCCTTCATATTGTCAAATTCAATATCTCCACCATAATAGAAACTGGTGTTATACCCACGATTTTTTAATATATCAGGGATAGAGTAAAAAGTTCTTCTGCCCACTATAGATTTTTTTATCAAAGCTTGTCCATAACTAGACGGGTATCCAGTTATCGCACTGACTACTCCTCTATTAGACCTTTTCCCAGTGGAGTAAATATTTTTAAAAATAATTCCCTCTTCAGCCAACTTGTTATAGTTAGGTGTTAGATCTGGTTCGAACCCCAAAGCTCCTATATTTACTCCCATAAAACTCTCCATAAGAACCATCACCACATTAGGCTTTATTATAGGTTTTTGTGTATCAGTAACCCTTCTCAATATATTTTTTCCAGGCAGATAGGTATCCTGTGACTGAGTCAGATAACCCCTCATATTAGTTTTTAGCTCCTCTGAAGAAAATCTCTTTTTTACAGAGTCAGCATTGCTTGATTTCATGTTCCTGTTTACATCCACCGACTGCAATAGTGCAAATACCCCATTAAGTGCTATTTGGTTAGCAAAATAATTCTGAGAGAACTCAGCCCTTCCCCATGTAAGGGTAGCCCCTGTTATTCCCCCTCTGGCACTTATTACAAAAATAGGTACAGCCACAATAATAACTATAGAAGATTTTATTACCTCTAAAAAATTAAATTCTAGATTCCTATTACTCACCTTATTAAAATTAATTATTGAACAAGCGGTATAGATTATAACCGTCAACAAAATCCATAGAATAATCTTTATAACAGGATATTCCACCCAAAACGTTGACCAAATTTCATGCATATGACCTGTATATCCAAAAACTGTAATATCAGCATGATGGGTAAACGTATTATAATACCAGATATCCAATATCATTATAGTAAAGAAAATAAGTCCTATTATAAAAGAATACAGATGGTGTAAACACCTACCAATTATCCCCAATCTTATTACAGACAAAACTTTATATAGAATATATACAGCTAACGACCCTAAAAGAATATAGGAACTCAGAGCACTGTCAAATATCAACCCATATTCAAAACTTCCGATATAATCCCTGAGATCTCCTCTTTCTTTTAAAGGAATGTTTACATATACAAATAATAATTTATTTATCGTTATCAAAATTAAAAGCAACAAATACTGATAAACTATATACTTAACTAATCCAACTTTTTCTTTTACCATCTTAATTTTTCTCCTATTCTTTAACCTAAAAACTCAGAAAAAACAAAGTTAATGCTGCCTGGGTATTAATATTATGCCTCAGCCCCTGTTTCAACTCTATCAATTTTTCTGTGTATTTAGGAGTTTTTAATCTCACTATGAATATATGCATCAATTCTTCAATTATCTTTCTCTCATGAGATTTATTTTCTACCAGTTTATCATCCTGTAAAGTAGATAACAAGTCAAAAACTATAGAAAGTTTTTCTGATTTTTTTATCCTTCCTATATTATATATATAATCGTCTATTCCCTTTAATAGGTTGATCTTATATTTTAAAGTTTTTTCTGCAAGATGTAAATTGAGATCCTCACCTAAGACAGAGTAAGATCTAATCTCATTGAGATCAAACCTTTCCTCCTTCCACTCCAATATTTCTTCCATATTCCCCATAAAAAAATCATATACTTTCTCAGTCACCCCTAAAGCTTCAGCAGAGGGTTTATCAATCTTTACCACAATAGATCTGGATAAAATAGTCGATAAAACATTTAAAGTATTAGATATAAGGATAAAAAATGTTCCCTTAGGAGGTTCTTCCATTATCTTTAAAAGAGCATTTGCAGAATATTTATTCATACTCTCAATATCCTTTATAATAAAAACTTTTTTTCTTCCCTCATAACTAGAACTGGAAGCCTTATATATGGTATTTTTTATCTTATCTATCCCTACTTTGCTCTCTCCCTGTAAAAGACCAACAATCTCCAGGTCGGCATAGTTTCCATGTTTTATCTTTTTACAGACTTCACAGACACCACAATAGTTATTTTCTAACTCCGGGCAGTTCATAGCCATGGTGAATGATATCGCTAATCCCAACAGATCTATTCCCTTATCCCCGTAGAAAAGATAGGTCCCCGATTCCTTATTTTGTTTCAATTCATTTTTTAGAAATGATTTTACTTCATCTCCAAAAATCAAACTATTAAACATTATCTTTCAGCCTTCTCAATTTTTCTAAGAACAGCTAGTTTATCCAGGGCCAATCCAGCTCCTAGCACCACAGATTCCAAAGCATTGTCAGCTAAAACTACATTTAAAAGGGTGTTTTTAGCCAGCAGTTCCGGGAAGTTTCTAATCTTCGATCCTCCACCTGCCATAACTATCCCCTTATCTACTATATCAGCTGATAATTCTGGTGGTGTTTTTTCCAATACCTGCTTAACACTGGTTACTATAGCATCTAAGGAATCTTTTATGGCATCCAATACTTCACTTGAACTTATCTCTAATGGTTTTGGTAATCCAGTCATAAGGTCTCTTCCTTTAATTATCATCGTTTCATCCTCTTCTAAAGGAATTGCAGTACCTATCTTGATCTTAATCTCTTCAGCAGTTTTTTCCCCGATCAACAGATTATGTCTTCTCTTTATATATTTAATGATATCCTCATCGAAGTTATTTCCTGCAATCCTAATAGATTTACTTACAATAGTTCCTCCCAGTGAAATTACAGCTATATCTGTAGATCCTCCACCAATATCTACTATCATATTTCCCTCAGGTGCCGAGATATCTATCCCTGCTCCTAAAGCCGCCGCTCTGGCTTCCTCTATTAAATACGCTCTCTTTGCTCCTGCTGAAATTGCAGCTTCCAATACAGCTCTTTTTTCTACTCCGGTTACTTCAATAGGGACACAGATCATTACTTCTGGCAACACCATATTTAACTTACCGAATACTTTCTTTATAAAATATTTTATCATCGCTTCTGTTATATCGTAATCAGCTATAACTCCCTCTCGGAGTGGTCTTACTGCCATTATATGATCAGGCGTTTTCCCTAACATATCCTTTGCTTCTTTTCCTACTGCTAAGACCTTCTTTGTTTCTCTGTCTACAGCTACTACAGATGGTTCATTCAAAACAATCTCTTCTTTTTGCTTATTGTATACCAATGTATTTGCAGTTCCAAGATCTATCCCTATACTCTTTTGAAATTTAAAGCCTGGAAAACTCATATTAAATTTAAATTTACTTTTTTTCTTCATCTTTTTTTTCTCATCTCCTTTTTTAATATCATTTTCTTCTGCCTGTATAGGGAACTCATTAGTTTCCCCCTCCATTTCTATTCTTTCCTCTTCCTCTGGTATCACGGAATTTGCCCGCTTGTTCTGCATCATTATTTTTTTATTTCTCATCATTTTTCTTTTCAAATACATAATTTTCTATAATTCCCTCTATTATATCTTCCCTTTTATTTATATAACACATGGCAATCAACGCTTCAAATGCTGTTGCGTTTTTATATTCCTTCATAGTACATGATTTTGGAAAAGTTGAAATTTTTGAATTTCTGGCTCTTCTGGCACAAGCTCTATATTCATCTTCTAATTCATCTACGATACTTAAATATATCTTACTCTGTGCCACAGCACTTACGTGAGCCTTGACCAATTTATTTAGATCTTTTACTTTAAGATTTCTTGCTATAAATTTTTCCCTAAGTCTCAGTTCCCATACAGCATCTCCTAAGTACGCCAGCGCTAATCCATTTAATTCCTTTATTCTTATATTGTCCATGTAGTTTTTTCCCTTCCGTCCTTTATTTTTACACCAATCTCAGCCATCTTATCTCTAATTTCGTCCGATAAAGCAAAGTTTTTATCTTTTTTAGCAGTTTTTCTCTGTTCTATTAAAAATTCAATTAATTCAACAGTTGAATTTTTTGTACTTTCTCCTAAAGGATTTTCTATCCCAATTTGTTTTAGGAGTTCCGTCAACTCTGTAGTCAGGTCTTTGATCTGCTTTTCAACTACGATCTCCACTCCTAATACATCTATTAAAGTTGTTTTTATAAATGTATACACATCTTTTAAGACTTCCTTCCCTGCATTACTCAGTTTCTGCTCCATAGATTTATTAGCTTCTTTTATAAGTTCAAATAATACACCTATAGCCTGGGCAGTGTTGAAATCCTCATCCATAGCTTCTACAAATCTTATTTTAGAACTCTCTAAAACAGCCTTTAATTCCATCCCGTCACTGCCATCAACTGAATTTTCAGTATCTAATTTTTCCAGCATAGCCAGCATACTGTTTTCAATCCTGTTTATTGCACTCTTAGCCATATTTAATTCTATTTCTGAAAAATCAATTGGTTTTCTATAATGAGATGAAAGCATGAAAAATCTAACAACTTTCCCTTCATAATCCTCTAAGATTTCACGAAGCAGGAAAAAGTTCCCTTTAGACTTAGACATTTTTTCCCCTTTGATGTTGATGTATCCATTATGAATCCAGTATCTGGCATAGTCTCCACCATAAGAACATTTTGATTGAGCTATCTCGTTTTCATGATGGGGGAATATAAGGTCCTGTCCTCCACCATGGATATCAAATGATGCTCCTAAATATTTTTCACTCATTGCACTACACTCAATATGCCATCCCGGTCTACCTTTACCCCAAGGTGATCCCCAAGAAAGTTCCCCTTCTTTTGCTGTCTTCCACAGAGCAAAATCCACAGACGATTTTTTTATGTCGGTGATCTCTATTCTGGCTCCAGCTTTTAAATCTTCAATTTTTTGCCCGGATAATTCACCATAGTTTTCCTTATATTTCTCTACATCAAAATATACATCTCCGTGAGATTCATAAGCGTATCCCTTACTTTCCAATATCTTGATAGATCTTATCATCTCTTTGATATGGTCGGTAGCCTTAGGTCTTATCATCCCCTCTTCCTTTAGGTTTACTTTTTTTGTATCTTTTAGATAAGCTTCGATATATTTGTCAGCTATATCTTTTACCGTTACCCCTTCAGCATTAGCTTTTTCTATCATCTTGTCATCTACATCTGTAAAATTTTGTACATATGTAACTTTATAATCTCTATATTCAAAGTATCTTCTCACTGTGTCAAAAAAGATAGCAGGTCTTGCATTTCCTATATGGATATAGTTGTATACTGTTGGTCCACAAACATACATCTTCACCATACCAGGTTCTATAGGAATAAATTCTTCCAATTTTTTAGTAAGTGTATTGTGTATCTTAATCATTTTTTTCGCCCTCCATCCTATTATATATTTCAAGTAACTCCCCATCTGTTATGGTTGTTCTTATTTTTATCTTATTTTTTTCTACTTTTCCTCCCATATCCACGTATATATCCCTTAATATAGGGTTGTATAATCCTAGATTTAAAGATATATTCATAAATTCATCCTCTTTGGGAGTTATTGATCCCTCTGACATAATTCCGTTATAGTAGATAATATTTTCTTTTATCTCTATCGTTTCCCCGTTGCCAAGGATATATTTATCTCCTTCTTTTTTTGCAAAGATCTCGATGAGTTTCTTAAAGTCTTTTACCTCTTTCACAGGGAGGAGCATTTGATTTTTAGCGTAATCATAGACCATCTCTCCATCTACTTTGTCCATATAGTCTTCAAAGTCTTTTCCTGTAAACATCTTCACCAAAGATAACATTGAGTTTATTTCTGAATTTACATTTCTTCTCATGAATACGGCCAAACCTCTAAAATCAGTATTAGTGATATATATCTTGTCCTTGCCCATATATTTAGCAAATTTTCTATCCTTTTGCTCTATCCCATTAAGATATTTTGAAAATTCCAAATCACCATATAGGTATCCATTCATAGATAATTCATTTTTTTCATAATCCACATTTATCTTTATAGCATCTAACCCTTGAGTTAACCCTTCCAAATCTATTACTGCTTCCCCTAAAGTATCACCTTTCATCTTAGAAGATATATTTTTATTTATCTCTTTTTTTACAAGTAATTTCATGTAGTCAGATAGTTTCATCACATCATCCGATATAAAATAATACCCTTTGTAGTTAGTCATATAAATTTTTTTATCCACATCATAATCTTCCTCAAGCTGTTTTTGATACACCTCTTTTAGAGAAAAATAATTTTTTCCCAGATCATCAAAATATTCCCCCTGTTTAAATTTAGCAACAGGATATAACCACCCTAGGTTTATAACCATTATCTCCTTGTCCTCACCTTGATTTCCATCGTCAGAATCGTTGTAATAAATAAGGTCCAATCCCTTTATATATTTCGTCCACTTTTTAGCCTCTTCAAGGTCTGTCTGGGTAGCTTTTTCATATAACTCATAGTAAGAGTTTACTTTCTTGCTGTTCAGATCTCCAACCGATATAACTGCTTTACTTTCCTTTATTACCAGCCTCTCGTGGGACAGTTGAAAAGTCAATAGATAAAAAACTAGCAATATTACTACTAAAACTACAGCGCCTATTATATTCTTTAATATTTTATTCATAATATAACCCCCGTGCCTAACGGCAAACTTAAAACTAATAAAGGTAAATTTTCAATTTTTTATCATTTTATTAATTATCCATTTATTCTTTTTAAACTTTTCATAACCAATCCTGGTTTTTCATCTCTCATCACAGGGTTATTTATCCTGGATCTTCTCAAATCTCTCTTATCTAACTCCACTACTATCATTTCCTCTTCAAAACTTTTAGCTTCACCTAAAACATCCCCATTTGGAGAATATACCCTGGATCCCCCAAAAAAATTTACCCCATCTTCATATCCTACCCTGTGGGCAAAGATATAAAAACTTGTGAGTAATTTAGAGTAAGTCTTCATCATCTCATCCCAAGTCTGGTTAGGAGACAATTTTGACTCTTGAGCTCCCCTTGACGGACTGTTTGCCAAGGTAAATACATAGTCAGCTCCATCCATACTCAACACATAAGGGTTTGAAAGATGCCAGGCATCTTCACATATCAAAATACCAAATCTACCAAATTTCGTATCAAATGCTTTTATTTCATTTCCAGACTTTAAATATCTTCCCTCATCAAAAAGACCATAGGTAGGCAGATATACTTTTCTGTGAGTATGCTGCAACTTTCCATCCTCTAAATAGAAGGCTGAATTATAGTAATAGTAATCCCTGCTTTCCTCTATACCACCAAACAAAATACTTATCTTTTTGCTCAGCTCATAAAACTCTTCTGGGATCCCTGCCACATCATAGGTCAACTCTTCCAGGAGGTACCCGGTCAAAGATAGTTCCGGAAAAACTACCAGTTCCATGCCTTTTTTTATAGCACTCTCTATATATGATATCATCTTTATCTTATTTTTCTCTACATTCCCAAGTGTTGGATTTATTTGTGCTACTGCTAATTTCATGCTCCACTCCTTTTATTTTGCCGCTAATTTATATTTTCTTTAGAAAAAATTAATAGGTCTTCCGGTGTAGTTATTTTTATATTTTCATAACTCCCCAAGATAATCCCCACAGATCCTCCGGCTTTTTCTACCAAAGATGAATCGTCTGTTCCTAAAAACTTTTGTTTTTTCGCCTGTTCATAACTACTGTGCAGGATTTCACCTCTAAATACCTGAGGAGTCTGGGCTGCAAAAAGCTGATCTCTTTTAGGAGTCTCTACTACCTCACCTTTTGAATTCACTACCTTTATAGTGTCTTTTACAGGTACTCCTACAACTATACCATCCAAATTAGTTTCCTTCATGAGTTTAGTATAAGAATCTTCTATATATCTATCCTCTATAAATGGTCTTACTCCATCCTGAACTCCAATTATACTCTCTTTTGGAAGGTACTCCAATGCATTATAGATAGAATCCTGCCTTTCCTTTCCACCACTAACCACATCTATTACCTTATTTATTTTAAATGTTTCACACATCTTTTTCACTTCAGAAATATATTCTTTATTGGTTACAACTACAATTCCTGTTACCCTGTGATTTTTTTCAATCACTTCCAGAGTTTTTATAAATATTGGTTTTCCGCCTACCTCTAAAAACTGCTTGGGGTAGTCGAGTCCCATCCTCTTTCCAACTCCTGCTGCTGCCACTATATAATAATAATCTATTTCAGCGTTACTACTGTGCATCCTAATCCACCTTCATTCATATTTGCATCTCTAAAACTGGCTACATATCTACATGTTCTAAGATATTCCTGGATTCCCTTTCTTAGTTGTCCAGTTCCCTTTCCATGAACTACCTGAATATCAGTGTATCCATTCAATGTAGCTCTATCCATATAGTTTTCCAATTCATTTATTGCTTCATCTACCATCTGACCTCTCAGGTCGATCTTGTAGGTAGCGCTGCTTCCTTTATGGCTGTGCATCTTAGTGTATGTTTTTTTCTTCTCATCCTTCATTATTCCTATATCTTCTAGTGAAACTACCATCTTTAGGATTCCTGCCTGTACTTGAGCTTGATCCTTATTCATAAATAGACGAAGGATAACTGCGTGCTGTTTTAAACTCTTTACAAAGACCTTGTCTCCTACCCCGTAAGATATCTTTCTGATAACTTTTGGTTTCATCATTAATTTTCTCTTTTTCTCTTCTACCATGGAGTTTCTAAGCATATTCAAACTTTTTTGAACATCCTTTACCTCGGCTTTTTTATTGTCTTCCCTTTGAATCTTGTCAACCAGAGCTTTTGCCTTAGCCTGCATATTTTTCATCATCTGTTCCGACTCTTTATATGCTTTTTCCAGTATCTCTTCTTTTTCTTTTTCCAATGTTCTTACTTTTTCAGCATACTGTTCCTTTAGCTTTTCAGCTTCAGACTTTAACTGTTTTACCTCTTCATTGGCTTTTTCCAGTTCATCTGATTGTTCCTTTATATTAGTTATCATTCCCTCTACTTTTTTATCCTCATCGCTGATATAACTTTTGGCTTTTTCAATCACTTCAGGAAGTATTCCCAATCTTTTGGCAATAGTCAGAGCATTACTCTCCCCTGGAATTCCCATGAGTAATCTATAAGTAGGTGACAGTGTCTCAGGATCAAATTCCATAGATGCTGTTTCAATCCCATCCTCGTTGTATCCATGAGCTTTTACCTCACTATAATGGGTAGATATCATTGATTTGCACTTTTTTTCCTTGAGATAATCTATCACTGCCATGGCAAACGCCGATCCCTCTATGGGGTCTGTTCCTGAACCTAACTCATCTAGTAATACTAAACTTGCCTTAGTAACTCCTACCAGGATAGTTTGAATATTTTTTAGATGTGCCGAAAAAGATGACAGATTCTGTTCAATACTCTGTTCATCACCTATATCAGCATAGACACCACTAAAGTACCCTATATCTGTTTTATCACTGGCTGTAATCGGTATTCCGGATAACGTCATCACAGTCAATAATCCTGCTGTTTTTAAAGCTACTGTTTTACCACCGGTATTGGGCCCTGTAATCAATAGACTATTATAATTTTTTCCTAATTCAAAAGTTAAAGGCACAACTTCTCTGGGATTGATCAATGGATGTCTTCCCTCTACAATGGAGATATATTCCCTCTGATTTAATTTAGGGATTATACATTTATTATCCAATCCATAACTACACTTAGCATTTAAATAGTCTAAAACTAAAAGAGTTTCTCCTACTTCCATCAACCCATCTAGATTAGCTCTCAGATTGTCAGTAAGTCTCAATAGGATCTTCCTTATCTCCTCTCTTTCCCTTACCTCTAGTTCTCTCATCTTATTGTTCAGTGAAACCACACTTATAGGCTCTATAAATACTGTCTGCCCGCTAGATGACCTGTCATGCTCTATTCCTTTAATCTGACCTTTAAAATCCGTTTTTACAGGTATTACACTTCTACCATCTCTCACCGTTACTATCTTTTCTTGGATAGCCTTGGCATATGATGGATTTGAAATAAGATCATCAAATTTTCTTTTGATGTTGTTTTGAATTAATTTTTTACTATACCTGATATCTTTTAGATCCAGAGAGGCTGTATCTTTTATTTCTTTCTGGTTATCGATAACTGCCTCAATCAACTCTTCTAGTCCCTTATATGTAGGTATATCTTTAAACCTCATATAGAGTCCTCTGTATTTCCCCTCTAATTCTTCAAATTTAGTTTTTATCACTCTGAATACCCTTAAATTTCTGGCAGTATGATAGAGATCCTCTACATCTAAATAAGTTCCTATAAGACTGGTTTTCTTTAAATAGACCAATATATTTTTTATCTCCGACAGTTCAATACCACCGTCATACTTCAGCATGTCCATAAAATCTTGTACATTCTCTAATTCTTTCTTTATACTATTTATATCTTTCATAGGAATAACATCTAATATTTTCCCCTTAGTTTCATCCAAAATAGCATATTCACTTATGTTTTCCTTTACCTTATCAAATTCCAATACGCTTAAACTGTGTTCATTCATTTTACTACCTCTTTATTATTCGACTTTTATCTATATTTATACATTCTATTATATCATAAGAGTTTTTTTTTTTACAGAAAACTATATCTTTATTGTAGAAAAAACCTTGCTTTTTTACTTGCTTTATGCTAAAATTTAAGCCGATGTTTTAATAAAGAGGAGGTGCAATATAATGAAAAGATGTGAAATCACTGGTAAAGGTATGACTTTCGGACACAGTATCTCTCACGCTCATAACATGAACAAGAGAATATGGAAGCCAAACTTACAAACAGTTAAAGTTGAAATCAACGGTCAATTAACTAAAGTAAAAGTTTGTGTTAAAATGTTAAGATCTTTAAAAGCTGCAGATTCAGTTGAAGTTGCTAGAATTTTAAAGAAAAATGCCGCTACTTTAAGCCCAAGAATAAACAAGGTTTTAAGCAAGTAATAGCATAAAAAAAGACAGCCATTAAGGATCTGTCTTTTTTTATTTTTTGTAAATAATATTTTGTATATTCCAGACTATCTTGATAAAATAAATTATCATTCCATAATAGATGAATCATTTATAGTAAGGAGGGAGCTCTATGAACTATGTTATTCCAGCATTGTTATTTTCAGGAATTTCTATGTTTTTCAATGGTTATACCATTAGATATTTAAATCTGTCTCAATTGATCAGAGATTTTCATAACCAGCCGGACAAAAATTGTAATATCAAAGCCCAAATTTCAAATTTTAGACTACGGGTAAAATATATTAAATGGATACAATTTTTTTCTGTATTTTCATTGTTTTTGGCTACCCTTTCTACATTTACTATTTTTTTTGAATATATTCAGATAGGATGGATTTTATTTACCACTTCCATCATTAGTTTTTTAATATCTCTCATTATTTCTGCCCTAGAAATTAAAATTTCTACAATAGCTTTAAACATTTCCTTAAAAGATGGAGGCGGTCCAAGATGCAGTTAACACTTACAACACCGGCATTAATTTTTTCTACCATTTCACTCCTGCTCTTAGCCTACACAAGCAGATTTTTGGCCCTAAGTAATCTTATCAGGTCACTGCATAACCAGGCAACCCAGGAGGTAAATAGAGCCGGTATCCTTATGCCTCAAATAGAGAATTTAAAGTTAAGGATAAAAATTATAAAAAATATGCAATTAATAGGAATTTTTTCCCTGTTCTTCTGTGTCTTTTCCATGTTTTTAATATTTTTGCAACAGATTATCTTAGCAGAATTCGTCTTTGCCGGGAGTTTGATCCTACTGATGATCTCCCTGACTCTTTCCGCTATAGAGATAAATATCTCTGTAAAAGCATTGAATATAGAGTTGAGCCAGTGTATAGGGGATTCATGTAAATTGGTCAAATAAAAAGCAACGTGACGTTGCATCCAAACAGGCATAATCTAGATTTTTATAATCTTTTATTTATTCCGTAGATTTTATTATCTGAATAATTAAAAAAATCGAGGAAATTCCTCGATTTTTATTTTTTATCTATTATTTTCATTATATCTTCAGCACTGATATTCCTCATACAATTAAAATGATCTTTAGGACACTTTTTATCTCCGTGTAATGAACACGGGGAACATGGTTCATTACCATAGATCAAAACTCCTAACTCATCATATTCAAACATATTTGGATCTGTAGGGCCGAATATCACATAGGACTTTGTCTTAACTCCCCGGCCGATATGAAATGGTCCCGAGTCATTGGTCACCAAAAATTTTGCCCCTGCTAACAATGCTCCACTCTCTTTCAGACTCAATTCACCAGCCAGATTTATACAGATATTCCCACTTATTTTATTGATATTTTCACATTCTTCCTTCTCTTTAGGACTTCCAATCAGGATTACCTCTGCTTTATATCTTTCCTTTATCAATTGAGCTAATTTACCAAATCCTTCTATAGTCCATTTTTTAGTATTTTTAGAAGCTCCTGGTGCAAATACCACATAATTTTTATAGTTTTCTACTTTTTTTTCATCCTTTTTAGAAAAATTAAACTCTAAATCTTCTCCATTATAGTCTATCCCTAAAACTTTGAAAGCATCAAAGTAATTCTTCACTATGGTATTATCAGCTCTATATTTAATCAATCCAGATTTTACAAGGATAGTTTTATATAATGATCTTTTTATATACCTGAAAGTTTTCTCTCCCAAAAAAAATGTAATCAATCTAGATCTTATCTTAGAGTGCAGATCAAACACATAATCATAGTTATTTTCTTTTAATAATTTTGAAAAACGCCTTATATTTTTTATTCCGTCATCTGTATCTTTTTTAAAGATAATCAGATTATCTATATTAGGGTTCCCCTCTATAGCATCTTTAAATTTGTCCAAAACTATAAAATCAATCTTTAAATTTTTATTTTTTTCCTTTAATTTTTTTAGGATTGGGGTGGTCAATATAACATCCCCTATAGAACTCAGCCTTATTATTAATATCCTCATTTTTTCCCCCAATCTATATTACACTAGTTTTTTATCATTTTATTATACCATAATTATCATTCAAAATAAAAAAAACCTAGTCGGAACTCCGACTAGGCTTACTAATTTTTTTATACTAACTCCACTTCTTCCCTTGTCTCTGATACTGTTTCTACTGATTTACCTACAAATCTTACAGTAAGTATAGTAGCTAGTATAGATATAGGCAATACTACATAGATAGATACTCCCATTCCAACTGGCAGATATCCAAATAATATTGTGATAGTTCCTACCGCAAGTGCATATACAATTTGAGTTTTTACATGCTCTATATGATCACATTCAGCTCCCATAGATGAAAGAATAGTCGTGTCAGATATTGGTGAACAATGATCCCCGAAGATAGCTCCTGTAAGAACTGCTCCTATACTCATGATTATATATGATGATAATGTTTCTCCCGATAATCCAGCAGCTCCACCGATAGCATTAGCTAATGGTATTGCCAGCGGCATCAATATTCCCATAGTTCCATATGATGTTCCTGTAGAAAAAGCAATTACTGATCCCAAGACAAATATGATCGATGGCAGAATTGCTTTTGGTATAGTTCCAGCCAATGCGTTTACCAGGTATACAGATGTTCCTAATTCCTTTATCAGAGATGTCAATGACCAAGCTAATAATAAGATAACTCCTGTGATCACCAATGATTTCATCCCATGTACCCAAGTGTCGATAGCCTCTGAAAACTTAAATATTTTCTTAGATATCCCCATAACGATAGCTACGATGGATGCGAATAATGCTGCCTGGAATATTACCAATGAAGCATCTGCATTTCCGAAAGTTTCTCTGATAGCATAGAACGACAATGGAGAATTATTTACAGTCTCTAGTACCGCTCCCTCTAAATAACCTTTTCCATTTAGATAGAAACCTACAAACGAACCTATGATCAATACCATAATTGGTATGATAGCGTTCCATATGTTAAGCACTACTCCCTCTTTAGGAGCTATCATTGCCGCTTCTTCCGGACTGACTTTAGCTGCTGAACCACTTGTTACCTGACCAGTTGTTCTGGCTCTTCTTTCAGCTTTAGCCATAGGACCAAATTCTCTCAAGAAATATGCTGTAGATGCTACAAATACCAACATCAAGATATTATAAAATCTATATGGAATTGTCTGTACAAAGATACTGTATGCATTTATATTTTCCATCCCTATAAGTGAATATCCGTCTTTTATTACCGATATCTCATATCCTACCCAGGTAGAGATAAGAGCTATTCCTGCAATTGGAGCTGCTGTTGAATCTATTATAAATGCTAATTTTTCTCTCGATATTCTCATCTTGTCTGTTATAGGTCTCATAATCGGTCCAACAATAAGTGCATTAGCATAGTCATCAAAGAAGATAAATAACCCCATAACCCAAGTGATCAATTGAGCTGACCTGGGAGTTTTAGCTCTTTTAGCCAAGGATTCTGCTACGGCTCTTGCTCCTCCCATCTTAGAGATCAATGCTACCAATCCACCGATAGTTAAACACTGTAAGATTATACCTGCATTCCATGAGTCTGCCATAGATCCGATGATTCTATTAGTTATATCAGAAAATCCTCCAATTAAACTAAACAGATAATTTTTCCCCTGAGTTATCCCCAATAAGAACGACCCCGAATAGATTCCTATAAACAACGACAAAATTACGTTTTTAGTAATAAAAGCTAACGTTATAGCTATAACCGGCGGTAGAAGTGTCCACACTCCTAAATTTAACGCTGTCTCTGATGAATCCGCTCCAAACCCTAAACTACTCATAACTCCTAATAACAATACAATTATTATACCTCTCATATCTTTCCTCCTAAGTATTTTGAAGAAAGGAGATCTTTTAACTCAAAAAAAGAGTTATCGGATCTCTACCGATAACTCTAATTTATAAACCTATAATTATGTATAATAGGTTTTTATCTTAAAATCATTCGACAGCTCCCCATTATCTTCTGATAATGACAGTACTACAGATATTATCCATAGTCCCAACTTAAGATTTCGACAAATCTTAAATTTCGGCAAAACTTCCTTTCTTTTGGTTTCAAAATCTATCCGACTCCTCCAAAATACTCTTAAGGTTTGCAACCTCTATCTTCATTCATATATTTTTATGTTGAGACTAGTATATCCATTTCAGTTATATTTGTCAAACATATTTTTTTATAATTTTTATTTTTACTGCTATTTTTTAACCCTGCAATACTGTCTGGAATTAAGAGTTTGCAAGGTATTTTATCATCCGCAAAAGAATAAATAAAATACTATTTTATTTTTACTGCAACCCTGTTTCCTAAGATTCCTCCACCTACTAAAGCAGCAAAGAAAACCCATCCAGATAGTGAGAAGTTTGCAATTGGAGTATATAATGCTCCTACGTTACAACCATTTGCAAGTCTAGTTCCAAGTCCCATCAATATTCCACCCATAGCATATAGAGCTGCTTGTTTGAATGTAATTTTGATTTCGCTTGTTGTTGTACTCTTAAACGTTCCAGCTAAAAGTAAGCAAATTACTGTTCCTACCATAATTCCAACGTTTTGAACATTGATTGGGTGATTGAAAAATGGCATTGTATAGAATTTTACTGGGAAATTTGTAAAGTTAGATAATGATTCTGGTGATATTCCAAATATCATTAAGAATCTTCCGAACCACCATCCGTAAGGTGTAGAAGCTCCCCAACCGGCTTTAGTTACGCCCATTAATAATGTGAATATAACAGCTATTACCGATGCACCTACTTTCATAGACCATGGTGTAACAAATAATCTTGTATATGTTTCTTCACTTAATAATTTGAACTCTTTATTACTATCTTTATCTTGTGTAACAATTTTAACTTGCTCTATTTCACTGGGTACCCCTGTAAAAGTTCCAGATACTCTTCTAGATGATTCATATTTTTTAGATAAGTATACTACAATTCCACAAAGTAATGAAGTTAATAAAACCGCTCCTAAATATCCATCTAATCCATCCCATTTGAATAGATCCGGGAAATAAACTCCATTATATAATTTTGCACCTGTTTCAGATGTAAACCATGATTTTCTAATCCAGTCTGTTGGAATTCCAGCCTCTGTTACCCAAGCAGCAGCTCTTTGGAAAGGGAATCCTAAGAAAACACCCATACCAAAGAAGATAAGAGTAATGAATCCTCTTGAAAATCCTGTAACAACGTCTGTTAAAACTCCTGATGCACAACAAACTGAGAATGTCATACCAAATCCAAACATAATTCCACCAAGGATCAATCCAGAGTTAACCTGGTTTACCCAAAGATCGTATGAACTGGCGTCTGCATTATATAAAAATGCTGCCGACAAGATAGATGTACCTAAGAACATATAAGCTAATATTCTCATTAATTTTGTTGAACCTGTATTATAAGCTCTATTTACTGATCCTGCAAACCCCATAAATCCTCTAGTCAATGCATATCCAAATCCTGCTCCTGCTAATAATCTAAAAAATAACATTGAGCTTCCCAGCATTGTTTTTCCTACAATTAACATTAGTATTAGTACTATTAATCCTGCCAAATTTTGACCCTTTTTCATTTTCAAACCTCCTAAAATAATAATTAAATTTTGTATTTTTTTTCACGTTATATATCATAAAATTTAAGAGGAAGGTTTCCTTCCCCTTATTTATTTAAACCAGTTTTTTTATTAGAACTTTGTATTTTCTAAAGTTGCACAACAACCTACACAGTCACCGATCATAATCTCTTCCCTTGTTTTATCGTTGTAACAAGATACCTCTTCATACATCTTTACAAATTCATAACTTCCTGCAACGTTTTTAACGTCATAACCATTTGCCTGAAGCATCAATGTCATATTATAACTTCTTTCACCTGTTCTACAGTGAACATATACTGTCTTTGTTTTATCCAGTTCATCTAATCTCTCTCTCATAACACTCATAGGAATATTTACAGTTCCCTTTATATGTCCTGCCTCGTATTCACAAACTTCTCTAACATCAATAACCTGCTCTCCTGCTTTTAATAGGTCATATACTTCCATAAATGTTACCTGCTTAAATGCACCTTCGTTTAAGTTTGAACCTATGTATCCAATCTTATTTACTACATCTTTACCTGTTCCAAATGAAGGAGCATAAGTTAATTCTAAATCAAATAGATCCTCTACTGTCATACCGGCTTTTATTGCAGTGGCTATTACGTCTGCCCTCTTGTCCGGTGCTCCTGCTGCTGCAAATTGAGCTCCTAATACTTTTCCAGTTTTCTTTTCAAATAAAAGTTTAGAGAATACCAAGTGTGCTCCCGGCATTATTCCTACTATTCCTGGAGGTGCTGCATATACTACTTCATAATCGATCCCTGAATCTTTTAACATCTTTTCAGATAATCCTGTAGAAGCTATGTTCATATCAAATAATTTAACTACTCCTGATCCTATATAACCATTGTTTTTGATCTCTCTACCGCTTATTCTGTCAGCAATTAATCTTCCTTGCTTATTAGCAGGACCTGCCATTGCTAATGGACATAAGTTTCCGGTTAACTGGTTTCTAACTAAGATTGCGTCTCCTGCTGCATAAACATCTTCTGCTGTTGTTTCATAGTTATCATTAGTCACTATATACCCTCTATCAGTTAATTCTATCCCTGAATCTTTTAAGAATCCAGTAGATGGTCTTACTCCTATAGCTAAGATTACTCCATCAGTTTCTATCTCTCTTCCTGATTTTAATAATACTTTTTTAGTGTCAAATCCTTCTACAAGGTCTTCTAAAACCACTTCGATTCCATGCTTAACCATTTCAGCCTGTCCGAAGTAAGATATCTCTTTATCTACAAATGGAATTATTTGATCAGTTCCCTCTACTAAAGTAACTTCTATCCCTGCTTCTCTTAAATTTTCAGCAGCTTCTAACCCTATGAATCCTCCACCTACTACAGTGATATGCTTAGGGTTTTTAGCTTTTACAAACTTCATTATCTTAGAGACATCAGGGACTGTCTTCAATACGAAGTTATCTATCTTATCTAATCCTTTAAACGGAGGTACGATGGCGTCTGCTCCAGGGGATACTACTAGTGCGTCATATTTTTCAGTGGTTACTTCTTTAGTTAAAGTATTTTCAACTTCAATTGTTTTAGCCTCTGTATTTACAGATACAACATTGCTGTTTACTCTTGCATCTATTTTATACTGACCTTTAAATTTTTTCGGTGTCATTAATATTAATGTTTCTTCCTGCTCAACTAAACCAGAGATATGATATGGTAAACAACAGTTTGAAAATGATACTACCGGACCTCTTTCAAACATTATTATTTCTGCATTTTCATCTAATCTTCTTGATCTTGCTGCTGCTGATGCTCCACCTGCTACTCCACCTACTACTAGTATTCTTTTGCTCATTGTACTCCTCCCGCTTTCTATTGTATTTTTTTTCACATCTATATCAAGTTTTTCTAATTTACTATACCCGGTACTAGTATAGCAAATTAGAAATAGAGAGTCAAGTGTATTTACTTACTTTATGCATCTTTATCTCGATTTGGTTCATTCTTTTCTCTTTTAGTACTCCAAATCACTCAAAAATACTACTGATAGTACTGATTTTTTTTATTTATTTTTCATCTATTACTGCAGTATTCCATACAATAAATGTTATTTCTAGAAATTTTTAACAATCTTTAAGATTAATTTTTAATTTTCATTAAATTGACAGAAAGTAATCCCGGGGTTATAATATCTTTATTATTAAAATCTAATTTACGAGGTATTTATTCATGAAAAACGAAACTATAACAACTATATACAACTCTATTACTCCTCAAGAAACAAAAAAACTGATAACAAAGGAAAATGATCTTGTTATCATCGATGTGAGGACTGAAAAGGAATTTTTATACGAAGGAAGGTTAGATGGTGCTATCTTGATAGACTTTGAAAAACCACGTATCTTCAAAAGAGAAATTAAAAAACTAGATAGAAAAAAAACATATCTTATTTATTGTGCTGTTGGACATATAAGCAAAGAGGCTTGTATTGAGATGGCTGATTTAGGATTTGAAAATATCTACGAGATGAAGGGTGGATTAAAATCTTGGCAGCAGGATCTCGACCTGATCTGCACCATCTCAAAGTTGAATGACGAGGAGATAATCGAAGCTAGAAAAAGTATTATTACCAGGTTAAATAAAATTGAGGGTCAAATAAAGGGAATGAAAAAAATGCTCCTAAACGGAGAATATTGCGGTGATATATTAAATCAATCTCTGGCTGTAAAATCAGCTCTTAACAGTACTAACCAAGAGATTATGGAGATGTTTTCCAATGTCTGTATCACATCTGAAGAACACAAGAAAGATTTTTTCAAATATTTGAAAAAATTAATGGGATAAAAAAAAACAAGTGAAAACTTGTTTTTTTTTATTTAAAATAATTCATAGGATTTGTCGGTATTCCATTTTTTCTAATTTCAAAATGAAGGTGGGGAGCAGTTACATTACCTGTTTCACCACTCTCTGCTATCAATTGTTCAGATTTTACACTCTGTCCATTTTTTACCTCTATCTTATTTAAGTGGGCATACCTGGTTTCATATCCATTTAAATGTTTTATTATTACTAAATTTCCATAACCTTTCATCCATCCTGCATAAGTTACTACTCCATTTTCCGCTGCTTTTACAGGTACATAATTAGCTCGCAGATCCACAGCTCCATGTCCCAAGTATTTTTTCAATATAGGATGCAGTCTCCTCCCATAGGGACTGGTCACCCCTTTCCACTCTACTGGCCAATAAATATTTATTTCCTGCATACTATTATTATTTTTCCTTCTATCATTAGAGAGGTTTATCCTAGGATCTTTTATTATCAACTCTTGGCTTAGGTATATTTTATCTGATTTTAATTTATTGTCGATCTTTACCTGGTCTGCCTTTATTTGAAATTTATTTTCTATTCCAGACAGTGTATCTCCTTTTTTTACCCGATATACAATAAAATTTTCCTTACTTATTAACAGTTTTTCACCTATATTTAGATATTTTCCAATTTGTGGATTATTATAGCTTAACACTCCTAAATCCTGTTCATACCTCACTGCTATCTCCCCTAAAGTATCTCCTTTTTCAACTGTATAATTTATATAATCTTTATTTCCTGCCCCTATTATATCTTTAGAAGCTGCAAAACTCATATTTGAGCCCAGCAAAATTATGTAAAACATCAATAAAATTTTATTCATTTCCAATGTTCTCCCTTTTAGTTATACAAAATAGGAGCCCCTGAGAGCTCCTATTTTTATTTATTTAGTCTTAGTTATTTCTATATCCGTTTCCGCCATTCATGTGGTTGCCATTTCCCATATGCCCATTCTTCATATGCTTTCCACCTGTAGATCCGCAATTACCTCTTGTCCCCTTATGACCCATAGAGATTCCATATTTCCCCTCTATATCACTTCTAAATTTCATACCATCCAATCTCTGCTTAGCTTTCATATCCAATATTTGTTTATTTACTCTTTCTACACTTTTCCAATTTACCTTATCTTCTGCTAATAATTTTTCTAATTCCAATTGCTTAGATCTCATATCTAAACTCTTTTTATAATTAGCTTCCCTTCTGTCCTGCATCATCTTAGTTAATTCTGTTTGTTGATTTTCAGATAAGTTATTCATCATTTGAGTATGGTACGATCCTCTTTGACCATTGTTATTCGTGTTGTTGTGCATATTTCCTGAGTTGTTATTTACTGCTCCAAAAGATAGTGCTGATACCATTAATAAACCTACTATTATTTTCTTTTTCATTTTAATCACTCCCCGATTTAGTTTATTTTACTTTCTTTACATAGATATAATAACCGACCTTTGTGAAGTTAATGTGAAGAATAATAAAATTCTAAAAAAAAGTTCTCCTAAGAGAACTTTTAATTTTTAACCTTTTAATTTTTATATTTTTTCAACCTCTTTTTTGCATCTAATCTATTATGAAAACCGTAGTTACCACTTCTTTTCTTTGCATCTTTCTTCAAATAACAATCTCCATGAATTAAATCCAATATATGAAGTGAATCCAACCCGCCTAATTCCATAGATCCCCTGCATGAACCACAGTAGGAGATAATATGATCTTGGGTAGTATCGTTAACTCTTCTATCTACTATATCTTTATAGAGATTTTCATTTATACAACCTAACATTCCACCTACACCACAGCATCTTGTATTTTCTTTGATGTTATTCATCTCTTCATAATTATAGCCTAATTCCTCCAATATCCATCTAACACTTTCGTGATGTGATCCAATATTTCTTGTAGGACAGGCATCGTGAATATTAAATATTACATCTGAAAGTTCCCCTACTTTCTTTTGATCTTTTGGAATACCTATCTTTTCTTTCATAAGATCCCAATAAGAAATAACTTCCTGAGTTGCATATTCATCATAAGTCATATAACAAGATGGGCATAGTGTTACTATTATTTCTGCTCCCGTGCTGTCAATTTCTTTTTGTACACGAGAAAATCTCTCTTCAAACAACTCTTCTTCTCCAATTATCAGAGTTGGTTTTGCACAGCATTGAAGTACCGCTCCTACCTCTTCTCCTAACACTTCCTTCATATGTAAAAGTGTATTTTCAATATGTTCTGGTAATGATGCAGATACTGTACATCCAGGTACCAATACATATTTAGTTTTCTTTTCACCTTTAATTGTTACCGAATACTTTTTACTGCATTCCAATTCCTGTCCATCATCTAAAGCATCATGTCCAGAAAGTGGTGAAAGACCATCATTAGCTTTTACATAACCTTTTCTCATATCCATAAAATTTTCTCTAATCTTAAAATCATTTGGACATTTTATAGTACATTGACTACACTCATTACATGAATAAGCTATATTCATATCCATTTTTTCATATCCTTTTTCCAAATATTCTTTAAATAGTTCTTTGGGGCATGATGTATATTCTTTCATCATCATACATTCTTTCATGCAAAGTTTACACTCACATTGAAGACATCTGTTCGCTTCTTTTTCTGCCTGCTCCTTTGTAAAAGAAAATTCAACCTCGTCGAAAGATTTTATTCTTTCTGATGGATTCAATTCATTTACAGATACTCTTTCTACTTTTTCAGCCAAATCCCATCCTTTAGAAAGGTATTCAGTAGGCATATAAAGTTTTGTCTCACACGACATCTCGTCCTCTTTTATCCTTCCTTCAAATATAGACTCTTTTTTCAAGAATCTATCTACAGAAGTGGCTGCCCTTCTTCCCTCTGACATCGCTCCAATTACTACAAATGATGAAGCACAATCTCCTGCTGCGAAGACTTTTTTATCGTTAGTTGACTGTAATGTAAATTCATCAGTTTCAAATGTTCCATTACCTTTTTTAGCTATTGTTTCTTCTTTATCAAAAGATGAATCTACACCTTGTCCTATAGCAAATACTACCGTATCCACATCTAATATTCTTTTATTTTCTTCATTAAATTTCGGATTAAATCTTCTATCTTCATCAAAGATAGATATACATTCTTTAACTTCAAGTCCGCTTATTTTTCCATCTTCACCTACAATTATTTTATTGGTCCCGACAGCTAGATTTATCTTAACCCCTTCTGCAAGGGCACCTTTAATTTCATGCATAGAGGAAGCCATGATTTCATAAGTAGATTCTAAACATACAGCATGAACTTCCTCTACTCCTTCAACCCTAAGGGATGCTCTGGCACAATCCATGGCAACATCTCCGCCACCAATAACTGCTACTTTTTTTCCTGTACCTTTAATGTTCCTTGTTAAAGAAATCTCTCTTAAATACTCTGCTGCAGAATACACCCCTTTATTATCATGGTTTTCTAATCTTCTATCTACCCTTCCTACATGTTTTCCAACAGCTAATATTACAGCATCATTTTCTTCCTTAAGAGTTTCAAATTCTATATCTACACCGATCTCTACCCCAAGCTTGATCTCTACTCCTAATTTTTCAAGGAAAGAATATTCTTCATCTATAATATTTCTAGGTAGTCTGTATTCAGGAATTCCTACTCTCATCATTCCTCCGACTACATCCAGCTTCTCATAAATTGTTACACTATGACCTTTTCGAGCCAAGTCTGTAGCTGCCTGTGCTCCAGCTGGTCCCGACCCGATAACAGCAATTTTTTTTCCTGTTTCAGTTTCTTTTGAGATATCCCAATTTTTATGGTTGTCGAAGTTATCAGCTGCGTATCTTTTAAGATTTGCAACAGATATTGGGTTGTCTTCCCCCCCTCTTCTACAGCCGCCTTCACATGGATGAGCACAAATTCTTCCTAATATTTTTGGTAAAAAAAGTTTTTCTCTAATTACAGATATAGCTTCTTCTCCGTTTCCTTCTCCTATCAATCTTACGTATCTCTTTATATCGGTATGCATTGGACATGCTGACTGACACGCTGGTTTAGAGTCTCCCATACAGTTATCAACAATATTCTGCATATTATCAATTATATCTTTTTTTAACATATTATTGCTCCTTTTAAAATTATATCTAATTTTTATGATTTTTTAATTATTTTCAGTTTTAACTTCAAGATTTTTTTTCTTTTTAAAATCATTGGGATTTATAGCAAAGATAAATACTCCTACGATTATTACTGCCCCACATACTGCTAAATAAGGTGTAATTTCTGTTCCTAATATTAGCCAGCTGAATATAATTGCCCAAAATGCTGCTGTACTGTTAAGAGCCGTTCCCATTGCAGCACCAATATAATCCACTGCCTTATACCATGAAAGATATGTTGTAGCTCCTAAAACAGCTATTCCGGCAAAATATAATATATCTCTGCTTTGGGCAATTTTTGCAACTACAGGGTATCCACCGACTGCCGGCATAATTACTAAAGCATATACCGCAAAAGATGTAAGGTATCTAACCGTAAGAAACTGCTGAGGTGATGCCTTTATATTATCTTCATCTTTTATTTTTTTCATAGCATAACCAATAATAACCCCTTCAAATGCCCATCCAAGAACAGCTATACAGGTAAATGCTATCCCTTTATAAAAATCCGGGTATAGTGAAAGATCTACTTTTGAATACCCCAGAGCTGCCGAACCTATTAAACTGATAGTTATTCCTATTACCGCTCTCATAGAAAGTTTTTCTTTTAGTATAAAGTAAGACAGAATAGCTCCAACACCTGGATAAATAACTGAGATACTAGACGCATAAGCTGGTGCAGCATATTTAATTCCTATAACATAACCACTCATCCCTACAGGAGCACCAACTATTGCTGCCAAAAGAGATACTTTACCTTTTTTAGTTTTTAACAGTTTAAAAACTCCTGCAAGTTCTTTTCTGAAAAACATAACAACTGCTAACCAAAAAAAACAAAACCCATCATGCAAAAACGCTGATACCAATGCACTTGATTTAAACCCTTGTAATGTCGGGTTCTGTCCAACCATTCCCATCAATACTGTATCCAATCCCCACGCAAATCCTACTAAGATTCCAAAAAACAATCCCTTTTTTACATTATTATTCATCCTTATTCTCCTCTATAGTTATTTAATTCTCAAGAGCATTATATGTAAGTTTTGTTTTTTTGTCAAACAAAACTTACCCTACGTAAACCTAAAAGTTAATATTAATTAACCAAAATAACACTTTTAATCTTTTATTTTTAATTTTTAATTAACTCAAGGTCAATTCAATGAATAAAAATATACAAAAAAAAGCAGCATTTCTGCTACTTTTTTAAAAGTTTTATTCTAAACTCTGAAATAACTAAAAACTTCTGTTCTGACTTACAAAGAATATTAGCTCTTGGAATCATATAAAATGATCCTTCTGTTTCAAGTTTATTTTTTTCTATATAATCCACAAAAAGGTTCATACTTTTTTTTCTTCCGTAAACATCATTTCTTGTATACATCACAAGATAATCCCCTTCATTTATCTCATTATTTTTCTTCCCATCATCTAAATATATATAATCAAATAGTTCCCATTTTTTTCCCTTGAAATTATCTTCCTCTATCACATAGACTATTTCCGATCCTAAATGTCCCATGGAAATACTGTTATTATTTCCAAAATCCCAAATAGCCTCTATCTCCCTATCTATATCGATTGGGATCCTTTCCCTTAAAGCTTTATATTTTTTCTTTTTAAACTTCTTTATTTCAAAAGCTTCATTTTTATCACCTAATTTTTCTATTATCTCCAATTCTTCTTTTATTTTATTATTCTGTTCTTTTAGCTTTTTTATCTTTTCTATATTTTCATCGTGTACTGTCCTCAAAATCTTAAATTTTTCATGACAGCATTTACCGCCAAATAACTCCTGAATTTCCTTTAAAGGACACCCCTTTTCCTTCAACTCTTTTATATACATCAATTTTTTTATATTTTCTCTCGAATAATGTCTCTTTCCTCTTCCTTCCTGAATAGGAGTTATAAGACCTAATTCTTCATAATATCTAATTGTTCTCGTTGTTATTCCCAGATATTGAGACACCTCAGTTATACTAATTAAATCTTTCATCTTCTTTCTCCTCATTTATTTAAGTATAAAACATCATAAAAATATATCTATACAATTTAATTTTTTTAAAGTGTAACCTCTATAATTATAACAATATAATACAAAAAAATATATAGCTTTTTAATCAACAAAAAAAACATAAAACCAGTAAACCCACAGGGGGTCTCTAATCTTATGTTCTTTATTTAAAGTTATAATATTATTTTAATCTTTTCTTAATTTCTTCAGTTTCTTTTTCAAATCCTGGTTTTTCTAACAATGCAAACATATTGCTCTTATAAGCTTCTACACCTGGCTGATCAAAAGGATTTACCCCTAAAAGGTATCCGCTGATTGCACAAGCTTTTTCAAAGAAGTAATACATATATCCTAAGTGATAAGGAGTAGCTTCCGGCAGATTGATAGTTAAGTTAGGTACATTCCCGTCTCTATGAGCTAATCTGGTTCCCTCTGCTGCCATCTTATTTACATAATCCATAGTTTTTCCCGCTAAATAGTTTAGTCCGTCTAAATTTAAGTCATCCTCTTCAATAACCATATCTAGTTCCGGTGTTTCTATATTGATAAGTGTTTCAAAAAGGTGTCTCTTTCCATCTTGGATATATTGTCCTAAAGAGTGTAGATCTGCAGTAAAGTCTGCTGATGCAGGATATAACCCTTTGTTGTCTTTACCTTCAGATTCACCGTATAACTGCTTCCACCATTCTGCGATATAGTGTAATCTAGGTTCATAGTTTATTAATAACTCTATGTTTTTACCCTTTCTATGAAGAATATTTCTTACAGCTGCATATTTATAACAGTCATTTTCAGCATATGGTTTCTTGTAGTCTACCATTGCATCTGCTGCTCCTGCCATAAGTGCATCTATGTCTATTCCTGCTGCTGCTATAGGTAATAATCCCACTGCTGTTAATACAGAGAATCTTCCTCCTACATTGTCAGGGACTACAAATGTTTCATACCCCTCCCCTGTAGCTAATTTTTTTAATGCTCCTTTTTCTGCATCTGTTGTAGCATAGATTCTATCCTTAGCTTCATCTTTTCCATATTTTTCTATAAGTAATTTCTTTAATACTCTAAATGCTATTGCCGGTTCAGTAGTTGTACCTGATTTAGATATTACATTTACTGAGAAATCTCTATCTCCAATTAACTCAATTAAATGCTTTAAATAAGTTCCTGAAATATTTGTTCCTGCAAAATATATCTCTGGAGTATCTCTTTTTTCTGCTGGTAATTCATTGTAGAATGTATGCGTTAAGAATTCTATTGCAGATTTAGCCCCCAAATAAGATCCACCTATTCCAACTACAATTAGAACTTCTGATTGTTTTTTTATTCTTTCAGCAGCGACCTTTATTCTTTTAAATTCCGCTTTGTCATAAGCTTCTGGTAAGTTTACCCATCCTAAGAAATCGTTTCCTGCTCCTGTACCTTCCATCAACGCTTTTTCAGCTGTCTCAATATGAGTATTCATAAATTCTAATTCGTGACCACCAAAAAACTGGTCATTATTAGAAAAATCAAATGATAATTTTTTCATCTTTTGTCCTCCTGTAATTACTTAATTCTAAATAAACAATATATCTATTATTTCAACTTTTCCAATTCCAACTTTAATTTTTCAATCTCAAGTTCATTGCTCCGAACCCTTTGGTTCAACATCTCTATATCGTCTTCATTGGCTTTTATCTTCTTTATATACAAATCTGTATTAAATCCCATCTTATTCAATTCATTGGAAAAATCATAGACTAGATGTTCTAATATCAATAGGTCTGACTGACTGGCCTTTGTTTCATCTATCTTATTCAAAGTTTTAGACAGATAGTAAACCAGATCATATTTATTGATATTTTTATCACCGTCAAAGCTTGTAGAATCTTTAGGCAGTATTCCATTTATATATAGATTTTCGATCGCTCTATATGCCCAATGTTCATTGGATATATCTCCATACATCTGTGAACTAAAAGTAATAGAGGTCACAGCTATAAATATTGTTAATATTTTTTTCATCTTTTTCCTCCATCCAATAACTTTAGTCTGTACTTTGAGTATAGCATATGTTTTTTTAGTTCGCAATTCCATTCAAAGTGTAAAATAAAACTCAAAAGTTGCAAAACAAAACCAATCTTCCTCTTGACAAATCAAGGTTTAGACTAAAGTTATATAAAACATCTAGATTGATTTTAAGCCTCTAAAAAGTCTTTAACATTTTGTATCTCATCTACACCCTGTATCCAACCTATCTCATAATATTTATTTAATTTATCTATATCGTGCTCTATCATGGAGGCATTTATATTTTTAGGTCTAATAATATAAGCTTTGCCCAGCTTTTCTAACATCTCTAAAATTTGTATCGATTCATTATAATATAGATATCTATATTTTATAGCTTTAGTTAAGTTAGGAAATTTAGGATACCAAATAGAAGAAATTTTATGATACCAACCTTGTTTTTCTTCAAACCCTTTTGGATGTGTAAGAATGGCTATTATCTTTTTATTTCCATCTAAAATAGCTTTTCTTACAGGAATTGAATCAGCAATCCCTCCATCTAAAAAATTTTGATCTTTATATTTTACAATCTCACTTAAAAAAGGAAGAGAACAAGAAGATCTAATGATATCATCAACATCTGTTTTTTCATATTTATCTTTTTCAAAATATACAGGTTTTCCAGTAATACAATCTGTGCTTACGCTTATAAAAGTATTTTTACTATTAAAAAAATTATCATAATTGAAAAAGTGTTTATCTCTATTGATAAATTCAAAAACAAATCTAGAATTTAGAACGGATTCACCTTTGATCAACCTTTTAAAATTAATTAACCTCTTATCATTGATATATTCTGTATAAACTTTATAGTTTCTCTTTTTCTGTTTAGCTATATATGCTGCGCCATTATAAGCACCTATAGAAACACCTATAACATATGGAACTTCTATTCCATATTCTAAAAATGCATCTAAAACACCTGTACTATAAACCCCTCTAGTTCCTCCACCTTCTAATACCAACCCAATATTTTTCATGTCTAAACCTCTCTTTTTAAAACTATAATAATTAAACTCAAATAACTTATATATTTCTTGATTTTTAATATTAAATCATTTACTAAAAGGCTCTTTGAATGATATATTTTAAATATAATCTTCACTGAAGAGCTAGAACTTATCTTACAATTAAAATTAAGAACAAGTTAAATATTTATATTCTATATAAATGATAGGTATAAACCTATTAATAAGGAGGAACTATTATGACTATAAGAAAATTAGAGATCTATTATACTGTATCTGAGATGCTTAATATGACAGAGGCAGCTAAGGTCCTTTATATAAGCCAGCCTTCCATAAGTCAGGTTATAAAAGAATTAGAAGAAGAAATGAAAGTTAAATTATTTCAAAGACTGGGCCGAAAACTTTATATAACAGAAGAGGGAAAGGTCTTTCAAAAATATGCATTGAGAATGTTAAATTTATATGAAGAATCACAGAAAGTAATGGAAGACATGAGGGAAGTCAGGTCTGGAAATCTAAGGATAGGAGCTAGTACAACTATAGGAACATATCTTTTGCCTGATATAATAGCCGACTTCAAACAAGAATATCCTAAAGTTGATATAGAACTATATATTACAAATACCCAGGAAATATCAGAAGATTTATTAAAAAATAATATAGATATAGGATTAATAGAAGGAAAAATAGTGATAGAAGAACTAGAAACAATGGATCTTTGGGAAGATGAATTGATAATAATATCATCTCCTAATAAAAAATGGAAAAAAGTAATAGACCGTAAAAAATTAGAAGAAGAAACTTTTATACTTAGGGAAAAAGGGAGTGGAAGCAGAAAAACCTATGAAGATGCTATGGGAATAAGAGATAAAAATGTCTTTGTATTTGGAGGGACTGAAGCAATAAAAAGAGCCGTGATAAAAGACCTGGGAGTAGCTTGTGTTTCAAAGTTAACTATAGGAGAAGAGGAAAAAAGAAAAGAAATAACCGTGAGTCGAATAAAAAATTTAGAGATAAAGAGGCGTCTAAAGCTGCTCTACCATAAGGATAAAGAGTTTTCTAGATTGATAGAAAAATTTATAGAGTTTTCAAAAGAATATAATCTATCTAAAAATTAAATATATATGCTGATCTCATTAGGTTATTCCCTATACTAAATATCAATAATTAGTATTTCCCTTATTATTAAGTTTAGCTTAAAATATAATTATATTAGTAAAGGGAGTAAAAGATATGAATATTAAAAAAATTATACCAGGATTTATTGTTTGTTCTGTGATTGCATATATCGGAAGTGTTTTAGGTGGGATATTCCCAAAATTAGGAGGTGCAAGTTTCGCTATTATACTAGGAATTATTCTAGGAAATACTTTAGTCAAAAGTGACAAATTTGCTGCTGGATCTGTTTTTTCAGAATCGAATCTATTGTCTTATTCAATAGTTCTTTTAGGAGGAACTCTCAACATATATAGTGTTTTTAGTGTAGGAGTTAAGGGAGTAAGTTTTATTATCCTTCAAATGGTCACAACTGTAGCTGCTGCTATAACACTTATAAAGATCATGTATGGGTTAAACTTCTAAAAATATAAAATTAATAAATCGAAAAATAACACAGTTATTTTTCGATTTATTTACTTTTAACGAATATTCAAAACTATGATATACTGTAAAGAAAATTACAATTTGGAAGGTGGGATTTTATGACTCGAAAAGAATATTTAAAAGACACAAAACGATTGGTTGTAAAGGTAGGAACATCTACTCTTACATTTGAAAATGGATTATTAAACCTGTCTAGAATAGACAAATTAGTCCGTGAACTGGCTAACCTTCATAACAAAGGATATGAAGTTATACTGGTTACCTCGGGAGCTATCGGGGCCGGGATGGGTAGTTTGGGATTAAAAGAAAGACCTAAAACTCTTCCGGATAAACAGGCTGTTGCATCTGTAGGGCAGGTTGCCCTTATCCATCTATACCAGAAATTATTCTCTGAATATGGAAAACAGATAGGACAGCTGCTTTTGACCAAGGGAGATATATCCAATCGTGGAAGATATTTAAATGCTCGAAATTCTTGTCTGAGATTGATTTCCATGGGAATCATTCCGGTTATCAATGAAAATGATTCGGTAGCTGTAGATGAGATAAAAGTAGGGGATAACGATACCCTCTCAGCTTTCACATCTACCTTGATAGATGCAGACCTGTTGCTTATCCTATCTGATATAGACGGTTTATATACAGGCAATCCAAAGACCGATCCAAAAGCCACCCTTATTAATACAGTTAAAAAGATCGATGATCATATTAAAGATATAGCGACTGGAGCTGGAAGTAAATTCGGAACCGGAGGTATGGCTACTAAAATAAGTGCTGGTGAGATAGTTACTTCTGCTGGAATCCCTATGATCATTGCCAAAGGATTTGATCCTTCTATTATAGGAGAGGTCATGGATGGCCAGGAGATCGGAACATTATTTTTAGAAACTAAGATAAAATTAAAGGCTCGCAAACATTGGATCACCTATGGAACCACAAAAACAGGTAAGATATTTATAGATGATGGAGCCATCACAGCTCTCAAAACTCATAACAGTCTTCTTTCTATTGGAATTGTAAGGTGTGAAGGAGATTTTCACAGGGGAGAAGTTGTCTCTATCTGTGACAGCAATGAAAATGAGGTTGCCGTTGGAATTTCTAACTACAGTCAGGTTGAGGTAGATCTTATAAAAGGGAAAAATTCTTCTGATATCAACCATATTTTAGGACACAAAGATTATGATGAAGTTATACATATGGATAACATGTTTATTTTTTAATAGAGGAGATATATAATTATGAAAAAATATATGAATGATATGGGTGTCTTAGCTAAAAAAGCTTCAAAAAAACTACTTCAAATGGATACCATTACTAAAAATAATATCTTGGAAGAGATGGCTAAAGAACTTTTAAATAATATAGAATTTATAAGATCAGAAAATGAAAAAGACCTGATTAAAGGTAGAGAAAATGGACTTACACCTGCTTTTATTGACAGATTGACTCTGACTGAGGAAAGAATCTATGGGATGGCCCAGGGGATCAAAACAATAATAGGTTTAGATGATCCTATCGGTGAAACTCTAAGCGGGTTCAGACATGAAAATGGGATGGAAATATCACAGATCCGTGTTCCTTTAGGAGTTATTGGGATGATCTTTGAATCTCGTCCAAATGTTACCGTAGATGCCGCTGTCCTTAGTTTAAAATCTGGGAATGCAATTATCTTAAGGGGCGGCTCAGATGCTCTTTGTTCAAATATGGCTTTGGCTAAGGTAATTACTGAAGCAGGTAAAAAATTAGGTCTGCCTCATGGAGCTATTCAATTAATTGAAAATACTGACAGAAATTGTGTAAATGAATTGATTACCATGAATGATTTTATCGATGTAATTATCCCCCGGGGCGGGAAGGGATTAAAGCAAGCCATTCTTGCAGGAGCTAGTGTTCCTGTTATAGAAACAGGTGCAGGTCTGTGTCATACCTATGTTGATCATAGTGCTGATTTTAAGATGGCTATAGATATTATTATCAATGCCAAAACTTCTAGACCAGGAGTGTGCAATGCCATGGAAACTCTGTTGGTTCATAGTGATAGTATCTCTAAACTACTGCCTAGTTTGGGAGAAAAATTAGGAGATTTAGGAGTAGAGATTCGAGCTGATGAAAGATCTATAAAATACCTGGCCAACGCTATCCCTACAACTGATAATGATTGGAATACTGAATATTTAGATCTTATTTTATCTATAAAAACTGTAGATTCTATAGATGAAGCCATAAAACATATAGATACTTACTCTACAAAACATTCAGAAGCAATCATTAGTGAAAATTATAAAAATACTCAAAAATTTTTGAGAGAAGTTGATTCTGCAGCAGTTTATGTCAATGCTTCTACCAGGTTTACTGATGGAGGAGCATTTGGATTTGGAGGAGAGATTGGTATAAGCACTCAAAAACTCCATGCAAGGGGACCTATGGGAATCAAAGAACTTACTTCTGTTAAATATATAATTAGAGGAGATGGACAGGTTAGATAGTCTAAATTCCAATTAAAATAAAAAAATGCCGATAAATTTCGGCATTTTTTTATTTATTTTTTCTAATCCTCTACAGGATCTGTTTCCTCTTTATTTTGTATTTCTTCCATCGTTTCATTGTATTTTTTTATAACAATCTCTGTTAAAACTCTTCTTAAATCAGGTGTAATAGGATGAGCTATATCCTTAAATTCACCATTGGGCATCTTTCTAGATGGCATAGCCACAAACATACCTTTTTGACCATCGATAACCTTTAACCCATGAATAACAAAACTTCCATCCAATGTGATGTCTGCATAAGCCTTTAACTTTAATTCATTTTCATTTTTTACCGTTCTCAGTCTTACATCTGTAATATTCATTTTTAGTACTCTCCTTTTTAGTTTATTCAAAGAAAACTACATATTTCAACTTTGCAGCCCTCCATTGTTGTTTTTATTTTGTCATAAATTCGATCTATATTATCTTTTTTTACAAAAGTGTAATAACAACTACCACTACCAGACATATGAAACTTTATACCCTGATCTTTTCTTAATTTTTCTAATTTTTTTCTAAAATTGATTATATTTTTATCCTCTAACAACAGTCCCTGTTCCAAATGATTTTCCAGATAATTCTCTAGCTCGTCTAAATTACCGGATTTCATCCCTTTTATAATCTTATCTATATCAGCATCTTTTTTATTTTCTAATTTAGCATAATTTTTATATGCTACTATAGTGCTTACACCAAAATCTGGTTTTATCAAAATTATTTTATCTTTTATATTGTTTTCTATTACTTCTAAATTTTCTCCTATTCCCTCTACCCTGCTAGGTTTATTTAAAAGGAAAAAAGGGATATCTGCACCAATTCCCTTGGTTATCTCTATTGCCCTTTGGAAATTTATGGGATTACCATAATATTTATTTAATGCATTAAAGAAAAATGCACCATTAGAACTTCCTCCTCCAAGACCGGCCTGAGACGGGATATTCTTTTTTAGATACACTTCTATCATCTGTTTTTCTAATCCTGTTTCTTGGTAGAACTCCTCATAAATTTTAGATATTATATTGTCTTTTCCAACAGGAATTTCTTTTATATTCGTATCTATTTTTAAATTTCCTTTTATCTCTTTAAAATTTATGGATAAATCATCCGAAAGGGATATGGGAACCATAACCATGTCTAAAAGATGATATCCATTTTCTGCTTTCCCAACTATATTCAATCCTAAGTTTATCTTAGCATTTGATTTTAACTCAACAATCACTGATACTCCTTTATGTATACGTTCAATAATAAACTGTTTTTTAACTCAAATTTTATAGATTAATCCTCCCTTTAACCACATTTCAGATTTACTCAACTGCGAATAAACTGAATACTCGTGGATTAAAAGAAAATATAACTATTCACCTATCTCTATCTCCTTTACCTCTAATATCTTAAATAATTCCTCAGCTTCATCTTTTTTAGTATTTCCAATAGGAACTTCTAAAACTTCAACTTTCATATATTTACTAAAATATTCCAACTCAATTATATCTCCCACATTTACTGTAGTCCCTGCCTTGGATATTTTTCCATTTAATTTTACCTTCTTATTATCAAGTACTGTCTTTGCTACAGGTCTTCTCTTTATTATTCTAGAAACCTTAAAAAATTTATCTAAACGCATCGTTCCTCCTAATTTTCATACCTTAAAAAAAAGGTACTATTCCATAATATTTTATACTATATTTTTTCTCCCTCTCCAAATTAAATATTTTTTAAGGTTATTTCTTTTTTGCTTCATCCCATAATCTATCCATCTCTTCTAGCGTACTTTCCTTCAGATCACAGTTATCTTCCACATATCTAAATCTGTTTTCAAATTTATTGTTAGTCTTCATCACTGAATCCACTATATCTATATCTAATTTTCTAGCAATATTTACCAATGTAAAAACAACATCTCCTATCTCTTCCTTTAAATTTTCCCTGTCATTTTTTTCATATGCTTCTTTCATCTCACCTAATTCTTCCTCTAACTTATTTAATGCTCCTACCTCATCTTCCCAGTCAAAACCGACTTTGGCAGCTTTAACCTGTAATTTATATGCCTTGGCTAAAGGTGGATAAATTTTAGGAATCCCGTCTAAGACAGATTTTCTTCCCTTGTGTTCCTTCTCTTTTTTCTTTATCTCATCCCAGTTCCTCACGACATCCTTTGTTCCTTCTACCTCTACACCTGCAAAAATATGGGGATGTCTTCTGATCAATTTTTCACTGACTTTTTTAGCCACATCATCAATAGTAAACTCCCCTTCTTCCTCCTTTATTAGAGATTGAAAGATAATATTTAAAAGAAGATCTCCCAGCTCCCCCTTTAATTCCTCTCCTCCTATATCCATAGCTTCCAGAGTTTCATAGGTTTCCTCCAATAAATAAGGTTTTAAACTCTCAATAGTTTGTTCCCTGTCCCAAGGGCATCCGTCAGGAGCTCTTAATTTTTTCATTATATCCACTAATTTATAAAATTCATTCATCTCTTTCCTCCATAGTAAAAATATATACAATATGTATATGCTCAATAATAAAGTCACACTTTAATATTTTACTTCTAGTTTTAATAGTATTTTATTTCTCTAAAAAATGCAATAAAATAGGCGGCTATGCCACCTATTTTATTTTCTATATAACTTTTATTTTTTTATATAATCTTTCTTTAATTCCTCTACCCAGGCTCTATATTCTTCAGCTCTTTTCTTATTTAACAGTTCCTTCTCTAAAGATGGTTTTACATCTTCAAAACTTAGGTATCCAGCTTCTTTTTTATCTTCAACATATATTATATGATAACCAAATTGTGTTTTAACAACAGTTCCATATATTTTTTCCGGCACTCCTGTGAAGGCTGCATCAGCAAATTCTTTTACCATTGAAGTTTTGTCAAACCATCCAAGTTCCCCGCCATTTTCAGATGTAGGTCCCTCAGAGTATTTTTTTGCCATCTCATTAAAGTTTGCTGGTGTAACTTCTGTTAATATTTTTTCAGCTCTTTTTTTAGCATCCTTTTTTTGAGCTTCAGTCATATCATCGCTTACATTTATTAATATATGAGCTGCTTTTATTTGTTCTGGTGTCTTAAAGTTTTCCTTGCTTTTTTCATATTCAGCCTTTAATTCTGAATCTGTTAACTTTACACCCTCTACTATTTTCTTGTTAACCACGTGACTGATTAATAGATCTTCTCTAATTCCTTCTAAATCTTTTTTATAAGATTCTGTGTCTTCAATTCCTGTTTTTACAGCTTCCTGTTTTAACATCTTTCTTACGCTTATCTCCTCTATCAGAGCTGCTCTACCCTTTTCAGATTTAGAGTACTCCTTATATTGAGCCGGCAGGGTATCTATTTTTTCCTGTAATTCTGCTTCAGTTAAATTTTCATTCCCGATAACCATAATTACATTAGATTCATCCTTAGTTTTTACCCCTCCCTCTTTTTTATTACAAGCCGTCAATGCCAATGAGGCTATGATCAATATTATTGCCATTTTTTTCATTTTTTTCCTCCTTTTATTTATAATCTTCAAAGAATTCTTTTATACTATCTATCTCAATAGCTCCCTCTTTTTGGAGGTATCTTATCTTTTTAGACAGGATTAATTCTTGGATTTTTTCAATATTTATTTTGTTCTCTATAAATTTTATCCTGTATGATCCACCCTCTAATTTTATACTTTGAATATGATTTTTCTGAGCTATAATCTTTATAGTTAGATATTCAAACAGGTCTTCTACAACTTTTGGTAATCGCCCAAATCTGTCTTTTATTTCACATTTCATCTCCTCTAATTCAGAGATTGTATCTATAGTAACTAATCTTCTATATACCACTATTTTTTCTACTTCCTCTATATATTCACTAGGTATATATCCGTGAATCCCTATCTCTAGGTCGATATCCTCTATTATAGGTTCTTTTCCCTTTATCTTTTTTATCTCTTCATCCAGCATCTTAAGATACATATCATAACCAAACATTTTTAATGCTCCGTGTTGTTTTTCACCTAAAATTTCCCCGGCTCCCCTTATCTTCATGTCTTCCAAAGATAACTGAAACCCTGCTCCCAGATCTTTTATCTCTTTTATTGATTCTCTTTTTTGTTTTCCTTTTTCCGTTCCGCCCTTTAAAGAATCTACCAGGAGATAACAATAAGCTCGCTTGCTGCTTCTTCCTACCCTTCCACGGAGCTGATACACCTGGGATAATCCTAATTTATCAAAATTTTCTATGAGGATAGTGTTGGCATTTTCTATATCTATACCATTTTCTATAATTGTCGTTGTAAGAAGTACATCTATCTCCCCGTTTTCAAAAGAATTTATCTTATACTTTATCTCATTTGAAGGCATCTGACCATGGATATAATCTATTACAACATATTCGGGAATTATCTCTTTTAACTCCTTTAACTTAACTTTCATGCCCTTAACTGAATTATATAGGTAAAAAACCTGCCCCTCTCTGGCAACCTCTTTCATTATGGCATTTTTTATATCACCTTTATTTTTTTCTATAATATAAGTTTCTACTGGTATTCTATTGGTTGGAGGAGTCTGAATTATAGATATATCCCTTATTCCCAAAAGAGCTAAATTTAATGTTCTAGGAATTGGGGTTGCTGTTAATGTCAACATATCCACATTGATCCTCATGGTTTTTAGATGTTCCTTTGCCTTTACTCCAAATTTTTGCTCCTCATCTATTATAACTAACCCCAGATCTTTAAACTTTATATCTTTAGACAACAATCTATGGGTTCCTATAATAAGGTCTATAACACCATCTTTTATTTTTTTTACTACCTCGGTTTGTTCTTTGGGAGTTTTCAATCTTGACAGCAGTTCCAATTCCAATGGGAAGTTTTGAAACCTTTCCTTAAATCTTTCAAAATGCTGGGTAGCCAAAACTGTAGTAGGAGCTAATATTACAACTTGCTTTCCATCCATAAGAGCTTTAAATGCCGCTCTCATAGCTACCTCTGTTTTTCCATATCCAACATCCCCACAGACTATCCTGTCCATGACAGATGGCGATTCCATATCCTCTTTTACATCTAATATAGCCTTTAGCTGATCCTTGGTCTCATTATATGGAAACCCTTCCTCAAATTCCTCCTGCCAAATAGTATCCTTGGTAAATGAATAACCTACGTTCATAGCTCTTTTAGCCTGTATTTCCAGAAGTTCTATTGCAAATTTTTCTATCTCTTTTTTTATTTTTTCCTGCCGTTTTCTAAACCCTCTTCTACCTAGTCTAAATATGTCAGGAACTACCCCTGGTTCAGATATATAACGCTCTATTTTATTTAGACTAGCTATAGGTACAAAAAGTTTATCTTCGTCTGCATATTTTATCTTTAAATAGTCTGCACCATTTATATCTTCTACTCCCAAATAAATTCCTACACCATAAGTTTCATGAATTATATAATCATTTGGTAGTATCTGATCTATTTTTTTAAATCTTATTCCATCTGCTCTTTTCTCACTTCTCTTTACCCTGATCCCCTTTAATTCCCTGTCTGTCAGGATAAGATCATCTTTATATTTAAATCCCTCATAGTGGGGATTTCTATGGATTTGTATAGATGTTCCGTCAAATATTTCAGTATATCTTCTTTTTTCCTCTGTCAAAATCGTTATATTTTTTTTTCGAGATAATTTTTTTATATAATCATAATTTTTATAATTTTCTATCTCCTCATCTTTAAACCGCTGTAGCTCTATCTTTTCCGATATCTTCTTTATCTTAGAATATTCCAGCCGGATCTCTTGCTCATCCTGTCTTTTATCTAAAATATATTCCTCTACCTTATAATTCAATATTTCTTCATTCTCTAAATAGACTTTTCTTTTGTCGTTCTTCAACCTATCCAGCAGATCTAAAAAAGTATAATTTTCATCTTTATTTTTGTTTATATACATTTGAATTTTATTTATTTTCTCCAGTGATCTCTGGGTTTCTGCATTGAATACACGTATTTCCTCTAAAAGATCATCGAAAAATTCCAAACGAATAGGGTGCTTTCCATCAAAAGCAAATATATCTAAGATATCTCCTCTAAGGCTGTATTCGCCTCTTTTTTCAACCAGATAATTTTTTTTAAATCCACTTTTTTCCAATTTTTCTATTATATTTTTTAATTTATATTCTTTTCCCACACAAAATTCTAACAGTTCAGAATTTATAAAATATTTTTTAAAGATACTCTCAATAGATATCAATATCTTTGAATTACCTAACTTTAATTTTTCCAACAACTCAAAGGTTATACAGTCGAATTCCTCCTCTGTATAATTATAATTTTCTATCTTTAAAACATCTATATCTTCCTTTAGTGTGAAATAGTAGTCGATTATATTTTTATTAGAAGAGGATATATATATTACCTGATCCTTTTCAGATTCCAAAAAATAGGGAACTCCTCCCCTATATAGTTTCCCATTATTTATTGTTGATTTAAACTTCATAAATACCCCTTTATTTTTGTTAGTATACATTTCCACCTTATATTTTTCAATGGTTCACTCATAGGATGTTTTTTCATCTTTATTTATATATAAAGAGTTTATCATAGATCTTATATGAAAAATACAATAAACTTTTTTTGGGTTTAATTTTTAGTAAAAAGAAATTTTATAATATTATATCATTTATGTATACACTCAATAATAAAAATATTTTACTAAATAAAAAAAGAAAATTTCTAAACTTTATTTTTATCCATATACATTTCTAGATTAAGAAATTCAATATCATTTATGTATACTGACAAAAATAAACATATTCCTTTCATTTTTTTTTATATCTCTTTAAAATAATTTATTCATAATCTTCATGAGGAAAAAAATAACCTATATATGTATACACTCAATAATAAAGTATCAATAAATAAAAAAAGATCACTTCTGCGATCTTTTTTTATTTATTATTTCCCATCTTTTAAAGCTATCCCTATATATTTCTTCAATGTTATAAAATATACTCTTTTGGATACCTTTCTTAAATTATATAAAAATTCTTTTGGTATATCCTCATATTGAGAACATAATTCCAGTGCTTTTTCTTCTATTATCAATTTTTGAAATTCATCTAAACCATGATAATCCTGCATAATATCATGTTTTGGAAGATCTTCAATAACATCTTTTATATTTGTTATCTCCGGATTCTTCAGATGTTTTCTTGCCTTCTTTAGTTGTTTCTTGCTTTTTAAAGGTTTTTCCCTGGTTACCTGATTAAATAATGTTAGATTATTTTTATTAGATTTTCTAGCATTTCTATCCATCTTTCTTAAATTTCTCAATATTCCATTGATATATTGAACTAAAGTAGATTTTATCTCTGAGTTAAGACGTTTATATAAAAGGTTTAATATATCAATAGCTACCTCTTCCCCATCTTCCCTTATAATCTTTTTAAATTTATTATCTACCCTCTTATTCCAAGCTCTAGAAACAAATATATTTCTTTTACACTTGATTATCTTACTTTGAAGTTCCTCTGAGAAATCTTTTAATCTTTCTTTTACATCTTCAGATAGGTTAATTTCATTAGTTTTATTCTTATCAACCTTTCCAGTAACTATCTCAGCATCTATTATCTCATTATCGTCTCTAATTTCTATTTCTTTTATTTTTTCTTTTATTTTTTCCTTAGTTATAAGTGATTTTTCTTTCTTAGCTTTCTTGGCAGCATTTACTGCGTCCCATTTACCTTTATATTCAACTTGTTTTTCTTCTCCATTTAAATAACTAGATATATGACAAGTTCCATCTTTATCCTGATTAAATCTATAGTTTATATAATAACTATCCTCTTCGGCAACAAATTCAGAATTAAAATACTCCATATATCCCAATTCTTCTAAAAGTAAAAAGGCTTTCTCAATTCTCTTTAAAACCTGCTTTACCCTGCTTAATACATAGACCCTTTTCTCACCAGTTTTATTTACTCTTTCAGTTTCCTGTTCCATTTTTAACGGAATTATAGCAGCTAAAGTTCTAATATTTATAGAATCCTCCTGCTTAGAATACCTTATTTTACTTATATATTTATAGATCCTTGCAGCAATAGGATCCTTTTCCATTATTTCAATCAAAGCTTTAGAATTATATTTTATATATCTTTTGTCTTTAATTTTATTTCTAATATTTTTATTTAAAGTTACTTTATAATATACCTTTGTTCCAACTTTAAGTTTTTGATAGGTTAACAGTTTAAATTCTTCATCTTCAAATTGATAATTTCCCAGCTTACTATGGTTAGATACTTCAAACTGGTATTCAGTACTTTTTAAATTTTTAAGAGCCTGAGCTACCTTGGTATAATAATTTCTATTCATCTTATTTCCTAAAAAATTAACTATAAAGTCTGAAATTTCAAACTTTATGTACTCATCTGTATCGTTGGTCTCCTTTTTTAATTCATAGAGAGATATCAGATATGTATAAATTTTCTCTTCAAAAATAGATGGCTGATAGATCTTGTCTTCTGAATTTTTTGCAACTAATGTACAATACATTGTTACTCCTAAATCTTCAAAAGAGTATTTAAAGTTTATTTTTTTATTTTGTTTTTGAGGAGTAAAAAATGGAAAAACTATCATTTCTATTGGTATATTAATTATATTTTCTTTTAAATCTAAAAAATTTCCAGTTTCTTTAATAACAACTTCTCGAACTTCTATCTCAGGAAGTTCACTCATTTTTATATCAACTTTAGTCAGGTCAGTCAACAATGATCCAGTTTTATTTAAATTAAATTTATCTATTAAACCTGCATTTGCTTCCTTTGACATAACTCCTCCATTAATTTTTGTCCATTCACAATAATAATCCCAGTGTCATTCATAGTATCATCAAAATTAAATAAATTCAATCTTTATTTTTGAAAGTATACATATAATCGGTTATATTTTTTAGGAATATAACTCATTTTACTTAACTTTTTTTATTTAATATAATCATCATAAAAAATCACTTTATTAAACTTTTAAAAAATAATAATAAATTATGTATACGAACATTAATAATATATATATACTAATAAATCCTAATTATCTTAGGGTTATAAAAAATAAGTATTGAAAAACCTAGTTTTAAACTATGTCCATACACAATAATAATTACATTATATTGAATTTATTGTATTTATTGACCCTTAAACCATCTCTGATATCTAAACCCTTAAAAACTAAGGTATTCTCATTATGTATATCTACAATAATAATACATCTATCTCTAAAACAACGTATTTATTGAGGTCATTTTATATCTAAAAATAATAACCCTTTAAAATAAAGGCTTTCATTAAGTGTATATCTACAATAATAATAAATATTTACTTTTTTCTTTTCTAGCCCTTATAAAATATAGATTTTCTTTATAACAAATATTGGCTTTACTTTTACTACATCTTACAAAAAACAAATACTCTTTTTGGTTACTTTTATAAAAAACTTATTTAAAATTATCTTGACAAAATATAACTTATATATTAGAATAATAAACTGAAATGACAATTTTTTTAACGTAACAGGAGGTGTAATCAAAAATGGCAAGCAAGAGAACTTTTCAACCAAATAAAAGAAAAAGAAAAAAAGAACACGGGTTCAGAAAAAGAATGGCAACTAAAGCAGGAAGATCTGTTTTAAAGAGAAGAAGAGCTAAAGGTAGAACGAAATTATCAGCATAAAACCCGGTGTTCATATCACCGGGTTTTTAAAAATATTTTAAGGAGATTTTATGTTGAAGTTAAAAACAAAATCTGAATTCTTAAAAGTATATAACCAAGGAGAAAAACACTTTGGTTATTTTCAGTTGATCTATTTTAAAAAAAATAATTTACAAGAAAATAGATTAGGAGTAGTAGCTAGTAAAAAAACTGGCAATGCTGTTTGTCGGAATAAGTTAAAAAGACTTTTTAGAGAAAATTTTAGAAAACAAGATAAAAATTTAAAACAAGGATATGATATAATTTTTATAGCTAAGAAAAATGCAGGAGAACAATTTAAGACTCTGAGTTTATCCATGATCGAAAAGGATAGTATAAAAATATTTAAAAGAGCCAAAATATTTCTATGAAATATCTTTTAATATTTTTTGTAAAATTATATCAGTGGTTTATTTCACCAGTCTTAAAAAAAAATTGTAGATTTCAACCTACTTGTTCTACTTATATGATTCTAGCAATAAAAAAGTATGGAAGTATTAAAGGTGTGTATCTAGGTCTTAAAAGATTATCAAAATGTCATCCTTTTTATAAGGGTGGTTACGACCCAGTACCTTAAATTATGAGGAGGAACAAAGTTGATCGGAGCTGTATACGGAGCACTTCAAGGCGTTTTAGAAAGTGCGATAGAAATGATGTATAATATTTTTGGGAATTATGGATTAGCTATAATTGGTATAACTATTTTAATAAAATTAGTATTACTACCACTTACGTTAAAACAAGATAAATCTATGGGTGCTATGAAAAAATTGCAACCAGAATTAGAAGCACTTAAAGAGAAATACAAAAACGATCCGCAAACATTAAATCAGAAAACAATTGAACTATATAAAATACATAAGGTGAACCCTGCAAGTGGTTGTTTACCTATATTATTACAAATGCCAATATTATTTGCACTTTTTGGAGTTTTAAGAAAAACAGGAGCAGATGGAGGAGTTATAGCAGATGGAGCTAAATTTCTTTGGTTAACATTATCTCAACCAGATCCACTTTATTTATTACCATTATTAAATGGTGCTGTATCTTATTTCCAACAGAAATTAATGAGTGCAAGTCAAGGATCTGCTAACCCGCAAATGAAAATGATGACTTACATGTTTCCTGTAATGATGATATTTATCTCATACAAGATGCCAGCAGGATTACAATTGTACTGGTTTGTATCTAGTTTGGCTTCAGTAGCACAACAATATTATATAATGAGTAGAAGGGATGAGGCGTAAAATGAACTTAACTTATCAAATTAAAGCTAAATCAAAAGACGAAGCTATAATCAAAGCTGTAAAAGACCATAATATTGATAAGAATAAAATCGTAGAAGTTATTGAAATATCAAAAGCAACTTCATTTTTTGGTTTTTTTAAAAAAGATGGAGAATACGAGATTCAAATGGAAAAAACAGTTGAGATAGTAGAGACTAAAATAGAAGATATAGTAGTAGAAAGAGCCAATGAATTATTAAATAATATGGGACTAGTTTTAGATGTAGATATTCTAGAAGCTAGAGACCATTATGTTTTAATCAATCTATCTGGTGAAGACAATGGAATAATCATAGGAAAAAAAGGTAAAACTTTAAATAGTTTTGAATACCTTTTAAATTCTTTATGCAAAAGTGTAAAAGTAGAAGTGGATGTAGAAGGATTTAAAGCTAAAAGAGCAGAAACTCTTAGAGATTTAGCTAGAAAAATGGCTGAAAAAGCATTAAATACTGATAAAATAGTAAAGTTAAATCCAATGCCACCAAGAGAAAGAAAGATAATTCATGAGATAGTGAACAAATATAAGGAGCTTGATACTTTCAGTGAAGGAAGAGATCCTAAGAGATATATTGTAATTAAAAGAAAAAGAATGGGGTAAAACTATGTTTGATACAATAGCGGCAATATCTACTCCTAGAGGAGAAGGTGGAATAGGAATTGTCAGAATGTCTGGAGGAGACTCTATAAACATTCTTTCGAAAATATTTAGACCGATATCTAACAAAAAAGTAGAAGAATTAAAGAATTTTACTATTAATTATGGACATCTGTATTCAGGTGAAAAATTAGTAGATGAAGTAATGGTCAGTATAATGAAGGGTCCCAAAACTTATACTAAGGAAGATATAGTAGAGATAAACTGCCACGGTGGATATCTTATGACTGAAAAAGTATTGGAGTTAGTTTTGTCTAGTGGAGCTAGAATTGCTGAGCAGGGTGAATTTACAAGAAGAGCTTTTATGAATGGAAGATTAGATCTTACCCAGGCAGAAGCTATAATTGATTTAATCCATGGTAAAACAGAAAAAAGTTTGTCTCTTTCATTGGATCAATTAAGAGGAGATTTAAAAGACCAGATATTACATCTAAAGAAACTACTTCTAGATGTAGTTGCCCATATAAATGTGGTTTTAGATTATCCTGAAGAGGGAATCGACGATCCGTTACCAGAAGGTTTAGTAGATAATTTAAAGGAAGTTTTAGAAACTTCGGATAAATTATCAGCCTCTTATACCCAGGGAAAGATGATTAAAGAGGGAGTAAAAACAGCAATAGTTGGAAAACCTAATGTAGGAAAATCCAGTTTGTTAAACTCTTTATTAAAAGAAGAAAGAGCAATAGTAACTCATATTCCAGGAACAACAAGGGATGTAATAGAGGAAATTGTCAATATAAAGGGAATACCACTTATCCTGGCTGATACAGCAGGAATCAGAAATACAGATGATATTATCGAAAGTATTGGAGTGGAGAAATCTGAAAAGTTATTAAATGATTCAGATTTAATCTTGTTTGTTGTAGATGGCTCTAGAGAACTCAGTGAAGAGGATCTTAGAGTACACAACAGTATTCATGCAGAAAAAGTTGTAGGGATATTAAATAAGATAGATATGGAACAAAAAATAGACTTATCTAAATTAGATAAAGTAGGTAGATGGATTGAAATTTCAGCGAAAGAAAATATTGGTATAACTAATATGGAAGAAGAAATATATTCTTATATTGTATCAGGTAAGGTTGAAGATTCATCGCAAACTTTAGTTATAACTAATATCAGACACAGATCTGCTCTAGTTAAAACAAAAGAAGCTATAGAAAATATATTTGAAACAATAAATATGGGATTACCAATGGATCTAATAGCTGTAGATTTAAAAGAAGCTTTAGATGCGCTATCAGAAGTGACTGGAGAGATATCATCGGAAGATGTTTTAGATCATATATTTAGTAATTTTTGTGTAGGAAAATAAATTATAAAAAAAATATGAAATACTGCAGATATTTCTGCAGTATTTTTTTCTTTTAATACATAGTATTTATATTTTAAAGAAAAAAATGTATACGAACAAAAATAAAGTAAAAAAAGGAGAACTTATGAATTATGATGTAATCGTTGTAGGTGGAGGACATGCTGGATGTGAAGCTGCACTAGCTTCAGCAAGATCAGGATTAAAAACAGCTCTATTTACAATATATTTAGATACTATAGCTATGATGTCGTGCAATCCTTCTATAGGAGGACCAGGAAAAAGTCATATAGTTGCAGAAGTAGATATATTAGGTGGAGAGATTGGGAAACATACCGATAAATATAATTTACAGTTAAAACACTTAAATACCAGTAAGGGACCTGCAGCCAGGATTACTCGTGGACAAGCGGATAAATATTGGTATAGGGTAAAAATGAAAGAGATGATAGAAAATACTCCTAACTTAGATAGTATTCAAGGTACAGTAGAGGACATTATTATTGAGGATGGACAAATAAAAGGTGTTATCTCCGACCTGGGAATTGAATATGGAGCAAGTTCGGTAATATTAGCTACCGGAACTTTCTTAAAGGGACGAATAGTTATTGGAGATGTAAAGTATCCTGCAGGTAGGATAGGCGAGAAGTCTGCTGAAAAATTATCAGATGCATTGGTTAAAAGCGGAATAATACTGGATAGGTATCAAACTGCTACTCCTCCAAGGGTGGATATGAGAACTGTGGATTTCAGTAAGATGAAGGAGATGCATGGAGAAGATCATCCAAAATATTTTTCATTGTTTACTAAGAAGGAAAAAAATAATAATGCACCTACATGGCTGACATACACAACTCCTGAAACTGTAAAAGTAGCTCAAGACTTGTTGGAGTATTCACCAATAGTAAGTGGGATAATAGAAACTCATGGGCCGAGACACTGCCCGTCACTGGATAGAAAAGTTTTAAACTTTCCTGAGAAAACAAATCATCAAATTTTCTTGGAATTGGAATCAAAAGAAACAAATGAACTTTATGTAAATGGTTTGACAACAGCTATGCCCCCATTTGCTCAAGAAAAAATGATGAGAACTATAGCAGGATTAGAAAATGCTAAAATAATGAGGTATGGTTATGCAGTAGAATATGACTATGCACCATCTTATCAGTTGTATCCTAGTTTAGAGAGTAAAAAGATAAAAAATCTTTATTTTGCAGGACAGATAAATGGAACTTCTGGATATGAAGAAGCTGCAGCTCAAGGATTTTTAGCAGGGGTAAATGCCAGTAGAAAAGTATTAGGGAAAGAACCTGTTATAATAGATAGAACAGAGGGTTACCTAGGGGTATTAGTCGATGATATAATCCATAAAAAAACTCCAGAACCATATAGAGTATTACCGTCTAGAGCAGAATACAGATTAACTCTTAGATTTGACAATGCATTTATGAGACTAATAGATAAAGCTAAAGAGATAGGTATTGTTTCTGAGGATAAAATTAAGTTTTTAGAGGACGCCAGAGAGACGGTAAGATATGAAGTTGAAAGAATAAATCAAATAAGTATCTCCATGAAACAGGCAAATGAAGTTTTAGAAAGTGTAGATGCCAAGGACAGATTTGGTAAAGGGGTAAAATTATCTGAACTATTAAAACAAAAAGAAGTTACCTATGATTCTTTGGGATTAATTATAGATGTTAAAGAGTTGCCTACATTTGTTAAAAACCAGATTGAAACTATAGTTAAGTACAATGCATTTATTGAGAGAGAAAAAACACAAATAGAAAAGTTTAGAAAATTAGAGAGTATGAAAATACCAGAAGGATTTAAATTTGAAACCATAGCAGGATTATCTAATATAGCCAGAGATGGATTAGAACAGATAAAACCGTTGTCTATTGGAGAAGCTACAAGGATAAGTGGGGTAACAGGAAATGATATAGCAATACTTATTACAAATTTAGAGAATATGAAATAAAATTTTAGGTAAAATACAAAGTATTGTCTGTTAACAAATATGTATATAGACAAAAATAAAGTTGAACTATATATATTTATATTTACTTAAAAATATTTTGTATGATATAATTTATCCAGGAGATGAAGCTCTCCTTAGATTTGGATCTAAAACTACTTGCAAAAAGTTAATGGCTTCTACACCGATACAATTTTTGTATTGGTGTAGAAGTTTTTTTATTATATATATTTAGGAGGAAAATTATGTTAAATGTTTTGGTTTCGTTTTTAATTTTATTTGTAGGTGGAGTAATAGTTGGAAAATTAGTTGAAAAAATATATCTGCCCAAATTAATAGGTATGATTGCATTTGGTTGTTTAGCCAATGTATATCTAAAAATAATAGATCCTGCAGCTTTGGAATTGGGGGGAGTTTTAAAAAATCTAGCTTTGGTCGTAGTATTATTAATAGCAGGTTTAGGGATTAGAAAAAAACAAATAAAAAAAGTAGGAAGAGCAGCAGTACTTCTCAGTTTGATACCTGTGTCAGTAGAGGGGTTGGCAGTTATGTTTTTATCCATAAAATTTTTGGGGCTGCCAACGATACAAGCTGGAATATTGGGATTTATAATAGCGGCAGTGAGTCCGGCAGTATTAGTTCCTGCCATGGTAGACCTGATAAAGAGAGGTTTAGGAGAAAAAAAAGCTATACCTCAAATGCTTCTGACAGGAGCTTCTGCAGATGATAGTGTAGCCATTGCTATGTTTACATCCTTCATGGGGATGTATCTAGGTACCAGTGGTGGAATTTTAAAAAATTTAATAACTATACCAATTTCTACAGCAATAGGAATAGTTGTAGGAGTTATAGTCGCTGTAATAGCAGGGGAAATATCTAAAAAAATAAAATCTGAAATCTTCCAGACTATATTAGTAGGAGGAATGGCAGTTGGAATGAGGATAATTGAAACTACATATCATTTAAGATACTTTAATTCCCTTTTAGGAATAATGGTAATTGGTTATGTAATAACTAACTATTATGAATGGTTAGGAAATAATATAATGGATGGTTTGGGAAAAGCCTGGTCAGTAGGAGCGGTATTTTTATTTACATTAGTAGGAACAGCTATAGATCCTTCACTTGTTGGAAATATATTTTATATTGGTAGCGTGATAGTATTTATATCTCTTATAGTAAGGTCAATTGGTGTATTAATAGCTCTGATAGGTACAGATTTAAATATGAAAGAGAGATTGTTTTGTGTAATAGCTTACCTGCCTAAAGCAACGGTTCAATCAGCTAAAGCTGGTATACCTGTTCAAATGGGTGTGGTAGGAGGAGAGTTGATACAAGCCATGGCAATATTAAGTGTAATTATAACGGCACCGGTAGGTGCTATTGGAATAAGGTTGAGTGCAGATAAATTATTGGAAAAAAAAATTAATTAATAAAAAAATATGTTATCAACATTACATGTTGATAACATATAAGTTGTCTGGCTGTAAGTCAATAAAATAAACGATAGTTGATGTTTTGTTTTTTAAAAACAAAAAAAACAAAAAAAACAAAAAAAAATTCATAAAAAAACAAAAAAATCCTTGACGAAAACTTGTAAACGCGGTATACTTCTTCTTGTCCGCGAGGGAAAGCGAAAGCGACTTGAAGCGAGACAAACAACAGGACATTAGCAATTAAATAGAGAAAGAAAGTGTAAATTAAAAACTCAATTGTCGTTTGAAACTTTGTTTTCAAACAATCGATTAAGGTGTACAGTGGAATGAACCACTATAAAAATAATTATCTTTTAATAGATAGCTAAACTTCATTTATGAAGTTAGGATATAAATTTGAATGTAGAGTTTGATCCTGGCTCAGGATGAACGCTGACAGAATGCTTAACACATGCAAGTCGACTGGAATTCTTCTTCGGAAGATAGTACGGTGGCGGACGGGTGAGTAACGCGTAAAGAATTTGCCCTTCAGACTGGGACAACTAATCGAAAGGTTAGCTAATACCGGATATTATGAGATCTTGGCATCAAGAACTTATGAAAGCTATATGCGCTGGAGGAGAACTTTGCGTTCCATTAGGTAGTTGGTAGGGTAATGGCCTACCAAGCCGACGATGGATAGCCGGCCTGAGAGGGTGAACGGCCACAAGGGGACTGAGACACGGCCCTTACTCCTACGGGAGGCAGCAGTGGGGAATATTGGACAATGGACCAAAAGTCTGATCCAGCAATTCTGTGTGCACGATGAAGGTCTTCGGATTGTAAAGTGCTTTCAGGTGGGAAGAAGAAAGTGACGGTACCACCAGAAGAAGCGACGGCTAAATACGTGCCAGCAGCCGCGGTAATACGTATGTCGCAAGCGTTATCCGGAATTATTGGGCGTAAAGCGAGTCTAGGCGGCTTGTTAAGTCAGATGTGAAAATGCGGGGCTCAACTCCGTATTGCGTTTGAAACTGGCAGGCTAGAGTACTGGAGAGGTGGGCGGAACTACAAGTGTAGAGGTGAAATTCGTAGATATTTGTAGGAATGCCGATAGTGAAGACAGCTCATGGACAGATACTGACGCTAAAGCTCGAAAGCGTGGGGAGCGAACAGGATTAGATACCCTGGTAGTCCACGCCGTAAACGATGTTCACTGGGTGTAGGGGGTCGAACCTCTGTGCCGAAGCTAACGCGATAAGTGAACCGCCTGGGGAGTACGCACGCAAGTGTGAAACTCAAAGGAATTGACGGGGACCCGCACAAGCGGTGGAGCATGTGGTTTAATTCGACGCAACGCGAGGAACCTTACCAGCACTTGACATACAACGAACTCGTCAGAGATGACTTGGTGCCGCTTCGGTGGAACGTTGATACAGGTGGTGCATGGCTGTCGTCAGCTCGTGTCGTGAGATGTTGGGTTAAGTCCCGCAACGAGCGCAACCCCTATCGTATGTTACCATCATTAAGTTGGGGACTCATGCGAGACTGCCTGCGACGAGCAGGAGGAAGGTGGGGATGACGTCAAGTCATCATGCCCCTTATGTGCTGGGCTACACACGTGCTACAATGGTTGGTACAGAGAGCAGCAATACGGCGACGTGGAGCAAATCTCAGAAAGCCAATCTTAGTTCGGATCGCAGTCTGCAACTCGACTGCGTGAAGTTGGAATCGCTAGTAATCGCGAATCAGCAATGTCGCGGTGAATACGTTCTCGGGTCTTGTACACACCGCCCGTCACACCACGAGAGTTGGTTGCACCTAAAGTAGCAGGCCTAACCATTTATGGAGGGATGTTCCTAAGGTGTGATTAGCGATTGGGGTGAAGTCGTAACAAGGTATCCGTACCGGAAGGTGCGGATGGATCACCTCCTTTCTAAGGAGCACTTTATGAGACCATGCAAATGGTATTACATAAAGAATATTTATACTGCTCTTTCTCTATTTATTTGGTAATGTTCTCTTTTTTGAGAGAAAATACCAGTTGGACATTGAAAACTATATAGTAATGAAATAATAAATTAACAATTTTATTAGATCTTCAGTTACACGAGAGTGTAACAATAATTAACGAAGAGTTAGAAATAACTGAACGATAATTAGATTTCAAAAATTCTAAAAACAAATTAAGCAAAAAATATTAAAATTCTATTTTAATAATAGGTTAAGAAATTAAGGGCGCACGGAGAATGCCTTGGTAGTAAGAGCCGATGAAGGACGTGATAAGCTGCGATAAGCTAAGACAAGCTGCAATTGAGCGTAATAGTCTTAGATTTCCGAATGGGTAAACCTACTAGTTTGAAGAACTAGTGTGGAAACGGGAACCGGATGAACTGAAACATCTAAGTAATCCGAGGAAGAGAAAGTAAAAACGATTCCCTAAGTAGCGGCGAGCGAACGGGGAAGAGCCCAAACCGAACAAGTGTGATAGCATGCAGGCGTTGCTTGTTGGGGGTAGTGGGATACAGAGCGGCAGAACTGCAAGGTATGCGCTTGACTAACAAAGGTACTAGAATGAACTGGAAAGTTCAACCGTAGAAGGTGATAGTCCTGTATAGGGAACTTATGTTAGCAAGTCACTGTAATCCCAAGTAGCACGGGACACGAGAAACCCTGTGTGAATCAGCGAGGACCATATCTCGTAAGGCTAAATACTCTTACTAACCGATAGTGAATAGTACCGTGAGGGAAAGGTGAAAAGAACCCCGGGAGGGGAGTGAAATAGAACCTGAAACCGTGTGCTTACAAGCGGTCAGAGCAGAGCCTTCGGGCGTGTGATGGCGTGCCTTTTGGAGAATGATCCTGCGAGTTACGATCAATGGCGAGGTTAAGTATAACGGAGCCGAAGGGAAACCGAGTCTGAATAGGGCGAATTAGTCGTTGGTTGTAGACGCGAAACCTGGTGATCTATGCCTGTCCAAGATGAAGCTGTGGTAAGACACAGTGGAGGTCTGAACCCACCGTCGTTGAAAAGCCGGGGGATGAGGTAGGTATAGGGGTGAAAAGCCAATCGAACCAGGAGATAGCTCGTTCTCTCCGAAATGCATTTAGGTGCAGCCTTGATTGTTTAAATATGGGGGTAGAGCACTGAATGGTCTAGCGGGCATATTGCTTAGCGAAATCAATCAAACTCCGAATACCATATTTCAAGAGATCAGGAGTGAGACTATGGGTACTAAGATCCATGGTCAAAAGGGAAACAGCCCAGACCACCAACTAAGGTCCCAAATTATATCTAAGTGGGAAAGGAGGTGGAGATTCTGAAACAACCAGGATGTTGGCTTAGAAGCAGCCATACATTTAAAGAGTGCGTAATAGCTCACTGGTCGAGAGTCTCTGCGCCGACAATGTAACGGGGCTAAGATATAAACCGAAGTTGTGGAGTATACACTATGTGTAGACTGGTAGGAGAGCGTTCCGTAGGCCGTTGAAGGATAAGGGGTAACCCAATCTGGAGGTATCGGAAGTGAGAATGCAGGAATGAGTAGCGAGAAAGAGGGTGAGAATCCCTCTCGCCGGAAAACCAAGGTTTCCAGAGTAAAGCTTGTCTTCTCTGGGTAAGCCGGGACCTAAGCCGAGGCTAGATTGCGTAGGCGAATGGAAAGCAGTTTAATATTACTGCGCCACTGTAATTTGTTTGAGAGATGGAGGGACGCAGAAGGGTATGTGCGCAGACTGTTGGATATGTCTGTGTAAGCATGTAGGATGGAACCGCAGGAAAATCCACGGTTTTAGATCTGAGGTGTGATGCGGAGTGTTTGTAATGAACACGAAGGTACAAATCCCACGCTGCCGAGAAAAGCTTCTATTGAGAATTATAGTGCCCGTACCGTAAACCGACACAGGTGGTTAGGATGAGAAATCTAAGGCGTACAGGCTAACTCTCGCTAAGGAACTCTGCAAAATGGCCCCGTAACTTCGGGAGAAGGGGTGCCATTAAAGGTGATAAATACACGCGATTTTGAGCTTTTGATGGCCGCAGTGAAGAGATTCGAGCAACTGTTTAGCAAAAACACAGGTCTATGCTAAGCTGAAAGGCGATGTATATGGGCTGACACCTGCCCAGTGCCGGAAGGTTAAGAGGAGGGTTTAGCGACTCAAATTGAAGCCCCGGTGAACGGCGGCCGTAACTATAACGGTCCTAAGGTAGCGAAATTCCTTGTCGGGTAAGTTCCGACCTGCACGAATGGTGTAATGACTCGAATGCTGTCTTGGCGGGAGGCCTGGTGAAATTGTACTACCGGTGAAGATACCGGTTACCTACAGTAGGACGGAAAGACCCCGTGGAGCTTTACTATAGCTTGGTATTGGGTTGAGATGTTATGTGTATAGGATAGTTGGGAGACTGTGATTATATGGCGCTAGCTGTATATGAGTCGCTGGTGGAATACCAACCATATAACATTTTGATTCTAATCTGTGATGTGTAATCATGGAGACAGTGCTAGGTGGGTAGTTTGACTGGGGCGGTCGCCTCCGAAAGAGTAACGGAGGCGTTCAAAGGTTCCCTCAGGTTGGATGGAAATCAACCGAAGAGTGCAATGGCATAAGGGAGCTTGACTGTGAGATAGACACATCGAGCAGGTGCGAAAGCAGGACATAGTGATCCGGTGGTTCCGAATGGAAGGGCCATCGCTCAACGGATAAAAGCTACCCCGGGGATAACAGGCTGATTTTGCCCGAGAGTCCATATCGACGGCAAAGTTTGGCACCTCGATGTCGGCTCATCGCATCCTGGGGCTGGAGAAGGTCCCAAGGGTTGGGCTGTTCGCCCATTAAAGCGGTACGTGAGCTGGGTTCAGAACGTCGTGAGACAGTTCGGTCCCTATCCACTGTAGGCGTAAGAATATTGATGAGATCTGTCCTTAGTACGAGAGGACCGGGATGGACAAACCTCTAATGTACCAGTTGTCATGCCAATGGCATAGCTGGGTAGTCACGTTTGGAATGGATAACCGCTGAAAGCATCTAAGCGGGAAGCCAACTCAGAGATAAGTATTCTATCATTGATAAGTCACCTTCGAGACTAGGAGGTTGATAGGTTGGGGGTGTAAGGGCTGTGAAGTCTTTAGCTGACCAATACTAATATGACGAACACTTTACCTAAAGTAAATGATTTTTAGAAAGTTAATTTATGAAACATTATTATATAGTTTTGAATGTTTAACAATATTCAATAAGAAAGTAAGCTTGGTAAGAAAAGCTACGGGGGTACACCTGGTCACATTCCGAACCCAGAAGTTAAGTCCGTAAACGCCGAAAGTACTTAGGGGGCAGCCCCTTGGGAGGATAGGAACTTGCCAAGTCTTTCAAAATGCTTCTTTAGCTCAGTTGGTAGAGCGCTCGACTGTTAATCGAGTTGTCACAGGTTCAAGTCCTGTAAGAAGCGCCATTTAACGGAGCATAGCGCAGCCCGGTAGCGCACCTGCCTTGGGAGCAGGGGGTCATAGGTTCGAATCCTATTGTTCCGACCATTTTTAATAGAATATAGCAAGATACGCGGGAATAGCTCAGTTGGTAGAGCGTCAGCCTTCCAAGCTGAATGTCGCCAGTTCGAACCTGGTTTCCCGCTCCAAAAATTCTTTTAAAAGAGCCTGTAGCTCAGCTGGATAGAGCAACGCCCTTCTAAGGCGTGGGTCAGGGGTTCGAATCCCTTCAGGCTCACCATTTAAACAAATATGGTGGTTGTAGTTCAGTTGGTAGAGCGCCAGTTTGTGGTACTGGTTGTCGCGGGTTCAAGTCCCGTCAGCCACCCCAATAAAAAAAATATGCGCCACTAGCTCAGCTGGTAGAGCACTCGACTTTTAATCGAGTTGTCACAGGTTCAAACCCTGTGTGGCGCACCATAAAAAACAAAGTATGCCGCTTTAGCTCATCTGGTAGAGCAACTGACTTGTAATCAGTAGGTGATTGGTTCGACTCCGATAAGCGGCACCACAAATAATTTTTAAGTATGCTCCGTTCGTCTATCGGTTAGGATTCTTGGTTTTCACTCAAGCGGGAGGGGTTCAACTCCCCTACGGAGTACCATATTTAAAAATATTATATGTATACGGTGGGATGTCCGAACTGGCTAAGGAGCCGGTCTTGAAAACCGGTGAACCCGCAAGGGGTCTGGGTTCGAGTCCCAGTCCCATCGCCATACATATATGCCTTGATAGCTCAGTCGGTAGAGCAGAGGACTGAAAATCCTCGTGTCCGTGGTTCGATTCCGCGTCAAGGCACCACTTATGCTCGCATAGCTCAGTTGGGAGAGCACCTGCCTTACAAGCAGGGGGTCACTGGTTCAAGTCCAGTTGTGAGCACCATTTAAATTTAATAGTATTATATGGGGGTGTAGCTCAGTTGGTTAGAGTGCCTGCCTGTCACGCAGGATGTCGCGAGTTCGAGTCTCGTCACTCCCGCCATATAAAAACTTTAAAAGTCTCTTTTGAGACTTTTTTTTATACAAAATTATATATAGGTAGCTTTAAAATCAAGACTTAATTTATGTCTACATATAATAATAAAATTGAAAGAAAAATCTTGAACTCTAATAAATTAATTTAGTGTGTGAAATAGATATAACCAAAAAGGGTGGCTATAAGTAATTTTTTTGCTTGAGTTATCCTTTTTTGCTTTAAAATTTAATAAGAAACTTATCTATAAAAATGATTTTATTTTAAAGATTTAAGTTTTACTTTTTATGTTTTTTGATCGATAAGTATAAATTACAATGTCAAAGGCAAACCGAAGTAAAAATAGTGGGGAGACACTAACTAACAATTGTTATTATAGAAGCACTACATGACTATAAACTTCAAAACAGGAGGTTGGTAATGATTTCTGTAGCGAAGGGCGATATTTGTTGCTGTTTGCGAGGTAGGTTCTATATATACTTTTTTGCTGACATTTCTTAATAATTAGTTTACTTGGAAGAGAAATAGAGTATTTAAAAACAGTAAAATAACGAAAACGTTATCCTATTTTAAAGGAGATCTTTATTTTTTTGAATTATTTCATTTGTAATAACAAATGTGTTTTATCGGTTGTAAGGTAATAAAAATAGGTATTAATAGAGGCCATTCTGCTTTTAAATTCTATTTTGGGAAATGTTTTGAAAAAACACAATAAAAAAACAAAAAAATCCTTGACGAAAAGCTGTAAACGCGGTATACTTCTTCTTGTGCATCAGAGAAATATCTTTGAAGCCAACAAAAGGACATTAGCAATTAAATAGAGAAAGAAAGTGTAAATTAAAAACTCAATTGTCGTTTGAAACTTTGTTTTCAAACAATCGATTAAGGTGTACAGTGGAATGAACCACTATAAAAATAATTATCTTTTAATAGATAGCTAAACTTCATTTATGAAGTTAGGATATAAATTTGAATGTAGAGTTTGATCCTGGCTCAGGATGAACGCTGACAGAATGCTTAACACATGCAAGTCGACTGGAATTCTTCTTCGGAAGATAGTACGGTGGCGGACGGGTGAGTAACGCGTAAAGAATTTGCCCTTCAGACTGGGACAACTAATCGAAAGGTTAGCTAATACCGGATATTATGAGATCTTGGCATCAAGAACTTATGAAAGCTATATGCGCTGGAGGAGAACTTTGCGTTCCATTAGGTAGTTGGTAGGGTAATGGCCTACCAAGCCGACGATGGATAGCCGGCCTGAGAGGGTGAACGGCCACAAGGGGACTGAGACACGGCCCTTACTCCTACGGGAGGCAGCAGTGGGGAATATTGGACAATGGACCAAAAGTCTGATCCAGCAATTCTGTGTGCACGATGAAGGTCTTCGGATTGTAAAGTGCTTTCAGGTGGGAAGAAGAAAGTGACGGTACCACCAGAAGAAGCGACGGCTAAATACGTGCCAGCAGCCGCGGTAATACGTATGTCGCAAGCGTTATCCGGAATTATTGGGCGTAAAGCGAGTCTAGGCGGCTTGTTAAGTCAGATGTGAAAATGCGGGGCTCAACTCCGTATTGCGTTTGAAACTGGCAGGCTAGAGTACTGGAGAGGTGGGCGGAACTACAAGTGTAGAGGTGAAATTCGTAGATATTTGTAGGAATGCCGATAGTGAAGACAGCTCACTGGACAGATACTGACGCTAAAGCTCGAAAGCGTGGGGAGCGAACAGGATTAGATACCCTGGTAGTCCACGCCGTAAACGATGTTCACTGGGTGTAGGGGGTCGAACCTCTGTGCCGAAGCTAACGCGATAAGTGAACCGCCTGGGGAGTACGCACGCAAGTGTGAAACTCAAAGGAATTGACGGGGACCCGCACAAGCGGTGGAGCATGTGGTTTAATTCGACGCAACGCGAGGAACCTTACCAGCACTTGACATACAACGAACTCGTCAGAGATGACTTGGTGCCGCTTCGGTGGAACGTTGATACAGGTGGTGCATGGCTGTCGTCAGCTCGTGTCGTGAGATGTTGGGTTAAGTCCCGCAACGAGCGCAACCCCTATCGTATGTTACCATCATTAAGTTGGGGACTCATGCGAGACTGCCTGCGACGAGCAGGAGGAAGGTGGGGATGACGTCAAGTCATCATGCCCCTTATGTGCTGGGCTACACACGTGCTACAATGGTTGGTACAGAGAGCAGCAATACGGCGACGTGGAGCAAATCTCAGAAAGCCAATCTTAGTTCGGATCGCAGTCTGCAACTCGACTGCGTGAAGTTGGAATCGCTAGTAATCGCGAATCAGCAATGTCGCGGTGAATACGTTCTCGGGTCTTGTACACACCGCCCGTCACACCACGAGAGTTGGTTGCACCTAAAGTAGCAGGCCTAACCATTTATGGAGGGATGTTCCTAAGGTGTGATTAGCGATTGGGGTGAAGTCGTAACAAGGTATCCGTACCGGAAGGTGCGGATGGATCACCTCCTTTCTAAGGAGCACTTTATGAGACCATGCAAATGGTATTACATAAAGAATATTTATACTGCTCTTTCTCTATTTATTTGGTAATGTTCTCTTTTTTGAGAGAAAATACCAGTTGGACATTGAAAACTATATAGTAATGAAATAATAAATTAACAATTTTATTAGATCTTCAGTTACACGAGAGTGTAACAATAATTAACGAAGAGTTAGAAATAACTGAACGATAATTAGATTTCAAAAATTCTAAAAACAAATTAAGCAAAAAATATTAAAATTCTATTTTAATAATAGGTTAAGAAATTAAGGGCGCACGGAGAATGCCTTGGTAATAAGAGCCGATGAAGGACGTGATAAGCTGCGATAAGCTAAGACAAGCTGCAATTGAGCGTAATAGTCTTAGATTTCCGAATGGGTAAACCTACTAGTTTGAAGAACTAGTGTGGAAACGGGAACCGGATGAACTGAAACATCTAAGTAATCCGAGGAAGAGAAAGTAAAAACGATTCCCTAAGTAGCGGCGAGCGAACGGGGAAGAGCCCAAACCGAACAAGTGTGATAGCATGCAGGCGTTGCTTGTTGGGGGTAGTGGGATACAGAGTAGCAGATCTGCAAAGTCTGCGCTTGACTAACAAAGGTACTAGAATGAACTGGAAAGTTCAACCGTAGAAGGTGATAGTCCTGTATAGGGAACTTATGTTAGCAAGTCACTGTAATCCCAAGTAGCACGGGACACGAGAAACCCTGTGTGAATCAGCGAGGACCATATCTCGTAAGGCTAAATACTCTTACTAACCGATAGTGAATAGTACCGTGAGGGAAAGGTGAAAAGAACCCCGGGAGGGGAGTGAAATAGAACCTGAAACCGTGTGCTTACAAGCGGTCAGAGCAGAGCCTTCGGGCGTGTGATGGCGTGCCTTTTGGAGAATGATCCTGCGAGTTACGATCAATGGCGAGGTTAAGTATAACGGAGCCGAAGGGAAACCGAGTCTGAATAGGGCGAATTAGTCGTTGGTTGTAGACGCGAAACCTGGTGATCTATGCCTGTCCAAGATGAAGCTGTGGTAAGACACAGTGGAGGTCTGAACCCACCGTCGTTGAAAAGCCGGGGGATGAGGTAGGTATAGGGGTGAAAAGCCAATCGAACCAGGAGATAGCTCGTTCTCTCCGAAATGCATTTAGGTGCAGCTGATTGTTTAAATATGGGGGTAGAGCACTGAATGGTCTAGCGGGCATATTGCTTAGCGAAATCAATCAAACTCCGAATACCATATTTCAAGAGATCAGGAGTGAGACTATGGGTACTAAGATCCATGGTCAAAAGGGAAACAGCCCAGACCACCAACTAAGGTCCCAAATTATATCTAAGTGGGAAAGGAGGTGGAGATTCTGAAACAACCAGGATGTTGGCTTAGAAGCAGCCATACATTTAAAGAGTGCGTAATAGCTCACTGGTCGAGAGTCTCTGCGCCGACAATGTAACGGGGCTAAGATATAAACCGAAGTTGTGGAGTATACACTATGTGTAGACTGGTAGGAGAGCGTTCCGTAGGCCGTTGAAGGATAAGGGGTAACCCAATCTGGAGGTATCGGAAGTGAGAATGCAGGAATGAGTAGCGAGAAAGAGGGTGAGAATCCCTCTCGCCGGAAAACCAAGGTTTCCAGAGTAAAGCTTGTCTTCTCTGGGTAAGCCGGGACCTAAGCCGAGGCTAGATTGCGTAGGCGAATGGAAAGCAGTTTAATATTACTGCGCCACTGTAATTTGTTTGAGAGATGGAGGGACGCAGAAGGGTATGTGCGCAGACTGTTGGATATGTCTGTGTAAGCATGTAGGATGGAACCGCAGGAAAATCCACGGTTTTAGATCTGAGGTGTGATGCGGAGTGTTTGTAATGAACACGAAGGTACAAATCCCACGCTGCCGAGAAAAGCTTCTATTGAGAATTATAGTGCCCGTACCGTAAACCGACACAGGTGGTTAGGATGAGAAATCTAAGGCGTACAGGCTAACTCTCGCTAAGGAACTCTGCAAAATGGCCCCGTAACTTCGGGAGAAGGGGTGCCATTAAAGGTGATAAATACACGCGATTTTGAGCTTTTGATGGCCGCAGTGAAGAGATTCGAGCAACTGTTTAGCAAAAACACAGGTCTATGCTAAGCTGAAAGGCGATGTATATGGGCTGACACCGCCCAGTGCCGGAAGGTTAAGAGGAGGGTTTAGCGACTCAAATTGAAGCCCCGGTGAACGGCGGCCGTAACTATAACGGTCCTAAGGTAGCGAAATTCCTTGTCGGGTAAGTTCCGACCTGCACGAATGGTGTAATGACTCGAATGCTGTCTTGGCGGGAGGCCTGGTGAAATTGTACTACCGGTGAAGATACCGGTTACCTACAGTAGGACGGAAAGACCCCGTGGAGCTTTACTATAGCTTGGTATTGGGTTGAGATGTTATGTGTATAGGATAGTTGGGAGACTGTGATTATATGGCGCTAGCTGTATATGAGTCGCTGGTGGAATACCAACCATATAACATTTTGATTCTAATCTGTGATGTGTAATCATGGAGACAGTGCTAGGTGGGTAGTTTGACTGGGGCGGTCGCCTCCGAAAGAGTAACGGAGGCGTTCAAAGGTTCCCTCAGGTTGGATGGAAATCAACCGAAGAGTGCAATGGCATAAGGGAGCTTGACTGTGAGATAGACACATCGAGCAGGTGCGAAAGCAGGACATAGTGATCCGGTGGTTCCGAATGGAAGGGCCATCGCTCAACGGATAAAAGCTACCCCGGGGATAACAGGCTGATTTTGCCCGAGAGTCCATATCGACGGCAAAGTTTGGCACCTCGATGTCGGCTCATCGCATCCTGGGGCTGGAGAAGGTCCCAAGGGTTGGGCTGTTCGCCCATTAAAGCGGTACGTGAGCTGGGTTCAGAACGTCGTGAGACAGTTCGGTCCCTATCCACTGTAGGCGTAAGAATATTGATGAGATCTGTCCTTAGTACGAGAGGACCGGGATGGACAAACCTCTAATGTACCAGTTGTCATGCCAATGGCATAGCTGGGTAGTCACGTTTGGAATGGATAACCGCTGAAAGCATCTAAGCGGGAAGCCAACTCAGAGATAAGTATTCTATCATTGATAAGTCACCTTCGAGACTAGGAGGTTGATAGGTTGGGGGTGTAAGGGCTGAAGTCTTTAGCTGACCAATACTAATATGACGAACACTTTACCTAAAGTAAATGATTTTTAGAAAGTTAATTTATGAAACATTATTATATAGTTTTGAATGTTTAACAATATTCAATAAGAAAGTAAGCTTGGTAAGAAAAGCTACGGGGGTACACCTGGTCACATTCCGAACCCAGAAGTTAAGTCCGTAAACGCCGAAAGTACTTAGGGGGCAGCCCCTTGGGAGGATAGGAACTTGCCAAGTCTTTTTTATTTTTTGTAAAAATATGCGCCACTAGCTCAGCTGGTAGAGCACTCGACTTTTAATCGAGTTGTCACAGGTTCAAACCCTGTGTGGCGCACCATAACCAATATAAATACCGGAGTCATCAATTAATTTTGATGGCTTTTTTTGTTATTTTATTTTTTATAAAACTTGAAAAAAGTAGATACAAAAACATGAAATTACTATATAATATATTTAATAAAAAAAGGGGGAGATAATTATGAGAAAGAAATTAGAAGAATACGCAGAATTAGCAATAAAAACAGGAGTAAATGTACAGAAAGATCAAATAGTAAGTATAAATGCGCCAATGCATTCGTTAGAATTTGTAAGGGAATTAAGTAAAATAGCTTATGAAAGAGGAGCAAGAGAAGTAGTATACAACTGGTCTGATGATCAATTAACTCTAATGAAATTTCAAAAAGCAAATGATAAAGCTTTTGAAGAGTTTCCTAAATGGAGTGCAGATCGGTTAAATGATTTAGCTGATAAAGGAGCTTGTTTTTTGAATGTAATCTCTCCAGACCCGGAATTATTAAAAGATGTAGATGCTAAAAGGGTAGCAAACTGGTCAAAAGTGAGATCACAAGCTATAAAAGGGTACTATGAAAAAGTATTATCTGATAAAAACGCTTGGAGTATAGTTGCAGTACCTTGTGAAGCTTGGGCAACGAAGGTATTTCCTGGAGTTTCTACAGAAGAAGCTATGGATAAATTAATGGAAATGATACTAGATATGTGTAGAGTAGACGGAGATGCTATCTCTAACTGGGATCAACATAATAAGAACTTAACAGAAAAAGTAAATATTTTAAATGAAAAGAAATTTACAGCATTTCACTATAAATCAGAAGGAACTGACTTAATGGTGGGGATGTCAAAGAAGCAATTATGGAAAGCAGGAGCATCAACAACGACAGGCGGAGTAGTATTTAACCCTAACTTACCAACAGAAGAAGTATTCTCATTACCAAATAAAAATAAAGTAGATGGAACTTTAGCAAGTAAGCTGCCATTAAACTATAATGGAAATATAATCGATAACTTTACGTTAACTTTTGAAAAAGGAAAAGTAGTGGATTTTACAGCTGAAAAAGGATATGAAGTATTAGAAGGTTTATTAAATACAGATGAGGGAGCTAGATACTTAGGTGAAATTGCTTTAGTACAAGTAGATTCTCCTATTTCTAATACAAATACTTTATTCTATAACACTTTATTTGATGAAAATGCATCTTGTCACTTTGCATTTGGGTCAGCTTATAAGAGCTGTATAGAAGGTGCAGAAAATATGACTAAAGAAGAATTAGAAATTGAAGGAGTAAACGACAGTTTGGTACATGTAGACTTCATGGTAGGATCAAAGGACCTATCTATCGATGGAATTGAAGAGAATGGAATTATAACACCTATATTTAGAGATGGGAATTGGGCAATATAGAGGTCAAAAAAATACAAGGAGAAATTTTTATGAAATTATCAGACTTAAAGTTTTTAAAAATAGAGCTAAAAGATCATCCTACCAGGGAATTGAAGATGGAATATATAAATAAGCCTAATGCCATAGGTGTATTAGTATTAGATGAAAAAGAAGAAAAAACTCTCCTAGTAGACCAATACAGACCTGGGACAAATTCTCACCTATTGGAAATACCGGCAGGGATAATAGAAAAAGGAGAAACTGCTAAATCAACCTTGGAAAGAGAGCTCAGGGAAGAAACAGGATATACAATGGATGATGTAGAAATAATATATGAATCTAAGGAAGCTTTGGCCTCATCACCGGGGTACACTACTGAAAAATTGTATATTTATATAGTTAAATTAAAAAATAACGAAATAAAACCGTTGGAATTAGAATTGGATGAAACTGAAGATCTCATAACTAAGTGGATAAACTTAGAAGAGATGGAAGAGATAACTACAGATATGAAGAGTTTATTGACTTACTATATGTATATGAACAGAAATAAAAAGTAATATAATAGATAAAAATGGAGGATTTTCCTCCATTTTTTTTATAAAATTAATAAGTGCTCTCTCTTGAAGGAATGAAGGAGAGTTTTTAGAATAAATAAAGATAAATCAAATTTTTTTTAAGGATGGTTGTTATGGTAATTGAAAGTTATTTGTTTGGAAGAATGAAAGTGGATGGTAATATTTTTGATTCAGATCTTATAATATTTCCAGAGAAGGTAAAATCGAGCTGGTGGAGGGATCAGGGGCACTATCTGCAACTTAGAGATTTAGGTGAAATCTTAGATTACCAGCCAGAGGTTTTGGTTATTGGAACAGGCTATTCAGGTCGTATGGATGTAGCAGATGAAGTAAAAAAAGAGTTGGAAGCAGCCGGAATAAAGTATTATATTGAAAAAAGCAGTAAGGCTGTAGAGATATTTAATAAGATTGATTCAAAAAAAAAGGTGGGTGCTTTTCATTTGACCTGTTAAAGGAGGAGGTATGGGCAGAATAAATATTAAATTTTATAGTTCTTTAAATAAGCTGTTAAAAAAAGGACGAAGGGATAAAGAATTATCTTTGGAGTTAAAGCTGAGGCAGAGTGTAAAAGATCTCATCGAGGCACAGGGAATACCGCATACTGAGGTTGGGATGATACTAATAGATAGTAAGAGGGAGGAATCTTCGTATATATTAAAAGATGGTCAGAAGATTGAAGTATATCCTGCATTCAATGATATAGAAGAAGCAAAGTTTCAAAATTTGATAAATTATCCTAAAAAATTTATTCTGGATGTACATCTTGGAAGGCTGGCTAAATATTTGAGAATTTTTGGTATAGATACCCTGTATGAGAATTATTATTCCGATGAAGAAATTGTGAAAACAGCCTTGAAAGAGGGAAGGGTGATTCTCACAAGGGATAGAGGTATATTAAAAAGAAGAGTAGTGAAATATGGTTATTTAATTAAATCAAATGAATCGAAGGAGCAGTTAAGGGAAATATTTTTAAATTTTGATATTTTGCCAAAGATTAAACCTTTTTTGAGGTGTATCAGTTGTAACGGTATATTGGAAAAGGCAGACAAGGAAGAGATAATAGAAGAGCTTGAGCCTCTTACAAGAAAATATTACAATGAATTTTTCAGGTGTACTATATGTAAAAAAATTTATTGGAAGGGTGGGCACAGGGAAAGGATGGAGGAGTTTGCAAATGATTTTTTAAAACAATTTCTTTATTCTTTAAGAGATTATAAAAAAAATGAGTTGTTGGATAAATATAATAAGGGGGATCTATGGAAAAATTAAAAAAAGAAGCGATGAAAAGATCATTGAAAAAATTGATACACAAATATTCTTTGGAAAAATCATCAATACTTCCAATACTAAATGAATTACAGGATGAATATGGAGAGGTAGGAGAAGGTATTATGGAGGAGTTGGCTCACAGTTTAGGAATCCATCCTACAGAAGTAGAGGGAGTTTATTCTTTTTATAGTTTTTTAAATAAAAAAAATGGTAAGCACACAATTCGGTTATGCCAAACAATTTCATGTGATTTAAAGGGAAAAAAAAGACTGGAAAAACAACTTATAAATGAACTGGGGATAGGTTTTGGAGAGACTACTCAGGATGGTTTATTTTCTCTGGAATATTGCAATTGTTTAGGAATGTGTGATAGGGGACCGGTTTTGATGGTGGATAAAAAATTGATCTCAAAAGTAAAACCCTCAGATATCCCTTCAATAATAAATGCATGTAAAAATAATAATTTAGATGAAAAATTTGAAGATACGATAATTTCAAATGTTCAGATAGAGGGACCTCTGCTTAAAGGGAAATTTAAAGATGGTGAAGTGCTTGAAAAAGTGGTGAAAAAATCATCTGATGACTTATTAGGAGAGATAGAGGCAGCTAACCTAAGGGGAAGAGGTGGAGCAGGATTTCCTACCTTTTTTAAATGGAAGTTAGCTTATAAACAGGAGAAAAAACCTAAATATATAGTTTGTAATGCAGATGAAGGGGAGCCGGGAACGTTTAAAGACAGGTATATCCTGCACAAACATTGCGGTAAGGTAATAGAGGGGATGACTATAGGTGCTCATATAATAAAAGCCGAAAGGGGATTTATATATCTCAGGGGAGAATATTTTTATCTGAAAGAGATAATAGAAAAAACTATAGAAGACAGGAGAAAAAATAGATTATTGGGAAAGGGTATATTGGGGATAGAAGGATTTGATTTTGATATTGAGATAAGGATGGGAGCAGGTGCCTACATATGTGGTGAGGAAACCGCTTTAATTGAATCATTGGAAGGGATGAGAGGGGAGCCTAGAAATAGACCGCCCTATCCGGTAGATACAGGCTTTTATGATAAACCTACCATAGTGAATAATGTGGAAACTTTTTTAGATATAAATTTAATCTTTAAAAATGGTGTAGAATTTTTTAAGAAATATGGGACTTCTAAATCTACAGGAACTAAATTTTTTAGTGTTTCTGGGGATTGTGAAGATGAAGGAATATATGAACTTCCCTTTGGGATAACTATAGAAAAATTAATAGAAAGGGTAGGGGCTAAAAATATAAAGGCGGTACAAGTAGGAGGAGCGGCAGGGCAATGTGTTAAGGTAGGAGATTTTGAAAATAGGATAGCTTTTGAAGCGGTACCTACAGGAGGTTCAATTATCTTATTTAACGAAGACAGGGATATGCTGGAAGTTGCCCAAAATTTTATGGATTTTTTTGTAGATGAAAGTTGTGGACAATGCACCCCCTGCCGGGAGGGAAATAGAAAATTATCTAATGGATTGAAGCTTTTAAAGGAAGGAAAGTGTTCTATTGCATATTTGGAGGAGTTGATGGATCTGGCTGAAACTATAAAAATTTCTTCCAAGTGCGGATTGGGGCAGTCCAGTCCCAATGCATTTATATCTATCATAGAAAATTTTAAAGATGAGATCTTAGGAAGGTTACCAAAGGAGGAAAACGATGAGTGAATGTAGGGCAAGCAAGGCAGAAAAAATAAGGCTGGCCTGTGAAAATAAGGATAAGGCCTGTGAGACAAAACTAATAGATATAGTTATAGATGGAAGGGAACGGACAGTAAAAAAGGGAACAACTATCTTGGGGGTAGCTAGATCTTTGGGGATAAAGATACCTACTCTATGTTATCATGAGGACCTCTGTATTGCGGGGATCTGTCGGATTTGTCTGGTAGAAGTGGTAGGGATGGAAACTCTGCAGGCATCTTGCTCTTACTCTATAGAAAGGGAGATAGAGGTGAAAACACACAGTCATAAGATCAGAAAAGCCAGAAGGCATATACTGGATCTTATGCTGGCTAATCATGTGGGGGAATGTTATTCCTGTATAAGAAACGGAAATTGCGAGCTGCAGGACTTGGCAGAAGATTACGGGATCACTAAATATCCCTTTGGACACCCGAATAAGACGGTAAAACCAGTGGACTGCAGTAGTATGTCTATAGTGAGAGATATGGATAAATGTATCCTTTGCAGAAGATGTGTGAGGAGTTGTGTGGATCTACAGGAGGTAGGAGTTTTTGGAGTGAAGGGACGAGGAGACCGGTGTTATATCTCAACCTTTGGAGATAGAAATATGGAGGATGTTATCTGTATTAACTGTGGGCAATGTGTGAATAGATGTCCTACCGGTGCCTTACACGAAAAAGATCAAACTGAGGAAGTGTGGAAGGCATTGGAAGATAAAAATAAACATGTGGTTATTCAGACAGCTCCGGCACCTAGAGCAGGAATAGGGGAGTTATTTGGATTAGCCCCTGGTAAAAGTCTGACTTTAGAGATAAATACAGGATTAAAATACTGCGGATTTGACAGGGTATTCGATACTTGCTTCAGTGCTGATTTGACCATTATAGAGGAGGGATTAGAACTTCTTTTGAGACTGAAAAAAAATTTAATGGAGGGTGGGAATGAAGCTTTACCCCAGTTTACATCGTGTTCTCCAGGGTGGGTAAAATATTTGGAGCATTTCAATCCCAAATATATAGAGAATCTATCCACTGCCAAGAGTCCCCAGCAGATGTTTGGAAGTATTATAAAAACTTATTATTGTGAAAAAAACAATATCGATCCAAAAGATGTAGTGACAGTAGCTCTAATGCCGTGTACAGCTAAAAAGTTTGAAGCAAGCAGAGAAGAGATGTGTGATTCGGGTTACAGGGACATAGATTATGGTTTGACAACCAGGGAACTAGGGAAGATGTTTAAGGAAGTAGGATTAGATCTGCCTAACTTAGAAAAATCTGAATTTGATGATCCCTTTGGTGGTATCAGTGGTTCTGGAGTTATTTTTGGAGCTACAGGTGGAGTTATGGAGTCAGCTATACGGACAATCTATGAATTAGTTACAGGAAAAGAGATAGAGTCGGTATTTGCAGCAGGAGAGATAAAGGTAGTAAGAGGGTTTGAAAAAGTAAAATATGCTGAATTGACTATTGATAAGGTAGGGGAAGTTCCGGGACTTTTAAAACCATATTTTGATAGTTTTGATTTTTTAAAGGGTGTTACATTGAAGATAGCTGTATGCCATGGGACTGCCAATGCTAAGATGGTCATAGAAAATATTGAATCTGGCGGAGAGTTCAGCGGGTGTCACTTTATAGAATTTATGGCCTGTCCTGGAGGATGTTTAGGAGGAGGAGGTCAGCCGATTCCTACAAATGAGGAGGTAAGAAAGGCTAGGGCTCAGGCAATTTATGGAGAAGATAAAAAATCTACCATAAAAAAATCCTATAAAAACCCGGCAGTTATAGAGTTATATGAAAATTTTCTAAAAGATGGTCCTGGAGGGCATAGTGCTCATAAACTTCTACACACTGAATATATTGCAAGGGGAAAGAAGTTAACTTAAAAAAGATAGCAGTCAATGTTTTTAATTGACTGCTATCTTTTATTTATTTTAATTTTTATATGAACATTTTTTTAGCAGTTGTTCCGTGAATAGAGTTTAATTTTTCTAAAAATTTATCGATAATATTGTTTTCGGCAACTAACTCTAATAAAATTAAACCATCCTGTGAGCAGACTTGTTCATTGAGATTATGAAGCCCTAATCTTACCTTGATATAACATCCATACTCGGTAAGGGTGTTTTGTACCTGAAGAGCAGTTTCATTTCGATTTTCTAACTTGATACCTACAATTTTAAATTCCATAACTTCCCCCTCTAAAAAAAATTATTGACTGAGTTTTTGTATTATAAAAACTTAGTTATTAGTATGAGTATAGGTTAAATATATAGAAAAAACAAGAGATCAATCTAAATCTTCTTCTGAATATAAATTTTTATAGAGTTCTTGACGTTTTAAGAAATATTTATCCTTAAATTTATTTCTTCTATCTGTAAAAGTACGGATGATAGGTAGTAAAACACCTGCTACTATACCAGCAGAAAAACCATTGTTATATAGATTTAATCCACCATGGACAACACCTATATTTCTAACTACTGACATATGCAGCCATCCTGCAGCTATACCCCAAAGAGGGCCATAGACCCCTGAAATTGGAGCCATGGCAGTACCAAACAGGGCTGAAAGAACTAAAACAAATTTATCCACTTCAGTGGTTACACCAGCTAACCAAACTCCGAAAAGGATAGGTGTGATATTTAAGGGATGTTTTCCAAAAGCTGAAAAACCAACGATCGTTAAGATTCCTGCTAAGAGTGGTCCACTCAGAGTTTCTCCTACAAGGAGGATAAAGGCAATAGAGATAAACCCGTTGATCCCCATATTGATAAATGAAAGTCCATATCCGTATTTTTCTGTGAAATCAGATTTTAAACCATCACATTTTAATAGTTCTTTGTAGCCTTTGAAACTATTTTTATTGATATAGAATCCTACTAAGATCATAAGTAAAAATACCATGGAACAAGTGATTAAAAGCACCAGGTGATATTTAATTGAAATTAATTTTTGGGGCTCTATATCAAAATCATAAGCCTTAAGGATAGAGGTGATAACAGCTCCTAAAAGTCCACCGGTAAACCCTAAATTATAAAGGTTGAATCCCTCATGAAATGAGATCATTTTTTTGGCTAGGGGAGTGGCGATAAACCCTATAACTATACCTAAGATCATAGCTAAGAGATAGGCTTCTTCAAATGTACCTGAACTAAATGCCATGGCACTGATAAATGGCGCCAATGCACTGGTAAACATAATTGTAGGTAAAACTGTTTTGAAGTCTAAGTGCTCAAATTTTGCATACATGATTCCACCTAGATAGATTGGCAGGACATTAAATATATTTTTTCCAAAGAATGAGAATCCAAAGACAGTAAAAAAAGCAGCCAGAACTAAACCGCTGATCTTTAGTCTGAAACTTTTAACCAGGATAAAATTGAAAATAAATAAACTGAATGCATTTAAAAATGTAGCTCCTAATCCTCCGATAACCAAGAAATCTGTTATCAGGGTAGAGGGAGATGTAACTATATTCTTTAATCCGATAATGATATTTGTTTTATCAATAAAAACAAAATAAGTAAAAACCGTAAGAATGGCAAGAGCCAATGCAAAGGTTAATTTTTTAGCTTTCTGCAGCCTTCCACAGCTAAATTCATCCATAAAAATCCTCCTAATAAAATACAATAAACCCCAATCTTTACAATTGGTATAGACTTATATTATACTTTATTTATAGGTAAAAAAATAGTGAAAAAAACTTAAGTAATAAATGTTTTTGTAAAAATAGAGCTAAAAATAGAGGTGGATAGATGTATTATGTATATATGCTGGGATGTGGAGATGGAAGTGTCTATACGGGCATAACCAATGATGTAGAGAAAAGGATGGAGGCTCACAAGAATGGAGAAGGAGCTAAATATACCAGGGGAAGGGGACCATTTGAACTCTTCTCTCTGTGGGAGACAAAAACAAAATCCCAGGCCTGCAGGGTAGAATATTTTATAAAAAAGCACACGAAAAAGAAAAAGATATTATTCTATACAGACAGGGAGTATTTGGCTAAATTGGTATATGAGGAGAAGGGGATAGAGATAAAAAAGTTATCAGGATGGGAATAAAAATAAAAGAACTCGTAGTTATTGTGAGTGATAACAGGGAATTAAAAAAAGATATTTCTGCATTGGAAACAATGAAGAAATATCTTTTTTTATACGATAGGAAACTACACCAGAGATTGGCTTTACCGATATTCTTAGTAATTATAAAAAACTAAATTATACTTGTTTGGATGCAGCGTCACGTAGCTTTTTTAATATTTTAACGTTTTTCCTAAAAATTCTTTTAATTCCGGTGTCTGGGGATTACTAAACATAGAATCAGCTTCCCCGGCTTCTACAACCTTACCTCCATCGATAAAGAGGATATAATCTGCTACATTTTTGGCAAAGCCCATCTCGTGGGTAACCAGTATTAGATCTTTTTTCTCTTTTTTTAACTCTAAGATGCTGTCTAAGACCTCAGAGGTCAGAGCTGGGTCTAGTGCTGAAGTAGGCTCATCCAGGAGTAAAAATTGAGAATCTAGAGCAACAGCCCGGGCTATTGCTACCCTTTGTTGCTGTCCCCCTGATAGCTGTGATGGATACTTATGACCGTGCTCTCCCAATTGAAATCTGTCCAATAGAGTTCTGGCTCTTAGATTTGCTTCATTTTTTTTGATCTTATGGACTTTTTCCAAAGGCAGTGTGATGTTATTTATCGCTGACAGGTGGGGAAAAAGATTAAATGCCTGAAACACCATTCCTATGGTTTTTCTATAGTTGTGGAGCTCAGCCTCTTTAAATAAGAGATTTTTGTTATTTATGGTGATCTCCCCTTCTTCTGGGATTTCTAACCCTGCTAATATTCGCAGGAGGGTAGATTTCCCTCCCCCGGAAGGGCCGATAATAACCAGGGAATGAACTCCCTTTATATCCAGCTCTAAATTATTTAGAACAACCTGGTCACCGTATTTTTTATTTAAATTTGATATATTAATCTCCATATGAAAACCTCTTTTCTAATTTTTTTGACAGGTGGGAGATAGGATATGTCAATAAGATATATCCTAGAGCTAATACTGCATAATTTTCAATGGGAGTAAATGTAATGGAATCCACTTCTTGGACATTTTTTGTAAATTCATTTACTGCAATTATAGATAGAAGTGATGAATCCTTAATAAGGGACGCAAACTGTCCTGCAAGGGGAGGCATAACCCTCTTTATAACCTGTGGCAGGATGATATATCTATATTTTTGAAAATTGGTAAACCCCAAAGCTTTGGCGGATTCAATCTGTGTTTTGTCGATACTGTCTATTCCGCCTCTGATAATTTCTGCAACATATGCACCGGAAAAGGTAGCCATAATGAGGACCCCCATAATATAACGGTTGTTTATGTTCAAGGCCGTTCCAACGACATAGAAAAACAGATAAACTTGGACAATAAGAGGGGTTCCTCTGATTATCTCGATGAAGATCTTAGTAAAATAATGAAGGGGCAAAAATCTGCTTTTTTGACCCATAGCTAAAAGGCTGCCGATGATTAGACTGCAAATTAAAGAAAAAATAGATATCATAATGGTTATGAAAAAACCAAAAATAAATTTATATTTAAATTCTAAAAAAACTGAAAGTCCCTGAGATTCATAGTTTAATCTGCTGAAAGCATAGTTCCAAAATATAATTCCTATGAGTAAGATGAATGTAGTATTAACTATTTTTGCTGACAAAGTTATATCGAATTTATCATCTTTGGCATAGAATAAATCTTTAATTTTCATATGTTATAGGAAAAAAGGTATATCTCTTTTTTCAAATTCCTCTTTAGGTTCAGCAAGATATTTGTCAGCTAATCTATCTAAACTTCCATCTTTTTTATAACTCTTTATAAATTTATTTATTTTTTCTCCTAATTCGTTGTTATTTTTACTGTATGCAATAGCCCAATATTGAGGAGTTTCTTCAAAGGGTTTTAAGATAGGTTCAGTAGTGCTTTTATTTTTTTTCCAATTTTTTAAAATTGTCAGTGGATCATATATAAAAGCATCCACCTTTCCCTGGGTAACTTCTAAGATGCAGGCAGTTTCCTTTTCAAAGACTAAGATATCGGCTTTAGGAAAGGTCTTCATTGCTACTACATGACCTGTAGTTCCTTTCTTTACTGCTACTTTCTTGCCTTTTTTATTCAGATCCATAGGATCCTTTATCCCGCTGTTTTGGTTGGCTAAAATTGCAAGATTTGATTTTGCATAGGGAATGGAAAAATTGATGGATCTCTTTCTCCTATCTGTGATACTCATAGATGATAAGATGATATCAATTTTTTCAGTTCTAAGTGCAGGGATAAGACCTCCATATGCCATATTCTCGATGACAACTTCTCTGCCTAGATATTCTCCTAAATCTGTGGCCATGTCTACACTAAAACCACTTGGATTTCCATATTTATCGGTAGTTTCAAATGGAGGATAAGCCAGTTCCATTCCTACCACTAAAGGCTTCTGTCCAAAAGTAATAACGCTAAAGATAATTAAAAATAAAAATATAATTTTTTTCATAAATCCCTCCTTGAATTTCTGAGTTGAAATATAAACAATATCTTAATACTATTGTATACCATAAACTTATTAAATAAAAAATTAAATTTCCTCTTGAATATAAGGTATTTAATTTTATTTATTTATATTTTTGAAATCATCTGTATTTTAAGTATAAAAAAAGAGGCAAAGCCTCCTTTGTAATAACTTATTTATAGACACTTAAGATTGTTGACTTGTTGTCATATGAATAATAGTTAGCATATTCCTCGATATTACCCTTTACTCCTACGTGGCAAGTTACTGTCTTTATTTCAACTTTGTTCTTTTTTTTCTCTTCTAAAACGACTCTATATCTCATGTTATAATCCTCCTCAACCACTCTATGTGATTTTTTTCTCTTATTGTTGAAGATAGTATATAATTTTAACGATTAAAATTCAAGCGTAAAATTTAAGTTTTTGATGGTTAAAAGTGATTCGTTTTTCAAGGGTGGAAATTAAAATTAGGAGTTGGAATAAAAAAAATATATAATTTAAAAAAAGAGAAAAGGATGGGAGGAGTTTATGGAGGAGATTAGATATAGACGGGAACAGCAATTGATTATGAATTATACATCTGGAAAGATGGCTATCCCGGCAGTTCCTGGAGGAGGTAAGACATTTATCCTCAGCAGATTAGCTGCTAAATTAGTTAAAAAATTAGGAGATGAAGAGGAAATTTTGATCTTAACCTATATGAACTCTTCTGTAAATAACTTTAAACATAGAATAATGGAACTCCTTCAAAAAAGAGGCGAATATGAGCTCTATAGAAAATTTCAAATAAAAACCATCCATAAGGTGGGCTCGGATCTTTTAAGGGAACATGGGGACAGTGTGGGGATAACAGAGGGGTTCCAGACTATGACAGATGCCAATAGATATTATTTGATGAGCTTGGTTGTGATGGAGTACAGAAGGGAAAAATCAAAAGATTTAGATTCATTTTTAGATCTTAAATATAATGGAAACGGGATACAGGTCAGATGGGATAAGGAACTGGTCAATTTAACCCTAAAGATGATCAGTGTGATGAAAAATAAGGGAATGACAGCTAAAAGATTGTATAGTTACAGTAAAAAATACAGAAAAGACAGTTTATTGAGGGTCGTAGGAGAGTTGTTTTATAGATATGATATGAAGTGTAGAAAAGATGGGATCTTGGATTATGATGATATATTATTCTATGCCTATAAATTGTTGAAACAAACCCCTGCCTTAGTAGAGGAACTGAAATTAAGATATAGATATATTTTTGAAGATGAAGCCCAGGACAGTAACCTCCTTCAAAATAAGATAATAAATTTGATATCCAATGGGAATTTAGTTAAAGTAGGAGATCCTAATCAGAGTATATTGGGAACGTTTACTTCCAGTTCCCCTGAAATTTTTAAAAAGTTTATAAGATCTAACCCAAAGGTGGAGATGTTTACTGCTGGTAGAAGTACCAGGAGTATAATAGAGATAGCTAACCATCTGGTACAAATAGTGACTCTAAAGCATCCACTTGAAAAGGTGAGGTCAGCATTGCAGCCACAGATTATAAAGCCTGTATTGGAGAGTGAGACACCTTCTAATCCAAAGATAGATGGATATGGAGTTAAAACCATAAAAGTTTTGGGATGGGAAGAGGAAAGGGAGAGGCTGATAAGGGGGATAGAGGGATTTATAAAAAAATATCCCGAGAAAAGTATAGGGATCTTGTTGCCTACTAATTACAGGATAGATGAAGTGGCCAGGATATTTAGGAGAAAAAAGATAGATTTTCAGATTCTCAGTGATATTCCAGAGAGTCTGCTGGAACTTATGAATTTTTTAGGAGATTTTTTAGAATATCTGGCTAGGCCGTTTGAAAATAAAAGGCTGATTAAACTCCTGGAAGATAATTTTTTTGCAGATGATGAAAGGGATGTCAGGGAAAAAATATCCCAATTTATAAGGTCAAATCTTTTGGAGGATATTCTTTATGGTGAAGAGTATCCCAAATTAGATAAACTTTCATTGAAAAAATATAAAGCTGTTTTGAAAAAAATCCGGGCTGTATTGGATCTAAATCAGAGTTCCCTGGAAAAGGTGATTGTTTTTATAGGTGAGATATTTGAAATTCATGGGGAAAAACGACTGTTGATAGAAAAAATATCCTATGACCTGAAAAAAATATTGAAATATAATCCTAAATGGAGCTTACTGGACCTGGCTTCTAATTTAAAAAAAGCAAAGAATAGTGAATTTAGTTATATGGCTAAGGCTGTGGAAGAGGAAGGTGTTTTAGAAAATAAGGAAAAATTCAAGATAACCTTATCTAGCTATCATAGAAGTAAGGGAATGGAATGGGATTTTGTTTATTTGGTAGGAGTGGATAACAGGACTTTTCCTGTCCATCTCAATGAAACTAATTATGGCCAGTGTTACTATTTAAAGAAGGAGTATGAGTATCCTCAAATTTTTGTAGAAAAAGAGTTCGAGAGGGAATTTGTAGATAGAGAGACAGAGGTAGGGATAGTAAAGAATAAGTTGGAGAAACTGGCAGAAAATACGAGACTGCTCTATGTAGGGATAACCAGAGCCAAAGAATATCTCATGATTAGCGGAAATGCAGAAAATGGAGTGTATTATTTAGGGGAGATAGAGAAGTTTATAAACAGCAGAGTCAATTAATATAAAGTGGGGTTAATTCATGAATCAACCCTACTTTAGGAATTTTTTAAACAAAAGGAGTTGAAAATATATGGATAAATCTTTTTATTATAGTCAAAATTCGTTGGGAATATATGAACGATGTCCAAAGATGTTTGAGTATATCTATATAGATGGTATATCAGGAAAGGGGATAGATCCTGAATTAAAAAAGAATATAGAGAGGGGTACTAATTTTCATATCTTAGCTGAAAGGTATTTTAATGGGATGAAAGATTACTTCTATATAGAAGATGATCAGCTTTTGGAATGGATGGATGTATTGGAAGAAAGATATCCTGAAGAGATAGATTACAGGACTGAATTTGAGATAAGGCAGGATAGAGATGAAATCAGGCTTATGGCTAAATATGACCTTCTTGTTATAGAAGAGGATAAAATAAAGATAGTGGATTTTAAAACAAATAAAAAGCCATATAACATAGGGGTTATGGAGGAGGATATTCAGACAAAAGTTTATATGTTTCTTTTAGGTGAAAATTTAAAAAAAGTTTTTCCAAAGATGAAAATAGAGGATATCAGTATGGAATATTTTCAATTAAATTACCCTGAAAATAAAATTTTTATAGGATATAATGAAAAAAAACACGAAACAAATAAAAAAAAATTAAAAAAATTAATAGGTGAAATAAAAAAAAATAAAAAAATTTTTTTTATCAAAAACAACGAAACCTGTGAAAAATGTGGGTTTGAGAGTTTTTGCAAAAAAAACTTAAAAAAAACTTCATAAAAAACAAAAAAAAGTGTTGACGAAAAGTTGTAAACACGGTATACTTCTTCTTGTCCGCGAGGGAAAGCGAAAAACGCAACGAACTCACAGACGAAAAGAATAAACGTTTTAAATGATTATGCCTGGGTGGCGGAATCGGTAGACGCACGGGACTTAAAATCCCGTGTCCTCTGTGGACGTGCGGGTTCAAGTCCCGCCCTAGGCACCATTTAAAACACAAATCCATGTCGCGGGATAGAGCAGCCTGGTAGCTCGTCGGGCTCATAACCCGAAGGTCGTAAGTTCAAATCTTGCTCCCGCCACCAAAACAATTGAATAACCATATATGTATGCGGGAATAGCTCAGTTGGTAGAGCGTCAGCCTTCCAAGCTGAATGTCGCCAGTTCGAACCTGGTTTCCCGCTCCATAAGCGCCACTAGCTCAGCTGGTAGAGCACTCGACTTTTAATCGAGTTGTCACAGGTTCAAACCCTGTGTGGCGCACCATATATGAATCTGTAGCTCAGCTGGATAGAGCAACGCCCTTCTAAGGCGTGGGTCAGGGGTTCAAATCCCTTCAGGTTCACCATATATGGATCTATAGCTCAGTTGGTTAGAGCACTCGGCTCATAACCGAGTGGTCGCTGGTTCAACTCCAGCTAGATCCACCATTTATTTCAAAGTGTGGTCCGTTCGTCTATCGGTTAGGATTCTTGGTTTTCACTCAAGCGGGAGGGGTTCAACTCCCCTACGGACTACCAAATGAAATAAACAAACAAACAAACAAATAATTGTTCTAAATGATTATGCCTGGGTGGCGGAATCGGTAGACGCACGGGACTTAAAATCCCGTGTCCTCTGTGGACGTGCGGGTTCAAGTCCCGCCCTAGGCACCATTTAAAACATTTATACACACATTGTGTGGTTGGATTCCCGAGTGGTCAAAGGGAGCAGACTGTAAATCTGCCGGCTCAGCCTTCGAAGGTTCAAATCCTTCTCCAACCACCATCTACGCCTATAGCTCAGCTGGTTAGAGCGCACGCCTGATAAGCGTGAGGTCGGTGGTTCAAGTCCACTTAGGCGTACCATTTTGGGGATATAGCTCAGTTGGGAGAGCGCCGCACTTGCACTGCGGAGGTCAGCGGTTCGACCCCGCTTATCTCCACCAAAATATGCCTTGATAGCTCAGTTGGCTAGAGCACTCGGTTCATACCCGAGCGGTCGATGGTTCGAATCCATTTCAAGGCACCATTACAATTTGCTCCGTTCGTCTATCGGTTAGGATTCTTGGTTTTCACTCAAGCGGGAGGGGTTCAACTCCCCTACGGAGTACCAAATTGTAATAAGCTCGCATAGCTCAGTTGGGAGAGCACCTGCCTTACAAGCAGGGGGTCACTGGTTCAAGTCCAGTTGTGAGCACCATTTAAAACTTTATAATTTATGGGGGTGTAGCTCAGTTGGTTAGAGTGCCTGCCTGTCACGCAGGATGTCGCGAGTTCGAGTCTCGTCACTCCCGCCATTAAATTATAAACATATGTATGCCGCTTTAGCTCATCTGGTAGAGCAACTGACTTGTAATCAGTAGGTGATTGGTTCGACTCCGATAAGCGGCACCATATATATAGTAAACATGTTGGGCTGTCGCCAAGCGGTAAGGCAACGCACTTTGACTGCGTCATGCGCAGGTTCGAATCCTGCCAGCCCAGCCAACTATAAATTTTAACACCCTTCGGGGTGTTTTTTTGTATATATAAATTTAAATATATATATGGTATAATCTAGAGAATGATGAAAAAAAATGGAGTGAATAAATATGAAATTATCGGTAGGTATAATAACATATAATGAAGAGCGAATTTTAGGAAAAACTCTAGAAGCTATTAGGGAATTAGCTGATGAGATAATAATTGTAGACAGTAACAGTTCGGACACCACTGTAGAGATTGCTAAGTCTAAAGGAGCTACGGTTTACACTGAAAATTGGAAGGGATTTGGTCCTCAAAAAAACTCTGTTATAGACAAATGTAAGGGGGAATGGATCCTACTAATTGATGCAGATGAAGTAATAAGTAAAGAATTAAAAGAAATTATCAAAAATATAATAGAGGGAAAAAATAAATATGAAGTCTATGATATAAACAGGTGTTCAGTATGTTTTGGAAAAGAATTGAAATATGGCGGGTGGTCCAATCAATATGCTACCAGATTGTGGAAGAAGGGCAGTGTAAGGGTAAGTGATAACTTGGTTCATGAGGAATTTGAAACAAGGTCGACTAAAGGTAAAATAAAAGAGAAGATATACCATCATACATACCTGACTTTGAGTGATTATATAACCAGATTTGACAGATATACTACATTGGGAGCAGAAGAGTATGTCAAAAGAGGTAAAAAATCCAGTTTTTTTAATATAGTAATAAATCCATTTTTTAAATTTATAAGGATGTATATATTTAGATTGGGATTTTTAGATGGTATAGAGGGCTTGATAATAGCGTTATTTAGTGGAATGTATACTATGACTAAATATTTTAAGCTGAGAGAGATGGAAAAAACAAGTATAAAATAAGAATAAAATTAATTATAGTTTTGAGGAGCTAAGTTATGAAAGATATAAAAAGGATCATAATATCTAGAACGGATAAGATAGGGGATTTGGTGTTGTCAATCCCCAGTTTTTTTATGGTTAAAAAAATGTATCCAGATGCTGAGATAATAGTTTTGGTAAGAAAATATAACTATGAGATTGTGAAAAATCTACCCTATATCGATAGAGTAGTTAAAATAGATGATTACAGAAGGGTAGAATTGATAGAAAAAATAAAATATTTTAAAACAGATGTATTTATAGCTCTATATAACGATGAATTTGTTATGCAGCTAGCCAAGGCCAGTGGCGCTAAGGTTAAAATAGGTCCATTATCAAAAATAAAGTCATTTTTTGTATACAACAAAGGTGTTCTGCAAAAAAGATCTAAGTCAATTAAAAATGAAGCTGAGTACAACCTTGATTTGGTAAAAAAATTAGATTGTAAAAAATTTGATGACCTGTTTGAGCTAAATACAGAGATCTATTATGAGGAAAAACACAGAAAAGCAGTGGAAATATTCTTAGCAGAAAAGGAAATGAAATCTCCGATATTGGTAATAAATCCATTTATGGGAGGAAGTGCTAAAAATATTAGCGATGAAGAGTATATAGAATTAATAAAGGCTGTATTAGATAGGATTGCAGATCTAAATGTGGTATTGACGTGTCATATATCGGAAGAGGACAGAGGACAGAGGATCTTAGATGGTATAGAAAGCGAGAGGGTGCATCTGTATGCCAACGGAGGAGACCTCTTAAATCTGGCAGCTATGATAGATAAAGCAGATGTGTATTTCGGGGGATCAACAGGGCCGACTCATATAGCAGGATCGTTGAAAAAGAGCATTGTAGCTATCTATCCCAATAAAAAAACTCAATCACCTCTTAGATGGGGAGTGTTTGGGCATAGGGATGTAACCTATATAGTTCCTGACAGGGATAAAAAGGAAGATTATAAACATAAATTTTTTGACAGCTATACAGATGAGACAAAGGAAGAGATAGTAGAAGCTATAGTTTCTAAGGTGAAAGACTAAAAAAGGAATGGTGAAATCATGGGAATTAGGGAATTAAATAGAAAGTTACAGGATTTTTTTAGACCTAAGAGATTGGCTTTAGGAAGATTTTTGTGGGATCGGAAAAAGCAAGAAAAGACTAATAAAGAAAAGATAAAAAATGACAATAATCTTATAAAAAATCTGGATATAAAATCTATTTTATTTATAAGAAATGATGGAAAGATCGGGGATATGATAATAAATACCCTGATGTTTCGAGAGATAAAGAAGGTATACCCCCAGATAAAGATCGGTGTAGTTACCAGAGGAGCTAACAGGCAGGTTATAGCCAATAATCCTCACGTGGACAAGATCTATGATTACAGTAAATCTGACAGGGAATTAAAAAACTTAGCCAATGAGATATCTACTGAAAAGTATGATCTTTTAATTGATTTTTCTGAGATGCTGAGGGTGAAGCAGATGAAGTTTATCAATCTGTGCAGGGCTAGGGTCAATATGGGGCTGAATAAAGCTGACTGGAGTTTGTTTGACGTGTCTGTAGAGTATAGAGTGACAGATAAACATATAACTGATAGATATAAAGAATATCTAAAAATATTAGGAATAAAAAATCCGGATCTATCCTATGATATTCACCTTTCAGAGGAAAACTTAAAATTTGGAATGGAATTTAGAGAGAGAATAAAAGAAAAAAAATTGATCTGTATAAATCCCTATGGTGCAAGTAAATACAGGACTTTAAATAAAAATAAAATTAAGGAAATAGTAGGAGTAATATTAAAAGAAGAAGACACAGCAGTAACTTTTGTATATTCGCCAAATAAATTGGAAGAACTGAAAAAAATAGTAGAAGATATGGATACAAAGAGGGTTTGTCTAAATGAAAACATAGGTTCTATTTTGGATACAGCATCAATTATCAAGGTATCTGATTTTATAATTACACCAGATACTTCCATAGTTCATCTAGGAGTTGCTTTAGATAAAAAGATGGTAGCCATTTATAGATCGGATGAAGGATCTGGAGAGTTAAATAGTCTTGTGTGGGGAGCAAATTCGGCTAAGGTAAAGCAGGTTTATGCTAAACCAGGTTTAGGAGAAAACGAAGAAGCGAATGTAAATGAATTTGAGATTGAGGAGATAGAATTGAAAATTTAGTTAAACTGGGGGAATCATGGATATAAAAAACAAACTAAAGAATAAACTAAAAATTATACCTATAACAATCTATGTTGAATTCCTAAAAATGATATATATATTATTTTTAAAAAAACGAAAAAATATATGGTTAATATGTGAGACAGAAAAACAAGCTCGAGATAATGGATATCATTTTTTTAAATATATAAGAAAAAATTATCCCCAAAAAAAAGTTTATTATTTAATCAAGGAATCATCACCAGATTATTTTAAAGTGTCAAAATTAGGTAATGTAGTAAAATATATGAGTATAAAACATATACTTTATATGTTTCAAGCAAAAATGATTTTATCTACTCATGGTTTATGGATGGTTCCTAGGGAATTAGGAATTTTAAAAAAACATACAAAAAAAATGATTCGTGCTAAAAAAATAATGTTACAGCATGGAATAATTGCAATTAAAAATGTTGAAAAAGAATATAACAAATTAAAATTTGAATTGAAAGATGGATTTGTTGTTAGCTCTAGGTTTGAAAAGGGAATAGTTGTCAATGATCTTAAATATAGAGCTGAAGAGGTTTTTTTGACAGGATTACCAAGAATGGATAACTTACTTAAAAACAGAAAATTTGAGAATAAGAGTATATTATTTATGCCAACTTTTAGAAAAAAAATAGACAGTAACGAAAACAAATTTAAAAATTCTGACTTTTTTTATCAGATAGGGAATCTATTAAAAAATAAAAAATTAAACGAACTATTAAGTTTACACGGTGTAAAATTAAATTTATATTTACATCAGAATTTTCAACAATATAGTAATTTGTTTAAAAAATTTGAAAATGAGAATATAAGAATATTAGAACAAGAAAAACAAGATTTTCAGAAGTTATTAAAAGAAAATAAATTAATGATAACAGATTATTCAAGTGTAGCTTTTGATTTTGCTTATTTAAATAAACCTGTAATTTTTTACCAATTTGATTATGAAAATTTTTTAAAAGTAAGAGAAAAAGCAGGATATATTGATGTGAAAAAAGATTTATTTGGATTTAGAACTGAAAACGAAGAAAAAGTAGTAGAAAAAATAATAGAATATCTGGAAAAAGATTTTAAATTAGAGAAAAATTATAGTGAAAAAGTAGATAATTTTTTTAAATTTAGAGATCAAAATAATTGTGATAGGTTATATAAAAAATTAATTATGTTGTTAAAAGCGGGGGAAAAATGATAAGTGAAAGTTTTTTAAAAAAATATACTTTAATATTGATTTATATTTTGGCACCATTCTTAATGAGTGAAGCTAAAATTTTAAATGTAATATATTATTTGTTATTAATATTATTTATCTTTAAAGTAAAAAAAACTGGGTATAAAAAAACTGGTTATGAAATAGGTTTGGTTTTATTTTTTATAGGGATAATAGCAGGTGCTTTTTTTTCAAAAGATGCTTTAGGGGTTATTAAATTATTCGAGAGAGCTTTAAGAGCATGGCTATTGGTAGTTATTTTAGGTCAATACAGTTTTAATAAACAAGAAAAAAACATTTTTTTGATATTAGTATCGACGGGATTATTAAGGTTGTTGGGTTTAGGGATAGCTGAAAAATTTGGATGGCTAAAAGGGAATTATGGTATTAGAATTTCTGCTGGTTACAAGCTTTGGGTATATACCATGTGGATTTGTATATATATAGCAGGAGCACTGACGTTGCTGTTTTTCAAAAGAAAAAAAATTGAATATATATATTTATTAGGAACATTAGGAGTATCAATATATGTAATTATTCTAACACAGAGCAGATCTAGCTGGTTATCGATATTAGGTGTATTAATTATTTTAATTGCAATAAAAAAATCAAAGTTTGGAATTTTAATGTTATTTTTATCAGGAATACTAGTACTAGGAACTTTAAATTTAAAGACAAATCTCATGTATAAAAACAGGGTAAAAAGTATCATTAGTTTAAAAAATTCAAGTAATTCTACCAGAATCGATATGTATAAATATGGTATTGAAACTTGGAAAAAAAATAAGTTTGGAATAGGATTAAAACAGTATAAATATACAAATAAACGTGGTAACACATTTTATCATGCACACAATGATTATGTTGAAATATTGAGTGAAAACGGAACTATAGGTATACTAGGATTTTTGATATTAATGGGGTTAATATTAAAAAATAATTTTAAAGTTAAAGATGAGTATAATTTGATTGTTTTTACAAGTTTTATTTCTATGGTCATTTATGGCTTTTTTGAATCGCCAATACATTATCCACAGGTACAGCAATTACTGTACGCAGGATTAGGAATTTTAGGGTACAAAGAGTGGGAAAAAAACATAGATGAGTCATAGATATGCTGAAAAAAACATTATTAGAGAAGGAGATTTTATGAAAAAAGAAATAAGTTTAATAGTTACTGTATATAATAGGCTCGAATATGCTAGAAATTTAATTATTTGTCTTTTAAAGCAAAACATAGAGGTAAAGGAACTTGTTTTTGCAGATGATGGATCAAATGAAAAACTCATGGAATATATAGAAGATTTAATTCCGCAATGTAAGTTTAAAGTAAAGCATGTCTACCAAGAGGATAGGGGGTTTAGACTAGCTAAAAGTAGAAATAATGGTGTTAGAGTTTCAGAATCAGATTGGGTAGTATTTTTAGACCAGGATATTATTTTCGGAAAAAATTTTATAAAAGAAATATCAGATAATCTTGAGGAAAATAAATTTTTAATGGCCAAAGCGTATATGACAAACAAAGAAGAAAGAATTAATATACAAAAAAAAATAGATGAAAATGATAAATATTCTTCTATTATAAATGAATTGGAAGACCTAGAAAAATTGAATAACATAGAAAAAGTTTTTAAAAAAGATAGATTTAGAAGCTTTCTCCATAAAATAAAGTTAAAAACAAGAGGTGCAAAAATAGTGGGGTTATTTTCTGTAGTTTCTAAAAAAGATTTTATAAAAGTTAATGGATTTGATGAGAAATATCAAGGATGGGGAAAAGAGGATGATGACTTTGGAAATAGATTATTCAAAGCAGGGATAGAGTCCAAGCCTATAAAATTCAGCGAAGACATGATTCATATGTATCATCCATTTGATCCTACTAAAAAAGTAAGTGCTAACGATGAATATTATATAAAAAGAAAAAAAGAAATATCTAAAAAGAATTACAGATGTGAATACGGAGTAGAAACGCCTCTAGGTGAGGATAAAATTACGTGTAAGAGTTTAAATTAGAAAATAGAGGTGGATTTCCCCCAAAATGAGAAAAGTTAAAGACCTTTATTATAAAAAAAGAAATTTAATATAGTTGTAGGAGAGTGCGTTTTATGGAAAAGCCTTTAGTAAGTATTATTATACCTGTGTATAATGTAGAAAAATATATAGGTAAATGCTTGGATTCGATAGTTAATTCTATGTATAGTAATTTAGAAATTATTGTTATAAATGACTGTTCGCCAGATAATAGTGAAGAGATAATAAAAAAATATATGGTGGAAGATAAAAGGATAGTTTATTTAAAAAATGAAAAAAACTTAAGGGTTTCTGAAACTAGAAATAAAGGTTTAGACAACGCCAATGGTAAATATGTCGCTTTTATAGATGCAGATGACTATATCTCTTCAAATTGGATTAAGGATCTAGTCAGAAGCATTGAAGAAAAAGAAGCTGATGTTATTATTGGTTCGGCAAAACAGTTTGAAGGAGAGCAGGTAAAAGATTATATAATAAGAGATCTAGATAGGGAAAAGTGGATTGATTTTAAAAATGTTAGAATGAATAAAAACGGTGTCATATGGAATAAGTTATACAAAAGAGAACTTATTGAACAAAATAAATTTAGGTTTAATAAAGATATTAAAATAGGAGAAGACTTAATTTTTGTATACAAAGTTTTTTCAAAATCAAAAAGAATATTCTACAATAATTTAGGACACTATTTTTATAGAACTGAAAATGAAAAGTCCTTAATGAGTTCAGCTACCTCATTAGATAAAGTTAAAGATATAGAAAAAGTATATAAAGAGCTTCTTCTTTATTCTAAGACAACTGGGGATATTAATAAAGAGGTTTTAAAAAAACAAGCACGTGATATAATTTTTCATTATTATTGGTCCTATAAAAAATATCAAATAGATAAAAGTATTATAAAGAAAGAGTTTCCAGGTTTATTTTTTATAATGTACTTAAAATATCTGAAGAAAGAGTTGAAAAGGCCTAAAATTACTGTGATGGGATATTATGGAATGGAAAACTTTGGAGATGATATTTTTGTAGAAGTTATTTCTAAAGAATTTAGAGAATATGGAATAAACTTACTCTTATCATCAAGAGATAAAAAGAGGAGCTATGAACATCTTGAAAATGTAAATATAAAAACATATCAAACAGGAGAAAAACTCTTAAAAATATTATATTTTATTAAAATAATTTTGTTTAGTAGAGGAGTTTTTTGGTGTGGTGGAACTATAATAGATAATAGTAAAACTCCTAAATATAGGGAATTTAAAATTGCTAAATTATTTAGAAAAAAAACTGGCTTTATTGGGGTTGGAGTAGATTCATTCGATAACACGGATAAACAAAAAAAGTATATGAAAAATTTTGATCTAATTACTCTCAGAGATGAAAAAAGTTTTGACACTTTGAATAGATACGGAATTAAAAATATATATCTTACAGAAGATTTAAGTTATATCTTAGATTTTTCGAAATATGTTTCTGATGTGAAAAAAAATCAAATAGTGGTTCTTTTAAGAGATTTTTTTGAAGATTCTTACCTTGAATCAAAAACATATGAAAAGTATAAAGAAAATATAGTAAGAACATTAAAAATGTTGTCCAAGAATTATGAAGTTATTTTAGTGAATACTCAAAATTCTAAAGACATTAAGCTTAATAAATATATTTTAGATGAAGTTGAAGGTGTGGTTCTTTCAAAGGCTGAAAATTTAAAAGAAAAACTAGCTATTATTGGTGAAAGTAACATTGTTTTGACTTCTAGACTTCATGGGTATCTTATCGGAAAAATTTTAAAAAAGAAAGTTTTCGGAATTTCTTATAGTCCTAAACTTTCTAGGTGTTTTGATATGTTCGAAGATAAATATTCTATAAAAGTGGATAAAATAAAAAATCTTTCAGTTAAATTTAAAGAGTTTTTATCTGCCGAAAATATAGAAAAAACTGATGAGAGAGATAAAAAAATAGAGAAAGCTAAAGAAAACATTAGCTTAATGAAAAAAATAGTATAAGGTAAATAAGTAAAAAAAGATTTTCCCATAGCTATGAAATTAAGAAAGTCATATAAAATATTGAAACTTTAATACATGAATGAAATAGTAAGAGGGATTAATTAAAAATAGATGAGGTGGAGAAAAAAATGTTAGACGGAGATTATTTTAGAGGTTATTTTGACTCTGGAGAACTAAAAAAGAAAAAGTGTTTAAGAGATTATCACGGTAGAAGAAATGTTTATATCGAAGAAATAGATGGAGAAATATATTATATAAAAAAATATCGACCACATAAACAAAGAAAAAGAGGAATAGCGTTTGGAGTAACCAGAGATAGAGCAGAACACTATAAATATATATCGGAAAAATTAAAAAAAATAGGTATTCTTCATGCACAACCTCTTGTAGTTTTAGTAAATAGGATCTCTTTTTTCGAAAGGGAATCATTGTATGTAACCAAAGATTTAGGAACTCCGTTTAACGAAAGTCAAAGAACTAAGAAACATTTAAAAATTTTTTTCGAATACTTTTTGTTACTTTTAGAAAATGAAATTTATCCAACAGATTATAATCTAGGAGGAGCGTTGATAGGTAAAGATAACGAACTCTACTTAATAGATTTTGATGCTTATAGGTTAAAATGGATTGTAACTAAAAAATTTAAAAAGTATGTTCTAGAAAAATATAAGAAAAATTTTTATGAGGACTACGAAGAAGAAAATAGTAAAAAAATATTAAATGACTTTAGAAAATATAGTGATCTTATTAAAGAAAATATAGAAAAAGTAAAAGCGATATTAAAATTATAGGTGGTAATATGGAGATTCTAAAAGAAAAATATAAAAATTGGGACATTTACTATTTAGAAGATAATAAAAAACTCTTAGATTTAGGGAAGGGTTTAGCTGACGGAAGAAAAATAGAGGTTGAAAAAGTATATAAAGAAAGTCAAAGGAATTATGTAGCTAAGATTAAATTTGATGATAAATATTATGTATTAAAATCGCCTAGAAATGAGTATAGAATTCCACAAAGAAGGTTTTTTACTAGATTTAAAGATGGCGAAGTGTTAACTACATTAAAAAATATAACTAATTTAAGAAAAAAAGGATTAGATATTTTTGCTAACCCTCTATTAGCTATGACCAAGAGAAAAAAAGGTGTAATAATAGAATCTTATATAATATTAGAGTATATAGACGGAGAAAACGCAGGCGAAAAAAAGGATGAAGCTGTAGAGTTGGTAAAAAAAATGCATAGTTTTAAAGTTTATCATGGAGATTTCAATCCCGGTAATTTTGTATTTGATGGAGATAAACTAAAAGTAATTGATACTCAAGCAAAACAATATCGTTTTGGAGAATACAGAGCTCATTATGATATGTTGACAATGAAAATGGATTCATATCGTGAAATGGAATATCCGTATAAAAAAGATTTCTGGTTTTATTTAGCTTTATTATTAAAAAAATATAAGAGAAATACTATTGTTGAAAAAATAAAAAAATGGAAGAAAAAGAAGAGAGATCAAGGGTGGAAGATATGAAAAAAATATTAATAGTAAGGTTTAAACAAATAGGGGATTCACTTTTAGCTACTCCCATATGTGAGTCGTTAAGAAAAACATATCCAAATGCCAGGATAGATTATGTAGTCTATGATCATATAGGACCTTTATTTGAGGGGCACCCTGCAATAGACAATGTAATATCCATAACTAAGGAAGAAAGAAAAAATCCTTTGAAATATATAGCTAAGGTATGGAAGGTAACCAGGCTAAAGTATGATGTTATAATAGATATTATGTCTACTCCTAAATCTGAATTATTTACACTATTGGGAAGATCAGCAGAATATCGTATAGGAAGGTGGAAACCCAAAAGAGGATATACTTATACTCATTCAGTGAAAGAGCCTAAGGTATCTCGTGATAAGGTAGATAAATTTTTACATATGCTAAAGCCATTGGAAGATGCTGGAATAGATATAAAATATGATACAACTTACAGGGTAGTATTGGCAGATAATGAAAAAAATATGATGAAGGACAGGATGATAGATGCCGGGGTAAATTTTAATAAGCCTATTTTTGCATTTGCTATAAACAGCAGAAGACCTGAAAAAATATGGAACCCTGAAAACATGAAAAAATTGATTACAATTATTTTGGAGAAATACGATGCCCAGGGAATATTTTATTATTCGCCGGCAGAGAGAGAATTTGCAAAAAATATGCACAGAGAATTAGAGGACAGAGAAGATATCTTTTCTAATATAGAGACTAAGTCTATAAGAGAGTTAGCTATGCTGCTTTCTAATTGCGATATGTTTTTAGGAAATGAAGGTGGTCCCAGGCATATAGCTCAAGGGCTTGATATACCTAGTTTTGCTATATTTTCACCCAGGGCAGAGAAGAAAGAGTGGCTGTCTAATGCCAATGATAGGCATCGTGGTATAGAACCAAATGATATTCTTATGGAACTGAATATAGAGGAGCTAGAAACTTCCAAAGAGGAATATGAGTTAATAACACCTGAAAGAGTTTTACCTATAATAGATGATATGATAGGCAACTATATAAATAAAAAATATTAATAGGTGTAAAGGAGAAAGAATTTCTTTCTCCTTTTATATATTTTATTAAATATGTTATAATAATGAGCAATTATGTATATGAACAAAAATAAAATGATAGAGGAGGCTTTAATTTGAAAAAAATATTAATAATACATACGGCATTTATTGGAGATATAATTTTATCAACTCCTCTAATAAGAAAATTAAAGGCTAAGTATATAGATGAAGGGTGCAGTATAACCTATGTAACTACTCCAGCAGGAGCCAGTGTGTTGAAAAATAATCCGGATTTGGATGAGATCATAGCCTATGATAAAAGAGGGGCTCATAGAGGATTTAAGGGGCTTTATCTGCTAGGGAAAAGACTTAATTATAAGGGGTTTGATGAGGTGATAATTCCTCACAGATATTTGAGAAGTTCTATCCTAGCCAGATTGACTGGTGCTCCTACAAGAATTGGGTATGATAACGCCAGTGGAGGCTTTTTATTGACTAAAAAAATTCCTTACGATAAATCTAAGCATGAGGTAGAAAAATTATTGTCATTTGTAGAATTAGATAATTTCACCGATGATAAACTATCTCTTTATCCTAGTGAGGTAGAGGGACAAAAGATAGATGAGATCTGGAAAAAGAATAATTTAGACACGAAAAAAATAATTTTAGTTGCTCCTGGAAGTAAATGGTTCACCAAGAGGTGGCCGCTGGAATACTTCAACGAACTTCTAAAAAAGTTGGCAAGAAAAAGTGAATATAGAGTTGTCCTTATTGGGGGGCATGAAGAATCTATGCTTAATATGTATACGGACAAAAATATAATAAATTTGATGGGCAAAACGAGTCTTTTGGATGTAGCGGAACTTTGCAGGAGAAGTAATGTAATAGTTACCAATGACAGTTCACCTATCCACATAGCTTCAGCTTTTGAAAAGTTACATATAATAGCTCTTTTTGGAGCAACAACCAAGGAATTAGGGTTCTTTCCATGGTCGAAGAATTCAGAGGTACTGGAAAATAAAGAGTTAGACTGTAGACCTTGTGGGTTACATGGAGGCGATAGATGTCCTAAAGGACACTTTAAGTGTATGCTAGAGATTAAGCCGGAAAGAGTATATGAAAGAGTAGTTAAAAGTCTTAAAGAGAAAGAGGAAAATTTAAATTAATGAATTATTTTTTCTAATCAAGGTAGCTGCCTAAAAGGCAAGAGGGGTCAGATGAAAATAAAAAAAAGTAATGATATGATTATTTATTATAGAGAGGATAAGTATTTAAAAATATTGGATGATTTAGAAAATTTAAAGGTAGAAAAGGTATTTAAAGATGATAATAGGAGTAAAGTTAGTTTATTTACTTTTGAAGGCGAGAAATTAGTCTTTAAAGTTCCGAGAGAAAAAAACAGCCGTAAATGGCAAAGGTTTCTGTCTATCTTTAGAGGTTCGGAATCTTATCGTGAATTTATACAGGCAGAAAAGATATATAAGGCAGGGCTGCTGACATACAGACCAATCTTAGCCTTTGAAAGAAAAAGAGATGGTTTTGTGGTAGACTCTTATTTTGTATGTGAATATCTTTCCGGGGAAACAGGGTCGATAAAACATTTAGAGGTTATTAAAAATGAGCTGGATAAGATCCATGAATCTGGATATTTACACGGCGATTCCCAGCTGGTTAATTTTATTATTGATAACAAACATGTCTATATTATAGATTCAAAGTTTTCAAAAAATAAATATGGGAAATTTGGAGCCAGGTATGAATATATCTATTTAGAAGAGAGCTGCCCCAGAGAGATAGAGTATGAAAAAGATGATATTTATTATAGGGGAGCGAAAGGTTTAAATAATTTACTTCATTGGTGGGGAAGAACAAAGAAAAAGCTAAAGGGAAAAAAATAAATATGGAAAGTTATTAAAGTCAGGAGGGAGAAAAATAAAGATAATAGTAGATCATAAAGACACAAAAGTTTATTATGATAAAAATAAACAAATATATATAAAAGAGTTTTATCCAAAGTTTAAAGAAAAAATAAAATATTTTTTTAGGTTAAGAAAATATCCAGGAGAAAATTTTTATTTTGTTACAGAAGTATTAAAAAAAATAGGCATAAAGGTTCCGGAAGTTATGGAATATTCTAAATATAAAGTGGTAACTAGGGATATTGAAGGTGTTGTATTAAGAGAATATTTAAAAAAAGATGACTCTATATTAAAAGATTTTTTAGATATAATAGTAAAAATATTAAAAAATAAAATATATTACAGTGATTTTAATACTAAAAATTTTATAGTTAAAGATGGAGAAATTTACGCTATAGATCTCGAAGGCTACAAGACAAAAATGATGGCAGTTAAAACAAAAAAAGAACTGCATGATAGATTACAAAAAGCTTTGAAAAATGATGATTGGGTAAGATATATAGAGGAAAGGTTGTAAAAAATAAAAAAATGGGGGAGTTGGAATGGTAAAAAAAGGAATATTAAAGAGTTTTGTAATACAATATATTTTAATATTGATTACCTTATGTTTTACAAGAGTTTGGTTTTTAAACGTAAATAATGATAGTACTTTGACATGGGAAGAAATTTTTAAAGGATTTTATATAGGAGTTAAGTTTGATGCATCTATCGGTGGAATGATAATGGCAGTTTTACTTTTATTATTTTTATTATCCAGGGTAATACCGTTAAAAAAAATATGGTTTAAAATCTCCATGGGAATCTATGGAATTTTAATGTTGATAACAATATTTTTTTCAGCAGGAAATGCTTATTATTACAGGGAATTTGAGACTCAGCTAGATGCATCTATCTTTGAATATGCAGGAGATACTGAGATATATGGAAATATGGGAGCCATTTTTAATTTGCCACTTATATACAGTTTAATATGTATACTGACAATAATAAACCTATGTCTGTCTTATAAAAATTTAAAAGAAGTCTATTTAACTGACAGGCTGGGAAAGGTAAAGAAGAATATATTTATTTTTATAGTTTTAATTTTAGTTGTATTTATTGGAATAAGAGGATTACAGAATAGACCTAGAAATGTAGAACATGGATTCTTTTCTAAGAAAAATTTAGCAAACCAGATGACACAAAATGGTATGCTGTCTCTGATCCATTCAATAGACAGGCAGAGAGAATTTAAAAATATCGATATGAAAAAATTAGAATTTTTTGATAACGATGAGTTGATTAAAAGAAGCAGGGAATTAGTGGGAACTGAAAATAATGAATTTTTAAGTGATCAAAATCCTCTGCTTAGAATTACAGATACAAAAAATCCACTGAAAAATAAAAATGTAGTTCTGATCATAGCTGAAAGTTTTTCAGGACAATATATAGGAGCACTTGGGCATAATGATCCTGATTTGGCACCTTATTTTAGTGAATTATCTAAAAAAGGAGTCTTGTTTACCAGCTTCTATGGAAATGGTACAAGAACAAGAAATGGTGTATTGTCTACCAATGTGTCTTTCCCGGTACAGGTAGGAAGAGATCTGATGCGTGATCCGGCTGTGCAAAAACCATTTTATGGTCTGCCTAGAATATTAAAAGACAGAGGTTATAACACTAATTTTTATCATGGATCCAGATTGAACTTTGATAATATGCAGGGAGTTCTTCTGACTAACGGGATGGATAATTTTACCGGAAAAAAAGATTTTCCCAAAGAAATAACTTCCAAATATCACTGGGGTGCACCGGATACAGTATTGTTTAACAGGAGTGCTAAAGAGATAAAAAAATTAAAGGAACCATTCTTTGCTGAGATACTTACTATATCCAATCATAGTCCATTTGAAATACCAAAGGAATATGACAGGCTGGAGGAGTATAGAGCAAAGTATGGACACAGAGATGAAAACCCAGACAATGATACTTCAGAGATGTTAAGGTATAGTGCATTTAGATATGCTGATACAGCACTTAAACAATTCTTTGAAAAAATAAAAGATGAATCTTGGTATATGGATACACTTTTTGTGGTTGTATCAGATCATCCGGTGAAAGGGTTGCATAATAATATTCCAATGCTGCTTTATACACCAGACGGGTCATTGAAACCTCAGAAGGTAGATAGTGTAGGAGCACAGGTAGATATCCTTCCTACTATTATGGGTTATTTAGGCGGATCATATAAGAATGCGTCATGGGGAAAAGATCTGCTCAACGCAAAAGACGGTGAGAGGATGGCTTATACAAAATCTCCTAAGGAATTTGAAAAAGCAGTAATTATGTATAAAGATTATTACTATGAAAAAAATGGAAGAAATTTTACCCTTAGAGATAGGAAAACATTAAAAAATATAGATTCTAAAGGGAAAGAAAAAGATATAGAAAAGATGGAAGACTTCATAAAATTACACCTGCAGTTATCAGAAACTATGGTTAGAAAGAGAAGTTTTGCAGATGTAGATGATGATATGTCGTTAAAAGATTTAAAAGTTGTTAAGAATAAGTCGGAAAAGAAAAAATAGCGGATTATAAAAAAAGGAGTTGAGAACTATGTTCTCGACTCCTTTTAAATTGAATTATATAGAAAAAAGCTTATTTTACTGCTTCTGCACCTTTATTTAAAGCTTCTCTGTTCATAGGAACAAATTTAGCCTTATTTTCTCCGAATACTTTTACGAAAGCTTGTAAAACACTATCTTGCTCTACAGTTTTAGTAAGTTCTAAGAAAGCTCCTAACATAACCATGTTAGCTGCTTTAACAGTTCCACAAGATTCAGCGATTGCATTTGCATCGATATAAAATGCATCTACATCAGTTCTAGTTGTTTTTTCTTTGATTAAAGATGAGTTGATAAGTATTTTCCCCCCAGAAACTACATCTACTTCAAATTTATCTAAAGAAGGTTTATTCATAGCTATTAAACATGTTGCATCTCCTACAACTACAGGTGATCCAATAAGACCATCAGAGACGATAACACCACAGTTAGCAGTTCCTCCTCTCATTTCAGGACCATAAGATGGTAACCATGAAACTTGTTTCTCTTCTATCATTCCAGCATATGCTAATAATTGACCTAAAGACATTACACCTTGTCCACCAAATCCAGCAGCGATTACTTTCTCATTCATTATTTATCCCCTCCTTCAGGAGTTCTGATATTACCTAATGGGTAATATGGAATCATGTTTTCTTCTAACCACTTTAATGAGTCAACAGGAGTCATTCCCCAGTTTGTAGGACAAGTAGATAATACTTCTACGATTCCAAAACCTTCACCATTTATTTGCATTTCAAATGCTTTTTTTATGGCAGCTTTAGTTTTTCTAACACCAGCAGGGTTATGAACAGTAGCTCTTTCAACGAATTTAGCTCCGTCTAAAGTAGCTAACATCTCAGACATTCTCATAGGCATTCCAACTTTTTTAGGATCTCTTCCCAATGGAGCTGTAGTAGCTTTTTGACCTACTAAAGTAGTAGGAGCCATTTGCCCACCAGTCATTCCATAGATAGCATTGTTGATGAATATAGTTGTGAATTTTTCTCCTCTAGCAGCAGCATGAACGATCTCAGCAGCACCGATAGAAGCTAAATCTCCATCACCTTGATAAGTAAATACTACTTTATCAGGATGAACTCTTTTGATACCAGTAGCTACAGCAGGAGCTCTTCCATGGGCAGCTTGGTGAACATCACAATTGAAATATTTATATGCAAGTACAGAACATCCAACCGGTGCAACACCGATAGTTTCTCCTAATACTCCTAATTCTTCTAAAACTTCTCCAACTAATCTATGAACAATTCCGTGAGTACATCCAGGACAGTAGTGAGTTTTAGCATCTGTAAGTCCTTTTGTTTCTTTAAAAACAACTGCCATTATTTAGCACCTCCAACAAGTTTCTTAACTGCTTCTACAACGCCAGCAGGAGTTGGAATAACTCCACCAGTTCTTCCAAAGAATGCAGTAGGTAATTTACCATTTAAAGCTAATCTAACATCTTCGATCATTTGTCCTCTACTCATCTCAACTGTTAATACATTAGTTGTAGTAGAATCTATGTGATCAAATGCTTTCTTAGGGAATGGCCATAATGTAATTGGTCTGATTAGTCCAACTTTAATTCCATCTTTCTCTAAGGCATCGATAGCATTTTTTACAATTCTAGCAGTAGTTCCATAAGCAGCGATTACTATTTCAGCACCTTCTAACTTATATTCTTCCCATCTGCATTCATTTTCTTCCATTAAGTTATATTTTTCTTCTAATCTAATGATGTGATCTTCTAAATCTTGAGCGTCTAAGAATAAAGAGTTAATAACATTAGGTTTTCTCTCTTCTTTAGTTCCATCAGTTGACCATGTTTTGTCCTCTAATTTTCTATGAGGCATCTCTTTAAATTCAACTGGTTCCATCATTTGACCGATCATTCCATCAGCAACTACCATAACTGGAGTTCTGTATTGGTCAGCTACATCAAAAGCTTCTTGAATTAGGTCAACTGTTTCCTGGATAGATGCAGGTGCATATACCGGCATGAAGTAGTCTCCATTACCTCCACCTTTAACTGACATAAAGTAGTCAGATTGAGCAGGTTGAATCCCTCCTAAACCAGGACCCCCTCTCATCATATTTACTATAACAGCTGGTAATTCTGCTCCAGCTAAGTAAGAGATTCCCTCTTGCTTAAGTGCCATACCAGGTGAAGAAGATGAAGTCATTACTCTTGCTCCAGATCCTGCAGCACCATAAACCATGTTTATAGCAGCTACTTCAGATTCAGCTTGAACGAACTCTCCTCCAACTTCAGGAAGTTTTTTAGACATATATTCTGGAATTTCATTTTGTGGTGTGATAGGATAACCGAAGAAATATTTACATCCAGCTTTAATAGCTGCTGCACCGACTGCTTCGTTACCTTTCATAAGTACTTTAGACATTATTTTAGTCCCCCTTTATTAATTTCTTTCAACTGTGATAACAGAATCTGGACACATAAGACCACATTGAGCACAACCGATACATTTATCCTTATTTGCTTCACTTACGTGAGCCGGGTTATACCCCTTTGAGTTTGTAGTGGTTCTATCTAATTCAATTATCTTAACTGGACAGACAGACACACATAGTTGACAACCTTTGCAACGATCTGCATTAAAACTAACTATTCCTTTAGCCATTCTAAACCTCCTAATTTGTATTTACACGGGGTAGGCATAAGACACTACCTTTACGTTTAACTTACTTTTTTAACTCATCCAATTTTCTCTCATGATTAGAGAGGTAGTGATACAGATATCTTTTAATTCTTGAGGGAGCTGTTTTTCTACTTCCTCGATACACGATATATATTTAATTGGAAGATTCAATTTTTTAGAAACTTCCTCAGAAACTTTTTGACCAAATAAAACATCTTCCAATGTAGTTTTTCTCATCATATGAGTATTATTTACAAGGCCGGTAACCTTGATTCCAGTAGTTTTTTCTACAGCCTGTAAGTGAGCTATAACATCTTCGGCATTCTGTGTTTCAGGTCTATAAGCATTGATGATGAAGAACATATCATAATCATCAGGTCTAATTTCCTTAGAGTGACGTGCCAAAGCTCTAGCTCCTACATTATCTCCTCCAACATCCAAAATTAAGTTCCATTCATTACCTACGATCAATGTTTCAACTTCTCCACTGACAGCAGGAATATCAAGAGCTGTTCCCTCGATAGAACTGTATATAACTTTGATTCCCTGTTCTCTTAAAATTTCAGCTTTCTCCCTGCTTCTAAAATAGGGATTAACTACATCCATATCAGCAATGGCAACTTTGTCTTGAGACGCCTTAAGAGCCAAAGAATAGTTGATTGCAAATTCGGTTTTTCCACTTCCGTAGTGACCACAAATAATTCTAATTCTATTATCTTTTAGCATTTTGAACTCCTAAGTTACTATATTTTTAGTACATATAATTGATTATACTTTAAAATTGATGAAAAAGTCAACAAAAAAAAGCTTTTTTTTGATCGGATTAGAATTAAAATAGGATATTATGTTTTGATAACATACGGCCATAATAGGAGTAGCCTTGTATTTACAAAGAATTCCTATAAATCTATCTTTTTTTTATCTTTTGAGAAAAATAAAATTTAAATTTTTTAATTTTTTCGTTGACATAAAATTTAAAAATTGTATAATTTATATAGTAATATCATAATAAAAAATGGAGGTAAAATCATGTCAAAAAGATATATTCATACAGACAATGCACCAGCAGCATTAGGACCATATTCACAAGCGGTAGAAGTAAACGGAACATTATATGTTTCAGGACAAATCCCATTCGTACCAGCTACAATGGAATTAGTATCTGAAGATGTACAAGAGCAAGCTAAACAATCATTAGAAAATGTAAAGGCTATCCTTACTGAAGCTGGGTACTCTTTAGCTGATGTTGTAAAGGCTGGAGTTTTCATCAAAGATATGAATGACTTTGGAAAGATCAATGAGATCTATGCACAATACTTTACAGATACAAAACCTGCTAGAGCTTGTGTAGAAGTAGCTAGATTACCAAAAGATGTTAAAGTTGAGATTGAAGTAATCGCAGTAAAATAATTGAAATAATCTTATAGAATTTAGGAGAATCTTTGGGTTCTTCTATTTTTTTATTACAACTATATTAAAATTAAGGAAAAACTTATGGAAAATAAAGATATTTTATTAATAAATAATTTATACTATATATTAAAGGAATAAAAATAAAAATCGTACTAAAATACAGTACTTTTAATGAAAAAAGTTCGTTATTTATTTTTTTAAGTTATTTATTTTTGGTATCGTTGTGTTTATATTTGCGTTTGTAATTAAAAGTTGCTTAAGAAATGAGAAAATTAGGGTTAAAACTTTTTAAAACTGAAGAATTTATAGTATTACATTAGTATATAGAATGTTTATGTTATAAAAATAAAACTAGGGAGGTAAGAATGAAAAAAAAATTATTAATACTTGGAGTGTTAGCAACCTTGTTATTAACGGGGTGCGGAGGATCGGATAAGGAAACAGCAGGAACTACTGGGGAAAAAGGTAAGGAAACAACCTTTGTAATGGGATCAGCTAACTTTAATGGTGATTTCTATGAGGGGTGGACAAATTCAGCATATGATGCAAATATCAGAAGATTGGTATGGGGTGGAGGACTTTTATCACCGACAGACAAGGGTGAACTAACTTTATCTTCCTTTGTGGAGAGTAAGACATTATCAAAATCTGACCCGTCTAAAGAAAATGATGATGTTTGGACATTTAAGATAAAAGATGGAATGAAGTTTTCAAATGGAGACCCGTTGACAGCTAAGGATGTAAAGTTTACATATGATTTTTATATGGATAAAAAAGCTTTATCGGATACAGGAGCGACAACAAGCCTTCCAGAATATATTGACAGAGTGGAATTAGATGAAGCTAACAACAGTGTGACTTTTTATTTGAAAAAGGTTTTGTATACTATAGATAACACTGTATTCGGAGAAACTATGTATATACTGGATTCTACAAATATTCTTGCAGAATCAGAAAAAGCAGGAGTAAATCCTCAGCAATGGGTAAAGGCAAATATGTCTACTCCAATAGGGTATGGGCCGTATAAGATCGATGAGTATATAGAGTCACAATATGTAAAACTATCTATCAACGAAAACTATCAGGGTAACTTTGAAGGGGAAAAGCCTAGTATAGATCATTTAATAGTTCAAAATGTACCGGAAGAAACTAAGATAACTCAGTTAGTCAGTGGAGAGGTCGACGGGCTTGTAAATATTGGGAAAGAAGAAAATGTAGATGCTGTTTTAGCAGAGACATCAACACTAACAACTAATAACTATTTCCGTCATGGGGGAGGACAGATTACATTCCATAATGATTTTGGACCAGTACAATTGCCGGAAGTAAGAAAGGCTTTTGCATATGAATTTGATAGAATTAAATTTAGAAATATTTTCTTAGGGAAATACGGAATCTCATCTAATGCACCATACTCTAGAAATATGTGGATGATGTATGAGGACGGTGAAAAGCTAGGAACAGAGGGGAAATTTGAAAAATCATTGACTAGTTATGATATCTTAGATGCAGATGGTAACTGGGATGAAGCAGCTAACTTAAAAGAAGCCCATAAATTATTGGATCAGGCTGCAGCTAAAACAGACGGGTTATATGCAAAATTAACTAAGGATGCAGATGGAACTTATCTATGGGAAGGAAAGGAACTTACCCTTAATTTGGCTATCACATCAGCATGGACAGATGCAATCAACCTTACTCTGACTAAGGGAGTTCAAGATAAGTTTGGAATGAAGATCAATGTAGACTCTATGGACTGGTCTATCATGGCTAATAATTTATATGGAAATGCAGCTTTAAGTGAGAGAAAATACCATATGTTTACAGGTGGAACTTCATATGTATTAAAAGCTAATCCTTATGCTGACTGGTCTAAGACAAAGATCTTACCTTATGGAAAAGGATCTTCAAGTAATACACCAAGATATGTCGGTGACGAAGAACTACTTATTGCTATAAGAGATGCTAATCCGTCAACTGATGAAGGAACTGCTAACTACAAGAAAAACTGGAGAAAATGGATTGTAGGAGTCAATAAAGAACTGCCGTCATTACCACTATACTCAAATAACTACTACGATGCTTATACAAATAAGATAGAAAATTTTGAGACAAATGCACTATGGCAATGGCCTTATGCAATAATAAAAGCAGATTTCAAAAAATAATGTTAGGAATTGAAATAATTCAAATTGTTTAATAGAATTTGAGAGGGTCTTCGGATCCTCCTATTTTTATATTAGAAACTACTAGTTTTCAAAATATACAAAGAATAAATTAAGGGAAAAATCATAAAAAATTAAGATGTTTTAATTATATAAATAATTGATAGTGTAATCAATAAATAATATATATATAATACCAAAATATAGAACTATTCATTAGAAAAGTTCATATTTTTTTAAGGAATTTCTAATTTTAAATTGATTATTTTTTGGTATTATGATACTTTTAATTTATGCTTTAAATTAATAAAGAATTATATTTTAATTAAATTATTCGAAAATCAAAATTAAAGTTTTTAAAATCAAGAAAATTATAGTATTACATTAGTATATATAATGATTATGTTCTAAAAAAAACTAGGGAGGAAAGAATGAAGAAAAAATTATTGATACTTGGAGTATTGGCAACTTTATTATTTACAGGTTGCGGTGGATCGGACAAAGAAACAGCAGGGACAACAGAGGGGAAAAGTAAACCTACAACCTTTGTAATGGGATCATCTAATTTTAATGGAGATTTTTACGATGGATGGACAAACTCATCGTATGATGCAAATGTCAGAAGATTAGTATGGGGGGGAGGACTTTTATCACCGACAGATAAGGGTGAATTAGTTTTAGCTTCCTTTGTAGAGAGCAGAACTTTAACAAAATCAGATCCTTCAATGAAGAGTGAAGATATATGGACATTTAAGATAAAGGATGGGATGAAGTTTTCAAATGGAGATCCGTTGACAGCTAAGGATGTAAAATTTACATATGATTTTTACATGGATAAAGAAGCTTTGGGGAATACAGGTGGAACAAGCAGTTTAGATCAATATATTGGGAAAATTGATCTTGATGAAGAGAATAATACAATTACATTCCATTTAAAACAACTTATATATACTGTAGATGCTTCAGCATTTTCAACATTTATTTTAGATTCTACATATATAAGTGTAGGGGCAGAAAAAGACGGAATAACTCCTCAGCAATGGGTAAAGGCAAATATGTCTGCTCCAATAGGTTACGGACCATATAAGATAGATGAATATGTAGAGTCACAATATGTAAAATTGTCTATCAATGAAAATTACCAGGGTAACTTTGAGGGAGAAAAACCGAATATAGATAGATTAATTGTTCAAAATGTACCTGAGGAAACTAAGGTAACTCAATTAGTAACAGGGGAAATTGATGGTATAACAGGATTAATTAAAGAAGAAAATATAGATGCAGCAAAAGGTGATCAAGCTATTGCTACAAATGATTATTTCAGACATGGTGGAGGGCAAATCACATTCCATTCTGATTTTGGACCTGTACAACTACCAGAAGTAAGAAAGGCTTTTGCCTATGAATTTGACAGAATTAAATTCAGAGAGATCTTCTTAGGAAAATACGGAATAGCTTCAAATGCACCATATTCTAGAAATATGTGGATGATGTATGAAGATGGTGAGCAGTTAGGAACAGAGGGAAAATTTGAAAAATCATTGACAAGTTATGATATTTTAGATGCTGATGGTAACTGGGATGAAGGAGCTAACTTAAAAGAAGCGCATAAATTACTGGATGAGGCTGCGGCTAAAACAGATGGATTATATGCAAAATTAACTAAGGATGCAGATGGAACTTATCTATGGGAAGGGAAGGAGCTTACTCTTAATCTGGCTATTACAGCAGCTTGGACAGATGCAGTCAACCTTACTCTGACTAAGGGAGTTCAAGAGGAATTTGGGATTAAGATCAATGTAGATTCTATGGACTGGTCTATCATGGCTAACAACCTATATGGAAATGCAGCTTTAAGCGAAAGGAAATATCATATGTTTACAGGAGGAACTTCATATTCGATAAAATATGATCCATATGCTAACTGGTCTAGTACGAAGATCCTGCCTTATGGAAAAGGATCATCAACTAACAGTGCAAGATATATTGGAGACGAAAAATTACTTGATGAGATCAGATTCTCAAACCCATCAACAGAGGAAGGAACAGCTAGTTATAAAGCTAACTGGAGAAAGTGGATTGTAGAAGTTAATGAAGATCTGCCTTTATTACCGTTATACTCAAATAACTACTATGATGCTTATACAAATAGAGTGGAAAATTTTGAAACAAATGCTTTATGGCAATGGCCTTATGCAATTGTAAAAGCCAGATTTAAATAAACAAATAAATATTAAATAAGCAGAGGGGGCTCTGCTTATTTATTGGAGGTAAATATGGAAAAGGAAAAACAGCAAGGAAAAATAAGAACTCTATTTGATAACGTATTTCCCTATTTAAAATATATAGGAAATAGATTGTTTCACCTCTTACCAGTTGTGATTATAATCTCAATAGTTATATTTACATTGATACAATTGATGCCGGGAGATCCTATCTTAGCGATGATAAATCCAGAGACAACTGCTAATATGACAGAGGAACAAAGGGTAGCATATATAGAGACCATGAGAAAAGTATTGGGATATGATAAACCTGTTATAGTAAGATATTTTTTATGGTGGAAAGATGTATTGACTGCTAATTTTGGTTACTCAGTAGCACTTAATAAGCCTATCAATGAATTTATTGGAAGTTATATTATGAATTCATTCAAAGTTAATATTGTAGGATTTGTTTTAGCTTTCTTGATTGCTATACCTATCGGAATTAAATCAGCAGTAAAGAAAAATACAAGATACGATAAGGTGGTAACTGTAATGTCTATGGTTGGAATTTCCCTTCCTTCATTCTTTATGGCACTGTTATTAGTATTATTATTTTCTGCAGTACTAAGAATCTTACCGTTTTCAGGGATGGTAGATCCTAGAGGTGTAAGACCTGAGTATGTATATTATATCCTGCCAGTTTCAGTAATTGTATTATCATCTCTTGCAGGGTTGATCAGATATATTAGAAACGCCATGATAGAAGTTTTAAAAGCTGACTATATCAGAACTTCCAGAGCAAAGGGATTAGCGGAGAAAGTAGTTATCTACAGACATGCCTTTAAAAATGCATTGATTCCTGTAATTACAATCATTGGATTCTGGATTCCTGCATTATTTGGCGGATCTATCATCGTAGAGAAAATATTTGCATGGCCTGGAATGGGACTTTTGATGAACCAGGCATATCAATTTAAAGACAGGGGAGTTTTATCTACTGTATTGTTATTCTTTGCAGTATTGACATTGTTTGCTAATTTATTTATCGATGTAGGTTATGCATTGGTAGATCCTAGAATAAAAGCAAGGAGGATAAAATAATGAGTAATAATGATAAATTAAATAAACAGCATGAAAAAATTATTTCTCCTACAAGGCAGATAATTGAAAAATTTAAACATAATAAATTAGCAATGGCCGGACTTATTTCATTTATATTTTTAATAATAGTTATAGTAGGAGCTAAATTGTATATACATATTACTAACTATGACTTGGCAAATGTAGATATATCCCAGAAATATATGAAACCAAGTATGGATCATCTATTTGGAACAGATGCCCAGGGAAGAGACTTATTTCTAAGGGTATTAGCTGGTGGATGGATCTCTATACAGGTAGGTCTGTTATCTACTTTCTTATCTGTAATTTTAGGAGTTTCAATTGGAGCCATAGCAGGATTCTTTGGCGGAAAAGTAGACACGTTAATAATGAGGGGAACAGAGATTGTTTCAGCATTTCCATTTTTAGCAATTGCAATGACTATATCTGCTATATTCATGGATTTAGATCCCCAGCTTAGATTATACCTGATAATCTTTATCTTAGGATTCTTAAGGTGGACCGGGTTAGCAAGGATGGTAAGGGGACAGATCCTATCTCTTAGAGAACAAGAGTTTATAGTAGCAACAAAAGCTTTAGGTATCAGCAGTTTTAACCAAATAACAAAGCATTTAGTTCCAAATGTATTAACATATGTAATCGTTAGTGGAACTCTTACATTTGCAGGAGCAATCCTTATGGAATCTTCACTATCATATTTAGGATTATCAGTAACAGAGCCTATTCCTACGTGGGGAAGACTTATCAGTCTGTCTGCTAAGAATGCTATTATAATGACAAATTACTGGTGGACTTGGATCTTCCCGGGATTGGCATTATTTATCTTAATAATGAGTATCAATGTAATCGGAGAAGGGCTGAGAGATTCTGTAGATCCAAAATCTCAATATGTTACTAAGGAACAGAGAATAAGAATTAGAGAAAAGAGAAAAAGAGAGAAAGAAAGACAAAGAAGAAGAAAATTAGCAAAGGCGGCGGTGTAGATGAAAACAAATGAAAACTTACTTGAAATAAGAAATCTGCATACTTATTTCTTTACTAATAAAGGTACGATAAAAGCTGTAAATGGTGTAGATATGGAGATCCAAAGAGGTAGAACTCTTGGGGTTGTAGGAGAATCAGGATCAGGAAAATCTATAACTTCATTCAGTATATTAAAACTTATAGATGATCCCGGTGATATTGTAGACGGAAGTATAATGTTTGATGGTGAAGAACTGTTGGACTATACAGAAGATGAAATGAGACAAATAAGAGGTAATGAGATATCTATGATATTCCAGGAGCCTATGACAAGTTTAAATCCTGTATTGAAGATAGGGGAACAATTAGGAGAGCCACTAATTCTTCATCAGGGTATGGATAAAAACCAGGCTTGGGAAAGATCTATAGACCTTCTAAGAGAGGTTAAGATACCTGAACCAGAAGGAGTAATCCATAACTATCCTCATCAATTATCAGGGGGAATGAGACAAAGGGTAATGATAGCTATGGCACTAGCCTGCGAACCTAAATTACTTATCGCTGACGAGCCGACAACTGCCTTGGATGTAACTATACAGGCGCAGATATTTAACCTTATGAATGACCTAAAGAGAAAACATAATACAGCTATATTATTTATAACCCATGACCTGGGAGCTATAGCAGAATTAGCTGATGACGTAGTAGTAATGTATACAGGAGAAGCAGTAGAAAAAGCTCCAGTAGAGATATTATTCTCAAAAGTTTCAAAGTTTTCTCATCCATACAAAGAAGGATTATTGAACTCTATTCCAAAACTAAATGAAGAGGTGGAATATTTAGATCAAATAGATGGAAGTGTACCTCATCCATTGAACCTTCCAATCGGCTGTAGATTTGCACCTCGTTGCAAGTTTGCTACCCAAAAATGTATCGATGAAAAACCAAATCTTGTAGAGGTAGAACCTAATCATCTGATCAGATGTTTCTATCCAAATAAGGAGCAGAGAGATGGAAAATAGAAAAATAATATTAGAAACTAAAGGGCTTAAGCAACATTTTCCTACCGGGAAAAGAAAAAATGGTGAAAGATTATTTGTCAAGGCAAATGATGGGATAGATATGGTGTTATACGAAGGGGAAACTATAGGAATAGTAGGAGAGTCAGGGTGTGGTAAATCTACATTCGGAAGAAGTCTGCTTAAATTATATAACCCTACAGCAGGAAAAATAGTCTATGACGGTAAAGATATAACGGATCTATCTGTAAAGCAGATGGTACCTTTAAGACGTGAGATGCAGATAATATTCCAAGATCCATATTCATCATTAAATCCTAGGATGACAGTAGGAAATATAATTGGAGAAGCTTTGGTAGAGCACAAGATATACAAAGCTGGATCTAAGGAACTTGAAACATATGTAAAAAAAATAATGAAAACTTGCGGGTTGGATGACTACATGATCTATAGATTCCCTCATGAGTTTAGTGGAGGACAAAGACAAAGAATCGGGATAGCCAGATCTTTGGCTTTAAAACCTAAGTTTATAGTCTGTGATGAGGCTGTATCTGCCCTAGATGTATCTATTCAGTCACAGGTAATAAATTTATTGAATGATTTAAAAAAGGAATTTGGAATGTCATATCTATTTATATCTCATGACCTTTCAGTGGTAAAACATATCTCTGATAGGATTGGGGTAATGTATTTAGGGAACATGGTAGAATTAGCCCCTAAAAAAAATCTATATGCAACTCCTCAGCATCCATACACAAAAGCACTATTATCTTCTATCCCGGAAACGGATCTGGATATCATAAAGAATAGAAAGAGGATTGTATTAGAGGGAGATATTCCTTCAAATGTAACTCCTCCATCTGGATGTAAATTCCATACTAGATGTCCTATCGCTAAGGATGTCTGCAAAGCAGAGGAACCTAAGTGGGAAGAGGTATCAGAGGGTCACTTTGTAGCCTGTCACTATAAGGGTGCGGAACTTGTTTAAAGATAAAGAAAAAGGGACTATGGAAGATTTTGTTTCTAAAAAAGAAAAGCTTAAACGAGAAAATGACGAATTGAAAAAATTGATAGATGAAACAGAATTTGAAAAGAACGATGCTAAAGCACTTATAATTGCAGCACTAACAACTATTGTGCCGGTAGTTTTGGTGGCTTGTTTATTATTTTATCTCCTTATAAAATTTGTTTTTAAATTTTAAGGGGTAGATATAAAAAAAGGAGTTTATTCATCTTAGGGTGGATAAGCTCCTTTTCTTAGGGGAGGAATTATGAATAATTGGAATTTAGATAGATTATATCCGTCATTTGATTCAAATGAGTTTAATGAGGATTTAAGAAGGTTAGACGAAAATATAGCGGAGTTAAACAGTTATAAAGATAGATTAGATGACAAGGTGGAAACTGTAGAAGGGTATATAAAAACTCTGACAAAATCAGCAACTCTATACAGAACTTTAGGAGCGTTTTCATCTCTGACAAAATCTACAAATACATCTGATTTAAATGCAATAAAATATATAAATTTATTATCAAATAAATATTCAGAAACAACAGAGGTAGAGACCAGAGCCAAAAAATGGATAGCAAATTTAGATATCGATGAGATGATAAATAAAAGTGAATTTTTAAAGGAACATGAATTTTATTTGAGACAAATAAAGGAAAATGATAGGTATATTCTGGATGAAAAAACAGAGTTTTTACTCTCTAAATTGGGACAGACAGGGGCAACAGCTTGGAGTAACCTCCACGGAGCTCTTACTTCTACATTGGATGTAGAGATAAACTTAGACGGTGAGGATAAAATAATAACTTTATCAGAAGTAAGAAACTTAGCCCAGGACAAGGATGCAGATATCAGAAAAACAGCTTTTGAAGCAGAATTAAAAGCGTATAAAAAAATAGAAAAATCAATAGCTTCTTCCCTTAACTCTATAAAGGGAGAGGTTAATACTATAAACGATCTCAGAGGTTATGAGATGCCTATCTCAAAGACACTGACAGACTCCAGGATGACAAAGGAAACATTGGATGCATTATTAGATGCGATCAAAGAATATCTTCCATATTTTAGAAAGTATCTAAAGAGAAAAGGTAAGATGTTGGGCTATGAAAATGGGTTGCCTTTTTATGGTTTATTTGCTCCAATTGGCAGTGCAGATAAAGTGTTTACTATTGAGGAAGCACAGAACTATGTGTTGAAAAACTTCGGATCGTTTTCTCCTAAGTTAAGAGGAGTAGCAGAGAGAGCATTCAATGAGAACTGGATCGATTATACTCCTAAAAAAGGAAAGGTCGGAGGAGCATTTTGTGCCAATATACCCCCTATTAAACAAAGCAGAATATTACATAATTTTACAGGAACTTTCTCCGGAGTACTTACCCTAGCCCATGAATTAGGACATGCATATCATGGTGACTGCATATTCGGTCAAAGCATCTTAAATACCAGCTATACCATGCCTGTAGCAGAGACAGCATCTATTATGTGTGAAACTATAGTTATGAAAAATGCATTATTAGACGCAGATAATGAGGAGAAAATCTTCCTTTTAGAGAGTTCATTACAGGATGTAACTCAGGTAACAGTAGATATATTGAGCAGATATATATTTGAAGAAACGGTATTCAATGAAAGAAAGGATAATATCTTAAGTTCGGATCAGTTAAAAGAGATCATGTTAGATGCCCAGAAGAAATCATATGGTGACGGATTAGACGAAGATACTCTGCATCCATATATGTGGGTAAATAAAGGTCATTATTATAGACCCGGGTTGAGTTTTTATAACTTCCCTTATGCATTTGGAGCTTTATTTGGAAGAGGGTTATACTCTCAATATCTAAAAGATAAAGAGGCTTTTTTACCAAAATATGATAATCTGCTTAAACTGACAGGGCAAAAAAATGTAGAAGATGTAGCTAAACTAGCTGATATAGATGTGACGGATATTGCATTTTGGAGAAGTTCATTGGAGCAGGTAAAAGAAGATATAGAGTTATTTTTAGAACTGACAGAGAATTATAAAAAATAAAATAAAATTTAAACTTTATTGTTGAAAAAGCGTAAAAATGTGGTACTATTCAAGTAGGTTTTAACTGTATTTTAGTATTAAATTAAGAAATATAGTTGAAAGTACTGTATTATGATAAACTCCTTTATTGAGGAGTTTAAAAAGGGGAGGAAATAATGTTTTACAAAAAAGAAAATGGATGGAAAGATATTGAGGAATCTGTTAAAAAAAATGTAATGGATTTTTCAGAAGGATACAAAGAATTTTTAGATACAGCTAAAACAGAGAGAGAAGTAATTACTTATTCTCAAAAAATGGCTGAGGCTAATGGTTTCGTAGATGCAGAATCTGTGGAAACGTTAAAAGCCGGGGACAAGGTTTTCTATAATAACAGAGGGAAAAACCTTATCTTAGCAGTTATTGGAAAGGAAGATATTTTAAAGGGAGCTAACTTTGTAGTATCTCATGTAGATTCTCCTAGGTTGGACTTAAAGCAAAATCCATTATATGAAGATGGTGATTTTGCACTTTTACAAACTCACTACTATGGTGGAATAAAGAAATATCAATGGGCATCTAGAGCGTTATCACTACATGGTGTAGTAGCTTTAAAAGGTGGTAAGTTAATAAATATAGTTATCGGTGAAGATCCTACAGATCCTGTATTTGTAATTCCTGATATCCTACCTCATTTAGATAGACATGTACAAAGAGACAGAAAAGCCAATGAAGTATTAAAAGGTGAAGAGATGAACATCTTAGTAGGATCTATTCCTACAACTATGAAAGATGGTGAGATGAAGGAACACTTTAAATACACTATCTTAAAGAAATTAAACGATGATTATGGAATAGTAGAAGAGGACTTTATCTCGGCTGAATTACAATTAGTTCCAGCAGAAAAAGCGAGAGATATCGGTCTTGACAGAGGTATTGTAGGGGCATATGGTCACGACGATAGAATCTGTGGATACACTTCTATGATCTCTATGTTTGACCTGAAGGAAACTCCTAGAAGAACTTCTATCTGTTACTTAGCAGATAAAGAAGAGGTTGGATCTATGGGATCTACAGGATTACAATCTAGATATTTAGATTATTTCATGGGTGATATCATCTATAAGATCTTAGGAGATAAATTTAACGATCAGATCTTAAGAAAAGTGTTATGGAACTCACATGCACTATCATCTGACGTAAACGCTGGTCTTAATCCATTGTTTAAATCTGTTCATGATGAGCAAAATGCAAGTAAATTAGGATATGGAATAGTTCTTACTAAATATACCGGGTCTGGTGGAAAAGGCGGGTCATCTGATGCAGATGCAGAATTTGTAGCAGAACTTAGATCTATATTTGATGATGCAAATATTAAATGGCAGACTGGAATGCTTGGAAAGGTAGACGAAGGTGGAGGCGGAACTGTAGCTATGTTCTTAGCTCACTATGGTATTAGAACTATTGATGCAGGAGCTGCATTATTATCTATGCATTCCCCTATTGAGTTAGCTTCAAAATATGATGTATATGAAATTTACAGAGCTTATAAAGTATTCTATAACTTTTAAATATAAAGTTAAAATAAGAAAAACTGCAGGGAATTCCTCTGCAGTTTTTGTATTTAGAGATAATGTTGATAGAAGAAAAAATTAATACTATACTTTAATTGTATAATAAATATTTAGGTGGAGGTAAAAATGAAGGATATTTTTTCAATATACGATAAGATCAAGATACAAAGAGATATCGAAAAAAAATATTTTAAAGTTGCTCTCAACCCTGTGGGGCAATTTAGGTATACCACAGGACGAAAAGCTTTGGAGTATTTAAAATATGATAGGAAGATAATAGAGCAGCTTCCTGAAATAGTAGCTGCTAGCTACTGTGGAACGGGAAATCCTTTTTTATTAGGAAATATAAAAGATGGGGAAGAGATTTTAGACTTTGGTTGCGGAGCAGGGATCGATCTTATTTTTGCCTCTAAATTAGTGGGGGATCAGGGTAGGGTAGTTGGTTTGGATATGGTTTCTGAGATGTTGGAAAAAGCAAAAAAAAATATAGGCATGATGGACCTAAAAAATACAAGTCTGGTATTGTCTGAGGGTGAAAAATTGATATTTGAAGATGCTGCCTTTGATACAATAATATCTAACAGTGTTTTTAACTTAGTTCCAAATAAAGAATTTCTATTTAAAGAACTGCATAGGGTGCTAAAACCAAATGGGAAATTGATGGTAGTAGATCAACTATTTATAGGAGAAGAGATTAAAGAGCATAGGAAAAGGGTCGATAGCTGGTTTCAATGAGAGGGGGGAGCTATATCAGAAAAGGTTTTTCTGAAAATGCTGGAAGATGCTGGTTTTGTGGAAGTAGAAGTTGTAAAGGAGAAAGGCTATAATAGCTCTTCTAAAACCAGGGGAACATTGGTTCGTGGAAAGAAGGGAAGTTAATTAGAGGTGAAAAATGTCTAAATAAAATTAGAATCTTCGGGTTCTATTTTTTTATATATAATAAAAAGTAGTATTTAAATATCAAAAAAGTTGACTTTATCAAAATTAAGATCTATTATTGTGGGGCAAAAGAATTAAATTTTACTTAAATTAAAGTAAAAATATTAAATGTGGGGGAATTAAAAATGGTTAAGAGGTTTATAATTTTATTGACAATATGGTTTTCATCGATAAGTTTTTCTGCTTATATCCCAAAAGATGAAGCTATTAAAACTTTATCACCTATAGCAGCGGAGGATTATGCTGAATATAACGAGGTTTATATAATCAACTCGTTGACAGAGAGGGATAAATTAGGAGAAGGGACAATAACGACCGAAATGTATAGAAAAGTCTTGAATACCACCTCTAAAAAAGATAACTCTCTTTACTTTAATTATGATGCTAATTACAGTAGTTTAGATATAGCTGTAATAGAACTGATTAAAGCAGATGGAAAAATATTTGAACTGGATCCTAAAAAAATATTGGAAGAAAAAATAAGTGGAGCTTCTCAAGAGGCTAATATATATACAACTCAGGATAAAACTTTATCCGGGACAATACCAAATCTGGAGATAGGAGATATAATCTATACCAAAGCTGTTAAAACTATAAAAAAAGAAAGGATAGAGGGACATTTTTCAGGGGTGGTTACTCTGGAAAGTTCTAACAAATTTATAAATAACTATGAAAAACTAACTTTCCCTAAGGATAAAAGATTATATGTCCACGAGTTGAATAAGATGGGATTTAAATATGACCAAATAAGAACTGTAACAGAGGATAAACAGATATATGAATGGAATATAAGGGATAATCAATTGGTTACTTCAGAGCCTAATATGGAGGATGCTATATTTTCTTTAAACCATATAGAGTATACAACTATACCAAACTGGGAGTATATATCTAAATGGTATTATGATCTAGTGACGCCTCACCTTACCATGAATGACGATATCAGAAATAAGGTTAAAGTTTTGACCAAAGATGCCAAAACAAGAGATGAAAAAATAGAGAATATCTTCTACTGGGTAGCTAGAAACATAAGATACCTAGGTGTAGATGGTGAAAAGAACAGACCTGGTCTAGAACCCCATGATATCTCTTATACATTTAAAACCCGAGGGGGAATATGCAGGGATAAAGCAGCCCTTTTAAGTGCTATGCTAAATGAAGCAGGGGTTGAGTCAGACGTGTTCCTTATAAGTTCTGGATATAGACTTAGTCAAGAAGTGCCAGTTACCTGGTTTAATCATGCTATAACGATGGTCTATGATGAAAAAGGTGAGCCGCTGCATATCCTGGATCCAACAGATGAGACCACTAAGGATTTTTTACCTAAATATGAAGAGGATAACTCCTACCTAATAGCTCGGAAAGATGGGGATACACTGAGAAGCACTCCCATGTCGCCGGCTATAGAAAATAACTCCAGTGCAGCTATAGATCTAAAGCTAGACAGTGACTATAATGCTGTGGGAACCATTGAATTTATATTTTCAGGTGTAGCTGATGGTAAATTTAGATCAACATCTATGAGGATGAATAAGTATGATTTAGATAATTTGATAACTGGGCTTATAAACAGGGTCAATCCCAGTATAATAACGACAAATATTAAAACTTCAGATCCTAAAAATATGGATTCTAAATATACTATAAAAGCTGATATTGAGATCCCTAAATATGGAAAGAAGATCAATGACTATATATTTATTCCCTTTAGCGGGGCTGATCCCAGTATTCACTTTATGTATGAGGAGTCAATTTCATACCCATTTTCATTATCTGAGAGAAAATATGATTTTAGACTAAGTTCACCTACAAGTTTCACTGTAAATTATCGTGTGGAATTTCCTGAAAGTATCTCAAATATCTCTGTGCCAAAACCGAAAACCATAAACTATGCTGGATTCCAAACGGTATTTACTTCTAAAGTAAGAGAAAATATGTTAGATACTACTTATTATTTGGAAAATTCAAAGATTCATTTCCCTAAAGAAAAATATCAGGACATAAAAAAAGAGATAGGGGAATTATCAAATAATAACAATTTATTCTTGATAAAAGAGGTGAAAACAGATGAGAAATAAAATGAAATTATTTTTGTATCTAACTTTGACTGCCTTTATTTTTATAGGGTGTACCAAGTCTAAGTTAGAAAAAAGTGAAAATTCAGATAAGATAGGATATAAATTTAGTGAAGTTATAAAGATTATTAAAGATAACAATAAACTTCCAGAGGAATATGCTGAATTAGGGGCAGTTTACCTGATCAACAATAAAAAATTAACTGTTCATAAAGATGGAAGCAGCGAGATCCATAAGTTTAAGGTCACTAAGGTAATTAACTATGAAGGAAAGAAAAAATTGTCAGATATAATTATAAATTACGATCCAACCAATGAAAAATTGATCTTGGGAGAAATGTATACTGTTACAAAAGATTACAAAAAAATCTCAATCCCTAAAAATCAGAGTATTGAGCAGGATGATGAACTGGCAATATATTCGCCTTTATATGTTCACAATAAAAATAGGATAGTTAATTTTCCCAAAGTAGAACCGGGAACGTATATTATAACTGATTATACTATTAAAACTAAGTGGACTTATCCCTTAGGTAGAAACGAACCTTTTGATACTGAGATCCCGTCTTTAAATAAAACCAGAATAATAGACTATCCAAAGTCTATGAGATTAAATTATGAGGTTATAGGAGATAATATAGTTGAGGATAAAAAAGTTTTAGATGATAGGAATATCCTTGCCTTTAGTTCAAAGAATACAAGGGTTTTAAAGAGAGAGGAGAAAATGCCTATAAACCTTTTGCTGGATATAGATAAAGTTGTATATTCTTTTTATAAGGATTGGGCTGGCCTTGCTAAAGAAAAAATACAATCTATGGATAATATAAAAATCACCCCTGAGGTCAGAAAGCTTTCGGACGAAATAGTAGGAGATACTGGAAAAAAATCAGAAAAAATAGCTGAGATATATTCATATGTGGTAAATAATTTTACTTTAAAGGATATATATTTGGATCAATCGAATTTTAAACCACTAAACTTAGATCGGATTATCTATCAGAAATACGGATCTAAAATAGATTTGAATGCTTTATTTGTAGGTCTTGTCAGAGCACAAAATATCAATGATGTCTATCCTGTAATCATATTGGATTCATATGCGAAAAGCTCTTCTTACCAGATAAAATATCCTATGAATTATTCTATATATGACGTAGGAACATACGTCGATGGAAGAATAGTTCTGTTAAATAGCAGATATAATTACTTGGATGCAATGGATGAAAAGATAAACTATATCTCTAAAAAAAATAACTACCTGCCTCAGGTCTATGAACCAAAAATAGATTATAAGGAGAATACAAGTTATCTTTATAAGTTAGAAGGTGACGATGCAAAGGTAGATGTAAACCTTGAATTTAAGGGGGGGATGGATAGTTTCATAAGGTATTATGGAGGAATACTCCCTGCTCAGAGGAAAAATCTTATGGATCAAGATTTTGGCAGCTCATCTACTACGATTGTAGGGGATGCTAAGTTCAGTGATTTTATGGACTATAAAAAACCCATGAATATGTCATATAATTTAAAAGCTGATAACTTTGTGATAGACCAGGATAAGTATTTATATTTTTCAATCTCTCCTGTGAATATTAACTTGAGTATATCTTTGGATAAGAGAGAACATGATTATCAGATATACAATGAGATATCTATGAAGGAAACTTTTAGAATAGACCTCAGTCAGAATAAAGATATTCTAAAAACTTCAAAATTTATCAATGGGCTGAATATTGTAAAGGAATTTAAGGTAGGAGACAGAAGTGCAAAATATAAATTTATCTCAAAACAGGAGAAAAATATTATAGATATAACCAGAGAGATCTATATCCCTGTTGGAATAGTAAAAAAAGGGGATTATAAGGAGTTTAAAGACTTTGTATTGGATATAAAAAATCCTATGAGAGATAAAGTTTTTATAGAAAAATAGTGGAATAAAAAAAATAGGACTTTCGAGTTCTATTTTTTTCATTTCTGAGACCCTCTAATCTGTCAAATAAGGACGGTTAAAAAACTTTTTAATGATGGGATTAAGATAGATTGTTGAGAACCCGTTTTAATTGATAATAAAGGGGAAATGTGATAAAATATAATGTGTAATTATATTGAATAGATGATCTAAATTTTATTAAAATTAATCATTACTTTGAAAAAAATTTAAAGGGATAGAGATTAAGTTGGTTTAGAAAATATTCAATTAACTTGGAGGTAAAGAAATGGAAAAAATACAAATTACAACGGAATTTATTAAATTGGATCAATTGTTGAAATGGGCCAATGTAGTAGGCAGCGGATCAGATGCAAAACATGTAATTACTGAAGAGATGGTCAAAGTAAATGGCGAGATAGAAACTAGAAGAGGGAAGAAGATCCGTGTGGGAGATATCGTAGAATTTGACGGTAAAAAGATAGAAGTAATAGCGTAAGAGGTGCTAAGATGCAAATCCTGGATATGAATATGATCAATTTTAGAAACTTAGATGATGAACACTTAGAATTTGATCGTAGATTTAACTTGTTTTTAGGGAAAAATGGTCAGGGAAAAACCAGTATACTGGAGGCTGTTTATTTTACAGTTACAGGAAAGAGTTTTCGAACCAATAAAAATAAGGAAATGATTAAGTACGGTCGCCATAAGATGGGAGCTTTTGTTAACTATGAGGATAGGATAGCACTGAAATCCATATCGGTAAAAGTAGATGAAAAAAAGAAGATATATTCCTATAATAGGAAATCGATTAAGTATGATGAATTTTTGGGTAAATTAAATATTATATCTTTTATACCAGAAGATATAGAGCTTATTATTGGGTCACCCAGTGTGAGGAGATCGTTCTTTGACTATGAGATAGCTCAGGCAGATCCAGAGTACTACCTTTATTTAAAGTCGGTATCCAAGCTGTTGAAATTCAGAAATAAATATCTAAAGGATAGAAATACCAAAGATCCAATGTTTGAGATATATAACTTGGAGTTTATAAAATATGCATCATTAGTAGTAAAGAAAAGGATTGATTATGTAAAAAATGTTTCAAGGTTGTTGTCTTTAAACTATCGAAAGTTATTTGACGGGGAAAAGGAGTTGACCTTGGGGTATAAATCCTTTTTAGGAGAGCTGAGATCTCCTACTTTGGAGGAAATAGAGGGCAAAATCAGGAAAAGTTATGAAGAGGTAAGGGGTCGTGAATTACGATATGGATATTCTCTTATTGGTCCCCAAAGAGATGATTTTATCTTTCTGTTGGACAATAAGGAAGCCAAATCCTATTCATCCCAAGGGGAGAAAAAATCCATAGTATTTGCCTTAAAAATATCTGAAATAGATATGATAATAAAGGAAAAAAAAGAAACACCTGTCTTTATAATAGATGATATATCATCTTATTTTGACTCCATAAGGAAGGAAAATATATTGAAATATTTTCAAAAGAGGGAGATACAATTATTTATTAGTTCTACCTCGGATCTAGAGATAGAAGCGAAAAGATTTCATGTACACAGAGGTGAGATAGATGGTTAAAAATCTAGTAGATGTAAGTGATCTGATGGAATCAGCCATAACTAAGAGCCGGCTCCTAAAGGAAGGAATTTTAAAATCAGAATGGGATAAGATCGTTGGGGAACTCTCTAAAAAAAGTTTTGTTATCTTTTTAAAGCAGGGAAAACTATTTGTAGGAGTAGAGAATTCTATCTGGATCCAGCAGATGAATTTTCAAAAACAATCTATCATAAAGAAAACCAATGAATTTTTAGGTGGAGATTATGTAAGTGAGATAATCTTTAAAATTGGAAAAAAAGATACGAAAGATTATTTTCTGGATGAAAGAGAAAGAGATGATTCTATAGACCTGGACAGTGTGACCTTAACCACTGAAGAATATCTGCAGATGGAAGAGGAACTTAGTGAGATTAAAGATGACCTTATAAAAAAACAGACAAAGGTTGTTCTGGAAAAATCATATAAAAGGAAAAAATACTTGAAACTTCATGGATATAAGCAGTGTAAGTGTGGAATTTATTATAGTTCCCTCCAGCCTATGTGTGCCATATGCATGAATAAAGAGGTCTTGAAATTAGAAGAAACCCTTATGAAGGCCTTTAAAGATAGGAAAATGCTGAAATATTCCCAGGCTGTAAAGGTGATAGAAGATCTGACAGAAAAAGAATATGACAGGATAAAATTAAAAAAACTATCCAAGATAAAAAAAAATATAGATATCTACTTGAGAGACAGGAAAGACGAGCTGGCTTTTGAGTTGTCTAAACTATATTTTATAATAGATTTAGGTGAACTAGAAGATGAATATATAGAGAGAAGGGCAGAGGAATTTATACAACTGTTGAAGAAATAAGATTTAGGAGGGTAAGTTAGATGAGTAATAATTATAAAGCGGAAGATATAACGGTTTTAGAAGGATTAGAAGCCGTTAGAAAAAGACCGGGAATGTATATTGGTTCTACATCTGAAAGGGGATTACACCATCTTGTGTGGGAAGTAGTAGATAACTCAGTAGATGAAGCCTTGGCAGGACATTGTGATAAGATAATTATAAATGTATTGGAAGACAATATAATCGAAGTAATCGATAACGGAAGGGGAATTCCGACAGGAATGCATCCTAAACATGGAAAATCAGCATTGGAGATTGTATTGACTGTATTACATGCTGGTGGTAAGTTTGAGAACGATAACTACAAGGTATCTGGTGGACTTCATGGAGTAGGTATCTCAGTAGTAAATGCTTTGTCTGAATGGATGGAAGTTTATGTAAAGAGAGAGGGACAAATCTTCCACCAAAGGTTGGAAAGAGGAAAACCTATGTTTGATGTAAAAACAATAGGTAAAACTAAGGAAACTGGTACGAGAATACTTTTTAAAGCTGATGATGAGATATTTGAAACTTTAATCTATAGTTTTGAAACTTTAAAGAATAGATTAAAAGAATTAGCTTATTTGAATAAAGGTTTAGAGATAGTTCTTACTGATTCTAGAAAAGAAGATAAAGTAGAGGAAACATTAAAATTTGATGGTGGTATAATCGATTTCCTGGCTGAGTTAGAGGACGGAAATGAAAAATTAATCAAAGAACCCATCTATATGAATGGAGAGGCTGAAGGGGTAGTCGTAGAGATTGCCATGACCTATACAATAAAACAAAGGGAGAGTATATTCTCATTTGTTAACAACATAAATACCCATGAAGGTGGAACTCATGTAAGTGGATTTAGAACTGCTCTTACTCGTGTAGTAAATGATGTAGCTAAAACTATGGGACTTATAAAAGAAAGAGACGGGAATTTCCAAGGTAGTGATATCAGAGAGGGAATGACTGCAATTATATCTGTAAAAGTACCGGATCCCCAATTTGAGGGACAGACTAAGACAAAATTAGGTAGTTCAGAAGTTACCAGTATAGTTTCTGGAATTGTAGGTAAGTATCTAAAGATGCACTTAGAGGATACTCCGGCAGACGCAAGAAATGTAATCGAAAAGATCTTGATGTCTAAAAAAGCAAGAGAAGCAGCTAAAAAAGCAAGGGAATTAGTAATGAGAAAATCTGCATTAGAAGTAGGGTCATTACCAGGAAAACTTGCAGACTGTTCATCTAAGAAACCTGAAGAATGCGAAGTCTATATAGTAGAGGGAGATTCAGCAGGAGGATCAGCAAAGCAGGGAAGAGACAGACACACTCAGGCTATCCTGCCATTAAGAGGGAAGATACTAAATGTAGAGAAAGCTGGATTACATAGAGCGTTAGAAAATACAGAAGTAAGAGCTATGATCACAGCATTTGGTGCTGGAATGAATGATGAGATGACTCTTGAAAAATTAAGATACCATAAGATCATAATCATGACCGATGCCGATGTAGATGGAGCTCATATCAGAACTTTAATCTTAACGTTCCTATTTAGATATATGTCAGATCTAATAACTAATGGAAATATATATATCGCTCAACCACCATTATTTAAGATAACAGCTGGTAGATCGGTACAATATGCTTATACAGATAAACAGATGAAGGATGCTACAGATCTCCTTAACACAGAGAACAGAAGATTTACCCTTCAAAGATATAAGGGGCTAGGAGAGATGAATCCTGAACAACTATGGGAGACAACTATGGATCCGGATACAAGAACATTATTACAGGTAAGTATAGATGATGCTGTAGAAGCAGATAAGTTATTTGATAAATTAATGGGTGACAAGGTAGAACCTAGAAAGAAATTTATCGAAGAGGGAGCCGAATTCGTAAAGAACTTGGATATATAGGGTGCTTGCTGTAAAAATTACAGTAAATAAGAAAAAAAATAGAAGGTTTAGCTTCTTAAAAATATAAAAGAGTAAGAGATAGAATTCTATTTCTTACAAATTACCTACCCTCTCCCGATTGACCAGTATGAAAAAATTATATTTAATAAATATGATTTTTACGTTGTCAAGGGAGAGGGTGTCCGAGAGGACAGGTGAGGGTAAATTAATTCAGGGAGGATTAGATGTCAAATATAATAACTAGATATATAGAACAAGAGATGAAAGAATCATATTTGGACTACTCTATGAGTGTAATCGTAAGTAGAGCATTACCAGATGTAAAAGATGGACTAAAACCAGTTCATAGAAGAATTCTTTTTGCCATGAATGAGTTAGGAATGACTAGTGACAAACCACATAAAAAATCGGCTAGAATCGTCGGAGAAGTACTGGGTAAGTATCATCCACATGGAGATTCAGCTGTTTATAATACTATGGTTAGAATGGCTCAAGATTTTAACTATAGATATGAATTAATAGACGGACATGGAAACTTTGGATCGATAGATGGAGATTCGGCGGCAGCCATGAGATATACAGAAGCAAGAATGGCTAAAATTACTAAAGAATTATTGGTAGATTTAGATAAAAATACTATAGATTATAGAAAAAACTTTGATGATTCATTGGATGAACCTATTGTATTACCTGCAAAACTACCTAACCTATTATTAAATGGAGCGACTGGTATTGCAGTCGGAATGGCGACAAATATACCTCCTCATAACTTGGGAGAATTAGTAGAAGGAATCTTGGCTGTTATAAATAACAGACTGGAGATAAAAGGTAAAAAAGATGGGATAGTAGAAGGGTTTGAAAAAATAAAGGAATTAATTACTAATTCTACAGAGAAGATTGATGCAGAGATTACTTTTGAAAGAATTGAAAAGATGATCTCAAAAGCTGAAGTATCTGATGAAAATAGATTGTTGAACACTCTTGAAAAAATAAAAGCTGTTGTAGATAAATCAATAGAAGAAAACGATGCATTAAACCTTAAACTTCAAAAAGAAAGAGAGGCTAGGGAAGCATCTTCAGAAATTGAAAATTATACAGAAATACCAAAAGAACTTTCATTGACTACTTTTAGAGAGGTAAAAGAGGTGATTTCAGGGATTTTAGTAGAGGCAACTAGAATAACTTCTAGAGACCTGATTGAATATATAACTGGACCTGACTTCCCAACTGGTGGAATAATTGATGGAAAAAAAGGAATCTATGATGCTTATACTACTGGTAGAGGTAGAGTAAGAGTAAGAGGTAAGGTAAAGATTGAAGAGCATAAGAATGGAAAAAGCTCGATAATAATCAATGAAGTACCATTCCAAGTAAATAAAGCTAGGATGATAGAAAAGATTGCTAACCTTGTAAAGGAAAAAAAGGTTACAGGAATAACTGATCTTAGAGATGAATCTGATAGAAATGGTATAAGAGTAGTAATAGAGACTAAAAGGGGAGAAGAACCTGAATTAATCTTAAACAAACTATATAAATATACTGAGTTACAAAATACATTTGGAATTATTATGTTAGCCTTAGTGGATAATGTACCAAAAGTATTGAATTTAAAAGAGATATTAGACCACTACATCAACCATAGATTCGATGTAATAACTAGAAGAACTAGATTTGAATTAGAAAAAGCTGAAAAAAGATCTCATATCTTAGAAGGATTTAGAATAGCTCTAGATAATATCGGAGAGATAATCAAGATAGTTAGAGGATCAAAAGATGCGAATATGGCTAAAGAAACTTTAAAAATTGATTATTCATTCAGTGAAGCCCAGGCTAGATCGATCTTAGATATGAAATTACAAAGATTAACTGGATTAGAAAGAGATAAAATAGAGAATGAATACACAGCTCTAGTAGAAATAATAAAAGAATTAAACTTTATCTTAAACAATGAAGATAAAGTTTATGAGATAATAACAGAAGAATTAGAAGAGATTAAAGAGAACTATTCAGATGAAAGAAGAACTCAAATAGAGGAATCTAGATTAGATATCAATATAGAGGACTTAATTTCAGATGAAAAGGTAATCGTAACTCTGACTAATAAAGGTTATGTAAAGAGAATAAGCCAGGATAAGTATAAAGCTCAAAAAAGAGGCGGAAAAGGTGTAAGCAGCCAAAATACAGTAGAGGGTGACTTCGTAGAAAATATGTATGCTGCTTCTAACTTAGATACCATGATGATCTATACAGACAGCGGAAAGGTATATAGCTTAAAAGTATATGAAATCCCAGAATCTTCTAAGCAGGCTAGAGGTAAATTAATTGAAAATATGATTAATTTAGGAGAAGATGAGAAGGTAAGATCTATAATAAAAGTTAGAGATTTTTCTGAAGAACATGAAGTATTCTTCCTGACTAGAAATGGTATAGTGAAGAAAACTAACTTAAGTCAGTTTAAAAATATTAATAAATCTGGTCTACGTGCTATAAACTTAAAAGATGAAGATGATCTTATATTCGTTGGATTAGTTGATACCAAAGAAAGTGAGGTATTCGTAGCTACAAGATTAGGATACTCTATAAAGTTCCCACAAGATAATGTAAGATCTATGGGAAGATCAGCAACAGGAGTAAAAGGAATCACTCTACGTCCAGAAGATGAGGTAGTATCAGGAGTAATAATAGAGCGTGAAGATGCTAAGATCCTTACTATAACTGAAAATGGATATGGAAAAAGAACGAGAATAAGCGGTTATACCAGCCAATCAAGAGGTGGAAAAGGTGTAATCAATATAAGAGTAAGTGCTAGAAACGGAAAGGTTGTAGATGTAAAATCTGTAACTGATGATGAAGAATTATTAGCTATTACTTCAAATGGAGTTGTAATTAGAACTCCAGTAGAGGATATATCTTTAATTGGAAGAGCAACCCAAGGTGTAAAGATCATGAGAGTAGAAGATACGGAACATGTAGTTTCTACAATCAAAGTAAAAAGAAATATGGAAGAGCTTATTGAAGAGGAACTTTTAGAGAAAACAGAAGAAAAAAAATAAGAAAAAAAAGGAATATATATAGTTGTGTAGAAAAATATAAATACTTAATGAATTAGAAATAATTAATAATTGTTGATTATTAGTTATTCAAATGGAGGGGTACTTATGTTAAATAGAATTTTGATTTTATTCGGGAATGAACTGGACAAAAATAATTTACTAAAAACAGGACAACATTTAAAAGAAAAGTATGGAACAGAAGTATACGGGCTATATATTAGAGATATAAGGAAATATGAAGTATTACCTCCTACAGTAGAGGGGTTAGTTGTGGATAATTCAGCTAATTTTTTAATCAGGGAATGGGAAAAGTCAGAAAATATCCAGGTAGAAGAGTTAAAAAAAGTATTTAAAAATTATTTTCCAGTGGAACACCTATTGATAGAAGAGGGGATTACCCAAGAGATCGTCCAAGAAAAGATGTTGGGGTTTGATTTAGTAGTAGTAGAGAAATCCAATACTATTACAGCTAACCAAAAAGATCTTCTTAGACATCACTATAAACCTGTTCTATTGATTCCTGAAAAGAATAGTTTGAAGGTGGAAAAAGTTATGATTGCTAACGATAAGAGTGAAAGGGTAAATAAATCTATCTTTACCTTCTTAAATATGTTTGATAAATTAAATAATTTTACCTCTGTAGCTGTAAATTTAGAGGATGAAACTGATGATGAATTTTCAAAATATATGGAGATAGCAGGAAAAACATTAAATACTTTGGAATTAGAGGGAAAACCTATAGATATAATTACTGAAAAGAGTAAAGAGTTTGATATCTTGATTATGGGAGACCTTAAACACTCCTTCCTATTGGAAAGATTGACAGGAAATACAGGTTTGAAATTATTGGAGAATATAGATATTCCTATCTATATAGGATAATATTTTATATGAATAAAAAAGTTTTTAGGAGGAGAACTGGTGTTCTCCTCCTAAATTAATCTAGACTCTTTCCTCGTTGTAGGGATTTCACGACTATTAAAATCAAGTATAGTTAAAACTTGATTTTAAATTTGAACCGATTGGTGAGAACTAAAGTTTCTTTTAATTATAAGAGGTTTACAGTGTTAAAAGGGAAACTATAAAAAGGAAGAGTGAGAAAGGAGTCGTTATGAAAGTATTGGTGGTATCGGATAGTCATTCGAGGCTGGATAATTTGATGAAAATATGGGAAAAGGAAGTTCCAGATGTAGTTATCTCAGCTGGAGATTACAGTAAAGATGTAGAGGAGTTATCATATGTATATGAAAACTCTAAATATTATATAGTCAGAGGAAATTGTGATTATATGGATCATAATACGGAGGATACTTTAGAGTTTGAACTCTCAGGTAAAAAGATATTTTTAACCCATGGCCATCTATTTGGAGTTAAGACAAGTTATGATTATCTGAGGATGGAAGCAAAAGACAGAGGTAGCGATCTATGTATCTTTGGTCATACACATATCCCTTATTTAGAGGAAGAAGAGATGATTTTATTTAATCCGGGAGCCGTGAAAGATGGGCTCTATGGGATATTGAACATAAATAATGATGAAATCAATATAGAACATAGAAAGTTATAAACTAAAAAAAAGTATGATAATCATCAAAAATTTGATAAAATACTATGAGATTAATGATATAAGAAAGTTTTTAGGAGGCAAGATGAAAGGGATAATAAACGCTCTAAAGGATGAAGTAGCTATTAGCTTAACTTCAATAACTAGTGTAAAAGAACTAGAAGATCTAAAGATAGAGATTTTGGGGAAAAAAGGTAAATTGACAGATATCATGAAAGGTATGAGAAATTTATCCAAGGAAGAAAGACCTATTATTGGTCAATTAGCTAATGAAGTTAGGGATTTTATTACAAATGAAATTGAAACTAAGATGACTGAGCTAAAGGACGCAGAAAAAAATGAGAGAATGAATAACGAAACTATAGATGTTAGTTTACCAGGAAGAGAAACAGGAACTGGAAGATTACATCCTATAACCGAAACTATGGATTTTTTAAAGAATATATTTATAGAGATGGGATTTGATGTAGCGGCAGGACCGGAATTAGAAACTACATTTAATAACTTTGATGCATTGAATATACCAGAAACTCATCCATCGAGAGATCTACAGGACACTTTCTATATTGATGATAATACAGTACTTAGAACACATACATCACCTGTACAAATTAGATATATGCAAAATAAAACAGCACCATTTAGAATGGTATGTCCAGGAAAGGTATACAGATCTGACTATGATGTATCTCATACACCAATGTTCCACCAAATGGAAGGATTGATGGTAGGAGAAAATATATCGTTTGCTAACTTAAAAGCAATCTTAACAGAATTTGTAAACAAGGTATTTGGAGAAACTAATGTAAGATTTAGACCTCATTTCTTCCCATTCACAGAACCTTCAGCAGAGATGGATGTAGAATGTGTAATCTGTAAAGGAAAAGGTTGCAGACTTTGTAAAAATACAGGTTGGTTAGAAATAATGGGTTGCGGAATGGTAGATCCTGAAGTATTAAAAAGTGTAAATTATGATGCAGATGAAATAAGTGGATTTGCATTTGGAATGGGAATAGAAAGAGTTGCGATGCTAAGACATGGTATAGATGACTTAAGAGCATTTTATGACAATGATATGAGGTTCTTAAAGCAGTTTAACTTTTAATTGTTACTTTTTTCTTGAAAGAAAAGTAACCAAAAATTCAAGTCTGTAAAAAAATATTTATTACATACTCGAAAAAAATGAAAAAATCGAAACTCACTTCATTCAGACAGTCGAGTATTTTTCAATTTTTTTCTTTGTATTTCATTTACAATATTTTTTTAATGACGGATTAAAAAATATAACTCTTACCTTCTTTCATTAAGGGGGAAGGTGCCCAAAGGGCGAATGAGGGTAACAAAATAATTTGGAGGAAAAAATGTTAATATCTTTAGAATGGTTAAAAGAATATGTAGAGATAAATGAAGATGTTAAAGAGCTTGAAAATGCCCTGACTATGATAGGTCAAGAGGTTGAGGCAATAGAAGAGCAAGGACAACATCTAGATAACGTAGTGGTAGGACATGTTGTAGAATATGGTCAGCATCCTGATGCAGATAAATTATCACTATTAAAGGTAAATGTAGGGGAAGAAACTCCGTTACAAATAATCTGTGGAGCTCCCAATCATAAATTAGGAGACAAGGTAATAGTAGCCAAAATAGGAGCTGTTTTACCTGGAAACTTTAAGATAAAAAAAGCTAAAGTAAGAGGAGTAGAATCTTGTGGAATGCTTTGTTCAGAAGCAGAATTAGGAATGGGTACAGATGGAGATGGAATTGTAATTTTATCTGAAGATGCACCTATCGGTGAAGACATCAGAACACATTTAGGGTTAGATGACATAATTTTTGAATTAGAAATTACACCTAACAGACCTGACTGTTTATCTCATATTGGTATAGCAAGAGAAGTAGCAGCTTATTATGAGAGAAAGGTAAAGTACCCTACATCTGATATCAGAACTTTAACTGGACCATCTGGAATTGTTGTGGATATCAACGATGATAAAAGATGTACCAGATACAGCTCTAGAATATTAAAAAATGTAAAGGTAGAAGAGTCACCAGAATGGTTAAAGAGAAGATTGAAAGCTATCGGACTTAGACCAATCAATAATATTGTGGATGTAACTAACTATATTATGTTTGAATATAACCAGCCTATGCATGCTTTTGATCACTCTAAATTAGAGGGTTCAAAGATAACTGTAAGAGAAGCTGAAAAAGGTGAAAAAATCACTACTTTAGATGGTGAAGAGAGAGAATTAAACAACTCTGAATTAGTTATTGCTGATGAGGCAAAGGCTGTAGCAATAGCTGGAATCATGGGTGGTAAAGATACAGAGGTAGATGAAAATACTACTGATATATTATTAGAAGTAGCATACTTTACTCCTGAAAATATAAGAAAAACAGCTAAAACATTGGGATTATCTTCTGATTCTTCATATAGATTTGAGAGAGGAATAGATAGAGATAATACTTTAGTTGTATTAGAAAGAGCATCATCTTTAATTCAGTCTCTAACTGATTGTGAAGTTGTAGGAGAATATGTAGATGTATATACAGATCCTTATACTTCTAGGGAAGTTTCTTTAGATATCAACAGATTAAATAAATTTGTAGGTAAGGAAATAGAATTAGATACAGTAGGAAAGATATTAAATAGCTTAAATATGCAGATAAAAAACAGAGGAGAAAACAAAATTTCTGTAACTCCTCCATCATATAGAAACGATATCACTAGATCAGCAGATCTATATGAAGAGATCATCAGAATGTATGGTTTTGAAAATATTGAAGATAAGATGCCGGTGGAAAATATCAAAGCTGGTGTAGTAGATGAAGAATTCCAAACTACTGATACTTCTAAAAAACACTTAAGAGACATGGGATTACAAGAAGTTATAAACTATAGCTTTATCCCTAGAGGAATTTTAGAAAAATTAAAGGTAGAAGCAGAGACTATCGATATCAAAAATCCTATAAATGAAGATATGGTAACACTTAGACCTACTTTAATGTATGGTTTACTTACTAATATCAGAGATAATTTCAACAGAAATATAAATGATCTGAAGATATTTGAAGTATCTAGAACATTTACTAAGGCCGAAACTTTAGCAGATGAACTTGTAAAAGTAGGAATTGCTTTAGCTGGCAGAGAGGAAAGAAATTTATGGGATGCAAAACCTGAAGCCTATGATTTTTATGACTTAAAAGGATATGTAGAAACTTATCTAAAAGATATGGGAATGACGAGATATCAATTAAGAAGAACTGAAAATAAAAGTTACCATCCAGGTAGAGCGGTAGATATCTTAGTAGGAAGAGATTATATCGGAACTTTTGGAGAGATCCATCCAGATGTAGCTGAAGCTATGTCTATCTCAAGAGAAAGAGTATATCTTGCAGAGTTAGAATTAGCTAAGATAGTAAAATATGGAAAAACTAAGGTAAAATACGAGAAGATAGTAAAATATCCGGCAGTAAACAGAGACTTAGCTATCTTAATGGATAGAGATAAGTTAGTTGGAGATATGTTGGGAGATATTAAAAAATCTTCAAATATCATCGAAGGTGTAAATTTATTTGATATCTATCAAGGTGAAAAGGTAGAAGCAGATAAAAAATCAGTAGCTATTAATATAGTTCTTAGAAAAACAACAGGAACTTTAGAAGAAAGTGAAGTAACTGCAGCAATCGATAAGATCTTAGGACTTATCAAGAAAAAGTATCAAGGTGAGATCAGACAATAATTATAAAAACCCCTCCTAAATTTTTAGGAGGGGTTTTCTATTTAATAATTTTAATTAAATGTAGTGTCACGTTGCTTTTATTCGTCCTCTGAATCACCGAAAACTTCATATACTTCCGAGATAACAATAAAAGCTGTTGGATCGATTCGATGCATAAATACCTGTAAATCACGAAGCTGTTTATTCTTTAAGATAACCATGATCATCTTTCTTTCAGAATCCTGGATACGACTCTTAGTCATAATAGTAGTACTCTCAGTCTGGATATCATTAGCTAGTAGTTCCTGGATCTCATCATATTTTGAACTTGTGATATACACCATCTTACTATGGCTTACCCCTTCAAATATCTTATTTAAGATGGAGTTACAGGCAAATGCAGATAAGATAGCATAGAGTCCCCTCTCTATCCCGAAGACAGCTATTCCACTACCCATTACAAGGATATCTAACATTAAGATAGCATGAGCTACCGGTAGTCTAGAATATTTACTGATAACCTGTCCTAAGATATCAGCGCCTCCCATGCTTCCACCAAACCTAAAGATTAAACCCATTCCTGAACCTAAAAATAATCCTCCAAAGATAGGTGCTAAGAGTAAATTTCCACCCTTGGCATAGTCAATTACAGATGTATTGTTGAGTAATGTCTGAAAAGTCTGGGTATAAAAGGCTAAACCCACAATTCCAAAAAAAGTTTTAAACCCATATTCCTTTCCGAATACTTTAACCCCTAAGATGAATATAGGAATATTAAAGACCAAAATGGTAAGACCAATTGGGATTCCCATCCCGTAAAATAATATAGTGGCAACTCCTGGAACTCCGCTACTGACTAGTCTCCCAGGAACCAAGAAAATTCCTATCCCAATGGCTGATAATATCAGTCCTAAATTAATAACAAAATAATCAAAAAATAACCCCTTTAAGTGTCTTTTCATTTTACTCTACCTCCCCCCGATGTAATAAATTTTATTAAACTTTAAATTTTATTGATTTAAATTATTTTTCCTATAAATCGATAAATTTTAGCATTTTTAAAACAAAAAAGATACAATAAAATTAGTTATTTTTTTAACTAGAAAAAACCATATAAAGTTATAACTTTTTTAATTTTGTGGTAAGATTTAGGAGACAAAAAACTGGGAAATTTAAGGCGTTTTTAATATAGAAATATGAAGGATAAAAAAACTTAATATAGAGAATAAATAATTAAAATACGGAGGTAAAAAATGAACTTAGCAGAGATAAAAAAAAATGCCCGGGAAAAGATGAAAGGTGTATGTGCTATATGTCGTGAATGTAATGGTGTTTGGTGTAGAGGGATGGTCCCAGGAATGGGAGGAGCAGGAAATGGTTCTACTATGCAGAGGAATTATAATAAATTAAATGAGATAAGAGTTATGATGAAAACATTACATGATGCCAAGGATCCGGATGTTAAATTTAATTTTTTAGGGAAGGTACTTTCCAGCCCGGTAATGGTAGCTCCTATAACGGGATTAAACTATAATGCCGGAGGAGCCGTAGAAGAGGAAGATTATATAGACGACATCGTAAACGGAAGTTTAGAATGCGGAACTATAGCTATGATAGGTGATGGAGGAAATCCTGATTTTTATAGGTGGGGGATAGAAGCTATAAAAAAAGTGGATGGTAATGGTGTGGCTATCATAAAACCCCGTGAAAATTCTGAGATCATAAAAAGAATAAGGATGGCAGAGGAAGCAGGGGCACTGGCTGTAGGAGTAGATGTAGACGGAGCTGGATTATTGGTTATGAGTACTATGGGACAGCCTGTAGGACCAAAATCAGTGAAAGAATTAAAGGAATTGGTGGATTCGACGAAATTACCATTTATACTAAAGGGGATTCTCAGTGTAGAGGAAGCTAAGATAGCCATGGAAGCAGGAGTGGCAGGGATCATAGTATCTAACCATGGAGGCCGTGTGTTAAACGGTACCATAAGTTCAGTTGAGACACTGGCTGAAATATCTGCAGCTGTTGGAGATAAGATGGTAGTAATAGCTGATGGAGGAGTAAGGGAAGGAATGGATATAGTAAAATTCTTAGCCCTTGGAGCTCACTGTATATTGGTAGGAAGACCTGTTATTTGGGGAAGTGTAGGAGGTAGAAGAGAAGGAGTAAAAGTAACTTTGGAAACTTTAAGAAATCAACTATATCAAGCCATGATACTGACAGGTGCCGGTAGTTTAGAAGAAATAAATAAAAGTATGATATACAGGGATTAATTAAAAAAATAAGAAAAAGAAAAAAAGGTGCGTTCTAGCACCTTTTTTTTATTATGCTGTATGATCTCTTTAGATTAAAAATAAAAAACGTCCAAAAGTATTGACAAAGTGTTCATATTAGAGTAAACTCAGTACTAATAGTTTAAATCGTACTTTTTAATCGAAGTATAGTGCCAATTAAATGGTATTTATATATAATTTTATTTAAGGAGATGAAAGAATGAAAAAATTATTTTTATTAGTTACAATGTTTGTAATGTCGGCGTTTGCCTTTTCAGCAGACTACCATATTGGTGTAGTATCCGGGACAGTATCTCAATCAGAAGACGGGCTTAGAGGAGCTCAGGAGTTAATAAACAAGTTTGGAGCAGCTGAAAACGGAGGGAAAGTAATACATATAACTTACCCGGATAACTTTATGCAGGAGATGGAAACTACAATCTCTCAAATCGTAAGTTTAGCAGATGACCCTAAGATGAAAGCAATAGTTATAACAGAAGCTATTCCTGGAACAGTGGAAGCATTTAGAAGGGTAAGGGAAAAAAATCCTGATATTTTATTAATTGCAAACAGTCCCCATGAAGATCCAGAGATGATCGCAGATGTAGCAGACTTAGTATTAAACCCCGATAATGTGGCTAGAGGTTACTTAATTGTAAAAGCAGCTCAAGAGATGGGAGCAAAGAAATTTATGCATATATCATTTCCTAGACATATGAGTTATGAACTTTTATCTAGAAGAAGAGATATTATGAAACAGGCGGCAGCTGATTTAGGTATGGAATTTATAACTATGACTGCCCCAGACCCTGTAAGTGATGTCGGTGTAGCAGGAGCTCAACAATTTATCTTAGAAAAAGTGCCTTCATGGTTAAAAAAATACGGTAAAGATACTGCATTTTTCGCAACAAATGATGCACAGACTGAACCTTTATTAAAGAGGATAGCAGAAGATGGTGGATACTTTGTAGAAGCAGACCTGCCTTCTCCAACAATGGGATACCCTGGAGCTTTAGGAGTTAAATTTGATAAGAGTGAAAAGGGAAATTGGCCTAAGATATTGAAAAAAGTTGAAAAATCAGTAGTTAAAGCTGGTGGGTCAGGAAGAATGGGAACATGGGCATATTCATATAACTTTGCTGCAGCAGTAGCTTTAGGAACTCATGCAATAGATGTAATAGAGGGAAGATCAGAGATAGATGATTTTGATGAAGTTATGGCTGCATTAGGAATGCAAAGTCCTGGAGCAGGTTGGAATGGAAGTGAATATGTAGATGTTGACGGAATAGAGAGAGAAAACTTTTTCTTAGTATATCAAGATACATATGTATTTGGAAAAGGATACTTAAATATGACAAACCTTGAAGTTCCTGAAAAATATTTTGAAATTAACTAAAAACCTAACTAAGATAAAGTGGAGGGGCGAAAGCCCCTTTTTTATCATTAAATCGGAAAAACAGGGGGAAACCAGTGAGTGAACTACTTTTAAAGATAGAAAATTTGTCCAAATCATTTGGCGAAAATTGTGTGTTAAAAGACATAAATATAAGTATAAACAAGGGTGAGATAATAGGCTTGGTAGGAGAAAATGGAGCAGGAAAGTCGACTCTAATGAAAACTATATTTGGAATGCCTGTAATTCGTGAAACAGGTGGATATGGCGGGAGTATAAAATTTGAAGGAAAGGAAATAGATTTTAAATCTCCATTTGATGCTTTAGAAGCAGGAATAGGGATGGTACATCAAGAGTTTTCCCTGATACCTGGATTTGAAGCTACTGAAAATATAGTTCTTAATAGGGAATCGACTAAAAATAGTTTTTTAGAAATTCTATTTGGTGACAGGATAAAAAAATTAGATAATTTGGAAATGGAAGCTAGAGCAGGGATAGCAGTGGGACATCTAGGTGTAAAGATGGATCCAAAAACTATAATAAAAGAGATGCCCGTAGCACATAAACAATTTACAGAGATAGCCCGGGAGATAGAGAGGGAAAATACAAAGCTGTTGGTACTGGATGAACCTACAGCAGTCCTTACAGAATCAGAAGCAGAGATCTTATTGCAGACTATGAAACGACTTGCTAATGAGGGGATCTCAATAGTTTTTATAACCCATAGATTAAATGAGATCATGGAAATAAGTGATAAGGTAGTAGTTCTCCGGGATGGGGTCCTAATAAAGGAGGTAGAAACAAAGAAAACTAACTCCCACGAGATAACTGAATGGATGATCGGAAGAAGTTTCAGCGAATCGGAAGCTATGAAAAAAGTGACTGAAAACAAGGAAGTTCTGCTGGAATTAGATGAGTTCTGGGTAGATATGCCTGGAGAAACAGTAAAAAAATTAGACCTGAAAGTATATAAAGGCGAAATATTGGGAATAGGCGGAATGGCAGGACAGGGAAAATTAGGAATAGCCAATGGGATCATGGGGCTTTACACCACTGGAGGAAAACTAATTTTTAGAGGGGAAAATTTAGAGCTGAATAAGCCTAAGTTACCCCTGGAAAATGGTATTTTTCTGGTGTCGGAAGACAGAAAGGGAGTGGGGCTGCTCCTGGATGGAACTATTGAAGATAATATAGCTTACTCTGCAATCCAAATCAAGGATGAATTCGTCAAAAAATATCTTGGAGGTCTGGTAGAGTGGGTCGATGAAAAAAATGTGGAAAAAAATGCGTTGGAATATATAAAGAAGTTAGAGATTAGGTGCTTGAGCTCTAAACAGACAGCTGGAGAACTCAGCGGAGGAAATCAACAGAAAGTCTGCCTGGCTAAGGCATTTACTATGAAACCTGAATTGTTGATGGTTTCGGAGCCAACCAGGGGAATAGATGTAGGAGCAAAAAAATTAGTTTTGGAGACTCTCCGGGAATACAATGAAAAATATGGTACTACGATAGTCATAACTTCTTCAGAGCTTGAGGAGCTCCGAGGTATCAGTGACAGGATAGCTATAATAACAGAGGGTAAAGTAGCTGGGATACTGCCTCCAGAAGCAGATATAATTAAATTTGGAGAATTGATGGTAGGGATAGGAGGAACTGATGGAAAAAATTAAAAGTTATATTGAAACTATGGGATGGCCCAGGGTAATAATAGCGCTGTTTCTTTTGAGCATGTATGTGGTTGCTCCATTTGTAGGCTTGAATTTGGGGACATCTATAAGTGATACACTGATAAGATTTGGAATGAACGCTATCCTGGTATTATCTCTTATGCCTATGATATATTCGGGAACAGGACTAAATTTTGGGCTGCCTTTAGGGGTGGAAGCAGGATTGATTGGAGCGGTAATTAGTGTAGAGATGGGACTTACTGGAGTTTTAGGATTTTGGGGAGCTATCATAATGGCAATTCCATTTGCAGTTATATTTGGATGGGGCTACTCACAGATATTAAACAGGGTAAAGGGTGGAGAGATGATGATCGCTACCTATGTAGGATTCTCTTCAGTAGCAATTATGTGTATCATGTGGCTTATATTACCCTTTAAAAGCCAGGATATGATCTGGGCATATGGAGGATCAGGTCTTCGTACAACAATAAGTATAGAAAATTACTGGCAGGGAGCATTGAATAAAATCTTCCCAATGGCAGATAAAATACCATTTGGTGAGATAATCTTCTTTGGTTTTTTGGCATTTTTGATGTGGGGATTCTTTAAAACTAAATCAGGTCTGGCAATGAAAGCCGTAGGAGCTAATCCCAAATTTGCTCTGGCAACAGGTGTAAATATAGATAAAGTAAGGACTAAGTCGGTAATAATGTCTACTATGTTAGCTGCTGTAGGAATTATAGTATATCAACAGAGTTTCGGGTTTATTCAGCTGTATTTAGCACCATTTTATATGGCATTTCCGGCAATTGCAGCGATCCTTATAGGAGGAGCTTCTGTAAATAAAGCAACTGTAATAAATGTAATGATAGGAACTTTTTTATTCCAGGGGATTCTTACAATGACACCTTCGGTAATAAATAACTTGGTCAAAACAGATATGTCAGAAACCTTGAGGATAATAATTTCAAATGGAATGATTCTCTATGCTTTGACTAGGAAAGGGGGTAAAAAGAATGGAAAATAAAGGTAAAAAGTTTCTCATAAATAACATAGTACCCATAGTGATATTAATAATGATTGTCATGGCTGCTCCGATATCTGGTCTTTCAGGTGGGTATTTGGTTCAGGAGATGATCTCCAGACTTTCCAGGAACTCATTTTTGGTACTCTCTCTTATCATACCGGTAGTTGCAGGAATGGGACTGAACTTTGGAATAGTTTTAGGAGCTATGGCCGGCCAGCTGGGTCTTATCTTTATTACAGATTGGAGAATAGTAGGGATGGAAGGGATTATGTTGGCGGTCTTAATCTCATTACCTATAGCTGTCTTATTGGGTATATTAGGCGGATATATATTGAATAAAGCCAAGGGCAGAGAGATGATAACCTCTATAATCATGGGATTTTTTATAAATGGTGTCTATCAGCTGATAGTTTTATATGGGATGGGAAATATCATTCCCATGACAAATAAAAAAATAATATTAAGCCGTGGATACGGGATCAGAAACGCCATCGACTTAAAAAATATTCGTCAGGTTTTAGATAAATCTATGGTTGTAAAGGTAGGAGAATTCACAATACCTCTTCTGACTATATTAATAATAGGAGGCCTGTGTTTATTTATAGTCTGGTTTAGGAAAACTAAGTTAGGCCAGGATATGAGAGCTATAGGTCAGGATATGGAGATAGCCAAATCTGCAGGAATAGCAGTGGAAAAAACCAGGGTCTTATCAATTGTAATATCTACTGTATTAGCCTCTATCGGGCAGATAATATTTTTACAAAATATAGGGACAATGAATACATATAACAGTCATGAACAGATAGGGATGTTCTCTATCGCAGCGATCCTAATAGGCGGGGCAACAGCTGCAAAAGCCAGTATACCCAACGCTTTAGGTGGAATAATATTATTTCATCTGATGTTTGTGATATCACCTAGAGCAGGAAAGGAATTGGTCGGATCAGCTCAAATAGGGGAGTTTTTCAGGGTGTTTATCTCCTACGGAGTAATAGCCTTGGCTCTAGTATTACATCAATGGAGAAGGGAACAGGAAAATAAAGCTGAAAGGAAGAGGATGATGGAGATACAGCTTTCTGGAGGTGAAAAATAATGAAAACTATTGCTACCAGAATAGGAGTTATTCTAGCCATGATCCTTTTGGGAATATTTTTATTTATAAGCGGGAAGGAGCATGCAGTATTTATAGAAAATAAAGGAGAAAAATATACTCCTAAAAATGCCTACTATATCCTGGATGGAAAAAAAGAAGTTAAGATAAAGAAAAAGAAGAAAAAAAGAGAGTATGTAAAGGGTGTAAATCATACTATAGAGGTTAGGTTTAAAGATGCCGATGGAATAGAAAAAAAAGTTGTTAAAGAATTTAAAACAAAGATGGGTAAGAAGATAACGATAAATGCAGCTATGATAGAAAATGATTCATGGATGAAAATAGAAGAGTTAAAAAGTAAAAAATAATTAAGATTATTCCCGGTTATGAAAATAACTGGGAATTTTTTATGAAAATAAAACTAAGATGTAAGTTAAGTTTTTCACTAGAATGGTTTGTAGCTCTTTTGTTGCAAGAAAAAGTATTTTTTATCCCCCTTATCGCTTTGAGAAAAAAATAACTTATACTTTTAATTACCTTTTACCCCTTGAAATTATTGAGAAAAGGTATTAGACTTTAAATTGTAGACACATTTTAAACTAAAAAAAATGGGGGACGATATGAATCAGTTAGAGAAGTTAAAGAAATTGAAAAAAGAGAAAAATGCAATAATTCTTGCTCATTATTATCAAAATGCAGATGTACAGGATGTTGCTGATTATGTAGGAGATTCTTATTATCTAAGTGAGGTTGGAAGGGATAGTGATGCAGATATAATCGTATACTGTGGAGTAAAATTTATGGCTGAAAGTGCTAAGATACTTTCTCCTGAAAAAAAAGTATTGTTTCCGGCTCATGGAGATGCTACTTGCTGTATGGAACACCAGGCTACCCCTGGATTGGTATTGGAGATGAAAAAAGCTCATCCAAATGCCAAAGTAATAACCTATATAAATTCATCCAGTGAGGTGAAAGCAGTATCAGATGCTTGCTGTACCTCTTCTTCTGCTCTAAAAATCGTTGAAAATATAGATGCTGACGAGATAATATTTGTACCGGATCAAAATTTGGCTTCATATGTAGCAGAACAGACAGATAAAAAAATCATCCCATTTGATGGTCAGTGTAATGTGCATCATAAGGTAACTTTGGAAAACATAAAAAAATTGATAGAGGAACATGGAGATATAGAGATTTTAGCTCATCCAGAGTGTCAGAAAGAGATAAGAGATATCTCTACTTATGTAGGGAGTACCGCTGGAATATTAAACTATGCTAAAACTTCTCCCAATAAAGAATTTATTGTGGTGACGGAAAGAGGGATCCAGCATCAACTGAAAAAAGACAGTCCGGAGAAGAGTTTTTATTTTCCATATATGATATGTTCGCCTATGAAGAGGGTGTTTATAGAGACGATTATAGATGCCTTGGAAAATGAGAAATGTGAGGTAATAATGGATGAAGAGCTTATAAAAAAAGCTAAGGTTTCCCTTCTAAATATGCATAAATATGCAGGAGGGTAGATATGAATTATGATGTAATAATTTGTGGAAGTGGGATAGCAGGGATCTATACAGCCCTTAATATCAGCAGTGATTTAAAGATTGCGATAATTACCAACGATAAATTAGAGAGTTGTAATACATATTTAGCTCAGGGTGGGATAACCACAGTTAGAGGGAAAGAGGATAGGGAGTCTTTTATAGAGGACACTCTCTATGCAGGTGGGAATGAGAATAATTTAGAAACGGTGAAATTAATAGCCGAAGAAGCAGATAAAAATATAAAAAAGTTGGTGTCCATGGGGGTTCCCTTTAACAGAGATGATGACGGGAACCTGTTGTATACCAGAGAGGCTGCCCACTCTAAGAGAAGAATTTTATACTCCAACGATCAAACTGGAAAACATATCTTTTTGACATTGGCTGAAAAGATGAAAAGAAGAAATAATATAACCACTTATTCAGAGGTTGAAATATTAGATCTATTGATATCCAATGAAAAAGCAGTTGGCGTCATAGGAACTAATGAAAAAAATGAAATTTTAGAATTTCTAGGTGATAAAGTGGTCTTAGCTACTGGTGGCATTGGAGGATTGTTTAAAAATTCTACTAACAGAAGAAACCTTAAGGGGATAGGAATTGCTCTTTCAAAAAAACATGGGGTGGAGATATCCAATGTAGGTGCTATCCAGTTTCATCCTACAGCATTTTATGATCCTCAGAGTGAAAGGCGATTTCTAATTTCAGAATCCCTCAGGGGAGAAGGGGCAGAGCTGAAAGATCTGGAGGGGAACAGGTTTGTGGATGAGCTCCTCCCCCGGGATGTAGTGGCAGCCAGTATTGAAGCAAAGAAAAAAGAGATAGGCTCACCCTATGTATATTTAGATGCTACAAAATTAAAGGTTGATTTTTTAAAGGTAAGATTTAAAGGGATATATGAAAATTTATTGGAGAAGGGCTATGATCTTGCAAAAGACATGATCCCTGTAACAACTTCCCAGCACTATTTTATGGGGGGGATCACAGTGGATATGGATGGGAAAACCAGCCTGGACGGTCTATATGCCTGTGGTGAGATCGCATTTACAGGACTTCATGGGAGAAACAGGCTTGCTAGTAACTCTCTGTTAGAGGGATTGGTATTTGGAAACAGGGTAGCTGACCACATAAATAAAACAATAATAAAAAACAGGGTTTTTAAGGAAGAATTTTCTTGTGATGAATCAAAGCTGGAAATAGGAAATTATAAAGACATAGAGAAAATCAAGGAAGAGAATAGAAGATTGGTTATAGATGAGATATTAAAGGTTAGGGAGGATTTGAAAGATGAACTTTCTGTTAATAGATAAGGTGATAAAAGATGCACTGTTGGAAGATGCTGTAATAGATGATATAACGACAAATTCGATCTTAGATGCCGAAGCTACGTGTGAAGTAGATCTGATAGCTAAGGAAGAGGGAGTAATCTGCGGATTGGATATCTTTAGAAGAACTTTTGATATCCTAGGTGGTGTAGAGGTAGAATTTATGACTACTGAAGGATCGGTGGTAAAACCCAAAGAAATTTTAGCTAAAATTTCTGGAATAGCAAAAAATATACTGAGTGGTGAGAGAGTAGCTCTAAACCTGATTCAGAGGATGTCGGGAATAGCTACTAAAACCAATAAGATGGTGAAGGTCCTAGATGGAACAGGGATAAAACTTATGGATACTAGAAAGACAACTCCTAATTTGAGATATTTGGAAAAATATTCGGTAAAAGTAGGAGGCGGGAACAACCATAGATATAATCTGATGGATATGGCTATGATCAAGGATAATCATATAATGGCGGCCGGGGGCAGCCTGACTAAAGCCGTATTAGCTGTGAGAAATAATCATCCCTTTGTAAAGAAGATAGAGGTGGAAACAGAGAGTCTGGATCAGGTAAGGGAAGCTGTAGAAGCAGGGGCAGATATTATAATGCTGGATAACATGGATGTAGAAACCATGGGAAAAGCCATTGAGATAATAGGCGGGAAAGCCATAGTTGAGATATCCGGAAATGTAGATGAAGCTAGGATTCAGGAGATTAGAGGATTGAAAGTTGACTATATATCTTCAGGAGCTCTTACCCATTCATATACATCCCTCGATATAAGTATGAAAAATTTAAAGTTAAGATAATTTTTTAGTAGATACCAGGGCTTTATAAGGATTGAAAAAGTTTGGGAATTGTGGTACTGTTTTTAATGGATATAAAAATAGGTAATTCCATATAATCTTTTAAATATGCTAAAAGAGTATCTACTAGGAGAGCAAAAATCTCCTTTCTATGGGCGCACGTGTGTGCCCTTTTTTTTATAGAATTATTTAAAAAATTAGGAGATGAAAAAATGGAAAAAAATGAATCAACAACGAAGTATATAATCTTCGTTCTATTGGGTGCTGTCAGTTATGGGGTTCTTTCAACTTTTGTGAAACTGGCTTATGGTGAGGGATTTACATTGGGTCAGATTGTATTTTCTCAAGCAGGAATAGGGTGCTTAGTTTTATGGCTTTTGGTCTTTTTAAAAAAATTAACAAATAAAAAATACAAGATAAATTTTAATAGAAACGATGCAATAAAGTTAATGCTTACAGGTATTCCAATTGGATTAACCAGTATAATTTATTATAAATCTGTTCAGGAGATTCCGGCTTCAATGGCTATATTGCTGCTTTTTCAATTTACATGGATGGGAAATTTAGTAGAGTGTATTTTGGAAAAAAGACTGCCTTCAAAGACTCAGGTAATGTCGATTGCACTACTTTTAATAGGGACGGCATTTTCATCCAATATTTTTGACGGCGGATTAAGTAGTTTAACATTTTTAGGCACGATCTATGGACTTCTTGCAGCATGTTCATATACAGCCTTTACCTTTGTAAGTGGAAAGGTTGCAACAAATGTAGATCCCATGGAAAGAAGTGCATTGATGTTAACTGGAGCTCTTACTTTTATAGTGATTTTATTCCCTCCGACATTTCTTGGAGATATTAAAATAGTTTTACCATTATTAAAGTATGGGGTGGCAGTAGCCTTATTTGGAACCATTATCCCGCCATTATTTTTTTCAATAGGAGTTCCTGTTGTAGGGGTAGGTTTGACCTCGATCCTTGCATCGATAGAGCTTCCAGTAGCCACACTGGCCTCTGTGACAATATTACATGAAAGTTCATCTATGATTCAGTGGGTTGGAATTTTAATAATTTTATTCGGAATTATCTTCCCGAGATATATTCAGAAAAAATTAAAATATAGGGCTGTTTAAATTATATTCAAAGCAAAAAAAAAGAACACACAAAATTTTATTTTGTGTGTTCTTTTTTTTTTATTATCCGAAAATCTTCTTATCAAAGATCAAACTGGCTTTGTCTACAAATTCACTCCTGTGAACTTTATTTAATGTAATATGAGCTGTTTCCGGAAGCACCTTAAGCCACTCAATAGAGGCATAGAGACCTGATTTATCCGGATCTAACCTGGAGACTGTCTGCTGAGCGATATCTCCTATTAAGATTAGTTTACTGCCCTCTCCTATCCTTGTGATCATCGATCTCATAGCATGGATATCAAATGATTGGGCTTCGTCTATTACAACTACCTTATTCAGGAAACTAGACCCCAGAATAGAGGAAATATCTAAAACTTCTATTTTATCCTGATCCATCAGTCCCTGTAAAATATCTACCCCTTTACGAGGTTTTTTCCCTCTCAGATGCTGAATATTTTCAAAGGTAGTGGTATAGTTGGCAAAATGCGTCAACAGTTTTTCCTCGGTGTCTCCAGTGGTGAACCCCTGGTAACTCCACTTATCCACAGGTGATGTATTTTTTCCGATTAATATTTTTTCATAACGGCTTCCTTCTAATACCTGTTCCAGGGCTCCTGCAACTGCTAAAAGAGTTTTACCACACCCCTGTCTGGAGGTTATTGTAATAAATGGAATTTTTGGGTCAAGTAGGACATCGATGGCAAATTTTTGTCTGACATCCTTAGGAGAGATCCCATATATTTTGGCATCATCATATTTTAATTTTATAACCTTATTTCTTTTTTCATCAAATTTACCGACAATCTGGTTGTAGGAAAATTCTGTATAACCGTAAAAGAATTGGTTGGGGTTCATGGATTTGATCTTAAGGTCTTCCAGGGAGATCTCCTTGGCCGTGTAGAATTTTTTTACCATCTCAGAGGTAACCTCACAGGTAATAACCCCTGTATAGAGATCATCTAATTTATGTTTATCAGAGGCGTCTAAGATAAGGCATTTTATTCCCAGGGAGGAAGCTTTGACCCTCATACTGACATCGTTGGTTAAAAGAGTTTTTTCTTTGTATTTTGGCATCATCATAAGGGCTAAGATCTTATTATCCACATAGCTTGGATCTAAACCATTGGGGATAAGGGTGAGATCTCCCTGAATTTCTGTTTTTAAAATAACTTTATTATCAACTGTTATTCCCTCTATAAGATTTCCATTTTTTTCGATCTCCTTAAAAAATCTAAAAAATTGTCTGGCACGAAATCCGCTGTTTCCTTCTCTGGATTTAATTTTGTCTAATTCTTCTAGTACGTAGATAGGAATGATTATCTCACAATCATTAAAATCCCTCATAAAGAACGGGTTGGCAATTATAACGTTAGTATCGACTATGTATGAGTTCATGAGTTATACCTCCTAATTTTGTTGATACAAGTATAGTATTTAAAATGTCAAATGGCAAGGTGGTCAGGAAAACTTTAGATGGAAGTCTACAAGAAACAAAAAAAGTCGTTAATTTTGAAGATTAAATTAGCAAAAAAAATTCTCTGGGTTATGATTGTGGTCTGCATATGGATAAAATTTATATATATGGTTTAAACACTAGTGATTACAAGGATAACAGCTGATTTATCCCTATAAAAAATCCAATATCTCTGCTTTTCGGAGTAAAAAAATAAAAAAAATTAAAAATAAATAAAAAAAAACTTGCAAACAAAAACTACTTATAGTATACTAAATGAGTTCTGAAAAAACGAATGCTCGCATAGCTCAGTTGGGAGAGCACCTGCCTTACAAGCAGGGGGTCACTGGTTCAAGTCCAGTTGTGAGCACCATTTAAAATCTTATATATCATCTATGGGGGTGTAGCTCAGTTGGTTAGAGTGCCTGCCTGTCACGCAGGATGTCGCGAGTTCGAGTCTCGTCACTCCCGCCATATATGATGCCTTGATAGCTCAGTCGGTAGAGCAGAGGACTGAAAATCCTCGTGTCCGTGGTTCGATTCCGCGTCAAGGCACCATTTTATATAAGATTAATAATAAATAACGGCGACGTCGCCAAGTGGTAAGGCAGAGGTCTGCAACATCTCCATCACCAGTTCGAATCTGGTCGTCGCCTCCAATTTATAAAATTTTAAACCAGTCTTCTGACTGGTTTTTTTGTTTATTGAGTATATACCTTATAGATTTGATGAAAATAACTTGTAAAAAAAAGATAAAGGAGTAAAATATAAAGTATATATAAAGAAGTGGAGTGATTTGATGAAGAAGTTAACTATATTTGATATAGCTAAAAAATCTGGAGTAGGAAAATCAACGGTATCTCGTGTATTGAATCACGATGAAAATGTAAAGGATGAAACCAGGGAAAAGGTATTGAAAGTTATAAATGAGATGAACTATAAACCATCTATAAATGCAAGGGGGATGAGGTCAAATAACAGTCGTGTAATAGGGATTATCACCAGTCGTTTAGATTCATCATCTGAAGCACAGGCTGTCAGGGGTATGCTGGAGATCATCTACAGTATGGGTTATGATGTGGTCCTTGCTGAGAGTTTGTTTGACCAGGAAAAAACAAAGGAACATGTAGAGATGTTTATAAATAAAAAGGTGGAGGGAATAATTTTGTTTGCCACCAGTGGTGTAGAGTATGATTATCTTAAAAAAATAAAAGTGCCGATTGTTATGATGGGCCAGGAAGTAAAGGGGTTCACTTCGATAGTTTATGATGATTATGGTGCTGTGGAGAAAATTTTGAAAGAGTTTCAAAATATGGGATTAAAAAAAATAGCCTATATGGGGGTAGATCTAAGTGATCGGACTACCGGGTATAGGAGATATCAGGCTTATGAGGAATTTGTAAATGAAAATAATATGAAAAATATAAGTGTCTTTGGAGATTTTACCTATAAAAAAGCCTATGAGCTGACTGAAGTTTTAGTGGAGCATAAAATAGATGCGATAGTCTGTGCCACCGATAATTTGGCTTTGGGAGTCAGAAAATATCTGGCAGAAAAACATATTGAAAATATAGTTGTCAGTGGTATAGGGAAAAATGAATTGTTAAGTTTTTTATATGAAAATCATATTACGGTGAATTTATCTTATAAAAAATCAGGAATAGAGGCAGGGAAGATGATTTTTAAGATGTTATCCGGTGGGTCTGCAGATGAAAAGATAGTTATGGAATCACGCTTAGTCAAGGGGAAATAAAAAGTTCTATAATGAAAAGGTAAAAGTGTGGGATTTGAAACAAAATATACTAAAAAAACACAAAAAAATTGACAGATTATAAATTGATGTGATAGAGTACCTATAAGAAAAATTTTTGTCTAAAATTGGGAACGTTCCCAAGAATGTTTTTATCTGAAAAAATTAAAATAGGGGAGGAGTGAAATGGCTAAAATTTCAAAAGATGATGTAAAAAAACTTATTGAACTTGTTGGTGGAAAAGACAATGTTGCAGCTTTAAGTCACTGTGTTACAAGGATGAGGTTTGTTTTAAAATATGAGGAAAAGGCTGATATAGAGGGAATAGAAGCTTTAAAATCTGTAAAAGGAACTTTTACCAGTGGCGGTCAATTTCAAGTTATTATTGGACCAGGTGTGAAAGATTTTTATAATAATTTCGTAGATCAAACAGGGGTAGCATCTATGGATAAGGATGAAGCTAAAAAGGCGGCAAAACAAAATATGAATGTGCTGGAGAGAACAATCTCACACCTGGCAGAGATATTTGTACCGCTGTTACCGGCAATTATAGTTGGAGGTCTTATATTAGGGTTCAGAAATGTAATAGGTGATATTAAATTGATGAATGGTGGTACTCAGACACTTACAGAGATAAGTCAGTTCTGGGCCGGGGTACATTCTTTCTTGTGGCTTATAGGGGAAGCGATATTTCACTTCCTGCCGGTAGGTGTAACTTGGTCGGTAGTTAAAAAAATGGGAGGGACACCTATACTTGGTATAGTTTTGGGTATTACTCTGGTATCGGGTCAATTAATGAACGCCTATGCCATTGGGGTAGTAGAACCGGATGTGTGGAATTTTGGTTTTGCAACTATGGAAAAAGTGGGGTATCAGGCACAGGTGATTCCGGCAATATTAGCAGGTATGTCATTGGCGCTTATTGAAAATAAAGTAAAGAAAATGGTGCCGGATTATTTAACTTTAGTGATAGTTCCATTTGTATCTCTGTTGGGAGCAGTTATCTTGGCACATGCTTTTATTGGTCCTTTAGGGAGATTAATAGGTGATGGAGTGGCATTGGTAGCAAAAGCGGCATTGACTGGACCATTTGCAGTGGTGGGATCGGCATTGTTTGGATTCCTGTATGGTCCCCTTGTAATAACCGGTGTACATCATACTACTAATGCGGTGGATCTGCAATTGGTTCAAAATTTAGGAGGGACTATGTTATGGCCGTTAATAGCTCTATCAAATATAGCTCAAGGGTCGGCGGTATTAGGTATAGTGATAGCTAACAAAAAAGATAAGCTTGAAAAAGAAGTGTCTGTACCGGCTGTTATATCAGCATATTTAGGAGTAACGGAACCGGCAATGTATGGTATTAATTTAAAATATAAATATCCTATGTTATGTGCAATGGTTGGATCAGCGGCAGCTGCAATAGTTGCAGGGATGTTTGGTGTAATGTCCAACGGTATAGGGGTAGGGGGATTACCGGGAATTTTATCTATTCAGCCCCAGTATTGGGCAGTATATGCAGTTTGTATATTGATTGCTATTGTTGTGCCGGTTATACTTACTATGGCTGTATTTAAAAGGAAGCAATTAAGTTTGAATAAGGTGGCGGCAGTTGAGGCTGAGTAATATCTAAAGTTTAGAGGGTTTTTTTATGGATCTCTCTGATTGTATAAATATAAAATGTTGAAGAAAATATAAATTTTAAGAGCAGCGAAGAAGAGGAGAAGGTATGAGAGAGTTTGCAAAGGGATCGGTGTATCAGATCTATCCGAAAAGTTTTAATGATACTACTGGTTCTGGTCAGGGAGATATCAGAGGAATAATTGAAAAATTAGATTACATAAAGGAATTAGGGGTAGAATTTATATGGCTGACTCCGATATATTCATCTCCTATGAATGATAATGGTTATGATGTGGCTGATTATACTAAGATTAATCCAGAGTTTGGAACTATGGAAGATTTTGAAGAATTAGTGGAAGAATCGAAAGAACGTGGGTTGAAAGTCATGCTGGACATGGTGTTTAATCATACATCTACTGATCATGAGTGGTTCCAAAGGGCGTTGGCAGGAGAGAAAAAATATCAGGATTACTATATATTTAAAGACTCTAAAGATGGGGAAGTTCCTACTAACTGGGTATCTAAATTTGGAGGGACAGCGTGGGGGTATGTTGAAAAATTAGGTAAATATTATCTTCATCTATTTGATAAAACCCAGGCGGACCTCAATTGGGAAAACCCAGAGGTAAGGGAAGAGATATATAAAATAACTAATTTTTGGCTGGAAAAGGGAGTTAAGGGATTCAGGCTGGATGTAATAAATCTTATAAGTAAACCTGTTCTATATATGGATGATGAAACAGGAGACGGAAGACGGTTCTATACAGATGGTCCGAAAATACATAGATATCTGAAGGAATTAAATGAAAAAACCTTTGGAAGATATGAGGATGTTGTTACTGTAGGAGAGATGAGTAGTACCTCTATTGAAAACTGCGTCAAATACAGCAGTATAAAGGAAAAGGAATTGAGTATGACATTTAATTTCCATCATTTGAAGGTAGATTATAGGGATGGGGATAAGTGGAGTCAGATAGATTTTGATTTTTTAAAATTAAAAGAGTTATTCAATACTTGGCAGACAGAGATGGATGCAGGAGGAGGCTGGAATGCGTTGTTTTGGTGTAACCATGACCAGCCTAGAATAGTCAGCAGATTTGGAGATGATACAGAGTATCACAGGGAAAGTGCCACAATGCTTGGGACAGCTGTTCATATGATGAAGGGAACTCCGTATATATATCAAGGTGAAGAGTTTGGGATGACCAATGCAAAATATAGATCTATAGATATGTATAGAGATGTTGAATCCTTAAATTATTATAAAATATTAAAATCAGAAGGGAAATCGGAAGATGAAATATTAAAAATATTAGGAGAAAAATCCAGAGATAACTCCAGGACTCCTATGCAGTGGGATGATGGTGAAAATGGAGGGTTTACAGATGGAACTCCTTGGCTGTTCCCGTGTGAAAATTATAAAAAGGTAAATGCTAAAAATGCACTTTTAGACAAAACTTCTATATTTTATCACTATAAAGAACTGCTGAGAATCAGAAAAGAATTCCCGGTAGTAGCTTATGGAAATTATGAAATAATAGATATGGATAACTCTCAATTATATGTGTATAAAAGAAAATATCAAGGGAAAGAGATCCTGGTAATATGTAATTTTTACAGGGAAGAGGTTGAGTATGACATAGATTTAGATGGGTATGAACTTCTGAATAGTAATTATAATGGAAAAAGTGATAGAATCAGACCCTATGAATCCAGGATATATATTAAATAATAATTAAAAAACCACCAATTTTGGTGGTTTTTTAATATGGAATCTGAATTTTTTATTGAGTTTAATCAGGTATACCTGGGATTATCTGTATTGAGTGATGAAAGGTATATATAAATTAATATAACTTTAATTGTAAAGAAGGGGATAATATAGTAAACTATTCTTATAGAAAAAAGAAATTTTTAAATGAGGTGAAAAGATGGCTAAAGAAAAAATGACTAAGAAAAAAGAAACGGTAGATAAAAATAAAGCGCTGGAACTTGCGATGAAGCAGATAAAGAAAGAATATGGGGATGGATCTATAATGAAAATGGGGGAAAATGCCCATATGAATGTAGAGGTAATACCTACTGGAAGTATAAATTTAGATAAAGCGTTGGGACTTGGAGGATTTCCCAGGGGAAGAGTAGTAGAGGTTTATGGAGCTGAGAGTTCAGGTAAAACAACTATAGCTCTTCATGCTATAGCAGAAGCGCAGAAGATAGGTGGAATAGCTGCATTTATAGATGCAGAGCATGCATTGGATCCTAAATATGCCAAGGCACTGGGAGTAGATGTGGAAGAATTGTTGATATCCCAGCCGGATTACGGAGAACAAGCATTGGAAATTGCAGATATGTTAGTGAGATCAGGTGCTGTTGATATAGTGGTAGTTGACTCGGTGGCGGCATTGGTTCCTAAGGTGGAGATTGACGGAGAAATGAGTGACCAGCAGATGGGATTACAGGCAAGATTGATGTCTAAGGCGCTTAGAAAACTGACGGCTAACCTGAATAAATCAAAAACAACTATGGTATTCATCAACCAAATAAGGGAAAAAATTGGTGGATTTGGATTTGGACCTCAAACGACAACAACAGGTGGTAGAGCACTTAAATTCTATTCATCTGTAAGATTAGAAGTAAAAAGAGTCGGGTCTGTAAAACAAGGTGATGATATATTAGGGAATGAAACCAAGGTAAAGGTAACTAAAAATAAGATAGCTCCTCCATTCAAGGAAGCTGCTTTCCAGATAATGTATGGAAAGGGAATCTCCAGAGTAGGAGAGATATTGGATCTTGGAATTGAGAATGATATCGTGGCAAAATCAGGTGCATGGTTTAGTTTTGGTGATATCAGATTAGGTCAAGGTAGAGAAAATGTAAAAGCCAGATTAGAGGATGATAAGGATCTTTTAGGACAGATAGAAAAAGAAGTAAATGTGATTTTAAATCCAATAGAGGAAAAGATTGTAAATGAAAGTGCTGAAATTTCAGAAGAATAAAATATACCTTGAAAATGATGAAATTATAGATATAAACAGAGATATAAAGGCTAAGTATGGGATAAAAACTGACAGTGAGATCAGTGCAGATGAATATCTGAATATTATCTATGACTCAGCTCTTTCAAAATCATATTTTTTACTGTCTAAACGAGATTATACAGTGAGAGATCTTCAGCAGAAGCTTAGGATGAAATATGAGAGAAGTGCCGCAGTTGAAGGCAGTCTGAAAAAAGTGGTTTCTAAATTATCTGAGTTAGGTTACTTAGATGACTACAGTTATGCTGAGTCTTATATAAATTCAAAAAAAAGCTTGGGTAGAAAGAGGATAGAGTATGAACTTCATCTAAAGGGGATAGACTCCTCCACTATAGATAGTATCTATGGTGAGGAGGAAGTGAATGAAAAAAAGATGATATCGGACTTATTTCATAAGGTGAAAAATAAAGAAAGAGATAAACAGGTTGCCTATTTTATGAGGAGAGGTTTTAAATTAGGGGATATACTGGATGTGATGAAAGGGTTAGACTAAATTAGTCTAATCCTTTTTTATTAACTTTGTTACTTTCTTTCTTATCTTAATTTTTTTCAGTAAAGATAAATTAAATACTCGTGAGTCGAGAAAGTAAGGGGAAAAATGTTTTTAAATTTGATTTCTAAATAAATAAAAGATGATTTATTGCTACAAAAACATACTATATATATGAAAAGATATAGGAAGAAAAAAAGTGTTAAATAGGGTTTCTTGAAATCTAGTACCATTAAAATAAATATCCTAAAAACAAAAACTTCTAAACCGGACTTTTGTCCTGTATCTTTCTCCTTGTATTTGATAAACTAACTAAGTATTTAAGAAGCGGAACGCTAAAAAGCTTGGTGATCCCCATAGTCACAAAAAAGGTTTATAACACAAAAAACATTTTGCATTTTTTAGAAAGTGTGATATAATATTTGGGTTGTGAAAGATAGTTGACCTTAAAAACTATAAAACATTACAAGACGGGAGGTGCAATATACAAATGGCATCAAAGTTAAGAATCTATTTAAATGCTTATGATCATAAATTATTAGATCAATCAGCAGCAAAAATCGCAGACGTTGCTAAAAAATCTGGAGCGGAAATCGCTGGGCCAATGCCTTTACCAACAAAGATTAAGAAGCACACTGTATTAAGATCAGTTCACGTTAACAAAGCTTCAAGAGAACAATTCGAAATGAGAGTTCACAGAAGAATGGTTGAGATTAAAGACGCTACTCAAAAGACGATTTCATCTTTAACTGCAGTTAACTTACCAGCTGGTGTAGGTATTGAAATCAAACAAGTTTAATTACTAATGGTTTCGTTTTGTTAGGTAATTTAAAAATCACATTTTAGATTGCTTTACAGAATAATACAAGTTGGCAGCAATAAGCTGTTTTCTGTAAAAAGAAAACATAGGAACCACGAGGCGAAGTTGCTAACCAATATATTATTTGATGGAGGTAGACAGAATATGTCAGGAATTTTAGGTAAAAAAATCGGAATGACTCAAATTTTCGAAGGTGGAAAAGCTGTTCCAGTAACTGTAATCGAAGCAGGTCCTAACTATGTTTTACAAAAGAAAACTGTAGAAAAAGAAGGGTACTCTGCAATTCAATTAGGTTTCGGAGAAAAGAAAGAGAAGAACACTACTAAGCCACTTATGGGAATCTTCAACAAAGCTGGAGTTAAATCTCAAAGATTTGTTAAAGAGCTTAAAGTAGACTCAGTAGAAGGTTATGAATTAGGGCAAGAGTTAAAAGTAGACGTTTTAGAAGGAACTAACTTCGTAGACATCACAGGTACTTCAAAAGGTAAAGGTACTGCCGGTGTAATGAAGAGACATAACTTCAGCGGAAACAGAGCAACTCATGGTGTTTCAAGAAATCATAGACTTGGAGGATCAATTGGTCAATCTTCAAACCCTTCTAAAGTATTCAAAGGTATGAAAATGATGGGTAGATATGGTAATGCACAAGTAACTGTTCAAAACTTAGAATTAGTAAAAGTTGATATTGAAAACAACTTATTATTAGTAAAAGGTGCGGTTCCAGGACCAAAGAACGGATACATTGTAATAAAGCCAGCTATCAAAAAATAATTTAGAAGGAAATAAGAGAGGAGGACGACAATGTCAGTTTTAAATATATATGATGTAACAGGAACTCAAACTGGTACTGTAGAAGTTAAAGATACAGTATTCGCTATTGAGCCTAATAAAACAGTTTTACACGAAGTGTTAACTGCTGAATTAGCTGCTGCAAGACAAGGGACTGCATCAACTAAGACAAGAGGAATGGTGAGAGGTGGAGGAAGAAAGCCTTTCAGACAAAAGGGAACAGGTAGAGCTAGACAAGGTACTATCAGAGCCCCTCATATGGTAGGTGGAGGAGTTACATTCGGTCCGTCACCAAGATCATTTGAAAAGAAAGTAAATAAGAAAGTAAGAAGCTTAGCTTTAAAATCAGCTTTATCAGCTAAAGTAGCTAACGGAGATATCTTAGTATTAGATGCAACATTTGATGCACCTAAGACAAAAGCAATCGTTTCGTTAACAACTGCTTTAAAAGCTACTAATAAGCAATTATTCGTAGTAAACGATTTAGCAAACAAAGAAGACTTCAACTTATATTTATCAGCTAGAAACCTAGAAAATGCAGTTGTATTACAACCAAATGAATTAGGTGTATACTGGTTATTAAAGCAAAACCAAGTAATCATTACTAAGGATGCTTTAACAACTCTTGAGGAGGTGCTAGGATAATGACTGCTTACGATATCATCAAAAAGCCTATCATCACTGAAAAATCTGAAATTTTAAGAAGAGAATTCAATAAATTCACTTTTGAAGTAAATAAAAAGGCTAACAAAATTGAAATAAGAAAAGCTATCGAAACTATCTTTAATGTAAAGGTAACTGATGTAGCTACATCTAACATCAAATCAGTTTCAGCTAGACATGGACAAAAAATGTACATGACTGCTGCTAAGAAAAAAGCTGTTGTAACATTAGCTGCAGGAAATGCAATAACTTACTTCGAAACAGTTTAATTGAAATAAATTTTTAAAATATAAGATACTTATAGGTCAATGGAGGTTAATAGAAATGGCAATCAGAAAGATGAAAGCTATGACTAACGGTACGAGACATATGTCTTACCTAGTTAGTGAAGAATTAGATAAAAATGTTAGACCTGAAAAATCTTTAACTGTACCTTTAAACTCAGCGTACGGTAGAGATAACTACGGTCACAGAACAGGTAGAAACAGACAAAAAGGTCACAAGAGAATGTATAGAATAATTGATTTCAAAAGAAATAAATTAGACATACCTGCAAAGGTAGCATCTATTCAATATGACCCAAACAGAACAGCAAACATCGCTTTATTACATTATGTAGATGGAGAAAAGAGATATATCTTAGCTCCTAAAGGATTAGTAGCTGGAGACGTTGTAATGGCAGGAGCTAACGCAGAAATCAAGCCAGGAAACGCACTTAAGTTAAAGGATATGCCAGTAGGAACGCAAATCCATAACGTTGAATTACAAATTGCTAAAGGTGGACAATTAGTAAGATCTGCAGGAACTTCAGCTAGATTAGTTGCTAAAGAAGGAACTTACTGTCATATCGAATTACCTTCTGGAGAATTAAGATTAATTCATAAAGAATGTATGGCAACTATTGGTGAGATTGGAAACGCTGAACATCAATTAGTTTCAATAGGTAAAGCAGGTAGAAACAGAAACATGGGAAGAAGACCACATGTAAGAGGATCAGCAATGAACCCTTGTGATCATCCACATGGTGGAGGAGAAGGTAGATCACCTATCGGTAGAAAATCACCTGTTACTCCTTGGGGAAAACCTACTTTAGGTAAGAAAACTAGAGGAAAGAAAGCATCTGATAAGTTCATCGTAAGAAGAAAGAAGAAAAAGTAATTTGAGAGGAGGCACTGACTAATGGCAAGATCATTAAAAAAAGGACCTTTTTGTGATCATCACTTAATGAAGAAAGTTGAAGCAGCAGTAGCGGCGGATAACATGAAAGCGGTAATCAAAACTTGGTCAAGAAGATCAACTATATTTCCTAACTTCATTGGATTAACATTTGGAGTTTATAACGGTAAAAAGCATGTACCTGTTCACGTAACAGAGTATATGGTTGGACATAAGTTAGGAGAATTTTCACCTACTAGAACTTATTACGGTCATGGTGTAGATAAAAAGAAAAAGAAAAAATAATGTATCAATTAGGATATGATAAGGGAGGTTATACTAGTGGAAGCTAGAGCAATAACTAGATATGTGAGATTATCTCCAAGAAAAGCAAGATTAGTAGCGGACTTAATAAGAGGAAAATCAGCTTTAGAAGCGTTAGATATCCTTGAATTCGCAAATAAGAAATCAGCAGTAACAATAAAGAAAACTTTATCATCAGCTATCGCTAACGCAACTAACAACCATGAAATGGATGAAGAAAAATTAGTTGTTTCTACAATAATGATCAATGAAGGACCAGTATTGAAGAGAATAAAGCCAAGAGCAATGGGTAAAGCAGACATAATCAGAAAACCTACAGCACACATCGTTGTAGCAGTATCAGAGAAGTAAATCAGGGAGGTAAGACTGTGGGACAAAAAGTAGATCCTAGAGGACTAAGACTTGGAATTACAAGAACTTGGGAATCAGCTTGGTATGCTGGAAAAAAAGAGTACGCAAATTACTTACACGAAGATATGGAAATCAGATCTTTCGTAAAGAAAGCTTACTACCATGCAGGAATTTCTAAAGTTAAAATAGAAAGAACTTCACCTTCACAGGTTGTAGTTTTAATATTCACAGCTAAAGCTGGAATTGTAATTGGAAGAAAAGGTTCTGAAATCGAATCATTAAAGACAAAATTAGTTAAGATGACTGGTAAAAAAGTTATCATTAAAGTACAAGAAGTAAGAAACTTCAACAAAGATGCAACTTTAGTAGCAGAGGGAATCGCAACTTCAATTGAGAAGAGGGTTGCTTATAAGAGAGCAATGAACCAAGCTATCATGAGAGCTGAAAAAGCTGGAGCAAAAGGAATCAAAGTAATGATTTCAGGAAGACTTAATGGAGCAGAAATCGCTAGAGCAGAGTGGAATGTAGCAGGAAAAGTACCTTTACATACTTTAAGAGCTGACATCGACTACGCAACAGCAACTGCTAGAACTACATATGGAGCTTTAGGAATCAAAGTATGGATTTTTAATGGTGAAGTGCTTCCAACTAAAAAGGAAGGAGGGGTTAAGTAATTATGTTAATGCCTAAAAGAACAAAACATAGAAAAAGTTTCAGAGGAAGAATGAAAGGTACTGCTCAAAGAGGAAATACTGTAGCATTCGGTGACTGGGGATTACAAGCTCTTGAGCCAAAATGGATCACAAACAGACAAATTGAATCTTGTAGAGTAGCTATGAACAGAACTTTCAAAAGAGAAGGAACTGTATTTATTAGAATATTCCCTGACAAGCCTATCACAGCAAGACCTGCTGGAGTTAGAATGGGTAAAGGTAAAGGTAACGTAGAAGGTTATGTTGCAGTAGTAAAGCCAGGAAGAATCATGTTTGAGGTTTCTGGAGTATCTGAGGAGCTTGCATTAGCAGCTTTAAGAAAAGCTACAATGAAATTACCAATCGCTTGTAAAATTGTAAAAAAAGATGGTGGTGAGAAATAATGGAAGCTAAAGAAATCAGAGGAATTGCTACTGAGGAATTAGTAGTAAAAGCAAAAGAATTAAAAGAAGAATTATTTAACTTAAAGTTTCAACTTTCATTAGGTCAATTAGCGAACACTGCTAAGATAAGAGAAGTTAGAAGAAACATCGCTAGAATCAAAACTATTTTAAATGAGAGAACTGCTTAATTAAGTTAAGTAACTCATTGTACAACGAGGAGGTAGGGTTCTTGAGAAACGAAAGAAAAGTTAGAGAAGGAATCGTTGTTTCGGACAAGATGGATAAAACTATCGTTGTTATGGAAGAAACTACGAAATTACACTCTTTATATAAAAAAAGAATGAAAAGAACTAACAAATTTAAGGCTCATGACGAAAACAACATCGCTAAAACTGGTGATAAAGTAAGAATCATGGAAACTAAGCCATTATCTAAAGATAAGAGATGGAGATTAGTTGAAGTAATAGCAAAAGCTAAGTAATCTTAATTAGTTAGAGATTGAGAGGAGGGTACAACATGGTACAACAACAAACTGTCCTTAATGTTGCTGATAACTCAGGTGCTAAAAAAATAATGGTAATCAGAGTTTTAGGTGGATCTGTAAGAAGATTCGGAACTATCGGTGACGTAGTTGTAGCTTCAGTTAAAGAAGCGAATCCTGGCGGAAACGTTAAAAAGGGAGACGTAATCAGAGCTGTAGTAGTTAGAACTAAAAAGGAAATAAGAAGACAAGACGGATCATATATCAAATTTGATGACAACGCAGCAGTTGTAATCAATGACAAAAAAGAGCCAAGAGGAACAAGAATATTTGGACCTGTTGCTAGAGAATTAAGAGCAAAAGACTTTATGAGAATAGTTTCTTTAGCTCCTGAAGTATTATAAGGAAGGAGGCTTAAATCATGGCTAAACCTAAAATCAAATTCGTGCCTACAAAAATGCACGTTAGAACTGGAGATACAGTAATGGTAATCTCTGGATCAGATAAAGGAAAAACTGGAAAAGTAACTAAAGTATTTACTAAAAAAGGTAAAGTTTTAGTTGAAGGAATCAATGTTGTTACTAAGCATTTAAAACCTAGCCAAGCAAACCCACAAGGTGGAGTTGTAACTATGGAAGCACCAATTTTCTCTTCAAAGGTAATGATCTTTGACGCTAAAGCTGGAAAGCCAACTAGAATTGGAACTAAGGTAGTAGATGGTAAAAAAGTAAGATACTCTAAAGTTTCTGGAGAAACTTTATAAGAAAGGAGGGTAACTAGTGGCTAAATATGTTTCTAGATGTCATACAAAGTATACAAATGAAATATCTCCTGCTCTTATGAAAGAGTTAGGATTAAAAAATATAATGGAATGTCCAAAATTAAACAAAATTGTTTTAAACATGGGTGTTGGAGAAGCGACTCAAAACTCTAAATTAATGGATGCTGCTGCTGCAGACTTAGCAACTATCTCTGGTCAAAAGCCAGTTGTAATTACAGCTAAGATGTCAGAAGCTGGATTCAAATTAAGAGAAGGTCAAGCAATCGGAACAAAAGTAACTCTTAGAGGAGAAGCTATGTACGATTTCATGGATAGATTAGTAAATGTAATCTTACCAAGAGTTAGAGACTTCGATGGAGTTTCTGCAAAAGCGTTCGACGGAAGAGGTAACTATTCTCTTGGAATGAGAGATCAATTAGTATTCCCTGAAATCGAATTCGATAAAGTAGATAAATTATTCGGAATGTCAATATCAATAGTTTCATCAGCAAAAACTGATGAGCAAGGAAGAGCATTACTAAAAGCATTTGGTATGCCTTTTAAAAAGTAGGAGTAGGAGGACAAGCACATGGCGAAAAAGTCAATGATCGCAAGAGACGTTAAAAGAGCTAAACTAGCAGATAAATTTGCTGCAAAAAGAGCAGAATTAAAAGCTAGAATAAAAGCTGGAGACGTAGAAGCTGTTGCAGAATTAAACAAGCTTCCCAAGAATGCCTCTCCAGTAAGAAAAAGAAATAGATGTCAAATAGACGGAAGACCTAGAGGATATATGAGAGAATTTGGAATCTCTAGAATTAAGTTTAGACAATTAGCTGGAGCAGGATTAATACCAGGTGTAACTAAATCATCTTGGTAATAACATCCATTCGATCGTAACATCATATAAGAAACTAGGAAGGAGGATTTGTAGATATGTTTTTAACTGATCCAATTGCAGATATGTTAACAAGAGTTAGAAATGCTAACTCAGTAATGCACGACAAAGTAGATATCCCACATTCAAAAATGAAGGTAGCTTTAGCTGCTGTATTAAAAGAGGAAGGGTATATCTCTAACTATAAAGTTATCACTGATGGGAACAAGAAGAACATCAGAGTATATTTAAAGTATGTAGGAAAAGAAAAAGTAATCAAAGGAATAAAAAGAATATCTAAACCAGGAAGAAGAGTTTACTCTTCAGCTGAGGATATGCCAAGAGTATTATCTGGATTAGGAATTGCTGTAGTTTCAACGTCTAACGGACTTGTAACTGACAGAATTGCTAGAAAGACTAATATTGGTGGAGAAGTACTTTGTTACGTTTGGTAAGAAATAACTAGGAGGTGCATTTTAAATGTCAAGAATAGGTAATAAAACCCTAGTTATCCCTGCTGGTGTAGAGGTTGCTATCAATGAAAATGTAGTAACTGTAAAAGGACCTAAAGGAACTTTAACTAGAGAAATCTTTAACGGGTTAACTGTTAAAATTGAAAATAATGAAATAACTGTAGAAAGAGCTGGAGACACTCCTATGGAGAGATCTATGCACGGAACTGCAACAGCTAATATCAACAACATGCTTGTTGGTGTAACTGAAGGATTCAGAAAAACATTAAACTTAGTAGGTGTTGGATATAGAGCCAAAGCTGCTGGGAAAGGATTAGAAATCGCATTAGGTTTCTCTCATCCAGTAATGATTTCTGAAGTTGAAGGAATTCAATTTACAGTTGAAAAAGGTAATACTACAATCCATATTGACGGAATATCAAAGGAAGTAGTTGGACAAGTAGCAGCAGAAATCAGAGCAAACAGAAAGCCTGAACCTTATAAAGGAAAAGGAGTTAAGTACTCGGATGAAGTTGTAAGAAGAAAAGAAGGTAAGAAAGCGTAATTTACCTTAACTAAAAGGAGGTAAGTCAGTTGTTTAAAAAAGTTAATAGAAAAGCTTTAAGAAGAAGAAAACAATTGTCTATTAGAAACAAGATCTCTGGTACTGTTGAAAGACCAAGATTAAATGTTTTTAGATCAAACAATAACATATTCGCTCAATTAATTGACGATGTAAATGGTGTAACATTAGTTGCAACTTCAACTATATCTAAAGATGTAAAAGCTGAAGTTAAGCACGGTGGAAACATAGAAGCAGCAAAGTTAGTAGGTAAGAAAATTGCTGAACTAGCTGTAGCAAAAGGATTAGAGACTGTAGTATTCGATAGAAGTGGTTATGTTTACACTGGTAGAGTTGCTGCATTAGCTGATGCTGCTAGAGAAGCTGGATTAAAATTCTAGTAGAGAGGAGGATATATTTTGTCTAAGTTTAAAAGAGAAGAAAAAGAATTTAAAGAAAAAATATTAAAAATCTCTAGAGTTTCTAAAACTACAAAAGGTGGAAGATCAATATCTTTCTCAGTTTTAGCAGCAATAGGTGATGAAAAAGGTAGAGTAGGTTTAGGATTAGGAAAAGCCAACGGTGTTCCTGATGCTATCAAAAAAGCTATAGCTACTGCTAAAAAGAACATGGTAACTGTTTCTTTAAAAGGAACAACTATACCTCACCAACAAGATGGTGTGTTCTTAAGTACTAAGGTGTGGATGAAGCCTGCATCTGAAGGTACTGGAGTAATTGCTGGATCATCAGCAAGAGAAATCTTAGAATTAGTTGGAGTAACTGATATCTTAACGAAGATCAGAGGATCTAAGAACAAGATAAACGTTGCAAGAGCTACTATCGAAGGATTAAAAACTCTTAGATCAGCTGAATCAGTTGCAAAATTAAGAGGTAAAGAAGTTAAGGAAATATTAAACTAAGGAGGTAGCAAAGACATGGCAAAATTATTAGTTAGACTTGTTAAGAGTCCGATTGGAAGAAAACCAAGACACATTGCTACATTAAAATCTTTAGGTTTAAAAAAAATAGATGATGTAGTAGAACACAACGATACAGCAGATATCAAAGGTAAATTACACCAAATTGGATATATGCTTAACGTTGAGGAGGTAAAATAATGAAATTAAATGAATTACAACCTTCTGTTCCTAGAAAAGATAGAAAAAGAGTTGGAAGAGGAATGTCTTCTGGTACTGGTAAAACATCTGGAAAAGGACACAATGGACAAAAATCAAGATCTGGTTCTGGATCAAGCTTAAGAGCTGGATTCGAAGGTGGACAAATGCCTTTAATCAGAAGAGTTCCTAAGAGAGGATTCTCAAACTTCAGATTCAAGAAAGAATTTGCAATCATTGATTTAGATATCTTAAACTTATTTGAGGAAGGAACTGAAGTTTCTCCAATCATGTTAGTTGAAGCTGGAATAATCAAAGATGTTAAATCTGGAATCAAGTTATTAGGAAGCGGAACTTTAAACAAGAACGTATCAGTTGTTGTTAATAAAGTATCTGTATCAGCACAAGCAGCTGTAGAAGCTAACGGTGGAACTGTTACAGTTCATACTGTTAAATCTTTTAAAGATGTAGCTGGAAACGCTAACAAGCACGCTAACAAAACTAAATAAGTTTTATTGGCTTAATCAAAGGGTCTGCAATTTTGCAGACCTTTTGTAATATAGAACTAATAACAATTAGATGATTTAGAATATATTAAAAAGAAAAAAAATGTGCTATACTTATAGTATCCGTATTTTTAGGGAAATATATATATACTACACACAATTATATTGTGCAACAAGGGGTGGACAGATGTCGTTATATGATCAATTTAATGCCAAGCTCGAGGCTGTAATGAATACGCCTGAACTTAAAAAAAGAATAATTTATACGTTGTTGATGTTTTTAGTAGCTAGAATAGGGACATTGATTCCAGTTCCGGGAGTAGACCTAGAGAGATTAGCTTCTATGGTAAATAATAACAGTGTTTTAGGATTTATAAACATGTTTTCAGGAGGAGCTTTCCAAAGGGTATCTATCTTTGCACTAGGAGTAATGCCATATATCAATGCTTCGATTGTAATGAGTTTATTAGCGGTTATTATACCAAAATTAGATGAAATTCAAAAAGAAGGGGAATCTGGAAGAAGTAAGATGACTCAATGGACTAGATATTTAACAATAGTAATCGGTTTTATACAAGCTTTTGGTGTGACTATGTGGTTACAATCTATGGGACTTGTTATGACACCTGGATTTATGTTTGTGATGACAACTGTAATTACAGTAACAGCTGGTACTGTATTCCTTATGTGGGTAGGTGAGCAAATTTCAATTAAAGGAATAGGTAATGGTATTTCACTTATTATCTTCTTAAATGTAATTGCCAGAATGCCTTCAGGAGTTATTCAAACGATACAAACTATGCAAGGAAATAAATTTTTAATACCTGTTTTAATAGCTGTAGCAGCATCTGCACTATTAACTGTAGGAGGAATAGTAGTATTTCAATTGGCACAGAGAAGAATCCCTATCCACTATGTAGGAAGAGGATTCCAAGGGAAAGGAAATGCTGCAAACAGTAGTTTCTTACCTGTAAAATTAAATTCAGCAGGAGTAATGCCGGTAATCTTTGCATCTGTAATAATGATGATACCATCGTTACTAGTGAACTCACTGCCATCAACTATGCCATACTATGCTTTAATTAATAGGATGTTAGGAAGAAATCATCCTGTGTATTTGATTCTATACGCAGTATTAGTAATCTTTTTCTCATTCTTCTACACAGCTATGATGTTTGACCCGGAAAAAATTGCTGATAACCTAAAGCAGGGTGGAGGAACAATTCCTGGGATCAGACCTGGAAATGAAACTGTAGAATATTTAGAAAAAGTAATAACTAGAATTACTTGGGGTGGAGCTGTATTTTTAGCTGCTATAGCAGTATTACCTGCCTTTATATTTACAGCAGCAGGACTGCCTGTATTCTTTGGTGGAACTGGAATAATCATCGTTGTAGGGGTAGCACTAGACACTGTACAACAAATTAATGCTCATTTAGTAATGAAAGAGTATAAAGGATTTATATAAAGGTAAAAAAAGGTTCTAAGATGAAAAATCTTAGAACCTTTTTTAGTGATTTGAAAAATTATAGTTTTCAAATCATTCCTTTATTGCATACTTATAGAGTAATTTTTTATTTAATATGTGTATAGATTGTCCCTCTTTTTCTATTATATTTTCAGTGTATAGTTCACTGAGGATCCTCCTCACATGCCGGGGAGTAACTCCTAGATAATCCGCGATCTCTTGAGTTTTAAAGTTATTTATTTTGTCTTTATCGCTAATTTCAATAAGACATGTGACTAACCTGTTTTTTATAGGATAAAGTATAACCTGAGAAAATTTTTTTGAGGTTTTAATCAATTTATCGGAGACAGATTGACTTAAAAGACGATAGAGTTCGTCTGAGATCGTGATTTCATGGATCTTACTTATAGGAATAGCAATGAGGAGACACTCTATAATAGCCTCTACATTATGATAGATATTTTTTTGCTGAATAAACTCAACATCACCAATGAAATCATAGGGTTTAGAAAAATCCAATAGCATAAAATTACCTTCATTATTTAAAAGAAAAATTTTGACCTTTCCATAAACTAATATATGTAGATATTTACATCTATCCTGGGTAAAGTATATAGATTCACCTTGTTCAAAACAATGAAGTTCCAGGTGGTCTATAGCATTTGGCTTAAATATATGGGACATATTAACTTTTTCAATATAGAATTTTAATTTTTTTATGTCATGTATTTTTTTCATAGGAACCTCCTTGGGGACAATTGTCCGCTTGAAACTTGCTGAGAATTGTTAAACTTATTTATAGGGGGGATAATAATGGAAGGAATTATGGTGCTTGCATCAGGGATGCTGATAGCAATAATGCTGGGGATAAATGGAAGTTTAGCAAATCTGGTAGGGAATAACATGTCTGTTTTTTTAATACATTTTACGGGACTTATTGTGATTTGTCTAGGGATTTTACTCAAAGGAAAAAAAATTAGATATTCTAAGGAGCTGCCTTTATATTTCTATTTTACAGGTTTTTTAGGGGTAGCTGTAGTTGCCTGTAATGTGGCTACATTTAAAAATATAGGTATTTCTAATACTATAGCTTTAGGTTTGACAGGACAGGTGTTTTTTTCGGCATTGATAGATCATTATGGATTATTTAATCGGGAAAAGAATAAGATAGGAAGGCATAAAATAGTAGGATTTGTATTTATTTTTATAGGGATATGTCTGGTAGTATAAAAATTATTAATTGAATATGAAAAGGGGTGAAAAGTGTATTATTTAATGGCGTTTTTAATAGGGGGGATAATTATATTTCAGATGATGATTAATTCAATTCTGTCATGCAGGCTGGGAAAATTAAATGGGATATTTTATAATTTCTTTACAGGAAGTCTCCTCATGGGAATATTTTATATTTTTAATATAACTGATTTTAAAGAAGGGGCAGAAAAAATCTTTGATGGAGACCTTTGGATGTTTGGAGGAGGTATTTTAG